>NZ_JBIUCC010000002.1:7643-713014 GCF_044593495.1 Streptomyces sp. NPDC051963 | reverse complement strand
GGGGGGGGGGGGTGGGCCCGGCTGGTGTGGGGGTCCTCCGGGGGGGGTTTGTGGTCTACCGGGGGGGGGGGGGGGCCGGCGCCGCCCCCCCCCCCCCCCCGCCCCCGACCCCACCCGAAACCGAAGGCGCTACACACCCGATACCGAGCAAAGGCAAGGCTAACCTAAGGCGACATGACCGTAGTAGAAGACCAAACCCAAACGAACGCCCCGCCCGAGCCGACCACCACCACCCGAAGACGCCACAGCACGACCTGGCTCCTCACCACAGGCCTGCTCGTCGCGCTGCTCGTGCTCATCCCGGTCGCCGCCGGAATCGGCGCGTACCCCATCCCCGTAGGAGACGTTCTCGGCTCCGTACAGCACAAAGCCGGGCTGGGCGGCACGGAGTTGGACCAGGTCGCGGAGTCCGTGCTCTGGAACGTCCGCTTCCCGCGCATCGTGCTCGCACTGCTCGTCGGCGCCTCCCTGGGCTGCGCGGGCGCGCTCATGCAGGGCGTGTTCGGCAATCCGCTGGCCGAACCGGGCACGATCGGCGTCTCCTTGGGCGCGGCGGTCGGCGCGGTGGCCTCGATCGCGCTCGGCCTGACCTTCTTCGGCAACTGGACCCTCCCGGCGATGGCCTTCGTCGCCGGTCTCGCCACCGTCCTGCTGGTGTACGGGATGTCCCGCTCGGGCGGCCGTACGGAAGTCGTGACGCTGATCCTCACCGGCATCGCGGTGAACGCGTTCTGCGGAGCGCTCGTCGGCCTGTTCATCTTCCTCGCCGACACCGCCGCGGTGAACCAGATTACCTTCTGGCAGCTGGGTTCCCTCGCCCAGGCGACCTGGCCGAAGGTGCTCGCGGTACTGCCCTGCGCGGCGATCGGCCTCCTGCTCGCACCGCTGTACTCGCGCCGCCTGGACCTCCTCGCACTCGGCGACCGGCCCGCCCGGCACCTGGGCGTGGACGTGGAGCGGCTGCGGATCGTACTCATCCTCGTCATCGCGCTGCTGACGGCCGCGGCGGTGAGCGTCGCCGGCGTCATCGGCTTCGTCGGTCTCGTCGTACCGCATCTGCTACGCATGGCCGCGGGGCCCGGGCATCGGTTTCTCGTGCCGGGCAGTGCGCTGGGGGGCGCGGTGGTGCTGCTCGGGGCGGATCTCGCTGCGCGGACTGTGGCGGCGCCGGCGGAGCTTCCGCTGGGGGTTTTGACCGCGCTTCTCGGCAGTCCGTTCTTTTTCTGGCTGCTGCGCAGGACGCGACGGAGGCAAGGGGGTTGGGCCTGAGGAGGGGTTGTGTGCCGTCTGCGGGTGCGTGGGGGCTGGTCGCGCAGTTCCCCGCGCCCCCAGGTGGGTGACCTCGCCCTCAGTTGCCAACGCACCCCGCCCTCCGAACCCTCCCAAGGACCCCGCCATGAGACTCCTCCGCCCCCGCCCCACCCCTCCCACCCCCGCCGAACCAGGCGACGTCCTCGCCGAAGCGCAGTCCCTCCACGTCCGCCTCGGCTCCCGCCCCGTCCTCCACGGAGTGTCCGTCACAGCCCGAGCCGGCGAGGTACTCGCCCTCGTCGGCCCCAACGGCGCAGGAAAGTCCACCCTGTTGGGCGCCCTGGCCGCCGACCTCCCCGCCGCGGAGGGGCTCGTACGGATTCACGGCCGCCCGGCACGGGACTGGTCCGCCCCCGAACTCGCCCTGCGCCGAGCCGTGTTGCCGCAGTCGGCGGCGCTGTCCTTCCCGTTCACGGTGGAGGAGGTGGTCCGGATGGGCCGCGCCCCCTGGGCGGCAGTCGGAGCGGAGGACGACGACGCCGCCGTAGCGGAAGCGATGGCCCGGGCCGAGGTGACGGGATTCGCCGCCCGCCCGTTCTCGGCGCTGAGCGGCGGCGAGCGGGCCAGGGTCGCGCTCGCCCGCGTACTCGCCCAGCGCGCACCGCTACTGCTGCTCGACGAACCGACGGCGGCCCTCGACCTCAAACACCAGGAACTGGTGCTGCGGTTGTGCCGGGAGCGGGCGCGGGCCGGAGACGCGGTGGTCGTCGTCCTGCACGACCTGGGCCTCGCGGCGGCGTACGCGCACCGGGTCGCGATCCTGCGCGCCGGAAAGCTGGCCGCGGACGGCCCGCCCGAAGAGGTCTTCTCGGACGGCTTGCTGTCCGAGGTCTACGACCAGCCGGTCGAGGTACTGCCGCACCCCCGCACGGGCGCGGTCCTGGTCACCCCAAGACGCGACCTTTGACGCACCCTTGACCCTTCCGTGGGGTCCGGTTTGAGCCACCGTGATCGCCTCGTGCTCAAACACCGTCCGACACGGCCCATGAGAGCTGAATCACGGCACGACCGGGTATCACGCGGGTAAGGCTCGGATAAGTTAG
Organism: Streptomyces sp. NPDC051963; assembly: GCF_044593495.1. Taxonomy (NCBI): domain Bacteria; kingdom Bacillati; phylum Actinomycetota; class Actinomycetes; order Kitasatosporales; family Streptomycetaceae; genus Streptomyces; species Streptomyces sp. NPDC051963. The sequence continues at coordinate 710,660 of NZ_JBIUCC010000002.1, read as the reverse complement.
GCGAGCCTAGCCATAGCTGTGAGTTCCCTGTAAGCGTTTTCTCGCCACCCTCACCACCCTCGCCACCCTCATGGAGCCTGTATGCGCGCCGCCAGACTCTCCGTCATCACCGCCGTCGCCACCGCGGCGGCGCTGACCGCCGTCACCGCCTGCACCGAGAAGGGCGGTTCGGGCAGCGGGGACAACGTGATCAACGTGACCGCGACGGACGACAAGTGCGAGGTGTCCAAGAACGAGGTCCCGGCCGGACACGTCGAGCTCGCCATCGAGAACAAGGGCTCCAAGGTCAACGAGGTCTACATCCTCTTCCCGGACGACCGGGTGGTGACCGAGCGCGAGAACATCGGCCCCGGCACCAAGCAGCGGGTGACCGCCGAAGTGAAGGCGGGCGACTACCAGATCGCCTGCAAGCCCGGCATGAAGGGCAACGGCATCCGCCAGGACATCAAGGTCACAGGCGGCACCGTCGCCAAGCGCGACGCGCGTCTCGACAAGGCCGTCGCCGCCTACCGCGAGTACGTCCAGGCCCAGGCCGACGAGACGCTGCCGCTCGCCGAGACGTTCGCCAAGGCGGTGAAGGACGGCGACATCGAGGCCGCGAAGAAGGCGTACGCGCCCTCCCGTATCGGCTGGGAGCGCACCGAGCCGGTCGCCGAGTCCTTCGGTGACATCGACCCCAAGGTCGACCTGCGCGAGGACGGTCTGGAGGAGGGCCAGGACCTGGAGAAGGACTGGACCGGCTGGCACCGCCTGGAGCGCTCGCTCTGGAAGGACAAGAAGCTCACCGCCCGCGACTCCGAGCTCGCCGACCAGCTGATCACCGACCTCACGGACTGGCAGAAGCGGGTCGGCAAGGCCGAGATCACCCCGACCTCCATGGCCAACGGCGCCAAGGAGCTCCTCGACGAGGTCGCCACCGGCAAGGTCACCGGCGAGGAGGAGCGCTACTCCCACACCGACCTGGTCGACTTCAAGGCCAACGTCGAGGGCGCGGAGGAGTCGTACGACCTGCTGAAGCCCGTCGCAAAGGAGAACGACGCGGCGCTGGTGACGGAGCTGGACAAGCAGTTCGCGGCGCTGAACACGCTGCTGGACAAGTACCGGGCGGACGAGCCGAATTCAACACAGTACGACTTCACCTCGTACGACAAGGTCAGCGAGGCCGAGCAGAAGGAGCTCTCCGACGCGGTGAACGCGCTCGCCGAGCCCCTGTCCAAGCTGGCCGCCGCAGTCGTCGTGAAGTGAGGTAGGGGGCCCTCATGGCAGACATGGCCGACACGACAGATGCGACGAACACAACAAACGCAACAAACACGACAGAAGCAACCGAACCCTCGAAACCCCCGTCCCGACGTGCACTGATCGGCTGGGGCGGTGCCGGCCTCGCGCTCGGTGCCGCCGCGGCCGGCGGTGCGGTGGCGATGGCCCGCACCAGCAGCGACGTCGACCCGGTCGGCGCCGAGTCGGGCGCGGCCGTCGCCTTCCACGGCACGCACCAGGCCGGTATCGCCACGCCCGTGCAGGACCGGCTGCACTTCGCCGCGTTCGACGTGAAGACCGACGACCGCGCCGAGCTCGTACGGATGCTGAAGGACTGGACGGTGGCCGCGCGGCGGATGACGGCCGGGCAGACGGTCGGTGAGGGTGCGTACGGCGGTCTCGCCGAGGCGCCGCCGGACGACACCGGCGAGGCGCTGGGCCTCAAGCCGTCGCGGCTGACGCTGACGATCGGCTTCGGGCCCTCCCTGTTCGAGAAGTTCGGGCTGGCGGACGCACGCCCCGAGGCCCTGGTCGAGCTGCCGAAGTTCTCCGGCGACAACCTCGACAAGAACCGCAGCGGCGGCGACCTGTGCATCCAGGCCTGCGCGGACGACCCGCAGGTCGCCGTGCACGCCATCCGCAACCTCGCCCGCATCGGCTTCGGCAAGGTCGTCATCCGCTGGTCCCAACTCGGCTTCGGCAAAACGTCCTCGACCACGCCGGAGGAGCAGACCCCGCGCAACCTCATGGGCTTCAAGGACGGCACCCGCAACATCGCGGGCACGGAGACGGACCGACTGAAGAAGTTCGTGTGGGCGGACGGGAAGGACGGCTCCGCCTGGATGGCCGGGGGCTCCTACCTCGTCGCCCGGCGTATCCGGATGCACATCGAGACCTGGGACCGCACCTCGCTCCAGGAGCAGGAGGACATCATCGGCCGCGACAAGGGCGAGGGCGCCCCGGTCGGCAAGGCCAAGGAGCGCGACGAGCCGTTCCTGAAGGCGATGCTGCCCGACGCGCACGTCCGGCTCGCGCACCCCGACTCCAACGACGGGGCGACGATCCTGCGCCGCGGCTACTCCTTCACCGACGGCACGGACGGCCTGGGCCGGCTGGACGCGGGCCTGTTCTTCCTCGCGTACCAGCGGGACGTCCGCAAGGGCTTCATCCCGATCCAGCGCAGCCTGGCGCCGGACACCCTCAACGAGTACATCCAGCATGTGGGTTCGGCGATCTTCGCGATCCCGCCCGGCGTCCGCGACTCGGGCGACTGGTGGGGCCGGACGCTGTTCTCCGAGGAGGCGTAGCCGTGTTCTCCAACTACCTGATCGGTCTGCGGGAGGGCCTGGAGGCCAGCCTCGTCGTCTGCATCCTCATCGCCTATCTGGTGAAGACCGACCGCAGGGACGCGCTGAAGCCGATCTGGATCGGTATCGGCGTCGCGGTCGCGATCGCGCTGGGCTTCGGCTGCGCGCTCGAATTCGGCTCCCAGGAGCTGACGTTCGAGGCACAGGAGGCGCTCGGCGGCTCGCTGTCGATCCTCGCGGTGTGTCTGGTGACGTGGATGGTGTTCTGGATGCGGCGCACCGCCCGGCATCTGAAGGCCGAACTGCACGGCAAGCTCGACGCCGCCCTCCAGATGGGCACCGGCGCCCTGGTCGCGACGGCCTTCCTGGCGGTGGGCCGCGAGGGCCTGGAGACGGCCCTGTTCGTGTGGGCGTCGGTCCGCGCGGCGGGCGACGGGACGCCGCGTCCGCTGGTCGGCGTGGCCCTGGGCATCCTCACCGCGATCGTCCTGGGCTGGCTGTTCTACCGGGGTGCCCTGCGCATCAATCTCGCCAAGTTCTTCACCTGGACCGGCGCGATGCTGGTCGTCGTGGCGGCGGGCGTCCTGGCGTACGGCTTCCATGATCTCCAGGAGGCGGACTGGCTGCCGGGCCTGAACGACAAGTCCTTCGACATCAGCGGCACCATCCCGCCGGACAGCTGGTACGGCACCCTCCTCAAGGGAGTCTTCAACTTCCAGCCGGACCCGACCGTCCTCCAGGTCACGGTGTGGCTGCTGTACTTGATCCCGACGCTCGCGTTGTTCTTCGCCCCGGTAGGGTTCGCCTCCAGGAAGGCGGTGCAAGCTGCCGATTGAGTTTTCGATGTTCCTCGGCAGTCGTCGGTCTCAGTTGGTAGGGTCACACGTGCTGGTCGGCGAAAGCCAAGCCGCCCAGCTGCTGTGTCCCTGCGACGGCAGGCAAAACACGTTGCCCCCTTGGGGTTTGGTCGCCGGGAGTGGCTCGGAGACCGAAAACGTACGTGGAGCCGGTGTAAGACCTGGCCTTGCCCGGGCTGTCGGCGGTGAAGCGTGCACCGTAGTCCCGCTCCAGGAGGAGCGGGAACGGACCTTCCGAGCAGAAATGGTCGGAATGCCACGAGTCTGAAGACTCTCGGTAACGGAAGGTGAAGGTAGCCGATGATCAGGCTTCGCGGCCCCCGGAGGGCCGGCAAGCTTGAGCGGAACGCGCTGATGGCGGCTTCGATGGCGGCCATCTCGCTGACGGCGAGCGGATGCATGGTGGTGCACGGGGAGCGCGAGGTCCTCCCCGCGGCCACCCGGGCCGAAGCCGCCAAGGCGCTCCAGCAGTTCACGACCGCATACAACGACGCCGACAAGGCGTACGACAGCTCCCTGGACGCCGATCATGTCACCGGCGCCCTGGCCGACATCGACGCGGCGCGGCTGAAGGCCGGGCAGGCGGGCAGCCCCGAGGGGAATCCGAACCACTCGCCGCTGAAGCTGTCGGACGTGTCGTACACGATCGTCGAGAAGGCGGGCTGGCCGCGCTGGTTCGTCGCCGACGCGGCGGCCAACAAGGGGGGCAGCGCACGCTGGCTGTTCGTGTTCACCCGCGGCGGTCTCGACGAGGCGTGGGAGGTGGCGTATCTGACGCTGGTCGCGCCCGACGACGTACCGGAGTTCAAGAAGGACGCGGACGGGTTCGCCGAGGCCGTGCCCGCGGACTCCGTCGAACTGGCGGCGGAACCGGCGAAGTTGAGCCAGGAGTACGCCAAGTACCTCAAGGACGGCGGGGAGTCGGCCTTCGCGGCGAATTCGCACACCAGCGGATGGCGAGCGGAGCGGCAGAAGGACGCCAAGAAGCCTGGTCTGGTCACCCAGTTCATCGACGAGCCGCTGACGAACGGCGACTACGCGCCGCTGGCGGTGCGCACGAAGGACGGCGGGGCGCTGGTGTTCTTCACCACCCGCCACTACGAGAAGCAGACGGCCTATGCGGGTACGTCGGTGCCGACACCGCTCGACGATGTGCTGGCGCTGACGACCGGTGAGATCAAGCAGTCGCTGACGATGGAGTTCGTCTCCAACGAGGTGGCGCTGGACCCGAAGGGGCCCGGGAAGGTCACGATCCTCGGCCGGATCCAGGGGCTCACGTCGGCGAAGGGCGAGTAGCCGCTCTCCGTACGACAGCCGCGCTTCATACGGCAGTCGCTCTTCGTACGGTCCTCAGTGGCGGAGGGGCCAGGCCGCGGACGCGTGGTCGGGCTCCTCGCCGGCGTAGCGGGCGCAGGCGTCGGTGAGGACTTCCAGCATGCTCAGCGGGTCGGGGAGCGGATGCTCCAGGCCGCGCACCCAGTGCACGGACTGGCCGTCGTCGCCGGGGAGCCGGGCGGGCGGCACGAGGACGTACGAGCCGCGGCAGTGCCAGCGCAGGCCGGGGTGCTCGTCCGCCGTCTCGGGGTGGCAGTCCAGCTCGCAGGGCCACCATTCGTCCTCGTCCTCGGGGGTGCCCCGGGTGAGGGTGAAGAACAGCAGGCGGCCGTCGGAGCTCTCGGCGACCGGGCCGACCTCGATGCCGGCGTCGAGCAGCCGCTCCAGCGCCTCACGCCCGGCTTCCAGGGGCACGTCGAGGACGTCGTGCACCATGCCGGTCGCGGTGATGAAGTTGGCCTGCGGCTGATGCCGGGCCCAGCGCTCGATCTGTGCGCGGTCGGTGGTGGACTGCGTCTGCCAGGCGAAGGAGATCGGGTGGCGGGCCGGGGTGGGACAGCCGACGCGGTCGCAGGAGCAGCGGTAGCCGGGGGCCGGGTGCGCGGCGGGCGCGAGCGGCAGGCCCGATCCGGCGGCGGCCAGCAGCAGGTCCTCACGGCCGCCGTCGCCGGCGGCCTCCTTCGGGCGGCGTCCGCGCAGCCACTGGGAGAGTTTGCCCTGCCGGCCGGAACGACCGCCGAACTCCGTGCTCATCTATCCCCTCGCCCTCGCCGTTGTGCGGACAGCATGCCCTATGGTCCCACCATCCTGCGCTTCGGGGGGCCGGAGCTCACATCCGGGGTAGGTGGGACGAGGTGGGTGCGGCTCCTGAATAGAGGGTCATCGACCGCTTTGGCGGGATTCAGCGGGGCGCCAGACCGTACAGGGCGTAGTCGACGAGGGTGTCGGTGTACTCGTAGGAGATCGGGCCCGTGTACTGGAGCCAGCGCTGGGCGAGGGGTGAGACCCAGAGCTCCAGGGCGATGCGCGGATCGACGTCCTGGCGCACCTGTCCGGCGTCCTGGGCGGCCCGCACCCGGTCGACGTACAGCAGGAGCGAGGGTTCGAGGAGCTTGGTCATGAAGATCCGGCCGAGCTTCTCGTCGACCACGCCTTCGGCGGCCAGGGCACGGGACGGCGCCTCGAACCGGGGGTCCTTGAGCTGGTCGACGGTGAGCCGCAGCACGGCCTTGAGGTCGGCGGCGAGGTCACCGGTGTCCGGAATGACGTACGGCTCCTCCGAGCCCGCCTCCCGCGACGCCTGTTCGCTGAGATCGAGGAAGGCCTCCAGCAGGACGTCCGCCTTCGACGACCACCACCGGTAGATCGTCTGCTTGCCGACGCCTGCACGGGCGGCGATGCCCTCGATGGTGGTCCTGGGGTAGCCGACCTCCGCGACGAGCTCGATGGCGGCGTCGTAGATGGCGCGACGGGACTTCTCGCTGCGGCGGGTGGAGTCGGGGGCGGTCTTGGCGGGAGAGGGCGCCTCGAGGGCGGAGTTCTTGGCCATGGATCGAATCTATCAGGTTGACAAGACGGTGCGTCTCGTTGGACAGTGGTGTTCGTCAAGGCGAGACGAGACGTCTCGTTTAACGCAGTGGTGAGGAAGGAGCCCGCGATGACGCGAGGCGGAGGAATGCTCGGAGTCGGCGGTACCCGCAGGAATCTCGGCCGGGACGCGCTGCGCGGCGGCGCACGCGGCGGCCGCGTCGGAGGGTCCGTCGATCCCCAGGCACAGAAGCGGGAGCTGTTGCGCAAGCTCCAGGAACAGCGCGAAAAGGGAGGCGACGCGGGCACCTCATCGTGACCGCGTCTCCCCCGCCCGGGGGAGCCAGTCCCCCCAAGCGCGGGATCTCTCCCCGGTGTCCGGTGGCTGTACTGAAACGGTCAGCGACACCGGGGAGACATCTTGATGCGCACATGGACGAGACGACGTCTGCTCACCTCGACGGCCCGGGCAGCGGGCCTGACCCTCGCCGCCGCGACCGCCGTGCCCGCACAGGCGGCCACCGGCCGGGTCCGCGCAGGGAACGGCGACGGCGACGTGGCGGATGCCTTACGGTCCCTGCCGGGACTGCGGCTGATCGAGGAACGGCCGGGCGCCGAGCCCGGGTACCGCTTCTTCGTCCTCGCCCTGCGCCAGCCGGTCGACCACACTGACCCCGCCGCCGGCGCCTTCGAACAGCGCCTCACCCTGCTGCACACCTCGACCGTCCGGCCCACCGTGCTGGCCTCGACCGGGTACGAGGCGAACCTCACGCCCTGGCGGGCCGAGCCGACCGTTCTGCTCGACGCCAACCAACTCCAGGTCGAGCACCGCTACTTCGGTACGTCCCGCCCGGCGACCCCCGACTACTCCCACCTGACGATCCGGCAGGCCGCAGACGACCACCACCGAGTCGTCAGCCTGTTCCGCGGGCTGTACCGCGGCGCATGGATCTCCACCGGCGGCAGCAAGGGCGGTATGGCGAGCGTCTACCACCGCCGCTTCCACCCGGACGACGTGCACGGCACCGTCGCCTACTCCGCCCCGAACAACGTCGACGACCGCGACGACTCCGCCTACCTCCGCTTCCTGGAGCGCATCGGCAGCCCGGAGACCCGTGACGCCCTGAAGACGATCCAGCGCGAGATCCTCCTGCGCCGTCCCGAGATGGTCGCCCGCTACCAGGCCTGGGCGGCCTCCACCGGCACCGGCTTCCGCATCATCGGCAGCGCCGACAAGGCGCTCGAAATCGCCGTACTGCGCGTGCTGTTCATGTTCTGGCAGAACGGCACCGGGGACGGCGGCACCATCCCCCGCCCGGACGCCACCACCGACGAGCTGTACGGATGGCTGGAGCGCACCGCCGCGCTGCCCGTGTACGCCGACGAGATCGCGGTGCACTACATCCCCTATTGGTACCAACTAGGCACGCAGATGGGGTACTTGAGCGTCCCCACCGCCCATCTCGCTGACCTGCTCCGCCATCCGGCCGCCATCGAACCCCGCAGCTTCGTGCCCCGCGACATCCCGCTGTGCTTCGACCCCGACGCCATGCCGGACATCGACCACTGGGTCCGCCGGCGCGGCGGCCGGCTGCTCTTCGTCAATGGCACGCAGGACCCGGCCGTCGCCGAGCCCTTCCGTCCCGGCGCCCACGACTCACGCGTCCTGTGGGCGCCGGACACCAACCACCACGTGAGGCTCGCGGACCTGTCCCCCGCCGACCGTGCCACGGCAGTCGCGACCCTGCGCCGCTGGGCGACCCTGTCCTAGTACTCCGCGTCCTCCGCCGGAGGGGGCCAGGCGTCGCCCCATGCCGCGTCGCGGGCCGCCTTGTACAGGTCGCCGTGGCGCTTGGTGACCGTGGTCCGGTGGAGGGCGGGCTCGGTTTCGCAGAGGTCGAGGAGAACCTGGCCCTTGCGGATCTGCGGCTTGCGTACGACGCGGGAGGGGGCCGGGGTGACCGGGAGGCGGGTGGCGGCGACGTAGGCGAACTTCTCGTCCTCGTAGGCGAGGGAGCCGCCCTTGACCTGGCGATGGAGCGAGGAACGGCTGACGCGGGCCGAGAAGTGGCACCAGTCCGTGCCGGGGACGATGGGACAGGCGGCGCTGTGCGGGCAGGGGGCGGCGATGTGGAAGCCGGCGGTGATGAGGCGGTCGCGGGCCTCGATGATGCGGGTGTAGCCGTCGGGGGTGCCGGGTTCGACGATCACGACGGCCTGCGCGGCGTCGGCGACGGTGTCGACGAGGGTGGTGCGATCGGTCGCGGTGAGTTCGTTGAGGACGTAGGAGACCGTGACGAGATCAGTGCTCTCGATTTTGAGCGCCGCTCCGATTCGGGAGCGCTGCCAGCGGGTGTCCCGTAGGGCCGGGTTGGCGGCGGCGATCTCCCTGCCCAGCGCGAGGGCGGGTTCGGCCCAGTCGAGGACGGTGACGCTGCGCTCGCCGGGCCAGGTCGCGGTGACCGCCCAGGTCGCGGCGCCCGTCCCGCCGCCGACGTCGATGTGGCTGCCGGGCGCCCACTCCGGCACGGCCTGCGCGAACGCGTCCAGTGCGGCGTGCGTTGCCTCGTAGGTCGCGGGCATGCGGTAGGCGGCGTAGGCCGCCACGTCTGCGCGGTCGCGGAGGATGGGGGCGTCGGTGGGGGTGGCTCCGCGGTAGTTGGCGATCAGGCGCTCCACGGCCTGCGCGGCCTGGCGGGGCGGGAGGCCGTCGAGGAGGGTGGCGAGTGTCGTGCGCAGGGTCTCGGCCGGGTGGGCGGGGGCGTTCACGCGGAGATTCTACGAGTGCGACCGGCGTCGGTGCGGGCCTGGACTTGTCTCGCCCCCGCCGCCCCTACCCGTCCCGTCCCTGGGGGCTGCGCCCCCTGGACCCCCGCTCCTCAAACTCCCCCAGAGGGGGGACCCCCAAGGGGCTGGATTTCAGCGCAAGTCCTCAAATCCAGCCCGTCCGGCGTTTGAGGACAAGGGGGTCTGGGGGCGCAGCCCCCAGGGACGGGACGGGTAGGGGCGGCGGGGGCGAGAAATCCTCTGCGTCACCCCCGCACCGCCCGTGCCATCCGCGTCCCCGCCCTCGCCCGCGGCCCGCTGTCCGCAGCCCGTCTCCGGGGATGGACGGTGTTGGCGAGCAGGACCAGGAAGGTGTCGGTCGCCGGGTCCAGGACCAGCGACGTCCCCGTGAAGCCGGTGTGCCCGACGGCGCCCTCCCCCGCCAACTGCCCCATGAACCACGGCTGGTCCACCGCGAAACCCAGCCCGGGCGGGCCCAGCAGCAGCTCGACGAAGTCGGAGCCGAGGATGCGGGCGGGACCGTAGGAGCCGCCCGCGAGGAGGGCCCGGCAGAACACGGCGAGGTCGGGGCCGGTCGAGAAGAGGCCGGCGTGACCCGCCACGCCGCCGAGCGCCCACGCGTTCTCGTCGTGGACCACACCCCGCAGCATGCCCCGGTCCGCCTTGGCCCAAGGCCGCCGCTGGTCCTCGGTGGCGGCCGCGTCGGGGCAGGGGCCGTAGGCCGTCGCGGTCATCCCCAGCGGTCGGGTGATGCCGTCGTGGACGAGGACGTCGAGGGTGCGGCCGGTGATGCGTTCCAGGAGGTGCTGGAGGAGGAGCGGGTTGAGGTCGGAGTAGCAGTAGGTGCCGGGCACGCCGACGGGGGCCTCGGCCCGCAGGAGCGCCAGCCGTGCGGTGTCGTCGGCGCAGTCGTACAGCGGGAGTTCGGGCCGCAGCCCCGAGGTGTGGGTGAGCAGTTGGCGGACGGTGATGCCGTGCGCGGCCGCCGCCCGGAAGTCCGGCAGATACGCGCCGACGCGCGCGTCGATGCCGAGCGTCCCCCGCTCGATCTGCTGCACGGCGGCGACGGCCGTGAACAACTTGGTCAGGGACGCGATGTCGAAGGGGGTGCCGACCGTCATCGGGACCCGGTCGCCCGGCGGCAGCTCCAGGCCCGCGTCGGCCTCCGGGTCGTAGGCCTCGTACCGTACGGCCCAGCCGGCCGCCTCCTCGACGGCGATGACGGGCCCGCGCCCGGCGACCAGGACGGTGCCCGCCGCCCAGGGGCGTTCGCCGTCGGTGAGGTTGCCCACCTCGCGGACGAGATGGCGGAGTTCCCCGGGGTCGAGTCCGGCCCGTTCCGGTGTGCCGCTGCGCAGTCTGGGCGCGCTCAGCTCCCCGCTCCCTCCATATCCGTACGTCTGTTCCAAGGACGGCACATTCCCATGAAGCAGGCCAGTGCCACCAGTGCCGCCGCCAGTTGGACGACGGCCATCGGGACGGCGGTGTCCTCTCCGGCGACGCCGACCAGCGGGGAGGCGACCGCGCCGATGAGGAAGGAGGACGTGCCGAGCAGGGCGGACGCGGAGCCGGCGGCGTGCCGGGTGCGCATGAGGGCGAGGGCCTGGGTGTTGGGCAGGGTGATGCCCATGGCGGACATCAGCACGAACAGCGCGGCGGCCACCGGCACCAGCCCCACCTCGCCGAACACGTCCAGGGACATCAGCAGCAGCGCGGTCGCGGCGGCGATGACGACGACGAGTCCGATGCCCAGCACCTTGTCGAGGTTGACCCGCCCGACCAGCACCTTCCCGTTGATCTGGCCGACGGCGATCAGGCCGACCGAGTTGAGCCCGAACAGCAGGCTGAAGGTCTGCGGCGAGGCTCCGTAGATCTCCTGGATCACGAACGGCGAGGCGGAGACGTAGGCGAAGAGGGAGGCGAAGGCGAAGCCGCCCGCGATCATGTAGCCGGAGAAGGCGCGGTCGGCGAGCAGCCGCCGCATCGCGTGCAGGGCCTCGCCCGTGCCGCCGCTGTGGCGTTCGGCGGGCGGCAGCGTCTCGGGCAGTTTCACCCAGACGACGGCGGTCAGCGCCACTCCGACGAGTGCGAGCACGACGAACACGCCCCGCCAGTCGGTCACCCGCAGGATCTGCCCGCCGATCAGCGGTGCCACGATCGGCGCGACCCCCGAGATCAGCATGAGGGTGGAGAAGAAGCGGGCCATGGCCATGCCGTCGTACAGATCGCGGGCGACCGCTCGCGCGATCACGATGCCGGCCGCGCCCGCGAGTCCCTGGGCCAGCCGGCAGGCGACCAGGAGTTCCACGGTGGGCGCCACCGCGCACAGGACGGTGGCGACGATGTAGACCGCGAGGCCGATGAGCAGCGGGCGCCGCCGTCCCCACTTGTCGCTCATCGGACCGACCACCAGCTGTCCGAACGCCATGCCGGCCAGACAGGCGGTGAGCGTGAGCTGGACGGTCGCGGCGGACGCGTGCAGGGACCCGGTGACCTCCGGCAGGGCCGGGAGGTACATGTCCATCGACAGCGGCGGCACCGCGGTCAGACCGCCGAGGATGAGGGTGACGAGCAGTCCGGTACGGCGCACGGCACGGGCGGCCGGTTCCGTTTCCGGTACGGCCGCCTGTGTCTCGTCGGGTCTCTTCGGTATGGATGCCCCGGACGCCCCACGCTCGGGCATGTGCCCTCCCTCTCTCCTCGATACGGCACCTATGCTCTCAGTTCGAACACAGTGGCTGGGGTCACATGAACGAGGGCGGGACGGGATGACGGCGGAGAACGTGCGGTGGGGGATCCTGGCGACCGGCGGGATCGCGGCCGCGTTCACGGCGGATCTGGTCGATCTGCCCGACGCGGACGTGGTGGCGGTGGCCTCGCGGACCTCGGACTCGGCGAAGGCGTTCGCGGAACGGTTCGGCATCCCTCGGGCGTACGGCGACTGGGGCTCCCTCGCGGCCGACGAGGACATCGATGTCGTGTACGTCGCCACCCCGCACTCGGCGCACCGGGCGGCCGCCGGTCTGTGCCTGGAGGCCGGGCGGAACGTGCTGTGCGAGAAGGCGTTCACGCTGAACGCCCGCGAGGCCGAGGAGCTGGTCGCGCTGGCGAAGGAGCGCGGGAGCTTCCTGATGGAGGCCATGTGGATGTACTGCAATCCCGTGATCCGGCGGCTGAAGGCCCTCGTCGACGACGGCGGGATCGGCGAAGTGCGCACTGTGCAGGCCGACTTCGGGCTTGCGGGCCCCTTCCCGCCCTCGCACCGGCTCCGTGACCCCGCGCAGGGCGGCGGCGCGCTGCTCGACCTCGGCGTGTATCCGGTGTCGTTCGCGCACTTGCTGCTCGGGGAGCCCTCGGACGTCGCGGCCCGGGCGGTGCTCTCGGAGGAGGGCGTCGACCTTCAGACGGGAGCACTGCTCTCGTGGGAGAGCGGCGCTCTCGCCTCGGTGCACTGCTCCGTCGTCGGCGGTACGTCGGTCTCCGCGTCGGTCACCGGCTCGCAGGGCCGCATCGACATCCCGTCCGGCTTCTTCCACGCCGACCGCTTCGTCCTGCACCGGGACGGCCGCGAGCCTGAGGTGTTCGCCCACGATCCGTCCACCGGCCCGCACAACAGCCTCAAGTACGAGGCCCGCGAGGTGATGCGGGCCCTGCGGGCCGGCGAGACCGAGTCCCCGGTCATCCCGCTCGACGGCACCCTCGCAGTGATGCGGACGCTCGACGCGATCCGGGACCGCATCGGCGTCCGCTACCCCGGCGAGGACGACGCCCCGGCGGCTACACCGGCTTGAGCCCCGGCGCCCCCGCCTCCGTCACGAAGGAGGCGGCCGTCGTCAGCGGTGCGTCCGGCCTCGTCGCGTACGCGATCGTCTTGAAGTCGGCCCGCGCCGACTCCCGGCCCAGCTCGACCGTCGCATAGCCGCGCAGCCCGTTGTAGAACTTCATGTGCGGGTTGGCCGCCATGTTGGTGGCCCAGTTGGCGGGCCTGGCCGAGCCGTTGCCGCCGCTGGCGATCGAGGTGGCGACGATCTCGGTCCCCACGGTCGGTGAGTCGGGGTCGTCGAAGTCCCGCTTGATGTCGAGGCCGAAGCTCACATGCACGTCACCGGTGAGGACCATGAGGTTCTCGATGCCGGCCGCGTCGGCGCCGGCGAGGACGCGCTCGCGGGAGGCCGGGTAGCCGTCCCAGGAGTCCATGGAGACCTGGGAGGGCAGCGTGGTGCTGTTGAACCGGCGGGAGAAGGTGACCTGCTGCGGCAGCACGTTCCACAGGGCGCGGGAGCGGTGCCAGCCGTCGATCAGCCACCGCTCCTGCACGTCGCCGGTCAGCGTGCGCGTCGGGTCCTCGGACTCCGGCCCGGGGAACTGCCAGCCGTCGCCGTACGCCTGGTTGGAGCGGTACTGCCGGGTGTCGAGTACGTCGAACTGGGCGAGCCGGCCCCAGTGCAGACGCCGGTAGAGCCGGAGGTCGGGGCCGTCGGGCTGCTGGGGGCGGCGCAGCGGCATGTTCTCCCAGTAGGCGCGGTAGGCGGCGGCCCGGCGGATCAGGAACTCCTCCGACGATCCCCCGGATTCCGGGATGTCGTCGGCGTAGTTGTTCTCGGTCTCGTGGTCGTCCCAGGTGACGATGAAGGGGTGGGCCGCGTGGGCGGCCGCGAGGTCGGCGTCCGACTTGTAGAGCGCGTACCGGAGCCGGTAGTCCTCCAGCGTCACCGTCTCGCGGTTGAGCAGGTCGGGCAGCGTGCCCGCCGGGTAGGCGCGGGCGCCGCCGACGGAGGTGACCGGGTACTCGTAGAGGTAGTCGCCGAGGTGGAAGACGAGGTCCACGTCGTCCTCGGCGAGGTGCCGGTAGGCGGTGAAGTAGGCCTGGTCGTAGCGCTGGCAGGAGACCACGCCGAAGGTGAGCGCGGAGACCTTGCCGCCGTTGCCCGGAGCGGTGCGCGTGCGGCCGGTCGGGCTGACCCAACGGCCCACCCGGAAGCGGTAGTAGTACACGCGGGCCTCGTCGAGGCCGTCGACCGCGACATGCACGGTGTGGTGGAACTCGGGGTGGGCGGTCGCCGTACCGCGTCTGGCGATCCGGCGGAACTTCTCGTCGCGGGCCACCTCCCACCGGACGGTGACGCGTGCGGCGGGCAGGCCGCTGTCGGGCTGGAACGGGGCGGGCGCGAGCCGGGTCCACAGCAGCACGGAGCCGGGCTGCGGGTCGCCTGACGCGACGCCGAGCGTGAACGGGTCGTCGGTGAGCTGCGCGGCGTCGAGTTCGGCTGCGCTCGCGGTGCCTGCGACAGGCAGGTTCACTGCGAAGGCGAGCGCGGCGGCCGCGCCGGTGACGGTCAGGAAGCGACGACGGCTCAGATGCCGTGCGGCTTCGCGGAGTTCGGGTGTCATCCGGTCCTCCCCTGGCAATTGGATGCAGGAGGTATTGCAGTGACCCCGAACGACTCACGTTTGGCACGTACACAACACCCAGATGGCGGCCCAATGATTTCCACGGTGCGGACGCGCCCCTCAGGGGCGCGGGGAACTGCGCGACCAGCCACAACGGACCCGCAGACGACCGACGACCTACAGCGGCACCCCCGGTGGAGCGCTTACGCTGCGGCCTCATGAATGCATCGCATACGGAATCCCGGACGCACGGCGGAGCCCAGGTCGCCGTGGTGACCGGCGCCGGCTCCGGCGTCGGCCGCGCGGTCGCCGTGGAACTGCTGCGCACGGGCTGGTCGGTGGCGCTGGCGGGCCGCCGCCCCGAGACGCTGGAGGAGACGGCGGCGCTGGTGCCCGAGGGCGCCTCCATCGCCGTACGGACGGATGTGTCGCGGCCGGAGGACGTGGCCGCGCTGTTCGCCGCGACCACGGACCGGTTCGGGCGAGTGGACCTGCTGTTCAACAACGCGGGGACGTTCGGTCCCGGCGGGGTGCCGGTGGAGGAGCTGTCGTACGACGCCTGGCGGCATGTGGTGGACACCAACCTCAACGGGGCGTTCCTGTGCGCGCAGGCTGCGTACCGGCAGATGAAGGAGCAGGACCCGCAGGGCGGCCGGATCATCAACAACGGGTCTATTTCCGCCCATACGCCCCGACCGCAGTCCGTCGCCTACACCGCGACCAAGCACGCACTGACCGGCCTCACCAAGGCGCTGTCGCTGGACGGACGGCCGTACGGCATCGCCGTCGGCCAGATCGACATCGGCAACGCGGCGACCGAGATGACGGCCCGGATGCAGACGGGCGCGCTCCAGGCGAACGGCTCGGTGGCGCCGGAGCCCGTGATGGACGTCGCCGATGTGGCGCGCACGGTGCGGCACATGGCGGAGCTGCCGCTGGAGGCGAACGTGCAGTTCGCGACGGTGCTGGCGACGGCGATGCCGTACGTCGGCCGCGGCTGAGCCCGTCCCTGGACCACAGGTTTCACAACTTGCACAACCGGAATGTGACCGTCCACTGCGTAGCGCCCGGTGGGAGGCCTATGCTCGACTCCTCTCCACAAGAGCTTCACAGTTGGAATGCACTGCTTCCGTGACCACATCGAGGGGGGATGTGGCAGCCGCTCCACGGCACCGGGTGGGGGTGGCCTCGCGTGGGACCGCGAGGTACGCACCGGGCCATGGAGCGGCTGCCATAAACGTCCGCGAACGTGCGCACATTTCCCGAATCCTCGAATCCTCGAATCCGGGAAACTCTCAGCTCGCACACATCCCTTCTCAGGTCATGCACATCCCTTGTTCACGGCTGCTCAAAGGTTCGTCCCTAGCGTGTGTCCGCGCCCACAGCGGGCGCCAAGAACCTTCGAGGAACGGGATGTTTGGCATCTATCTCAAGCGCGAGCTGAGCCGTCGCAAAAAGGCGGCCCTGGTCATCGCGATGGGTCTGGCGCTCGGAATCGCGCTGGTCATCACCGTCAACTCGGTGTCGGCCGGCATGCAACAGGCGCAGGACAAGGTCCTGAAGTCGCTTTACGGTCTCGGCACCGACATGACGGTCACCAAGGCGAGATCGGCGCCCACCGACAACGGTTCGGGCGGTCCCAGATTCGAATTCGACGCCGGGTCGGAAGACGACGAGGAACAGAGTTCGGACCGCGTGATGACGCAAGGGGGCCAGTCCCTCAGCGCCTCACTGGTGCAGAAGGTCGGCGCGCAGGACGGCGTGGCGGACGCGGTCGGTGCCCTCACCCTGAACGTCACCAAAGTCAACGGCTCGTTCACGCAGGGCCAGGCGGAGTCGCAGGACAGCGGCCAGACGCAGGGCGGCCCGGGTGGCGGCGCGAGCGGCTCCACCGCCCAGCCCCGGGTCCAGGGCGGCGGCGCCTCCTTCGACGTGAACTCCTACTCCGTCGCCGGCGTCGACGTCACGAACCAGGGCCTCGGCCCGCTGGCCGGCTCGGAGATCACCTCCGGCAAGACGTTCACGGCGACGCAGACCAACGCGAAGGTCGCGGTGCTCAGCAAGTCGTACGCGAACGAGAACGAGTACAAGGTCGGCAAGACCCTCACGATCTCCGACACCAAGTACACGATCATCGGTATCGCGACGCCCGAGAGCAGCGAGTCCACCACCGACGTGTACCTGCCGCTGAAGCAGGCGCAGACGCTGGGCGACTCGAAGGACGAGGTCACCACGATCTATGTCAAGGCGTCCGACTCGCAGCAGATCGACTCCGTGAAGTCGGCGATCCAGAAGAACATCTCCGGTACGACGGTGACGACCTCCGCCGACCTCGCGGAGACCGTCTCCGGCTCCCTCTCCACCGCCTCCAACCTCGCGACCAGCGTCGGCAAGTGGCTGTCGATCGCGGTGCTCGTGGCGGCGTTCCTGGTGGCCGCGCTGCTGACCTCGTCGGCGGTGTCGCGCCGGGTGCGGGAGTTCGGCACGCTGAAGGCGCTGGGCTGGCCGAGCCGAAAGGTGACCCGGCAGGTGGTCGGCGAGTCGATGGTGAACGGTCTGCTCGGCGGGGTGCTCGGTATCGCGCTGGGTCTGATCGCCGCGTACACGGTGACGGCGATCAGCCCGACGCTGGAAGCCCAGTTGGGCTCGACCGGCGGTGGCGGCGGCATGGGCGGCGGCCCCGGCGGTGGCGGCATGGGAGGCGGCCCCGGGCAGCAGGCGGCGGCGAACACGATGGAGATCGCGCTGTCCGCGCCCGTCTCGATCACCACGATCGCGCTCGCGGTCGGCCTCGCGGTGACCGGCGGTCTGATCGCCGGAGCGATGGGCGGCTGGCGCGCCTCCCGCATGCGCCCGGCGGACGCGCTCCGCAGCGTCTCGTAACGCCCCTGATCCGGGGCGCCGCGTCCACTCCCCCGGGACGCGGCGCCCCACCCCCTTCTTCCAGTCACGGAGTTCATCCCATGTACAAGCTCACCGACGTCACCAAGAGATACACACGGGGCAAGGAGACGGTGGAGGCGCTGCGCGGCGTCGACCTCACGATCGAGGACGGCGACCAGCTCGTCATCCAGGGCCCCACCGGCGGCGGCAAGTCGACGCTGCTCCAGATGATCGGCGGCCTGGACCGTCCGTCCTCCGGCAGCGTCGAGCTGGACGGCGTCGACCTCGCGCGCATCAGCGAGGCCAAGCTGACCAGGATGCGCGCCGAGAAGATCGGCATCATCTTCCAGGCGTTCAACCTCATCCCGACCCTGACCGCGCAGGAGAACGTCGAGACGGCCCTCGTCCCGCTCGGTGTGAAGCCCGGGGAGCGGCGCGAGCGGGCCGCCGAGGCGCTCAGCTCGGTCGGCCTCGGCGACCGGCTGCGCCATGCGCCGTCGGAGCTGTCCGGCGGCCAGCAGCAGCGCGTCGCCATCGCGCGGGCCCTGGTCAAGAAGCCGAAGGTGCTGCTCGCCGACGAGCCCACCGGCAACCTCGACGAGGGCACCCGCGACGACATCATGGGCCTGCTCGAAGGTCTGTGGCACGAGTACGGCCTGACCTTCGTCCTGGTCACCCACGACTCGTCGATCGCCCGCCGCGCGCCACGCCTGGCCACCATCAAGGCGGGCCGGTTGACGCTGACGGAGCAGAGAGTGGCGTAGGGCCGGGTTGGCCGCTCACCGTCCCAGGATGCCGTCGATCTCGGTCAACTGCGCGGCGGTGAGCGGCCCTTGGGCCATCGCGCCGGCGTTCTCCTCGGCCTGGACGACCGTACGGAACCCGGGGATCGGCACGGTGCGCGGACTGCGCGCCCAGATCCAGGCGAGGGCGCCCTGGGCGGGCGTACGTCCGCCGCTGGTCAGGATCTCCTTGAGCGCGTCGACCCGCTGCACCCACTCCGGGTCCGCGCCCGCCCCCTGAGAGAAGCCGGACAGCCAGGAGGGCGGAGTGTTGCGGATGTCCCCGGCGTCGAGGGCCTGCCCCGCGGCCCGCTTCCCGGTCAGCAACCCCATCGCGAGCGGACTGCGGTTGATGCTGGCGAGCCCCGACTCCTCGCACAGGGCGAGCATTTCGGGCGCGTCCTGAAGGATGTTGAGCCGGTGCTGTACGGCCGCGCAGTGGGCGCCCTGAGCGAACACGGCGGCGCGGGCGGGGTCGTCGGTGCTCCAGGCGTACGACCGTATGAGCCCCTCCGCCACGAACTCCTCGCACATGTCGCGGAGTTCGGCGGCCTTGTCGGGGTCGGCGTCGGACAGGTGCAGCTGGTAGAGGTCGACGTAGTCGGTGTCGAGGCGGCGCAGGGAGGCGGTCAGGGCGCGGCGGGCGTACGCCGGTGAGTCGTCGCCGCCGGTGAGGGTGCGGGTCTCCTCGTCGAAGACGTTGCCCCACTTGGTGGCGACGACCACGTCCGCGCGCCGCTTGCCGAGCGCCCGGCCGAGGACGCGCTCGCTGTGTCCGGTGCCGTAGGCGTCGGCGGTGTCGAAGAAGGTGACGCCGAGATCGAGGGCGCGCCGGACGGCCCGTACGGACTCCTCGTCGTCGACCTTGCCCCAGCCGAGCGGCTGCCCGTCCGGGTCCTGCCACTCACCGCCGATGGCCCAGCAGCCGAAGCCGAGAGCGCTGACTTCGATGCCGGTGCGGCCGAGTGTCCTGGTGTGCGAGATCTTCTCCATGAGCGGGGACGCTATGAGTTGGAGTGCACTTCAGGGCAAGGGGTTTCGGAGTACTTCTTACGTCCGCTACGCCTGACCGGTCTCGAAGCGCCGGATCTTGCCGCTGTCGTCGACCTCGAAACGCCACTGGGTGCGCATCTCGCCCCAGGTGTCGTTGCTGTAGCGGGCGACGAGGGCACGGCCGCCGGCGGTCTCGCGGTCGACCTCCATGTGCCCGTGGGAGTCGAAGATCTCCCGGCTGATCCAGTCGTCGAGGTCACGGTCGGAGCCGTCGTCCGCCATCGTCGCGTCCGGGGTGAGGAGCGCCAGGAAGGCGTCGCGGTCGTGCGCGTTGACGGCGGTGACGAACTCCCGGACGACCGGGTCGCTGAGGTTCTTGGGCTGAATCGTCATGACTGCCAGACAAACACCGCTCACGCAGCGGCGCCACCCGAACGGCGGTCCGGGCAGGTCGGGCGGGCGGCGTCGGTGCGACGGTGGAAACCCACGGGGGGACTGTTCCTGCTGTTCGCACCGGGAGTCACCGTGACTTGTTACGACCGACGAGATCTGGGTCTGCTGCTGCTCCGGCTGGGTACCGGCGGAGTGCTGGCCGCGCACGGCGCGCAGAAGCTGTTCGGCTGGTTCGGCGGACATGGCATCGAGGGGACCGGCCAGTTCATGGAGTCCGTCGGGTACGCGCCCGGCAAGGCGAGCGCCACGGCGGCCGGGCTGACGGAGTGGGGCGGCGGCGCGCTGCTGGCGCTGGGCCTGGCCACCCCGGCGGCGGGCGCGGCGGCAACCGGCGCCATGGCGGGCGCGGCCGCGGTGCACATGCCGAACGGCTTCTTCAACGCGGAGGGCGGCTACGAGTACGCGGCGACCCTCGCCCTGGCCGCCACGGGCCTCGCGGTCACGGGCCCCGGCCGTCTCTCCCTCGACCACGCGCTCGGGCACGTCTTCGACCGCGGCTGGATGGTGCCGACGGCGCTCGGTGTGGCGGCGGCCGCCACGGCTGTGATCGTGGGCGCACGCAACAAGCGGTTGGTGAAGGCTGAGGAGGCCGAGCAGGGGGAGCAGGAGGTGTTGTTCGAGGAGTAGCCCAGGGAGTTGCCAGGGAGTAGCCCGGGAATGGCAGGCTGCGCCGTATGAGTGCTGACCAGGAGACGCCCGCGGCCACCTCCGCCGACCTCTGGACCTCCGTCGACGCCCTGTGGACCTGGCTCGACGAGAACCGGACGGACGGCGACCGGGAGGGCCTGCTGCTGCGCATGCTCAAGCTGTCGGAGGAGGTCGGCGAGGTCGCCCAGGCGGTGATCGGCGCGACCGGCCAGAACCCGCGCAAGGGGACGACCCACACCTGGGACGACGTCCAGGCGGAACTGTGCGACGTCGTCATCACGGCGCTGGTCGCGCTGCGCACACTGACGCCGGACACCCGAGAGGTCTTCACCCGGCACCTGGACCGGGTCAAGGAGCGCTCACTGGGCCCCTCCTGAGCCGTCCACGTCCTCAGCGGCACGGCACCCGCCGCTGCACCGCCTCGACCGTGGACGGCGTGCGTCAGAGTTCCGTAAGACGGATTTGATTCCGCTCGGCGGCCCCGCGCACGTGGAATGGCAGCATGTCCGCACCCGCCCTGCTCCCCCGCTTCCGAGGCAGGCTGCACGACCCGCGCACGGCAACCGTGGTCGGCCGCCTCCTGGGCCTGGCCCTCCTGGTCTGCTTCCTGTCCGGCGTGATCAGCCACTACCTCCAGGAGCCGCCCGCCTGGCTGTCCCCGCACCTGCCGACGCGCCCCGCGTGGGGCTACCGCGTCACGCAGGGCCTGCATGTGATCAGCGGCATCGGCGCGGTGCCGTTGCTGCTGGTGAAGCTGTGGACGGTCTACCCCCGTCTCTTCGAATGGCCCCCTGTCCGCTCGATCGCCCACGCCCTGGAGCGCCTGTCCATCGCGGTCCTGGTGGCAGCCACCCTGCTTGAGCTGTTCATGGGCCTGCTCAACACGATCCAGTGGTACGCCTGGCCGTTCTCCTTCCGCCAGGTGCACTGGGCGCTGGCCTGGGTCATCATCGGCTCGCTGCTGCTGCACGTGGCGGTGAAGGCACCGGTCATCCTGGCGAACTGGCGCCGCGCGTCAGGCGAGTTGACGGACCTGGAACTACGGGACTCCGTCGACCGCCGCTCCCTGCTGCGGGGCCTCGGCACCGCGGTCGGCGCCGTCACCCTCTTCACCGCGGGCCAGTCGGTCACACCGCTGAAGGACCTGGCCCTGCTGGCGCCGCGAGACCCGGACGTCGGCCCGCAGGGACTCCCGGTGAACCGGACGGCGAGGGCGGCGGGCATCACGGAGGAGGCGGTACGGGACTGGCGGCTGCGGGTGGAGGGGCCCAACCCCTACGAGCTGACGCTGGACGAACTCCGCGCGATGCCGCAGCACGGAGTCGAACTCCCCATCGCCTGCGTCGAGGGCTGGTCCAAGTCCGCCCACTGGGAGGGCGTACGCATCAAGGACCTCCTCGCCCGAGCCGGCCTCCCCGACGGCGCCCGTCTGCGCATCGTCTCCCTGCAACGCCGAGGCGGCTACGGCATCACCGAGATGGACCACCCCTACACCCGCGACGACCTCACCCTCCTCGCCCTCCGCCTCAACGGCGAGCCCCTCGCACCGGACCACGGCCACCCGGCCCGCATCATCGCGCCGAACCGGCCCGGTGTGCTGCAGACCAAGTGGGTCACCAGACTGGAGGTACTCGCATGACCTCAACGACGTTGCTACGTCTGCTGCTTGCGGTACCCGGCCTGGCGGCCGTCGGTTTCGGCGTCCAGCAGTTCGTCGTACGGACCCACCCCGACCTGTCGGACGTAGGGGATCTGGCGCTGTGGCTGGGCGGGGCGGTGGTGCTGCATGACGGACTTCTGGTGCCGGCTGTTCTGGTACTGGGCCTGCTCATCGGGCGGTCGCGGCTGCGGGCGGTGTGGCGGGGTGGGTTGCTGACCGGGGGGTGTCTGACGCTGCTCGCCTTGCCGCTGCTCCTTCGGCCGGGGAGTCCGGCCAACTCGACTGTGCTGCCTCGGGATTACTGGCTGTCGTGGGCGGTGGTCCTTGTCGTCACGGCCGTGGTGACGGGGGTTGTCGCTATGCGTACGACTGCGCCAGGCGCGGCCGAACCAGAGGAGCGCTGAGGAGTCCGCTCGGTTCCCCACGGTCCGGCGCGTAGCGGTTCGCCGCCGTGGATGCCACGGTGATGGTGAGGGTGTTCATGCCGCCGGTCAGCACTCCGGCGGGCAGTGGGCAGTTGAACGGCCCCCATCCCCAGTCGCCGACCTGCTGTCCGTTGACCTCCGCGCGTGCGCTGCTGCCGACGCCCGGCAGCACGAGTTCCCAGACGGGCCAGTGCTCCAGCTCCTCCGGGCCGAGCGTGAACCGGGTTGTGTAGATGCCCTCTCCGGCGATGTCCGGGAAGCCCTGGCGTTCCCACCCTCGCCGGACGTCGACGCCGGTCAGTTCACGGCCGGCCAGGCTCAGTGTCCAGCCGGTGTCGAGCACCCTCGTCTCCGGTACGTCCTGTGCTCCCGGGCCGGCCGTGATGCTCACGCAGGACAGCTCGGCCGGGTGCAGCGCGAGCGTCAGGGCTTCGGTCAGCGGGCGCGGCTCGCTCGTACGTCCGGTCGCGGGATCCCACCAGGTGATGGCGGCCGGAAGTGTCGTCGGGCGCACGGTGACCAGTTGGCGCTCGGCGGTGTCGTTGAACAGCGCCAGCCGGGTCTCGCCTGCCAGGGTGCGGCGCGTTGTCCACACGCCGGGTACGGCGTCGGCGGTCGCGGCCCGGGGACCGGGCACCGCGGTCAGGCGGCTGTCGGCTTCGGCGGTCGGAGGCACTTGGGGCCAGTGTGCGCCGCGCACTCCGGTGACCAGCGCCTGCACCCGCTGCGTCAACTTGTCGCCGCCGTCACGGTGTTGAAGCAGCCGGGGCAGCGGCCCCGACGCCAGGAGCGTGCCGCCGGCCCGGACGAAGTCCTCCACCGCGTCCATCGTGGCCATGTCCTCGATGACCTCCGCGCCCGGCAGGATCAGCGCGCTGGTGCCGGGCGCGAGGCCGCTGCGGATCTGCTGCTCGTCGACGATCCGGAAGTCGCGCCCGGCACGTGCCAGGTACTCGGCCCAGAACGCGAAGTGCTTGCCGTAGGGGTGTCCGGGGCCACCCGCCCAGCTGGTGCGCAGGGGGTAGAGCAGCGCGATGCCGGGCAACGGCTCGGCGGCGTCGAGGAATTCCGACAGACGGCCGGACTCCTCGGCGAATGAGCGGTGATGGGTGAACCACGGCTCGTGGTTGACGCCCGGGGGGAAGTCCAGCCGCGGGTCGGTGAAGACCTGCCCTTCGCCGTCGGGGAGGGAGGGGGCGTCGGTGAGCCAGAACGCGTGCATGAGCAGTTGGCGTGCGCCCAGGAGATGGTGCCGCACGGTTGCCGCGCGCAGCCGTCCCAGGGTGAGTTCCCAGGCGCCTTCGGCGAAGTGCGATCCGGCCGTCGTACTGGCGAAGTACTGCTCCACCAGGCAGCCGGACCTGCCGTGCGCCCGGGCGAGGGAGTCGCCGAACTTGGCCGCGAGCTGCGGATGGTCGTTGCGGGCGTCCACCGCGGTCATGTCCCGCCAACGGTCGAGAGCGAAGTAGTCCGTGCCGAAGTTCGTCCGCGGGTCGTCGGTGATGATGGTGCTGGTGGGATCCCACGAGGAGACATAGCCGAGCACCTCATGGCCGGACAGGGCCACACCGTGCGCACGGCACCAGGCCGACAGCGTGCCGAAGAAGGCGTCGATGCCGGCGTCGGCGTACCGCTCGAAGAACGCGCACCGCCATGCCTCCGTATCCGGGCCCACCCGGCGGGACAGGGACAGCAGCACCCGGCGGTCCTCGGGCACGATCGAGGGCGCGTACATCAGCGAGGCGGTGACATGCCCCGTCTCCGCCCGGCGTTCGGGCGCGCGCAGGTCCTCGTGGAGCTGTCGCCAGTGGTAGAAGCAGCCGTGCGGCTGGTCGAAGAAGACATACCTGACCGTGGTGCCGAGGTGTCCCCCGAGCACGCGGGCCAGCGGCTCGTAGCCCACCTCCAGGAAGCGCTCGGCGGCCTGCGGCAGCAGGTAGTTGATCATTCGGCTGGACGCGCACCGGGCCGCGGTGAACACGGTCACCTCGGCGTCCAGGCCGGCCCGGGAGACCGCCTCGGCGGGCACGGACACCACACAGCCGTCCGGGCCGGTACGCACGAGCCGCGCCTCGTCGGTCACATCCACGATGTACGTCTCGTCGGTGATGGCGCCGATGGGGTGGGCCAGCGCCGCCACGATCTCCCAGTCCTCCCAGCGGGGGGAGCCGCCGTCGAAGACCCATTCCTTGCCGGGCTGGAGCAGATACTCCACGTCCTGGGCGGTGATCGAGTCGACCGCGCACTCCACCGGTGCGCCGCCGGATCCCGCGCGGGCGGACGAGAAGAACATGTGCCGCTCCCGCAGCTCGTCCCGCCCCTCGACCGTACGTCCGCCCGCGTGACCGGACAGCCAGTTGTACTCGTCGTAGATCCCCATCAGCAGCCCGCGCTCCGCCGCCTCCTCGGCCGTGCGCCGGTAGGCGGCGAGGTAGGCCTCCCCGAGGTACTCCCGGCGGGGAAAGGACAGCCGAGCCTGGATCTGGAACGACCGGAACCCGGCCGCCGCGAGCGAATCGAGCTGCTCACGGATCTCCTGGTCGGTGGGGACACGCTGCCAGAACCAGTAGGTGGCCGGCGCGTGCCAGTGGTCTGGGTCGGCGAAGCTCATGGCGGCGTCCTGTCGCTGTGGTGGGGTCGCTGTGTGCCTGGGTCGCTGTGTGCCTGGGGTCGCTCGGGCGGGGTGGCTTATACGGTCGTCCCCGTGGAGCCATCCCCTTGCGCGGCCCCGACCTGGGTGCGCTTGCTGCCGATGGCGGTATCCGTGGACCCGGGTGCGTGCTCGCGGCTCGGGTCGATCCGGAGCGCGAAGGTGAGCAGTGCGTACAGTGCGGCGCCGACTCCCATGGCGACCAGGACACCGATGTTGGTCGTCCCGATCAGCCCGGTCTTCTGGTCGTCGGTGAGCAGGAACCCGACCGCCTTGCCGATGTTCGGGTCGGAGGAGGTCACCATGCCCAGACCGATGACCGTCGCAGCCAGCAGGGAGACCAGCGCCGTCCAGCGGACACTGCGGCCCCCCTGCCCGGCGGGCAGCGCCGGTGTCACCGGCCATCCCTGGCGGCGTTGCCGGATGAAGTCGAGCAGCTGGATGGCTCCCATGGTGCCCAGGACCACGGCGATCAGCGCCAGGAACGCCTGGAAGGTGGCGAGGAAGGATGTGGAGATGAACAGCAGGTAGAAGGCGCCGGCCGAGATCACCACCATGTTGATCACCGTGGTGCCGGCCCGCGAGACCGGGACGCCCAGGGCCAGCAGTGCCAGGCCGGAGGAGTACAGTCCGGTGATGGCGGCGGCCACCAGCGAGATGACGATGACGATGCTGAACGGCACGAAGAACCACATCGGCAGCAGCTCCGTCAGCGCCGCCACCGGGTCGGCCGCGGCGGCGGAACCGAGCTCGGGATCACCTGCGACGAGCAGGACACCCAGGACGAGCAGCACCGCTACGGGCAGGGTGATCCCGCCGGCCGTCCAGCCCACCACGCCCGGGGCCGGCGTACGGCGCGGCAGATAACGGGCGAAGTCGCCGCCGTAGTTCAGGAACCCGATGCCGACCAGGGTCATGGCGAGGATCATCCCGCCCACGAACTGGCCGAACGAACCGGCGGACGCGTCACCGATACGGCTCCAGTGGATGTGCGGAACCATCAGCGCCACGAAGATCACGGTCATCACCGAGGTCAGCCACGCGATCCACCGCTCCACCCGCACGATCACGGCGTGCCCCAGGACCGCGACCGTCACGGTCACCGCCAGGACGACCACGAACCACACCACCACGGCGGCCGTCGTCCCCTTGCCGTCCTCACCGGCGAAGGCCCCCGGCCACAGACGGGCGAAGAGGTTGGCCCCGGTCGTGGAGGCCAGGGTGATGATGGTGACCTTCCATCCCACGTTCGACAGATAGGCGAAGAACGTCGGGAACTTGTTGCCGTGGAAGCCGAAGGCCATCCGGGTCTGCGTCAGTGTCGGCAGTCCCGTACGGGGCCCTCCGACGGCCAGGATCCCGACGAGGACCGCCGACAGCGCGTAGCCGAGCAGCCCGGCCAGCACCGCCTGCCAGGCGTTGAGTCCGACGCCGAACACGTAGATGCCGTAGCTGACGCCGAGGATGGACACGTTCCAGGAGAACCACACGCCGAACAGACCACGCGGTGTGCCGTGGCGTTCGTCGTCGGGGATGGGATTGACGCCGTTGCGTTCCATCTGGGGTATGGCGGGGCCCGGTTGGGCGGTCTGACGCATGGCGGGACTCCTTGGTTCGCCGGAGTGAGGAGGGAGACAGAGCTGACGGCCCTGCTACAGGGCCCCCGTTCCAGTTCGCAGAACCGACGGCCACCAAGTGAAGTCCGAGCGGGAGACGACCCACCCGGAAACTAATCCGGACACGGATTATTGGTGTCCGGTATATCAGTTGTCGCCAGTCCTGCCTAGGGTCTTCTTGCGGCGTCCAACGGGGGATGCGGCGGAATCGGGAGGTTGGCGCCATGAGTGACTCCGCAGATTCGAAGGCCGCGCCGCAGGCCAACCCGCCCGCCAGCCCATCGGCCCCACCGGCCAGCCCGCCGGCCCTGCTCGAGGCCCCCGGCTTCCTGGTCAGGCGCCTGTACCAGGCATACACATCGGCATGGGTACGCGGTGTCGACTCTTCGTTGACTGGTCCCCAGTTCGCGGCGCTCACCGCGGTGGGGGCGAGCCCGGGACAGGACCAGGGATCGTTGGCTTCCGCGGTCTCGCTGGACGCATCGACGATGACGGACATCGTCCGGCGGATGGAGAATCGCGGACTGATCAGGCGGCAGACGCCGGAGTCCGACGCCCGCCGCAAGCTGCTCTACCTGACCGACGAAGGACGGAGCGTGCTGGAGCAGGCCAACCACCGGGCACGGCAGTTGGACGAAAAGCTCCTCCGGCCGTACGAGGCGCTCGAACGCGAGCAGTTGATGGCGATGCTGACCCGACTCGCGGACCACTGGGAGACCGTGCCCGGGGAGTTCTGACGGTCAACACGGTTGACGTCCCAGGGCCCTCCACCTAACCTCCGCTGAACACGTCTAGACAGGTAGGTCGAAGATGACGGAATCTCCCGGCAGCAGAAACGACGGCGTCCCCGATCACGTCGGCAGGCAGCAGCTCCAGGTGGAGGCGCACGGCCTCGACGTGATCGGGGACGCCGAGCGCAAGGGCACGCCGCGCACGCTGTTCTGGCCCTGGTTCGGGGCCAACGTCGGGGTTCTGGGCCTGAGTTACGGCGCCTTCGCGCTGGGCTTCGGCATCTCCTTCTGGCAGGCACTGGTGGCCGGATCGCTCGGCATCGTGTTGTCCTTCCTGCTCTGCGGGTTCATCGCGGTGGCGGGCAAACGCGGGTCCGTGCCGACGATGGTGCTCAGCCGCGCCGCGTACGGCGTCCGCGGCAACCGCCTGCCCTCGGCGATCTCGTGGATGCTGACGGTCGGCTGGGAGATCGTGCTCGTCTCCCTCGCCACCATGGCCACCGCCACCGTCTTCGACCAGCTCGGCTGGGGCGGCGGCACCGAGACGAAGGTGATCGCCCTGATCCTGGTCAGCGCGCTGACCGTGATCGGCGGGGTGATGGGCTTCGACCTGATCATGCGCCTTCAGACGGTGATCACCGTGGTCACCGGCGTACTCACGGTCGTCTACATCGCGCTGGTGGCCGACCACATCCACTGGCACACCGTGAGCGCCGTACCGGCGGGCTCCACGCAGGAGTTCATCGGCGCCCTGGTCTTCATGATGACCGGCTTCGGCCTCGGCTGGGTCAACGCGGCCGCGGACTACTCCCGTTACCTGCCGCGCGCCTCCGCCGGCCGGGGTGTCATCGGCTGGACCACCTTCGGCGGCTCGGTGGCACCACTGCTTCTGCTGGTGTTCGGCCTACTGCTGGCGGGCTCCTCCGGCGACCTCAGCAAGGCCATCGGCCTCGACCCGATCGGCGCGCTGACCACGATCCTGCCCAAGTGGTTCCTGGTCCCCTTCGCCGTGGTCGCCGTCCTCGGCATGGTCGGTGGCGCGGTGCTCGACATCTACTCCTCCGGCCTGGCGCTGCTCGCCGCGGGCCTGCGGGTGCCGCGCTACGTGGCCGCGCTCTTCGACGGCGTCCTGATGATCGCCGGTTCGATCTACATCGTGTTCTTCACCGACAACTTCCTCGGCCAGTTCATCGGCTTCCTCACCACGCTGGGCGTCCCGGTGGCCGCCTGGTGCGGGATCATGCTGGCCGACCTGGCGATGCGCCGCCGCGACTACGACGAGGCCGACCTGTTCCGCGGCAGCGGGCGATACGGCGACGTACCGCTCCAGCCCCTGCTGCTCACGCTGGCCGCGACCGCGCTCGGCTGGGGACTGGTCACCAACGCGGCCGCGAGCTGGCTGGAGTGGCAGGGCTATCTGCTCGGCCCGCTGGGCCTCGGCGGGAAGTCGGGCGCGTGGGCGTACGCGAACCTGGGCGTGCTGGTGGCACTCGTACTCGGTTTCCTCGGCACGCTGGCCCTCGGCCGCGGGCGGGTACAGGCGCAGGAACTGGGGGCGCCGAGCCCGCTGACGACGGAGGAAGTGCTGCGCGGATGAATACAGACGGCGGTGTACGGGAGGTCCGGTCGGATGAGGACGCACGGCGCGGTCTGCTGGCCGTCATAGACATGCAGCGCGTGTTCGCCGAGCCCGACAGCCCCTGGGCGACCCCCCGCTTCGACGAAGCGGCCGAGGGCGTACGCCGGCTGCTGCCGGCCTTCGGGGAGCGCGTCACCTTCACCCGGTTCCTCGCGCCCGACAAGCCCGTCGGTGCGTGGCGGACGTACTACGAGCAGTGGCCCTTCGCGCTCCGGCCACCGGGGGCCTCACTCTGGCGGCTGACGGACGAATTCGAGGCCCTGGCCCCGGACCTGGTGGACGCGACCACCTTCGGCAAGTGGACCCCCGAACTGGCCGAGCGCGTCGGCTCCGACGGACGGCTGGTACTGGCCGGGGTCAGCACGGACTGCTGCGTACTGTCGACCGCCCTCGCTGCCGCCGACGCGGGAGTGGAGGTGGTCGTGGTCGCCGATGCGTGCGCGGGAGTGGACGACGCGTCGCATGCCATGGCGCTGCGGACGATGGACCTGTACCGGCCGTTGATCCGGGTAGTCACATCGGACGAAGTTCTCACCGGGGCCCCGTCATGACCGGCGTCCGGCTCAAGCACCAGCAGATCACCGAGGTACTCGCCCGGGAGATCCGCAGCGGACGTCTGCCGACCGGCGAGCAGCTGCCGGGTGAACACGCCCTCGCCCAGCGCTTCGGGGTCAGCCGCACCACGGTCCGAGCGGCACTGGCCGAGCTCAACGAGACAGGCCTGATCACCACCCGCACGGGCAAGGGCTCCTACGTCCTCTTCGACGGCCGCCCGCTGGACAACCGCCTCGGCTGGGCCCGCGCCCTGGCTCTCCAGGGCATCGACACCCGCGTACGCACCCTCGCGGTACGCGAGGTCACCGACGACCAGCTGGCCGATCAACTCGCCCTGGACGAAACCGCGTTCGTGACGGTCGAACGAACCCGGGAGCTGGTCGAGAACGGCTCCGTGATCACGTACGAACGAAGCTTCCTGCCCTGCGTCCCCGGCACCCGCGAGTTGCCCCAGCACGCCGCCCTCGACGACCTGTCCCTGACCGAGGTGATGCGCCAGTCCGGCCTGCACGCCGACCACGGCCAACAGAGCCTGACCGGACGACGGATCAACGCACCCGAGGCAGAGATCCTGCGGCGCAGCCCGGGCGACTGGTTCCTGGACGTCCGACGCACCAGCCGCGCAGCCGACGACTCCCTCGTCGAACACGTCGCCAGCCTGCTCGACCCCGAGCACTTCGAGCTGTGCCTTGAGTTCGGCTTATCCGCCGGCTGACGGGTCGGCTGACCCACACCGCCGGTGTGAACCGGCGACCGGTCGAAGCATTCGCCCTGCATACGCGCCAAAAGACGGGAGTCCTGCTCGGCGAGGATAACGAGCTGCCGTACAGCATCTTTATGAGCGTCCGGGCCGCCGATGAGACGGGCGCGGTGCCCTACCCCGAAGTCCCGAACGCCCTCGACGAGCGATGCACGGCCCTGGACGTGTCTGTCCTGTTCGGTACAGACACGTTCCCGTTCCTGCTCTCCCTCGCCTTGCCCGGCACAGCCCAGGCATCGGACCTCGACGAGGGAGGAAACATCATCTGCTGCCCCCTATGGGGCAGAGACTGCTCCTGGGCCCGCGTCGAGCAGGGCCGTGCCCGGCAGACCGGCCCACTGCAAGCTGTGGGAGACGGTGGAGGCCGCACATGCCTGGTGGCAGGGCAAGGGCCAGCCGGGGCGCGAGCGGTTCGGTCTCACTGTTGACTCGGACGGACAGCGGCTTTGGTTGGACGAGCCGGACCAGGCCGTACCCGTCGCCGGTGGGTAAAGGGGTCCACAACCGGGTGCTTCCCCGCGTTCTTCACTCACAGGCCTGTGGAGTGGCATGGCTCGCCATCCCCACACGGGTGCGGTGGCCGCCATAGCAGTATGGCGAATGCCGGGTGCGACCTTGGCTCTGCGAGGCCTTGAGGCTTCTCCGACGAGATCGCATCCGACCACCGGCGCCACGGCGGGACGCCTATGCGCCGTTACGTTCTGTCAGCCACCATGATTCCGACGCACTCTTCGAGCGCCGCATGCAACGACGGCACGAAGGCGGCGAGTTCAACATCCGACGCCTTGCCTCCCTCCAGTACGGCACCAACGACGGTCGCCAGGACGGCGGCGGCCTTGAGGGCGTGCGCATCGGCCAGCTCCTCAAGGAAACCACCCGGCTGCGCGGCCACGAACGCCTCCTTACCGGTGGCCGGATCGACACCGACGCTGCGGAAACGCCTCGCGCTCATGCGACCTCCGCCGGGATGTAGTCCTGACCGAGGGTCGCGAGAACGGCTGCTCGGCGCCGGTCCCGCTGGAGGCGCCTGTGGTCTTGTTCGTCCCGCTCGCGTTCCCATACGCCGAGGTAGGGCCGGACGAGGGGGAGGCCATCAGCGAGGACGATGTCCGCGGGGTACGCCCGCGTTCGCCGGGCGGTACGGGCGGGCTGGTGCGCGGGAATAGGCGGATTGGAGCTGAGGGACGGTGGCCTTCCAGTGGCACGGTGCGCTCCGCGGGCAGGCAGGAAGAGGCTCAGGACCGCGGCCAGTAGGCTGCGCATAGGTCGACTCCTTGTCAGTCGGCTCAGGCCCCGGTGAGGAAGTAGCCGCTTCCCGTCGGGGCCGTTCTGTGTCTGGAACCCAAGATACCGCGGATAACTACAGATAACCACGGATGCACAGAATGCCATGGTCACCCACGCTGAGCCCATGGAGCTAGATCGCACACGCCCGCTATGGCGGCAGATTGCGGCGGAAATCATCCGGCGGATCAAGGAGGGCACGTACCCGCCGGGCAGCCGCGTGCCCTCCACTCTGGAAATCGCCCAGGAGTTCGGCGTGGTGAACGCGACAGCGGCGAAGGCCATGCGGCATGTACGGGAAGAGGGCTGGACGCGGGGCGAGGTCGGGCTGGGGACCTTCGTGGTCGACCCCCTGCCGCCGCCCTCCGAAAACCCCCAGCCTTCCGCGTAAACAGCGTCCTCAAAGTCGAGTACGTCCACCGCCACACATTCCGCACCCGCACCGAGGCCCGCATCAAAATTGCCACCTGGACCACCGACTTCTACAACGCCAGACGGCTACACAGCGTGTGCGGGTTCAAGAGCCCGATCGACTACGAACGTGACTACCGAGCCACCCTCGCCGAGGGACTGGCCGCATAGATCGTCTCCACGCTGCGAGGGGATTGACAGATGGATCTGCAACGGTATCCGTGGAGCAGCGAGTCCTCAGGAATGGGACACCTCCTCGCGTACCAACGTGCCGAGGCGGCGCTGCACGCACGGCATCCCGAGTTGAGCGACCGGATCGAGATGCATTCGCCGTTGAGCTCGCTGCCTGCGATGCTCTCCGTCCGGCTTTCTGGCGACCGCAGAGTCTTGCTGTGGCTGACGCGTTTCGCCCGCCCGCACGACTTCTATCCCTTCTGGTTGATCGTCGGTCCCGATGACGAGGGCCTGCCTCGCATGTGGGACGCCGTGACCAGCCCCGAAGTCCTGGCCGACGCAGTCCGGGAGCGTGTCCGGGCGTTCGAGGAACAGCGTGTAGAGGCGAGTCCGTGGCGATGGGACGAGCCGGACGGGCAGGCGTCGATCATCAGGCTGGCTGACGCGCTGGCGGAGAGTTCATTCGACATCCGGCTCGTCGTGTCCGGGAATCGGATCCGTACGACGCAGACGGTGGACGGTGTCGAGGCGTTCCCCTTTCGAGAGCACGAGGGGGACTTCCTGGAGTTCAGGGTCGGACACCACTCGGTGCGGATCTCCCGGAAGAAGGAGATCGGCTGGCTCGCGGACGTGCACGACCCGGAACTGGATGTGCAGTGGCGCATCGACCTCCACTGGCTCCTGGGCAAGGGGGCCGGGAGCCTTCCCGGCTATACCGAGGATGACCAAGTCCTCGGCAAGCTCCATCAGGTCATCGAGGCCGCGGTATGGGACGGACCACCCGAGAACGTGGTCAAATCGCCCCCACGTAAAGGAGATCGGCCGCGCATAGCGGCAGACCGCGACCGAAGCGACTCGCTGAGTCCACACCAGGCGCTGCAGGTCACGATGAGGGAACTGCTCGCTCTGGGCTTCGCGGATGTGGCCATCGAGGGCGACGCCGAATCCGCATCCCTGACGTCGGAGAGCTTGTCCATCGCCTCGACAGCGCGTCCCAAGGCGCTTGGTCTCGCGGATGTCAAACACCTATATGCGGATGCCTCCATCGCGAAAAAGCGGCTGATGGTGCTGCTGCGAACGGGGGGCATGACACGTCCCGCGGAGGAGTTCGCGAACCGGGCGGGAGCCGTCGTGTTCTGGGCGGACAAGACGACTGGCCTGCTCGCGCCCTACGGCGGGCTCGCCCGCGAGGTCGCGTTCTCCGAGGTGTAGGCGTAGCAGCCGGTCCAGGGCATCTCCTGAGTGAAAGGCCCTGGACCGGCGGTCGGTCAGCGCGTGGCAGTGCCGTCCGTGGACCACTCGTTGGCGAAGTGTTCCATCTGCTTCAGCACAAGCTCGATGGCTGCCGGGGCCTGCTTCGGCGGGTAGCCGCGGCGGGCGAGAAGACGCTTGATCGTGGTGCGGAGCTTGGCGCGGACGGGTTCACGGGATATCCAGTCCGGCTTGAGCTGCTGACGGATCTGCACAACCAGTTCGCGGGCGATCTCCGCGAGGGTCTCGTCGCCCATGAGCTCGCGGGCGCTGCCGAGGTCAGCCACGGCGTCATAGAAGGCGAGTTCGTTGTTGTCGAGGGCGGGCGTGAACTGTTCGCCTCGCCTGGCGTCGTTCGCAATCTCCTTGGCCATCTCGACCAGCTTGGCAATGATCTCGGCGCTCGTGAGCTGCTGACGCATGTAACGCACCATCAGCTCCTGCAGGCGGTCGGAGAACGCCGTCTGACGGACGATGTTGTGCCGGGTGACCTCGCGCATCTTCTGCTCGACGAGGCGGCGCAAGGCTTCCGCAGCCAGGTGCGGGGTCTCGCTGCCCTGCAGCTTCGCGACGAGCGCGTCGTTGAGGTAGGTCAAGTCTGCGGTCTCCAGACCGGCTTCGGCGAAGAGGTCCGTCACACCTCCCGTCTCGACGACCGCGGAAGTCAGCTGGGAGAGGTACAGCTGTACGTCGCGAGAAATCGGCAGACCCCGTGCCTCGCGTTCCATGGCGTCGAGCTTCGCCATGTACGCCCGGACCTCAACGAAGAACTGGATGTCCCGCTTCCAGTACGGCTGATCCTCGAAGCACGCCCCGATGTCCGCCGACGAGCCGGCGAGCGCGAAGAAGCGTTCAAGGCGATGAGCGTGGTTACGGAAGCGGCGGGCGAGTGTCTCCTCCGGGTTGTCGAGTTCCTCGGGGTTGTTGCCCGGAGTCTGCGGACTGCGCAGGTAGTTCGCGGTGCCCAGGGCGGCGTCGATGAACGCCGTCCGGGTAGGCCGGGCGAGCCGCTCCCGCCAGTCCCAGCCGTGGAGCATCTCGTCGAGGATGTTGTACTCGTTTCGCAGTTCCTCCAGGGCCCGGTCGATGTCCTGGCCGAGGGTACGGTCCTTCTGATCGGACTCCGAGTACTCGGCGATGGCCCGCTGCAAGTTCTCGGTGAGCGGGGCGTAGCCGACGAGGAGGCCGTCCTCCTTCATCCGATAGCGGCGGTTGACACGGGCGAGGGCCTGCATCAGGTTGGCCCCCTTCAGGGGCCGGTCCAGGTACATGGTGTGGATCGGCGGTGCGTCAAATCCGGTCAGGAGCATGCTGTGGACGATGAGCAGCTCCAGCTCGTCGTCGGGGTCCTTGGCCCGGTTGATGACAGCCTTGCGCTGGCTGTCGCGCAGGGCGTGAGCCTTGAGGTGGTCCTTGTCCTGACGGCTGTTGAACGAGAAAACGATCTTCATCGCGCCCTTGTCAATGTCGTCGCTGTGCCACTCGCGGCGCAGCGTGCGCAACTCGTCATAGACCTGCACACAGATGTCGCGGGTGGCGCACACGATCATGGCCTTGCCGGGCGCACCGCCGCTCTCAGAGGCGCCGACGAACGGCTGCATTCGTGCGCGCCGCGCCTCCCAGTGCTCGACCAGGTCTCGGGTGAGATCCCGTATCCGGGCCGGGGCACCGTACAGGGCGTTCATGGTGGCCACAGCCTGCTCGATGCGGGAGCGCTCGGAGTCATCGAGACCGTCGGTGATCCGGTCGGCTTCCTCGTCGATGGACGTCGGGTCGACGTCCCGGTCGAGGACGAGCTGCACCACGCGGCTCTCGTGGTAGACCTTCACGGTTGCGCCGTCGTCGGCGGCCCGCTTCAGGTCGTATACGTCGATGTAGTCGCCGAAGACCTCACGGGTGTCGCGGTCGGACTCGGAGATCGGGGTTCCGGTGAACGCGAGCAGGGTCGCGTGCGGAAGTGCGTCGCGCAGGTGGCGGGCGTATCCGTCGAGGTTGTCGTAGTGGCTACGGTGGGCCTCGTCGACGATGACGATGATGTTGCGGCGGTCGGAGAGCAGCGGGTGATCGGTGCCCGACTCCTTCTCCTCCTTGGTCTTGCCGAACTTCTGCAGAGTCGTGAAGAGGATGCCGCCGGTGCGTTTGGCGGCGAGCTCCTCGCGCAACTGGGCTCGGGTGAGGACCTGTTGGGGCTTCTCCGGCAACACCTCGCTCTCCAGGAAGGTGCCA
Source organism: Streptomyces sp. NPDC051963 (assembly GCF_044593495.1). Lineage (NCBI taxonomy): Bacteria > Bacillati > Actinomycetota > Actinomycetes > Kitasatosporales > Streptomycetaceae > Streptomyces > Streptomyces sp. NPDC051963. Next base: position 675,055 of record NZ_JBIUCC010000002.1, on the reverse strand, counting down.
TACAGCTGGTCGTCGAGGTCGTTCCGGTCTGTGATCACGACGATGGTCGGGTTCTGCAGGGCCGGGTCGCGGGAGACGAGGTTGCTGGTGAGCACCATCTCCTCGGACTTGCCCGAGCCCTGTGTGTGCCAGACCACGCCCGCCTTGCCGTCGCTGGCCGCGGCCTGCCTCACCTTGTCGACGGCGCGTGTGACGGCGAAGTACTGGTGCGGCTTGGCGATGCGCTTCATCTTCTTCGACGGTACGAAGTTGATGAAGCTGCCAATCAAGGAGAGGAACCGAGGCTGGGTGAACAGGCCGTGCAGGGCGAGATTTTGAGCCGAGTCGACGATGCCCTCGCCTCGGAGAGGGTCCACGCGGGCGCCGAACTCGTCGGTGTTCCATGGGGCGAAGTGCTCGTACGGCGTGAACGGGGTGCCGTACTTGGCGGTTATCCCATCGGACAGCAACACCAGCGCGTTGTAGCGGAACGCCGTCGGGAACTCCTCCACGTACCGACTGATCTGCGCGTGCGCGCTTTCGAGGGTGGCGCTCTCGTCACCGGCGCGCTTTAGTTCGATCACGGCGAGGGGGAGGCCGTTGACGTACAGGACGAGGTCGAAGCGGCGATTCTTCTCACCGTCGATCACGATGACCTGGCGGACAGCACGGTAAGTGTTCGCGTCGGGGTCGGTGAGGTCGATGACGCGGACGGTGGGATTGTGTTCCGCGCCGAAGGTGTCGGTGTAGGTGACGGAGCGGATGCCGGCGGTCAGGAAGCCGTGCGCGGTCCGGTTCTCCTCGTACGCGTCCTGCGAGGCGGGGGTCGCGGCGGTGGCGAGGGCGTCGCGGATGGCGTCCGGGGGCAGGTCGGGGTTCAGTCGCTCGATCGCGTCGCGGAGATCGGTGTAGAGGACGAGGTCGTCCCAGGAGGCGCGGTGACCGGAACCGGGGGCGCGTTCATTGCCCTCGGCCTTCGGCCAATCGAGCTCTACTAGCTCGTCGAGGGCGAGGTGCTCCCAGTCGACTTCCAGGGGGCGGTAGTTGCCGCTGGCGAAGTTCTCGGCGGCGTGAGCATCGTACGTGCCATCGCCATGGTTGTCCTGACCGTCGTTCGTCATGCCTGGTCCTCCACAATCTTCTCGGCATCTTTGACGCGCAGCCGGCCGGACATGAGTTGGGGGAGGAGGGTGTCGCGGAGAGCGGCTAGGGTGCGGGACTCGCCCTGCAGAGACTTCATGTGCGCGAATGCCGACGATGCCTGCTGCCCGAAACCTCCGAGCGCAGTTGGGTCGGGCTCGTTCACCAGGTAGTTGGAAGCATCTGCCGCACTGACACGCTGGCGCCCCGATGTGCCAGCCATGTTACGAATGGCGTGAGCCCGGAATCGCGCATCACGTGCCATGAAGTAGCTCAACTCGCTGGGGAATCCCGGCCGGGAGCGCATCACGATGAATTCAGTGGATCCGAGCCCGATCTCCTCGTCACTCATGAAGTCGACGTAGCCAGTCTTGCCGTTCTCCAGGCACGGAGTAATGCGTGCCAGAAGGGTGTCGCCGTTCATGAATCGCGGCCCAGACTTCGGAGCGCGTCGGCTCCAGGAAGGAATCCCCGCTCGGTTCGTCTGGAGTGCGGCCATGTCGACATAGACAGGCTCTTCCCCGCTAGGCTTTCCCAGCTTGGGATTGAAGGCGATCAGATCCGTCAGAGGGATAACCCGTGCCTCGTCAGGCTCGTCAGCCATCCCCAGCTCAGCGAACCTCAACTGGAGCAACGCTTCGTATGTGGATGCGATGCGCTCGTTGACGGCGATCTTGTCGTCCAGTGCCCCGAGCACGGAGCAGATCGCCTTCTGTTCACCAAGGTCTGGCAGCCTGATCGGCCATGACGGCAGGTCGACGAGCGGAATCCGATCGACGGTTGCCCCTCGAATCTGCCGACTGTTGATAACCGCCTGGAATTCTGGCGCAAGATAGACGTAGAGCAAGAAACTTGGATCTACCTGATCGCGTTTCGGTCGAAGGAGACCCATTCGTCGCCCCAGGCAAGCCCGAATTCCATCTGGCATCAAGGCTGCATCGCCAAGTCGAGTTTCATAAGAGAAGAGAACGTCTCCCTCCTGCGGGGTGACTCGCCGCGTCCATTTGGCGAAATCCTCTTCGCTCAGGTGTGCAGACTCTGCGAGGCGCAGTCGCCCCTGGTCAAGGCTTGAAATGCTGAGGAACCAAGGCCCATCAGTGGTCTTCTTAGGGGTAGCATGTGGCCCATCAAATACAGTCGCCACATCGCCGATCGTGCGCTCGCTCCAGTCAGACATCGAGTGCCCCCAGCTGCTTGCGGACTGTTTTCGTCAGCTCATCGCTCTTGTCGAAAAGTTCGTACAACTCCCCCGTCAGTCGCGCGATCCTTTCCGCGACCGCTTCCGCGGCTTCTTCCTCCGCCTCGACGGCCCCCACGTACCGCCCCGGGGTCAGCACATACCCGTGCTCCCGGATCGTCTTCAGATCAGCCGTGAAGCAGAACCCGGGCTCGTCCGCGTACGAAAGCCCTTCCTCTCGTGCGGACTTCGTCCCTCGCCACGCGTGGTACGTGCCCGCGATCTTCGCCAAGTCGGCCTCCGTCAGCACACGCTCCGTGCGGTCGATCATCTCGCCCATCGCACGCGCGTCGATGAAGAGGATCTCCCCGCGCCGATCGTCAAGGCGCTTCGCGCCCTGTGGCGACTTATTGCGCGACAGGAACCACAAGCACGCCGGAATCTGCGTGGTCCGGAACAACTGCGACGGCAGCGCCACCATGCACGCCACCAGGTCCGCCTCGACCAGCGCCTTGCGGATCTCGCCCTCGCCGCTCTGTTGGCTACTCATCGAGCCGTTGGCGAGGACGACACCGGCGGAGCCGTTCTCGCCGAGCTTGCCGATGATGTGCTGGAGCCAGGCGTAGTTGGCGTTACTTCTCGGGGGGACGCCGTACTTCCAGCGCGGGTCGGACTCCTTGCGCGCCCAGTCCTTGATGTTGAAGGGCGGGTTGGCCATGACGTAATCGGCCTTGAGGTCCGGATGCTTGTCCTCGGCGAAGGTGTCGCCCCAGCGCCCGGCAAGGTTGCCGTCGATGCCGTGGATGGCGAGGTTCATCTTGGCCAGGCGCCAGGTGCGTTCGTTGAGTTCCTGGCCGTACACCGCGATGTCGGACTTGTGGTCGCGACCCCGGTGCGCCTCGATGAACTTGCCGGCCTGGACGAACATGCCTCCCGAGCCGCACGCCGGGTCGTACACCCGACCCTCGTACGGCTCCAGGACCTCCACCAGAAGCTGGACGACGGACCGCGGTGTGTAGAACTCGCCGCCGCGCTTGCCCTCCGCGCGGGCGAAGTTGCCGAGGAAGTACTCGTACACCTCGCCGAGCACGTCCTGGGCGGGCTTGTCGCCGCTGCCGCCGAAGCGGGCGTCGCTGATGAGGTCGACCAGTTCGGCCAGGCGCTTCTGGTCGACATTGTCGCTGTTGAAGATCTTCGGAAGTACAGTTTTCAACCCGGCGTTCTCGCCCATGATCGCGTCCATGGCCTCATTCAGGAGGAGGCCGACGCCCTTGGCCTTGGCGTTCGCCGCGATCCAACCCCATCGGGCGGTCTCAGGGACCCAGAAGACGTGCTCGCCGGTGTACTCGTCCTTGTCTTCGAGGAGTTCGGCCTGGCGCTCCTCTTCGATGCCCTCATCCACGAGCTCCTTGGCGAGGGCTTCGCGACGCTCGTCGAAGGCGTCCGAGATGTACTTGAGGAAGATCAGGCCGAGAACGAACTCCTTGTACTGAGCGGCGTCCATGGAGCCGCGCAGTTTGTCGGCGGCCTTCCAAAGGATGTCCTGGATCTCCTTGGGCGTGGACGCGGAGAACAACTCCCCTTGCGGGGCAGGCTTCTTCTTACCGGGAGGCATGAGGTGCAGGGCTCCTTCGAGGTGTCAGAGTGCGTGGCTCGGAAAGTCGGGGGCGAGGATCGTGAGGGTGCCGTCGGTGAGGCCGGCGGCCGTCAGACGGCTCAAGTCCGCCAGCGCCGCAGCCTGTTCGCGTAGGAGTGCGGCACGCCGGGCGATCTCGACGAGCAGGGCGTCACAGCGGGCGGCTTCGTCGGGATCCAGATCCGGTATCGCCATGTCCTCGATGCGTCGGGCAGCCCGGACGGCTCCACTGGCGCGGCGGTGTTCGGCTGCCGCCGCACGAAGGAGTGCGGCCAACACACGTGGGCGGAGCGGACGTTCGGCGCCGGGGCGGACACGTAGGACACGGGCGGGATACGCAACGACCGACAGGCCCTCCTCGTCGACGTAGACCCCGAAGCGGGGGGTGGCGGTGATGACCACGTCGCCGGGTTCGGTGAACTGCGCGTGCTCGTATGCCGTCATCAGCACCGCGCGGTCGATGCGGTGCGTGCCGACCGGGGCGGTGCCGGTGATCTCGGCAGGAGTGAGGACGTCGTAACGGCCCTCGGGTCGAACGTGCTCGGCGTCGATGCGGTGGCCCGGCAGTTTGCGCAGGCGACGTTCCTTGAGGAGACGGGTGACCGTGGTGCGCCGTATGGGCCGGTCGGAAGGGCGGAGTGCCGCGTGGGTGCGTAGTTCCGGGCGTTGATCGTGCTGGCGGTGCGCGGCGTCGGTGAGCCGGCTCAGGCGTACTTCGAGTTCCGAGATCAGGGCGGGACGGTCGATCACCGCGCTGGTGTAGCGGCTGACGTGGGAACGGTGTTGGGGGGTGAAGGCGATCCCCGGCCGGTCGTCGAGAACCTGGATCGGCAGGATGACGCCGTGACGCGGTTCGTGGTGGCCGTCGTCGTCCCAGTTGGCCGTGCGCCAGATGTCGACGTCCTCGCACAGCGCGTCGAGGGTGCGGTGGGTGAGGTCCTGCGGGGAGAGGTCGATGAGGAGGACGCGTCCTCGTCGCTGCTCCTGCGGGGTGCGGTGCAACACCCACAGGGCGGTGCGGTAGGCGGGCCGGTAGGGCATGACCCCACCGGGAAGGTTGACGACGGCCTTGACCAGACCAGAGGTGAGCAGGAAACGGCGCAACCGGTCCGCCTCCCCTCGCGGGGGCAGTGCCTGGGCAAGGGCATCGGCGGGGCCGAGGACCACCGCCATACGGCCATCCGCGAGGAGGTCGGTCAGGGCCTCTATGCGCTCCAGCACAACCAGCGGGTCCCGGTCCTCACCCGCCTCGTAAGGGAGCACGGCAGTGATGAGGTCGGGCCCGTCGAAGGCTTCGGTGGGCAGCTCATCGCCCTCAATGATGTCGAGTTCGTATTCCGCGATGTCGTGGACCAGGGCCCGGCGCCGGACAAGGCGCACCAAGGACGGGTCCGGGTCACAGGCCTGGTAGAGGTGTCCTGTATCGGTGACGTCCTTGTCGTGCAGGGCCGTCAGGAGGTCGCCGGTCCGCACGTAAGGGATACCGATGACACGGCCGTCCTCCATCTCCTCGATGCCGGAGAGTTGGGCGATGCACTTGGCCATGGCGGGGGTGACGGAATCCTCCGCCAGGTGATGGGCGCCCAGGCGGCGGCGCGCGTCGAGGATCCAGGTGAACGGTTCAGCTGGCGAGTACGCGGTCTCGACCAGTTCGTCGGCCACGGCCCGGAGGCCGTCGAGCTGCGCCCCGGCCTGGGCGGCCGCCTCGATCTCACGGGCGAGGAAGGCATCTTCCTCGTCGAAGTACCGGGCGCGCTCAACCAGTTCGGGCCAGCCATCGGCGGCAAGCGGCATGTCGTCATGACGACGCAGGCAGATCAGTGACGTCAGGGTGTCGACGAGGGCCGCTCCCGGCAGCCGTTCGCTCCATGCGGCGAGGGTGTGGAGGGCGAGCTCGCCGCGCAGGTGGCGGGCGTCGGCGTTGCCTCGTCCGGTGTCCAGAAGCCATCGGACGACGGCGTGACCGTCGAAGAGCGGGCGGGTGCCGTCGTGCTCCACTGGCGCGGGAAAGTCGGAGTATCGGCGGGCCCAGGTGGTGACGACGGGACGTTGAACCTGAGCCAAAGTCCCGATTTCCGTGTACGTGATCCGCCAGGGCGTCTGGTCCGGCAGGATGGGAGTCGTCGCCTCGTGCTCAGTGGGCATCTGGTCTCACTCCTCTCCGCAGGCGGATCACGCACGGCTCGTACGTCCTGACGTCGCCGGCTCATCTGCAGGCATCACAGACTCTATCGCCGATCTGAAACTGAGCTGCTCGGTCACCTGATAACCCTGGTTATCAGGCCTTTGACTCCGCTTTCAACGGCCTGTCTGCCACTTTGGATGCGTCAGGCCCCGAGCTCACGCCGAGGCCCATCGGCCAGGGAGACACACCGACGTCTCCCAAGCCGCGGGCACCACCATTCCGGTCCCGGATCCCTTCCATTCCTGCAAGAGAGACAGCCGCGCCATGTCCGCAACCCCCACCCTCGTCCTGCGCCTGACCAACGACTTCGCCGCCCGGACCACGAACCACCGGGCGAACCGCGTCCTCACCGCACTCAGCAGGACAGGACACGTACCGCACCTGTCCGTGGCTTGACCACGTCGCATCACGTCGACCTCACCGCTCGCCACGTCTTTCAACACCCCTAAGGCACGCCCTAGTTACCCCACCTCGCGCGCATCGCGCTCCCCTGCCGCATGGAGGCACGCATGGTCCCTCACACCTGCACCCGCACCGTCTACCAGCTCCCCGGCGTCGCCCCGACCGTCGAGGCCATGCTGGAGGCCGTGAACCAGAAGTACCTGAACACCCCGTACGCTGTACTGAGGGTCTCCGCGCCGGAGGAACCGATCCAGCAGATCGCGGTCGTCGTCCCCCACGACAGGGAACAGGTGGGCTGGGGTGATGTCTTCTCCAGCGGCTACGGAGAGTCCTTCACCATCTCCTCCAGTCGCCCCGCCGCCCTGCACCTGCTCGCCGTCGACGGCATGGTGTACGCCCTCGGCGCCGACATGGGCTACCGGATGCTGGAGGACAGCTATGTCAACAAGCGGTTCGGGCTCGCGTTCGTACTGCGCGCGGGCGATCCCTACCAGTTGCGGGGGCTCGTGTCCCGCACCATCGGCGAGGCACGCACCGACATCGCGCTGACGCCCGCGGGAAAGCCGGTGCTCAGCTTCGCCGTCCGCGAGCACGCTCAGCATGTCGACCGGCTCGGCGCCTACCTCAAGGATCTCAAGCTCACCCGTTCCCACCTCGGCCGCGTGGAACAGTTCGGCGCGGACGGCGGCGCGGGGCTGCGCATCCCGCTCGGCGTCGAGCGCGAGGACCTGATCGCCGACCTCCGCGAGATCGGACGCGTCCTCCGGGACGAGCAGCCGCAGCCGGAGCTGGAATTCGTCGAACACATCACGCCGGTCAAGGACGCCGCAACTCTCGAACTCCTCGACGTCGCCCTGGATGCCGCCCTCGGTGAGCCCGCCGACGGCCGGATCATCTCCGCCGTCCCCACGGAACTCTGGCAGCCGTACCAGGCAGCCCGGATGTTCCACATCAGGATCGACAGCAGCGAGCCCGGCCGCCATGACGACTTCGACCTGCCCTATCTCCTCGGTCGCGCCCGCGTACACCGCCAGGGGACGCGCCTGGACGCCGTACGCATGGGCACGGTGACCGGCTACCTCTATCCCAAGGGCGGCGGCCAGGAGCGCCTGTTCACCACTTCCGCGCTGCGCTGGATCGAGGCCCAGATCTCCGTCGGATCCCGCCGCTTCTGCCTCACCGACGGCGAGTGGTACGAGCTCGGCGCGCGTTTCGTGGAGACGATCCGCGCGACCATCGCCAGGCTCTTCCCGCCGCACCCCTCGGTGGATCTGCCCACCTGGTACAAGGGTCAGACCGAGCGCCAGTACAACGAGAGTGTCCGCGACACCCACCCGCATCTGCTCTGTATGGACCGCAAGAACGCGCGCAACCCCGTCGGTACCAGTTCGAGCCAGTTCGAGGTCTGCGACCTGCTCACCAAGGACGGCACCCTGATCCTGGTCAAGCCCGCCCACGGCGGTTCCGGGCCGCTCAGCCACCTGTTCAACCAGAGCATCGTCGCCATCCAGCTGCTCCAGCAGGACGCTGAGGTGCGCCGCCAGTTCACCGAGCGTGTTGCTGCGGAGGCCAAGGACAAGGGCAAGGACGGCTTCTCCCTGCCCGCCGACTTCGTCCCGCGCCGCGTCGTCTTCGCCATCAAGCTGGGCAACGGCGCGACGCTGACGCCGGAGACCTTGTTTCCCTTCTCCCAGATCACCCTCGCCCAGACCACCCGGACCCTGGAGCAGGCCGGCATCAGCGTGGAGGTGATCGGCATCCCGGAGTCCACGGAGAAGCGCCCGGCGAGGCCGGCCTTTACATCAGCGGCATAGTCACCGCCGGCCTCCCCTTCCCCCTGATTCCGAGCACGGGGCACCGCCGTTCCGGTGCCCCGTTGCACAAACATGCGGGAACTCCCGGGAACACCCCAGGTCGGCCGGGCACACCCACCACGACGACAAACGGCCCTGCCCCGAGGAAACCTCCAGGTCAGGGCCATAGAGGCAGACGAGCCGAGCTATACGCCGGGTTCTGTTCCCCCAAGTCCTCGCGGACCCGAAGGCGACGGCCATCCATCTAGGGCCGGCGTTGCCGCCGGCCTCGTGCGGTCTACCCGCGGACTCGGGCGGGCAGCCCTCGGACGTCCGCGCAGGGATGCCCCTCTTTCGAGAAGGCGTCCCCTCTTGACCTTGCTCCGGGTGGGGTTTACCTAGCCGCCTGAGTCACCTCAGGCGCTGGTGGTCTCTTACACCACCGTTTCACCCTTACCCAGCGCCTGAACGCTGGGCGGTTTGCTTTCTGTGGCACTGTCCCGCGGGTCACCCCGGGTGGCCGTTAGCCACCACCCTGCCCTGTGGAGCCCGGACGTTCCTCGGGGAGGTCCATAGGAACCTCCACGCGGCCGTCCGCCCGGCTCGTCTGCCGTGTCGACCATGTTACCGGGCGTGCAGCCTTCCTCGGTCCGGCAGCCGCCGTCGCCAGTACCGATCCGGTCAGGATCAGCGCGAACGCCGCCACCACGCCCGCCGTCAGCGCCTCGTCCAGGAAGATCGCACCCGCCGCCACCGCCACCGCCGGGTTGACGTACGTGAACACTGTCGCCCGCGTCGGGCCCACCTCCTTGATCAGCTCAAGGAACGCCACGAATGCCACCGCCGTGCACACCACCCCGAGGGCGGCCAAGGCAGCCAGCACCGGTGCCGACGGGACCGAAGGCGGGCGGCCCATCACCGCCGCCGGCGCGTACACCAGCGCCGCCAGCGCCAGGCACGGCGCCGTCAGCTGTAGCGACGGCACGTCCCTGAGCCACCTCGCCGCGATCAGTGGCGCCGTCGCGTACCCCAGCACCGTCAGCAGCACCTCCCCCAGCGACCGCGCGTCGCCGCCCGTCAGGTGCGGGACGGTCAGGACCGCGACGCCCGCCAAGCCCAGCGTCAGGCCCAGCACCCTCCGTATCCCCATCCGCTCCCCCGCCCCGAAGAAGCGGGCCAGAGCGACCCCGACGATCGGTACGCCCGCGATCAGCAGGCCCGCCGTTGAGCTGGACAGATGGCGTTCGGCGTCCGTGAGGGTCCACCACGGGCCGATGACCTCTATGAACGCGAAGGCCAGCATGGGGCGCCAGTGCGCGCGAACCGTCCGGGTCAGGCCGCCCTGGCGCAGAGCGAACGGCAGCAGGAGGGCCGCGCCCAAGGCGCAGCGGGTGAAGACGACCACGGACGGCGACAGGTCCGCGTCCACCGCCACCTTGATCAACAGGTACGGGATGCCCCACACCACGCTCATCACCGAGAAGAGGATCCAGCCGCGTGCAGTCATGCGCGCAGTCTCGGGCGCGTCAGCGCCTGCCGTCTTGAACGCTGTTGCGGTACGCGGCCGGGGTCACCCCGAGCACGCGTCGGAACCAGCGCGTGAGGTGGGCCTGGTCGGCGAAGCCCACCATCCCCGCCACCTCGGCCGGTCGCAGTCCGCAGTCCAGGAGGCCGCGGGCCAGGTGGACCCGGTGCTGGGCCAGCCAGGCGTACGGCGGCATGCCCGTCGCCGTGCGGAAGGCACGTAGGAGCTGGTAGCGGGAGAGGTCCAGCTCGGCGGCCAGTTCGGCGAGGGAGGGTGGGGTCTGGAGTTCGTCGCCCAGGCGGTCCCGTACCGCGCGAGCCACCTGCTGCGCGCCCGGGACCCTGTCGTCCGTCGGACGTGCCGTCGAGTGACGGCGGGCCAGGGCCGTGAGCAGCCAGGGGATGCGGGATTCCGCCTCCAGCGGATCGGGGCAGGCGCTCAGATCCGTGTGCGCGGCGTGCAGGGCGGCGGCCAGTTCGGGGTCGTCCAGCAGAGGTTCCCGGAAGTACGGGACGCCACCGCATGTCCCTTCCGTGAGGAGGGACGGCTCGGCGTACAGGGCCCGGTACGCGTAGCCGTCGGACGCGGCCGGGCCGCCCGTGTGCACCTCTCCGGGGTCCAGTACGACGATGGAGCCCGGGCCCGGCAGGATGCGGCCGCCCCGGTAGTCGATGACCTCGGCTCCGCCGACGCAGATGCCGACCGTGTACTCCTCGTGGGCGTGCGGGGCGTAGACGTGCCGGGCGAAGCGGGCCGTCAGCAGGTCGAGCGGGGGCCCGCCGCGGCCCAGCCGGGCCCTGGTCCAGCGGGCGTGTTCAGCGTGTTCACGTGCGCTCACCTCGTACCCCCTTGACGCCTGCAACGCCGGGGAGCTCGGAGAAAATCCGAGGTGTCCGCGAGATCGGAAGGCATTCGCTGAGATCGGAAACCGTTCGCTCCATCGTGGTCGCTTGACCCTGCCGCAACGTCAACGTTTCTACTAGGAGCATGAGGATCGGAGAGCTCGCCACAGCCGTCGGCGTCACCACGCGGACCGTGCGGCACTACCACCACCTGGGCCTGCTGCCGGAGCCGGAGCGGATGTCGAACGGGTATCGGAACTACACCCTGCGGCACGCCGTCGTGCTGGCCCGGATTCGGCGGCTCACCGAGTTGGGGCTCGGGCTCGGGGAGGTGCGGGACGTGCTTGCGGACGACGCGGGGCGGGACCTCATCGAGGTGCTCAGCGAGCTGGACGAGGATCTTGCCCGGCAGGAGGAGGCGATCCGGGAGCGGCGGGCCCGGCTGCGTGCCCTGCTCGACGCCGAGGAGTGCCTGCCCGCCGAAGGGCCCGTCTCGCCCGAACTGGCCGCGCTGTTCGCCGAGATGGCGCACATCCCCGGTGACTCTCCCATGGCCGCCAAGGACCGCGAAGTGCTCGCGCTGATCGACACTGCGGCGGATCCGGCGGAACGGGAACGGCTGTTGGGGCTGCTCGGCGGCATTGTCGCCACGCCGGGCGGCGTCGAGCGCGTGCTGTCCGTCTACGCCCTTCTCGACGCCCTCTCCGACGCCCCCACCGACGACCCGCGCGTGGACGAGGCCGCCCGTGCCCTCGCCGACTGCATCCCCCGGGAGCTGGCCCCCGGGGACTCCGACATCGACTCCGACGACAGTTTCCTGCGCGCCTTCTACGCCGACTTCGCCCCCGCCCAGGCGGAGGCCATCCGCCGTGCGCTGCGGATCGTGACCGGGGCGGACCGATGAGGACATCGGTGCTCTGCGCATCCGATGGCGATCACGCAGGCGATCACGCAGGCGCGAACCGCACCTTCGCGGCCGCCCCCGGATCCGCTTGGACGAGCCGGACGCGGAGGCGTTCGCCGAGGGGTAGTGGGTCCGTGGTGCTCTCGATGGGGGCTACGACCGCCGGGGAGTCCAACTGCACCTTTCCCACCGTGGGTCGGCGTTCCTCCACCTCCACCACGTAGCCGTCGAAGAACTCGCCGACGCGGTCCTTGAGCAGCGCCGCCTCGACGATGTCGACGCAGGCGCGTTCGGCCTGGCCCGCGCGCCGGGTGCCGTCGGCCATCTCCTTGGGGAGGGTGTCGAGGGCGGCGAGTACCCAGTCGGGCGGTGTCCGGTCCGCTGTCGCGGCCAGGCAGATCTCGGAGGCGTAGCGGTCGGCGAGGCGGCGGAGCGGTGCCGTGCAGTGGGCGTAGGGGGCGGCCACGGCGGAGTGGGTGGTGATGTCCGGGAGGAGTCCGTCCCGGAAGACGGTGTAGCCGGCGCCGCGCAGCAGGGTCGTGCACTCGAACAGGAACGCCGCGTGGTGCGGGCGGTGCGCGTCGAGGGAGCGGACGAGGGCCGCGTACGAGACGTGGTGCGGCCAGTCGATGTGCAGGGCGTGGGCGGTACGGCGGAGACGGCCTACGGCGCCGTCGGGGGCGGCGGGGAGCGTGCGGAGGACTCCCGTGCCGTAGGCGAGCATGCTGTCCGCCGCCGCCATGCCCGTGAGCAGGGAGATCTGGGCGTTCCAGCCTTCGGCGGGCAGCGGGGCGCGGTAGTTCAGCTCGTACGTGTGGTCGTGCTCGACGATCTCCTGCTCCGGCACGTTGAGGGAGATGCCGCCGCGCTCGATCTCCAGGCGTTCCCGTGCCTCCCCGATCTCCTTGAGCAGCGCGAGCGGCTCTTCGGCCGTACCGGAGTCGATCTGCCCTTGCACGCCCGCGTAGTCGAGCTTGGCGCGGCTGCGGACGAGGGCCCGGCGGACGTCGGCGGCGAGGGTACGGCCGTCCGCGTCGAGGTCGATGGTCCACAGGGCGGCCGGGCGGGGCCGGTCCGGGAGCAGGCTCGCCGCGTCCTCGCTCAGCGACAGCGGGTGAAGGGGGATCTTCTCGTCCGGGAAGTACAGGGTGGTCACCCGGCGGTGGGCCTCGGCGTCCAGCGGCGACCCGGGTACGACGAACGCGGCGACGTCGGCGATGGCGTACCGGACGCGGTAGCCGGTGCCGCGGCGGGAGAGGTGCATCGCCTGGTCGAGGTCGGTGGAGGTGGGCGGGTCGATGGTGAAGAGGGGGATGTCCGTGGCGTCGTGGTCGGGCACGGCGGGGGTGGCCGCGACGGCCTCGGGCGGGAAGCGCTCGGAGACGCCGAGTTCGGTACGCAGCGCGGTGAGGGCGGCCCGGAGAGGGGCTTCGGGGGCGCCGGTCACGCGGATGTGGCGGCGGGGCATACCCCCGAGCCTAGGCACAATCCGGCCCGTACGCCGTTGCGGAGTCCTGCCCAAGTACGCCGTACGCCGTTGCGGAGCCCAACCCCAGCACGCCGTACGCTGTCGCGAAGCCCGAACAGAAGGAGAACCCGTGCTCGTCCTGCTGCCGCCTTCCGAAGGCAAGGCCTCCGCCGGCCGCGGCGCCCCGCTGAAGCTCGAGTCGCTGTCGTTGCCCGCGCTCCAGGAGACGCGGGCCGCCGTCCTCGACGAACTCGTCGAGCTGTGCGCGGCCGACGAGGACAAGGCGTGCGAGGTACTCGGACTGAGCGAGGGGCTGCGGGGCGAGGTCGCCAAGAACGTGGAGCTGCGGACGGCCGGGGCGCGGCCCGCCGGGGAGATCTACACGGGGGTGCTCTACGACGCTCTGGATCTCGCGTCTCTCGATGCGGCCGCGAAGCGGCGGGCGTCGCGCTCCCTCCTGGTCTTCTCCGGGCTCTGGGGTGCCGTCCGGGTCACGGACCGGATTCCCTCGTACCGCTGCTCGATGGGCGTGAAGCTGCCGGGGCTCGGGGCGCTGGGTGCGCGCTGGCGTGCGCCGATGGCGGACGCGCTTCCCGAGGTGGCCGGCAGTGGGCTGGTGCTGGACCTGCGGTCCTCCGCGTACGCGGCCGCCTGGAAACCGAAGGGTGAGGTCGCCGGGCGGACGGCGACCGTGCGGGTGCTGCATGCGCCGACCCGGAAGGTGGTCAGCCACTTCAACAAGGCGACGAAGGGGCGGATCGTACGGAGTCTGTTGTCGGCCGGGGTGGCGCCGAAGGGGCCGGCTGCGCTGGTGGAGGCGTTGCGGGACCTCGGGTACGTGGTGGAGGTCGAGCCGCCGGTGAGGGCGGGGGCGGCTTGGGCGCTGGATGTGCTGGTGGACGAGGTTCACTGAGAGGCGTCGATTGCAGCATGCGCAATGACCTTTGCGCATGCTGCTCCCTGACGGCACGATGTTCCGCATGAGCGCCTCCATCCTTGATCTCGCCCCCGTCGTCCCCGTGGTCGTCGTGCAGGACGCCGCCGACGCCGTTCCGCTGGCGCGGGCGCTGGTCGCGGGTGGGTTGCCCGCGATCGAGGTGACGTTGCGGACGCCGGTCGCGCTGGACGCGATCCGGGCGATCGCCGCGGAGGTGCCGGACGCGGTGGTCGGGGTCGGCACTGTGATCACGCCGGAGCAGGTGACGGCGTCGGTCGCGGCCGGGGCGCGTTTTCTGGTGAGCCCGGGCTGGACGGACGTACTGCTGGAGGCGATGCGGGCGTCCGGGGTGCCGTTCCTGCCGGGGGTGTCGACCACGTCGGAGGTGGTGGCGCTGCTGGAGCGCGGTGTGACGGAGATGAAGTTCTTCCCGGCGCAGGCGGCGGGCGGTACGGCCTATCTGAAGTCGCTGGCCGGGCCGTTGCCGCAGGCGCGGTTCTGTCCGACCGGCGGGATCGGGCTCGCGTCGGCTCCCGAGTACCTGGCGCTGCCCAACGTCGGTTGTGTGGGCGGGACTTGGATGCTGCCGGAGGATGCGGTGGCCGCGCGGGACTGGGCGCGGATCGAGTCGCTGGCCCGCGAGGCGGCGGCGCTCAGCGCAGGTGCGACGTGTCGTTGAGCAGCCGTACGCTCGCGTTGCCGTCCGCGTAGTACGCCACCGCCGACAGCGAGGCCGCCGAGAGTTCCATGCGGAACAGGGACTCGGGCGGGGCGCCGAGGGCGAGCCGCACGAACGTCTTGATCGGCGTGACGTGCGTGACCAGCAGGACCGTACGGCCCGCGTACGCCGCCACCAGCTTGTCCCTCGTGGCGGCGATCCGGATGCCGGTCGCCGCGAAGCTCTCGCCGCCGCCGGTCGGTTGGGCGTCCGGGGACGCGAGCCAGGCGGTCAGGTCGTCGGGGTGGCGCTCCTGCACCTCGGCGAAGGTGAGGCCCTCCCACGCGCCGAAGTCCGTCTCGATGAGCCCGTCCTCAATGGCCACGTCGAGGCCGAGCCGGGCGGCGACGATTCCGGCGGTCTCGCGGGTCCGGGCGAGGGGGGACGCGACGACGGCCTGGATCGTCCCGCGCTGGGCGAGTGCCGCCCCCGCCCGCTCGGCCTGCTCCCTGCCGACGTCCGAGAGGGACGGGTCGGTGCCGCCACTGCCCGAGAAACGCTTCTGCGGCGTCAGCGGCGTTTCCCCGTGCCTCAGCAGCACGAAGGTGGCGGGCGCACCGAGGTCGGCACCACCCCAACCGACGGTCGGCGTCGCCACATTGCGCGCGGCCCGGATGTCGGCAGCGGCCTTCTCGGCGGCCGACGCAGCAGCCCCGGGCTTCCCGGCGCCCGAAGTCCCCGCATCCATCGCCTCGTTGGCCAGCCGGTCCGCGTACTTGTTCTGCTCCCGCGGGATCCACTCGTAGGTCACCCGCCCGGGCGGAAACACCCGCCCCGCCTCCGTGGCCAGGGGCCTCATGTCAGGGTGCTTGATCTTCCAGCGGCCCGACATCTGCTCGACGACCAGCTTGGAGTCCATGCGGACGTGGACCGTGGCGGCGGGGTCGAGGGCGTGGGCGGCGCGCAGGCCCGCCACCAGCCCCCGGTACTCGGCGACGTTGTTGGTCACGACGCCGAGGTACTCGGACTCCTCCGCGAGCGTCTCTCCCGTCGCCGCGTCGGTCACCACGGCTCCGTAGCCCGCGGGCCCCGGATTGCCCCGTGACCCGCCGTCGGCCTCGACGATGAACTCCCGCACGGCGTAAGCCCCTTACAGACCCGACTCGGACGTGCGCACCAGGATGCGACGGCAGTTCTCGCACCGCACCACCGTGTCGGGTGCGGCCGCGCGGATCTCGTTGATGTCGGTGATGGCCAGCTCCTGGCGGCAGCCCTGGCAGGTGCGCTGGTAGAGCTTGGCCGCGCCGATGCCGCCCTGCTGCTGGCGCAGCTTGTCGTAGAGCTTGAGGAGGTCGGCGGGGACGGTGCCGGCGATGACCTCGCGCTCCTTGGTCGCCGCGGCCGCCTCGCCGTCGAGCGACTCGGACGCGGCGTCCCGGCGGGCCGTCGCGTCGTCGATCTTCGACTCGACGGAGGAGACCCGCTCGGTCAGCTCGGCGACCCTCTCCTGCGCGGACTCGCGACGCTCCATGACCTCCAGGACGACGTCCTCGAGGTCGCCCTGCCGCTTGGCGAGGGAGGCGATCTCGCGCTGGAGGTTCTCCAGGTCCTTCGGGGAGGTGACGGCGCCGGAGTCGAGGCGCTGCTGGTCGCGGGCGGCGCGCTGGCGCACCTGGTCGACGTCCTGCTCGGCCTTGGTCTGCTCGCGGGCGCAGTCGCTCTCCTCGGTCTGCGCGGCCACGAGCAGGTCGCGCAGCTGGGTGAGGTCCTTGGTCAGCGACTCGATCTCGGCGTGCTCGGGCAGCGAGCGGCGCTTGTGCGCGAGCTGCTGGAGGCGGACATCCAGGTCCTGGACGTCGAGAAGTCGGATCTGGTCGGCGGGCGCGGCGTTCAGTTGGGGGCTCCAGGTGAAGGGGAGTGGCTGGTCCAGGGGTCGGTGACCGTCTTGGACACATGGACGCGCAGGTCCCAGCCGTTGCGGTCGGAGATTTCGTCGAGCTGGGCGGCGGCCAGCTCGCACCAGGGCCATTCGGTGGCCCAGTGCGCCGCGTCGAGCAGCGCGAGGGGGCTGCCGTGGGCGCGATCCGCGATGAACTCGGATACCGGGTGGTGGCGCAGGTCCGCGGTGAGGAAGGCGTCGACACCGGCCGCGCGTACCTCGTCGAAGAGGCCGTCGCCGGAACCGCCGCTCACGGCGATCGTCCGTACGACCGCCTCGGGGTCGCCGGCGACGCGGATGCCCTGCGCGGTGACGGGCAGCCGTTCGGCGGCCTGTTGAGCGAACTCACGCAGGGGGACAGGGTGGTCCAGCTCGCAGATCCGGCCCAGGCCCCGACGCCCGGACGGGTCGGTCGGGTCCGGCACCAGCGGTCGTACGACACGGAGGTCCAGGGCCCCGGCGAGGGCGTCGCTGACTCCCGGGTCGGCGGTGTCCGCGTTGGTGTGGGCGACGTGCAGCGCGATGTCGTTCTTGATGAGGGTGTGCACCACGCGGCCCTTGAAGTGGCTCGCCGCGACCGTCGTCGTACCGCGCAGGTAGAGCGGGTGGTGGGTGACCAGCAGGTCGGCGTCCAGCTTCACCGCCTCGTCGACGATGTCCTGGACCGGGTCCACGGCGAAGAGGACCCTTGCGACCTCCTGATCGGGGTCGCCCACGACGGTGCCGACCGCGTCCCAGGACTCGGCCCGCTCGGCGGGCCACAGGTTCTCCAGCGCGGCGATGACTTCAGACAGACGGGGCACGCGCTAAAGGCTACCTGGAGGTTCTCTGCCGCTGAACCTGCTCCGAAGCACCACCTGGGGCGCTGTCCCCGCTCAGCACATCCGCCTCCGTTTCCTCAGGCGAATCGAACCGTGGCCACCCTTATGTGTGAAGCGGATGCCCCGCGGTCCCCCGCCTGTGCGTACGAAAACTAGCTTCGTCGCTGGAGGTGATCGACCGATGACGGCCTGTGCGATCGAACCCACCGCGGAGGACGAGGACGCCCCGACCCCGCCGGCGGGCTGTGCGATCACCGTGGACGGCTGCTACGCCGCACGCCTCGCCCAGGACGGCGACTCCCTGTTCCCGGAGCGCTGGACCCTGGACGGGCCGGAGCCGTACGCCGTGCCGCTGCCCGGCAACCAGCCCGAGGAGCCCGGCACCGAGGTGCAGCCGATGGGCGACGGCCGGGTCCTGATCCGGCGCCTGTCGAACGGACGGCACGTCTTCTCGCTGCTGTACCCGACCGGGCCCGGCACCGGTGAGCTGCCGCTGGGCGCGGTCGAGTGCCCGGACCCCGGCACCCGGCTGCGGCTGCTGCCACCCGCGCCGGGCGGCGACAAGGCGTACGCCCTCGCCGTGGGCCGGCGTTCCAGCGCGGTGTGGCTGGTGGCGGGCGGTGCCTTCGGGCCCGAGCATCTCGCCGAGATCCCCGGGCGCTGCTCGGGCGGGGTGTGGCTGGACCGTACGGGGCGGATGCTGGCCCTCGACCGGGAGGTCGGCGGGCGGACCAAGACCGTCGTGGTCGACCTGGAGCGCGGCGGTGAGGTGTCACCGCTGCTCCAGATCGCCGCCGACAGCGACGACCGGCTGCTGCTTGCCGACCCGGACAGCGGGCTGCTGCTGATCAGCTCCGACGCGCCCTCGCCGGGGCGGGCCCGGCTGGGCTGGGGTGTGCTGGGCAGTACGCGGCCGGTGCGGTTTCCGGACGTCCTGCGGGTGGACGACTGCGCGGTCACGCCGTTCGCCGTCCAGCCGGGGCAGATGCTGATGCCGGAGAACTGTGCGGTGGCGTTGCGGATCGAGGGTCCGGTGAGCAGCTGGGTGGGTCTGTGGCAACCCGCCGAACGACAGGTACGTCATCTTCCGGCGCCGGAGGGGTGGTTGGCGGGGGCCGGGTTGTTCACTCCGGACGGGGTGCTGCAACTGCCGTACGCGACCCAGACGGTGCCATGCGGCTTGGCGCAGTGCGAAGCGCCCCAAAGGGGCGCGGGGAACTGCGCGACCAGCCACGACGGCGCGGCAGAGAACCACCAACAGAACCCGGCACCACCGGCGGAACCACAACGTCCGATCCCGTTGCAGGAGGCTCCGCTCAAGGGACGTATGGCGGCCACGTAACGAAGTGGTGGCGGTTGGCGTGTGCGGCTGGATTCGGTGCGTGGTGTGCCGGTTAAACTCGCCCGGCTGTAAGAAGGATCATGTTGACGGGGTGAATTTCTTCCGATGAGCGACGCCACTACGACCCAGCAGCCTGCCCAGGCCCAGGAGTCCGCCGGTCACGGCAAGCACCGGGGTCCGGTCTCGTCCCACGAGGGTGAGACGGCCCCACTCGGCCGTCACCGCAAGCCGGTGGAGCAGCAGACCGAGACGGCTGCCTGACGGTACGTCGATCGGCCCCGCCCGTCCAGTGGACGGGCGGGGCCGATGTCGTTGAACGGGCGGGCTGCTGACGTCTGAGTCCCAGCACCTCCCCGCACGGCCTACTGACGTTTGAGACCCAGCACTTCCGTCGCCGCGAACGTCTCGCCCTTCGTGTCCGCGTAGTGCGCGGTGAGTACGGCGTCCAGCTCCTCGTATGTGAAGGCCTTCTGCTTGCTGTCGAACTGGGCCTGGACATGCGGTCGTTCGACGATCGCGACCATGCCGCCGTGCACGACGAGCAGCTGGCCGTTGACGCGGGCGGCGGCCGGGGAGGCCAGGTAGCCGACGAGGGGGGCGACGTGTTCCGGGGCGAGGGGGTCGAGGCCCGTGTCGGGCTGGCCGAACCCCGCGAAGACGTCCTCGGTCATCCGGGTGCGGGCGCGCGGGCAGATCGCGTTGGCCGTGACGCCGTACTTGGCCAGGGCGAGGGCCGTGGAGGTGGTGAGGCCGACGATTCCGCCTTTCGCGGCCGCGTAGTTGGGCTGTCCGGCGGAGCCGGCGAGGAAGGCCTCCGAGGAGGTGTTCACGATCCGCCCGTACACCGGCTCGCCGGCCGCCTTGGACCGTTCGCGCCAGTGCGCGGATGCGAAGCGGGTGGTGTTGAAGTGGCCCTTGAGGTGGACCCGTATCACTGAGTCCCACTCGCCCTCCGTCATGGAGAAGACCATGCGGTCGCGCAGGATGCCCGCGTTGTTGACGAGGATGTCCAGCTTGCCGAACTCCTCGATCGCCGACTCGACCAGCGCGCGGGCCTGGTGGAAGTCGGCGACGTCCCCGGTGTGGGCGAGTGCCGTGCCGCCGGCCTTGCGGATCTCGGTGGCGACCTCCTCGGCGGGGGCGGCGGACGCCTCGCCGGAGCCGTCGCGGCCGGGCTGTCCGTAGTCGTTGACGACGACGGCGGCGCCGAGCCGGGCGAGTTCCAGTGCCTCGACCCGGCCCAGGCCCCGTCCGGCGCCGGTGACGATCGCCGACAGTCCCTGAAGTGGCAGTGACATCAAGGTCCTTTCGCGAAGGGGGTCAGATCTCGATGCACGTGCGGAGCGAGGTTCCCGTCCGCATCTGGTCGAGGGCCTCGTTGATGTCGGCGAGCGGGACGCGGTGGGTGATCAGCCCCTCCAGGTCGATCCGGCCGGCCCGCCACAGGGAGATCGTCCGCTCGTAGGAGCGCAGGACGTCGCCGCCGCCGTACATGGACGGCAGGATCCGCTTCTCGTCGAAGAACAGCTCGAACATGTTGAGCTGGAGGAAGTCGTCCATGGCACCCGCGCCGACGACGACGAGGGTGCCACCGCGCCGGGTGTACTCGTACGCGGTGCGGGCGGTCGCCGACTTGCCGACGACCTCGAAGACGTAGTCGAAGCCCTCGCCGGCGGTGATCTGCTGCTTGGCGTCGGGCAGCTCGTCCGGTGAAACGGCCTTCGTGGCACCGAACTTGAGCGCGGACTCGCGGCGCGAGGCGACCGGGTCGACGGCGACTATCTCGGCGGCGCCCTTGAGTCGTGCGCCCTGGATGGCGGAGATGCCGACGCCGCCGCAGCCGATGACCGCGACCGACGAACCGGCCTCCACGTCCGCGGTGTTGAGCGCGGCACCGAGCCCGGTGGTGACGCCGCAGCCGATCAGCGCCGCGATGTCGAAGGGGACGTCGTCGGGTATCGGTACCGCGCAGCCCGCGTCGACCACGACCTCCTCGGTGAAGGTTCCGGTGCCCGCGAAGCCGAACACATCGCCGCCGGGGCGCTTGAAGTTGGGGGTGCCCGCGTTCATGAACCCGGCCAGGCACAGCTCGGTCTGGCCGCGCTTGCAGGCGGGACAGGCGCCGCAGGCGGGCAGCCAGCAGACGACGACCCGGTCCCCCGGCTTCACGTTCCGTACGCCCTCCCCCACTTCAAGGATCTCCCCGGCGCCTTCGTGCCCGGGCACGAAGGGCGCGGGCTGGGGCAGTACACCGCTCATCGCGGACAGGTCCGAGTGGCAGAGCCCGGTGGCCCGCACCCGGACCCTGACCCGTCCGGGGCCGAAGCCCACCGCCTCGACGTCGTCGAGGACATCGAGCTTGTCCTGGCCGATCTCGTGCAGTACGGCTGCGCGCATGGTGCGGCTCCCCTCGGAAGGCTCTGATCGGAAGGCTCTGGGCTTACGAGTGCTGGACGATGGTGTCGGCGAGGACGGGCGCGTCGTCCCTTTCCACTGCGCTCACGGCGACCCGGACGCCGTCCTCCTGGCGCCACATGCGGATCCGCAGGGTCTCGCCCGGGTACACGACCCCGGCGAACCGTGTGGCGTACGACCGCACCCGGGCGGTGTCGCCGCCGAGCAGCGTGTCGACGACCGCCTTGAGCGTGATGCCGTAGGTGCACAGCCCGTGCAGGATGGGCCGCTCGAATCCGGCGACCTTGGCGAACTCCGGGTCGGCGTGAAGCGGGTTCCAGTCGCCGGAGAGGCGGTAGAGGAGGGCCTGGTCCTCGCGGATCGGCCGCTCGACGACCTTGTCCGGCTCGCCGACGGGCGGTTCGAGACGCGCGGACGGCCCGCGGTCACCGCCCCAGCCCCCCTCTCCCCGTACGAAGATCTGCGCGTCGTTGGTCCACAACGGGCCCTCGGCGTCGGCGACTTCGGTGCGCATGACGAGGACGGCGGCCTTGCCCTTGTCGTAGACGGCGGCGATACGGCCGACGCTCGTCGCCGTGCCCTCGGGCGGGATCGGACGGTGGACGGTCAGCGTCTGGCCGCCGTGCAGGACTCGGGCCAGGTCGACCTCGATACCGGGCAGGGACAGCCCGCTGATCACGCCGGGCGCGCCGCTGCCCGCGACGGTGGCGAAGCTCGGCAGGACGTGCAGCCGGGACTCCAGGGTGTAGCGCAGTTCGTCGGGGTCGGTGGCGGGGGTGTCCTTGTCAGGATTCGCGCCGGCGCCGATCCCCAGGTGGTAGAGCTGTACGTCCTTGTGGTCCCAGGCGATCTCGCCGGAACGGGGTTCGGCGGCGAGCGCCTTGGCTGCGTCGATGGGCATAGGGCTGAGGACTCCTGACGACTCTCCCGGGCAGAGAACCTCGGCGCGGCCGTCCGCACCGTCGGCCGCACCGAGGTCGTTCACTGGCCGACCTAGAACGCGTTCCAGTCCGGCGCCATCTGTATAGCCGAGGGCTCCGCAGTTGTGAAGGCTCCTGACAGGGTGTCAGACATGCCGGGAGCCATGCGGGCCATGCGGGCCATGCGGGCCATGACATTTGTCCCGGGTGAATCCGTACAAGCGCATCTGCTGGGCGTCCGCCCCGCATCCGTAGGCTCTTCTTGTCGTACCGGCACAGCGCCGGGACCGTCTGATCGGGGGCAGGGCATGTCCTGGATGCGGAAGATGTCGTGTCGGATGGACGCGTGGCAGCTGGCGTATCAGCACGCGCAGGAGAGTCAGCAGTACTGGAAGGACAACAAGGTCCACCTCAAGGCCGAGCACAAGGCCGCCCTGGAGGAAGGCAAGGTCCCGGCGAAGACGGGTCCACCGCCCACCGGCTTCACCCTCCTGCCGTGGCTGTTCATGGGGATGGGCTCCTTCTCCAACTTCTTCCAGGGCGAGGCCTCGAACCCCTGGCTCGCGGGCCTGGGGCTGCTCACCTTCAACTCCCTCTACATCTACGTCACGTTCCGCGCCTTCAGGCGGGAGACCCGGGAGGCGACCTCCACCCGGGTGGCCCTGGTGCTGATGGGCCTGGTGACCTGCGCTCTGGCCATCGGGTACGGCGACACCTGGCTGCTCTTCCTCCCCCTGTTCGGCCTCGCGACGGGTGCGGTCGTACGGATGCCGCACCTGCGGTGGGCCGGCACGTTGGTGGCCGTACTGGCCGGCGTGGTCTCCGTCCACCGCGACGGCTGGGGCGGCCTCGACATCGCGTACGCCACCTGGATCTCGACGATGGTGACGGCGGCGATCCTCTCCCTGTCCGAGGCGGTGCGCGAACTGCGCGCCGCTCGCGAGGAGTTGGCCCGCCGCGCGGTCGAGGAGGAGCGCCTGCGCTTCTCCCGCGACCTGCACGACCTGCTCGGCCACACCCTCTCCGTGATCGTCGTCAAGTCGGAGGCGGCCCGCCGCCTGGCCGCACGCGACCTCGACGCGGCCCTGCTCCAGATCACCGACATCGAGTCCGTGGGCCGCCAGGCCCTGACGGAGATCCGCGAGGCGGTGACGGGCTACCGCGAGGGCAGCCTCACAACGGACCTCGACCGCGCCCGCTCCGCCCTCACCGCCGCCGGCGTCGACTCCACAGTCCACCGCTCCGGCCCACCCCTCCCCCCACAGACGGAGGCCCTCCTCGGCTGGGTGGTACGCGAGGCCGTCACAAACGTCGTACGGCACTCCGACGCGGGCCGCTGCGAGATCACGGTGTCGGGGGCGGGGGCGGGGGAACGGGTTCGGTTGACGGTGACGGATGACGGGGCGGGCGACGGGCCAGGGACAAAGACGGGCACCCTCGGCGCGGGCGTCGGCGGCACCGGTCTCAAGGGCCTCACGGAACGCCTCGCCAACGCAGGCGGCTCCCTGACGGCGGGCCCGGGAGCACGCGGGGGCTTCGTGGTGACGGCGGAGTTGCCGGTGGATGTGCCGACGGCACCGCTGCCGACACCGGCGGAACAGCTTGCGTGACGTATGGCAGGCACCGGCGGAGCAACCCCCCGCGACCCATCGCCGACACCCGCCGAACAACCTGCGTGACCCGTGCGCGCCCTACCCTTGCCCCGTGAACGAGATGCCGCGGGATCATCGGCCGGCCAAGTCCATTCGCGTCCTCCTCGCAGAGGACCAGGGCATGATGCGCGGCGCCCTCGCCCTGCTGCTCGGGATGGAGCCGGACATCGAGGTCGTGGCGCAGGTGTCGGCCGGGGACACGATCGTGGACGCGGCGCTCATCCACCGCCCCGACGTGGCCCTGCTGGACATCGAACTCCCCGGCAAGAGCGGCCTGGACGCCGCCGCCGAGCTGCGTGACCAGGCGCCCGACTGCCGGGTCCTGATCCTCACAACCTTCGGCCGCCCCGGATACCTGCGGCGGGCCATGGAGGCGGGCGCCGCCGGTTTCCTGGTGAAGGATGGTCCGGTGGAGGAACTGGCCGCCTGCATCCGCCGGGTGCTCACCGGAGAGACGGTGATCGACCCGGCCCTCGCCGCCGCCGCACTCAGCGCCGGCCCCAGTCCGCTCACCGCCCGCGAGTGCGACGTCCTCAAGGCCTCCGCGGACGGAGCGACGGTCGCCGACATCGCCGCGACGCTCCATCTCTCCGAGTCCACGGTCCGCAACTACCTCTCCTCGGCGATCGGCAAGACGGGCACCAGAAACCGCATGGAGGCACTGCGGGAGGCCCGTCAACAGGGGTGGCTCTAGACCGCGCCCGCCGCGCCCACCATGCCTGCCATGTCCGCCGCGTCCCGCCGGAACAACGCCGTCCACAAGAACCCCTCCCCGAACCACGCCGACCCCTCCGGTTCGTCCCGCATCCGGCGCAGTTCGACCTCTGTCAGCTCCGAGAAGATCCAGCGCAGGGACTCGGGGGTGGGGAGAAAGACCGGCGACCCCCTGTCACAAGGCCACCTCGGCACTACTCAGCCCGCAGCCGGCCGCCCTTTTGCGCCCAGGTGCTTCACGCGCCGGGCAGGGGGTCACCCGGCCCGGCTCTCCCGGCCTGTCCCCTACTTCGTCACCTCGGCCCCCTTGTTGGCCGTGCCCGCCGGCGCCACGCACACGAACCAGTTGTCGGGAGAACCGTCCGCCGGGCGGATCACCTCGTCGTCGGTGTTGACGTCGTACCCCTTGGGCACTCGGCGGAGGTCGGTCTTCGTGCCGTCGTCCCAGGTGCAGGTGACGTGTTGGACAGTGGGGGCGACCTGGCCGACGACCAGGCGGTGGGCGTCACTGGAGTCGGTTCCCAGGCGGATCGCGCCGAACTCGATGTCCGTGCCCGACTTGGTGTCGGCCTTGGTGAACTCACCCTCCATGATCAGCTCCGGGTCGCCGTCACCGATCACCCGGTGCACGAAGTACATGCTCTTGCCTACGAGTTCGGAGTCCTGGCGCAGGCCCGTCGGAAACTCCTCGTACTCGGTCATCGCGTTCACCTGGAGCTGCGCCTCCGTCGTGTCGCGTGGCGCCTCCCAGACATCGATGGTGATCTGCCAGTCCTTGCCCTGGTCGTAGCCGGTCGCGAGCATGGTCCGCTGAGGCGCCACCACGTTGCGCGGCTCGGTCGTCGGCGTCGGGCTCGCCGCCACCGCCCCCCGGTCCCGGTCCCCGCCCGGCATCCCCGCGATGGCCAGCGTCCCCGCCGAGCCCGTCAGCACCAGTGCCGTCGCCGCCACCACCGCCCAGCGCCGCGCCCTGCGCCGCCGCCCGCCGCGGATCACCGACTGGTAGGGGGCTATGCCGATCTCGACCTCGTCCGCGGCGTCGGCCAGCAGGACGGCGATGTCGGTGTTCGTCATGTCGTGGTTCGTCTCCCGGTCCGCGCTCATCACTTCCGCCCTCCCTGCGTCACCATCTCGGCAAGTCCCGGTATGGCCCGGAGTTTCGCGATCCCCTTCGCCGTGTTGCTCTTCACCGCGCCGACGGAACAGCCCATCGCCTCGGCGGTCTGTGTCTCGGTCAGGTCCTCCCAGTAGCGCAGGACCACCGCCTCCCGCTGCCGGGGCGGCAGTTGGGCGAGCGCCTTCAGCAAGGCGTTGCGGTCCTCGGCCTGGGAGATTCGGTCACCGCTGTCGGGCACCTCGCGCACCAGGCCCGAGTCGTCCTTCGGCGCCAGGAACTCCTTCAGCCGCCGACGGTGTCTCCGCGCATGCGCGTTGATCATCACGCGCCGTACATACGCCTCCGGCTCATCGGCCGATCCGACCCTGCGCCAGGCCATATAGACCTGCTCCAGGGTCGACTGGACCAGGTCCTCCGCGGCGTGCTGCTCCCCCGTGAGGAGAAATGCCGTCCGCATCAGCCGCGGCCAGCGGCCGATGACAAAGCTCTGGAACTCCGTGTCCCGAGCCTCCTTGCGATCCCCCATGGGCACCTCCTAGATACAAGAAGGAGTCCACGGACCACCCGAACCGTTGCCCCACCCGCGCAGGATTTCCTCCCGGCTCCCCGAACCTGTCAGCCCCCGCGCTCCGAGCCTGTCGGACCCTGCGCTCCGAACCCGTCAGCCCCTGCGCTCCGAACCCGTCGGCCCCTGCTCTCCGAACCCGTCGGCCGGCCGAACCCCGGGCGTCCCCAACCCTCGGCCGCACTCCCACCCCACCCCACCCCACCCCCACCTCCACTCCCACCCCCTCACCGCCCCGCAGACTTCCTCCCCGGCAACCACACCCCCATCAGCACCGCCCCCACCACCAGCACCCCCGTACTCACCCGGAACGCCAGCCCGTACCCCTCCGTCAGCGCCCGCGGCGTATCGCTCCCCGCCGAATGCGCCGCCGCGACCGTGGACATGACCGCGAGCCCCAGTGAACCGCCCATCGTGCGGGAGGTGTTGACGAGACCGGAGACCAGCCCGGCCTCTCCGGGCTCCGCGCCGGCCGTGGCAAGGGAGGCGAGTGGGGTGATGGCGAGGCCCGCGCCGAGCATCATCAGGATGCCCGGGAACATGATCTCGGTGAGGTAGGGGCCGTCCGTGCTCAGCGTGGACTGCCAGCCGTAGCCGACGGCCGCCAACAGCGTGCCGAGGACCGCCAGGTTCCGCGCCCCGAGCAGCGGCATGAACCGCGGCGCGAGCTTCGAGCCGAGGACCACGGCCAGGGAACTCGGCACCAGTGCGAGACCCGCTTCCAGGGGCGAGTAACCCCGGACGTTCTGCGCGTACAGCGTCATGAAGAACCACATGCCGAACATCGCCGAACCACTCAGGAACATCGCCACGTTCGCCGCGGCCACCGACCGCACCCGGAGCAGTCCGAGCGGCATCAGCGGAGCCGCCGTACGCCCCTCGACGAGCAGGAACAGCCCGAGCAGCGCAAAACCGGCGAGCAGGGGTACGAGCGTGGCCGTCGCCGTCCACCCCGACGCCTCCGTCTGCGAGATTCCGTACGCCAGACTCGCCAGCCCCGCCGTCACCAGCAGCGCGCCCGGCAGGTCGAGGCGCCGTCGGTCGCCAGCCCGGCTCTCCGGCAACCACCGCAGCGAACCGAGCAGCACCACCGCACCCACCGGCACGTTGATCAGCAGCACCCACCGCCACGACAACGCGTCCACCAGCACCCCGCCGACGAGCCCGCCCGCCGCTCCCCCGCCCGCGCCCACCGCCGTCCATGTCGCGATCGCCCGCGCCCGCGCCGCCCCTTCCGGCACCGCCGACGTCACGATCGTCAGCGTCGCGGGCGCCAGCACCGCCGCCCCCAGGCCCTGCACGGCACGCGCCGCCAGCAGCTCCCAGCCCTCCTGGGCCAGGCCGCCGCCGAGCGAGGCCAGGGTGAACAGGCCGAGTCCCACCAGGAACATCCGCTTGCGCCCGTAGAGGTCGCCGGCCCGCCCGCCGAGCAGCATGAACCCGGCGAAGGCGATGGCGTACGCGTTCACCACCCACTGGAGGCCCGAAGCGCTCAGCCCCAGATCGGCGCGCATCGAGGGCAGCGCCACGTTCACGACGGACACGTCGAGCACGACGAGGAACTGCCCGGCACACGCGAGCGCCACCACCAGCCAGACAGGAGGCGCGGTACGGCTCGGTATCGGGGTGGTGTCAGCGGCTCGGAGCATGGGCGTCATGCTCTCAACCCGGTTACACCCCTTGCATCGGGATTTCGCGCCACGCGCATCTCGGCCGTAGGTCCTAGGACCGCCAGGACCGCCAGGACCGCCAGGACCGCTGACGGGCGATCAGATCCCCATGGGACGGTCAAGAATTCGTTAGTACGCCAAAGCATCGGAATAGTTGCTCAGGCGCACGGGGTTCATGTTGCACGTATCCCGAAAGCTCGCCCCTCCCTCTGCTCAGGCCTGGAGGCCTCCTTCCATGACGCACACGCCGACCGACCAGCCCGTCCGGAGAGCGAACGGGGCCGTCGTCCCGGTGCTCGCCTTCGCGGGCATCGTGGTCGCGGTGATGCAGACCCTGCTCGTCCCGGTCATCAAGGATCTGCCGCAGCTGCTGGACACCACGCCCAGCAACGCCACCTGGGTCCTGACCTCGACGCTTCTCTCGGGAGCCGTGGCCACGCCGATCATGGGCCGGCTCGGTGACCTGTTCGGGAAGCGGCGGATGCTGATCTTCAGCCTCGCCGTGATGGTCGTCGGCGCGCTGGTCAGCGCCCTTACCAACGACCTGCTCCCCATGATCGTCGGCCGTACGCTCCAGGGCTTCGCGATGGGCGCGATACCCCTCGGCATCGGCCTGATGCGCGACATGCTGCCCCGCGAGAAGCTCGGCTCGGCGATGGCTCTGATGAGTTCCTCGATCGGCGTCGGCGGCGGCCTCGCGCTGCCCGCCGCGGCCCTGGTCGCGCAGCACGCCGACTGGCACGCCCTCTTCTACGGCGCCGCCGGCCTCGGTGTCCTCTCGATCGCCCTCACCCTCCTCGTCGTACCGGAGTCCCCGATGCGCGCCGAGGGCTCCTTCGACCTGCCGGGCGCACTGGGCCTGTCCGCCGGTCTGGTCCTCTTCCTCCTCCCCATCACCAAGGGCAGCGACTGGGGCTGGACGGCCGGCACCACACTCGGCCTGTTCGGCGCGTCCGCGCTCACCCTGCTCCTGTGGGGCGTCTACGAGCTGCGCATCGCGGCCCCGCTCGTCGACCTGCGCACCACCGCCCGTCCCGCGGTGCTCTTCACCAACCTCGCGTCGATCATGGTCGGCGTCTCCTTCTACGTCGTCTCCCTCGTCCTGCCCCAGCTGCTCCAGCTGCCCAAGGCCACCGGCTACGGCCTCGGCCAGTCCATGGTCGTCGCGGGTCTCCTGGTGGCTCCGCTGGGCCTGACGATGATGTTCACGGCCCCCGTCTACGCCCGTCTGTCGGCGAAGTACGGCCCCAAGGTCACCCTCATCCTCGGCATGGTGATCATCGGGATCGGCTACAGCGCCGGACTCGGCCTGATGAGCGCCGCCTGGCAGAGCCTCGTCATCGCGGTGATCCTGGGCGCGGGCATCGGCCTCGCGTACTCGTCCCTGCCCGCACTGATCGTGGGCGCGGTCCCGGCGTCGGAGACCGGCGCGGCCAACGGCCTGAACACCCTGATGCGGTCCATCGGTACGTCGGTGTCGAGCGCCGTGATCGGCATGGTCCTGGCCAACACCGCGAACAACGTGAACGGCATCGCCGTCCCGACCATGCACGGCTTCCGCGTCTCCTTCCTGATCGCCACGGGCGCCGTCGCCGTCGGCCTGCTGATGGCCCTGTTCCTGCCGAAGCCGAACCGCGCGCCGCAGCTGCGCGCGAGCAGCGAGGAGGACGAGAACCTGGCCCTCGCCGAGGAGGCACTCCGCGGCTTCCGCGGCCGTGTCCTCGACGCCGAGGGCACACCGGTCGCCCGCGCGAAGGTGACACTCATCGACCGCCGCGGCCGCCAGGCCGGCGCCACCCTCTCCGCCGAGGACGGCAGCTACACCCTCACCGTCCCGGCCCAGGGCGCCTACGTCCTCGCCGCCCGCGCCACGGGACACGCCCCGCTCGCCTCCGCGGCGACCCACGCGGGCGACGACCGCCCGGTCGACGTGGACCTGCCGCTGCCGGGTGAGGCGGTCGCCACCTCCGCGCCCGGAGCATGACGGGAGATTGCTTCTCCTTGAATACACCCGGCGTTCACGCCGAGACGGGTTTGCCCACGCATCATCCGTCCCTGTGATCCCCGTCCTACGGGGATGCGGGGACGGGTGGAGCGGGGTGGGGGATGATCGGGACGGTGTTCCGCAGCGAGGACGTGCCTGCGGAGGACAGGTTCGACCACTGGCGGGAGCGGGTCGGCCGAACCGTGGCACCCGCCGAGGTCACCAGTGATCACGCCGCCGACTTCTGGGCGCGGCAGCGACTGCTGGGACTGGGACCGGTCACCGTCTGGTCGGCGTCGTTCCTGCCGACGCGGTTTCGCCGGAACGCCAGGATGGTGCGGCAGTCCGACCCCGAGCTGTACCACCTGAGGCTGGTCCTCGGCGGCGGACTGGCCGTCGACCACGACGGGCGGATCGACACCTACGGCCCGGGCGACCTCTATCTGGCCGACAGCTCACGGCCGGGCGACATACGGTCGTACGACGACCGGGAGCGCGGCGTCGTCAGCGGTGTGGCCGTGGAGGTCCCCAAGGCCCTGCTGCCGGTGCCGCCGCGAGACCTGCTGGGCAGACGGCTGTCGGGGCGTGAGGGCGTCGGAGCCCTGCTCTCGGACTTCCTGACCGGCCTGGAACGGCAGGCCGACACCCTCCGACCGTCCGACGCGTCGCGCCTGGGGACGGTCCTGCTCGACCTGTTGTCGGCCTGGATCGCTCAGCTCCAGGAGGCGGAGGCGGCCCTGCCACCGGAGACCCGGCAGCGCGCACTGACCATGCACATCCGGGCGTTCATCCGGCAGAACCTGCACGATCCTCAGCTGACGCCGCCC
The DNA here is from genome assembly GCF_044593495.1 of Streptomyces sp. NPDC051963. Classification (NCBI taxonomy): domain Bacteria; kingdom Bacillati; phylum Actinomycetota; class Actinomycetes; order Kitasatosporales; family Streptomycetaceae; genus Streptomyces; species Streptomyces sp. NPDC051963. The sequence goes on along the minus strand of NZ_JBIUCC010000002.1, from coordinate 644,443 downwards.
GTGATCGCCGCCGCACATCACATCTCTCTGAGCTATCTGCACCGGCTCTTCCAGCAACAGGCGCAGGGTGAGACCGTCGCGGCCGCCATTCGCCGTCAGCGACTGGAGGGCGCCCGCCGCGAGTTGGCGGACCCCGCACTGCGCGCCACACCGATCCACACGATCGCCGCCCGCTGGGGCCTGCCGCGCGCCTCCGACTTCACCCGGACCTTCCGCGGCGCATACGGGATGTCCCCCAAGGAGTACCGGCTCCAGGCACTCACCGTGCGGGAGTAGATCCACAGCCAAGTCTCAGTGGACTCACCGCTAACGACTTCCCCATCAGCCGCATCGCATCCTGATCAAGTCGCTGCAGGACCGTCCCTCGACGGAAACAGAGAGGTTGCTCGATGTCATGCATATGAAAAAAATGACCCGCGTTTTCGCGGCCGCCCTCACCGCACTGTGCGCAGTCGCCGCCGCAGTGGTGTGGACGGTGTCCTCCTCCACTCCGGCAAAGGCGGCGGACGACTGGCGAAACCTCCGCAACCTCAACGCGGGAAGATGCCTGGTCGTCCCCAACTCCAGCACGGCGAACGGCACCGGCCTGGTCCAGTGGACCTGTACCGAGAACTTCGACCAGGACTGGACGTTCACCCAGGTGGCGGGCGGCAACGGAGACCGCTATCTCGTCCGCAACCGCAACAGCGGCCAGTGTCTCGCCATGCCCAACTCCAGCCTGGCCGACGGGACACAGGCCGTTCAGTGGCCGTGCAACGCCGCCGGCAACGAGCAGGTCTGGGTCCACGACAGCTGGAACCGGCTGCGGAACCTGAACAGCGACAAGTGCCTGGCCGTCCCCAACTCCAGCACGGCCAACGGCCTCGGGGTCATCCAGTGGACCTGCTCGGAGAACCTGGACCAGCGCTGGGTGTGGTCCGAGGACACCTCCACCTACGCCCGTCTCTACAACATGGGCACCGGCCAGTGCCTGGCCAACCCCGGCTCCAGCTACACCAACGGCATCGCGATGGTCCAGTGGTCGTGCAGCAGCAGCGACAGCAACTACTGGGCGCTCAAGCCCGTGACCGGCGGCTACCGCGTGGTCAACAAGGTCAACGGCAAGTGCCTGGCCCTCGCGGGGGCGACCACCGTGAACGGCGCCAAGGTCATCCAGTGGCCGTGCGGCAGCGGTGACGAGCAGGTCTGGGTCCGTAACGGCCCCGACCGACTGCAGAACAAGAACAGCGGGCTGTGTCTCGCGATCCCCAGTGCCAGTCAGACCGCCGGAACGGAGGCCATTCAGTGGACCTGCTCGGAGAGCGCGAGCCAGCAATGGCTGTGGTGACCCACAGACGGGCATGGCCCGTCCTCCTGACCGCACTCGCCCTCACTCTGGTGTCCGGCCTGCTTCTGCCTGGCCAGGCCTCCGCCGGCAACATCACGAGCCAGTCGACCGCCTACACGAACCTGGTCTCCGGGGGCGACGGCCCGCGCACCCCCGACATCATCGCCACCAGCGAGACCGACGCGGTCGTGGCCTGGCGCGAGGGCTTCAGGCCCGGCAGCGTGGACATGGGGTACATCCGGTACGCGTACACCACCGACGGCGGCGCCCACTGGAGCCGGCCCCAGACGCTGGCTCAGGAGACCAGCGAGTACGCCTGGCACTACGTCATCCTCTACCAGGTCGGCAGCGACATCTACGCGTTCATGGGGCGCACCCCGATGGCCGATGACAGCGAGCCGGACGGGGACGGCCTGAACGACAACGGCCTGCCGATCAACGGCACCGTCGTCAAGCGCAGCACCGACGGGGGCCACACCTGGCAGGACCACCCCGCCAGCTTCCCGAGCATCGGCAACCTGGTCTTCGCCGGCCGCCCCCTCAAGCTGGCCAACGGCAACCACGCCATCCCGTACTGGGCCACCGGGCGGGAGAACGGGGTGCTGGTCTCCGACGACCTGACGACCTGGAGGAAGGCCGGCTCCGTGAAGAACGGAAACGACCCGGACGTCAAGGCCGGCGAGAACCAGATCGCCCTCGCCCCGGAAGGCAGGACCGGGAACGAGCTGGTCATGGTGGCCCGCGCCGAGAACGCGCAGGCCATGAAGTCCACGAGCCCCGACGGCGGTGTCACCTGGGAGCCCTTCACCGCGGACCCCGACCTGCCGAGCGCCAACACGTCCAAGGCTTTCTTCGCAAAAGACGGCAACGGCAAGTACCTGTACATCTTCAATACCCCCATGCCCAACACCGCCCCCGAGTACCGCGACATCCTCAACTACCGGGAGAAGGCCCCCGGGGCGGCGGCCTGGGGCGAGACCTCGTTCTTCGCCGACGGCTTCGAGCTCGACGAGGACGAGACACCCGCCGGCACAGGCAAGGGCTGGGACACCTACGCCATGGGCGACGAGTACGCGCCGGGCAAGTTCTGGGTCGTTTGGGAGTTCGACACCACGCGCATCATGACGAACAAGCTGGACCTCACCTAGGCACCCCGACCCACACCCCGTACCCCCTGGTCACCGCCGACCAGGGGGTACGGCAGCATAGGGGCCCACCACATGCTTGCCATGCTCGTATGACCGAGAGGGAACCCCCATGCCCGCGGCACCCAAGCCCGAGATCCTCGCCGCGTTCGAGGCGGCGAAGGGGTTCATGCCGGTGGACGAGGGCCTCGCCCTGTACGCGGCGGCCGTAGAAGCCGGGCACCTCGGCCTCCCCCTCCTGGAGGTCGGCACCTACTGCGGCCGCTCCACGATCCTGCTGGCCGACGCGGCCCGCGAGGCAGGTGTCACCGCACTCACCGTCGACCACCACCGCGGCAGCGAGGAGCAGCAGCCCGGCTGGGACTACCACGACCCGGATACGGTCGACCCGGAGCTCGGCGTGATGGACACGCTGCCCGCCTTCCGCCGCACCCTGCACCGCGCCGGGCTGGAGGAGCACGTGGTAGCCCTGGTCGGCTGCTCCCCCCGGATCGCGAAGATCTGGAACTCCCCCCTCGCCCTGGTCTTCATCGACGGCGGCCACACCGACGAGCACGCCAACGCCGACTACGAGGGCTGGGCCCCCCATGTGGCCGACGGCGGCCTCCTCCTCATCCACGACGTGTTCCCGGACCCGGCCGACGAGTTCACCGGCCAGGCCCCCTACCGCGTCTACCTCCGCGCTCTCGCGTCCGGTGCCTTCACGGAGGTCTCGGTGACCGACTCGCTGCGCGTGCTGCGGCGAACGGGAGCAGGGATCTGAGGGCCCGGTTAGAGTCGCAGACGTGTCGTACGTAGGCCCTGACTTCGAACCGCCCCGCCCCCGCCGCCCCAGGCGCGGGCCCCTGACCATCGCCGTCGCCGCCCTCGTGCCGGGCGCGCTGCTCGGGTGGCTGCTGTACGAGGCGGTGGGGGGTACCGGCGGCGACGGAGACGGCTCGGATACGGCCGTCCCGCGCGCGTCCGTGACGTCGAGCACGGCGGCGTCCGGCACGGACGACGAGAAGCCGAACCCCTCCCCCTCGGCGACCTCCTCCGCACCCGCCGCCTCCGGCCCCCTCAAGGGCAAGGTCGTCGTCATCGACCCGGGCCACAACCCCGGCAACTTCCAGCACACGACCGAGATCAACCGCCAGGTGAACATCGGGACGGACCGGAAGGAATGCGACACGACGGGCACGTCGACCAACTCGGGCTATACGGAAGCCAGGTTCACGCTCGACGTTGCCCACCGCATGCGGCGGATCCTCGAAAAGCAGGGCGCCACCGTGAAGTTCACCCAGGACGGCGACCGGCCCTACGGCCCCTGCGTCGACGAACGCGCCCGCATCGGCAACGACGCCCACGCCGACGCCGTCGTCTCCGTTCACGCGGACGGCTCCGCGACCGGCAACCGCGGCTTCCACGTGATCCTCCCGGCCTCCGTCGACGAAGGCGCCGCCGACACCCGCCCGATCGTCGCCCCCTCCCGCGACCTCGGCGAACGCATCGCGGGCCACTTCGTACGCCGCACCGGCAGCGCACCCTCCAACTACATCGGCGACGGCACCGGACTCGACACCCGTGACGACCTCGGCGGTCTCAATCTGTCAACGGTTCCCAAGGTGTTCATCGAGTGCGGCAACATGCGCGACAGCAAGGACGAGGCACTACTGACCAGCGGCGCGTGGCGGCAGAAAGCGGCGCAGGGAATCTCGGACGGCATTGCAGGCTTCCTGACGCGGTAGAGAACGGCCGCTCATCAACCCGTCAGTACGTCTCAGCCTCTCTCGGTCTGCGCATGGAAACGGGTGTTCCCTCGTCGAATGCATGACCATCGCGCGGGATGCTCGTTGGGCACGGTGAGGGCATCTTCGAGGCTGGGGGTGAGGTTGCCGAGTGAGCGGGAAGTTCAGAGCGCGGCCCGGGCGCGTGGTGCAGGCCTACAGGTTCGCTCTCGATCCGAACGCCGGGCAGGAGCAGGCGCTGCGCTCGCACTGCGGTGCCGCGCGCGCCGCCTACAACTGGGCCGTGTCCTGGGTGACCGCCTCGTGGTGGCAGCGCAAGGCCGAAGCCACCTACGGAATTCGTGAGGAGGAGGGCACCCCTTGGCGACCGTGGTCGCTGCCCGCGCTGCGCAAGGAGTTCAACCGCATCAAGACCACCGACCCGAGATTCGCCGACTGGTGGCAGGAGAACTCCAAGGAGGCCTACAACACCGGGCTCGCGAACGCGTCCGCCGCGTTCGAGGCCTACGCCAAGTCCAAGCAGGGCAGACGCAAGGGCGCCAGGGTGGGCATCCCGCGCCGGAAGCCGAAGCGGAAAGCGCGCCTGGCCTGCCGGTTCACCACCGGCACGATCCGCGTCGAGCCGGACGGCCGGCACGTCACCCTGCCCCGGCTGGCCACGATCCGTACCCACGAACCCACGGCCAAGCTCCTGGCCCGCATCCAGGCCGGAACGGCGCGCATCCTGTCCGCGACCGTCCGGCATGAGCGCGAACGCTGGTTCGTCTCCTACCAGGTCGAAACCACCCGGGAGATCACCCGCGTCGACCGGCCGGACACGGTGGTCGGAATCGACCTGGGTGTGAAACACCTGGCGGTCCTGGCCGACAGCTCGGGCGAGATCCGCTACGAGCCGAACCCGAAGCATCTGGACGGCGCCCTCAAGCTGCTGCGGTTCCAATCCCGCCGAGTCTCCCGGCGACAGGGACCCGACCGCAGGACCGGCCGGAAACCGTCGAAACGATGGGAGAAGGCCAACGCCGAGCGCAACAGGATCCATCACCGAGTGGCGAACCTGCGCACCGACGCACTTCACAAGTTCACCACTCGCATCAGGGCCGAGTACGGCACGGTGGTGGTCGAAGACCTCAACGTCGCCGGAATGCTCCGCAACAAACAGCTGGCCCGCCGTGTATCGGATGCCGGGTTCGGGGAGATCCGGCGCCAGCTCACCTACAAGGGCCGACGCAACGCCTGCCGCACCATCGTGGCCGGCCGCTGGTACCCCTCCTCCAAGACCTGCTCGAACTGCGGCGCGGTGAAAGCCAAGCTGCCGCTGCACGTCCGAGTCTTCGACTGCGACGAGTGCCCGCTTGTGATGGACCGGGACGAGAACGCAGCCCGCAACCTGGTCGCCCTCGCGGCGGCCTGCACCACTGGTACCGGAGTGGCCGGAGACCAGGACACGCCCCGCGTGTCCAAACCCCGTGGAGCCGACCGTAAGACCCGCAGCCAACGCCCCGGCCGGAACACCGGCCGGGACGGGCGGGCAGGTGGCGCAGCCCTGCCGCACCAGCGGCAGAAGGAAACGGGAGACCGTCGTCAGGACACCGAAGCGCAACCCACGCTTCGGTGACACCGCCACGGACCTTCCAGACGGAAACGCCTGGAATGCTGAGAGTCGCTAAGACTTGAGTAACGGAATCGTGAGTTTCCTGCGGGGGTGGTCATCGCCGGGTTGATCCCCACGGACACCCCGGTCAAACGGACGATAGTGTCATCCCTACGATGAGGGGCCACCCCCACGCTTCACACCAAGGCCTCAGGGCGACATGGTGACAGCGACGCCTCCAGCGATGCCGATGATGAGACGACTGACGAAGGACCTGAAGTGAATATCCGCTCCCTCACTCGAGGCGACGGCGTGGTGATCGGAGCAGCGGTATTGCTGTTGATCGCGTCGTTCCTCGACCTCTACTCGATCGACGGCGCATCCGACAGCAGCGACCTCCCGAGCCTCTGGGGGAGCGGGCCGGTCATGCTCGGTGTGGTGCTGGCGGGGCTGATCGGTGCCGCGCTCGTCGTCGTCACCCGCGCGCTGCCTCAGCCGCGCAAGATCGTGGGGCTCGATCTGGCCCAGTTCGGCGCCGCCTTCACGGTCTTCGCCGCGTGGAGCGCCCTCGGCAACATCTTCGACCCGATCGGCGGCGTGGACAACGTCGGCAGTGCGAGCGACGGTCCCAGCCCGGGCACCGGCCTCATCCTGGCCCTCGTCGCGACCCTGCTCATGGCCGGCGCCGCCGTTGCCACCCCCCTGGTCCCCGCCCTCCAGGCCGCCCTCCTCCCGGCCCCCAAGCCGCCGCAGCCCCAGCCCTACGGCGCCCAGCCCCCCACCGGCTACGGCTACCCGGGCGCCCCGCAGCAGGGGCAGCCGGGTCAGTCCGGGCAGCCGGGGCAGCCCTACGGTGGTCAGCCGCAGCCGGGGCAGGCCTATGGCGCCCCGCAGCAGCCGCAGACGCCGCAGGCTCAGCCCGCCGGGGACTTCTCGCCGTTCTGGTTCGCTGTGCCTGTGCCGCGGCCGCTGTTCGCGGAGGACGGTTCGCAGACGCCGATCGCCGAACTGGCGCCGGGGACGTGGTACCTGGCCGTCGAGCAGCGCGGGCCGGGTCTTGTCGCGCAGACGCAGGACGGTCGGCGGGGCGTGCTTCAGGACACGTCGGGGATTCAGCGCGGCTGAGCCTTCGCGGTAGTCGTACGACGGCCCCTCGCCCTTCCCGGTGAGGGGCCGTTGTCGTACAGTCGCAGCCCGCAATCGTGACTGACATACCGTCAGAAGGAGCGTGGCATGCGGCTCGGTCTCGCACTCGGTTACTGGGGGCGCGGCCCCTCCGCGGATCATGTGCCGCTCGCCCAGGAGGCCGAGCGGCTCGGTTATGAGTCTGTGTGGACGGCGGAGTCGTGGGGGTCCGACGCCTTCACGCCGCTCACCTGGATCGCCGCGCAGACCTCAAGGATCAAGCTGGGGACGGCCGTTGCGCAGATGGCGGCCCGGTCGCCCACCACCACCGCCATGCATGCGCTCACCCTCGACCATCTCTCCGGCGGGCGGATGATGCTCGGCCTCGGGCTGTCCGGGCCGCAGGTGGTGGAGGGGTGGTATGGCCGTCCGTTCCCGAAGTCGCCGCTGACCGCGACCCGCGAGTACGTCGATGTCGTGCGGCAGGTCCTCAGGCGGGAAGCCCCCGTCGAGCTCGACGGGCGTTTCCACTCCCACCCCTACCGTGGCGCGGACGGCACCGGGCTCGGCAAACCCCTCAAGCCCATCACCCATCCCCTCCGCTCCGACCTCCCCGTCCTGCTCGGCGCGGAAGGGCCGAAGAACGTCGCTCAGACGACCCGTATCGCCGACGGCTGGCTGCCGCTGTACTGGTCGCCGACCCGCCCCGAGGCGTACGAAGCGTACGAGGCGTCCCTGTCCGACCTCCCGGAGGGCTTCCTCGTCGCCCCCATGGTCCGGGTCCAGGTCTGTGACGACGTCGCCGAAGGGCTCCTCCCCGTCAAGACGATGCTCGGCTTCTATATCGGCGGCATGGGCCATGCCTCCCGCAACTTCCATGCCGACCTGATGGCACGGATGGGGTACGAGGAGGAGGCGCGGCGGATTCAGGACCTCTTCCTGCACGGCCGTAGGCAGGAAGCCGTGCTCGCCGTCCCGGACGCCTTCGCCGACGAGATCTCCCTCGTCGGGCCGCGTGAACGCATCGCCGAGCGGCTGGAGTTGTGGCGCAAGGGGCCGGTGACGGATCTGCTGGCGCTGTCACCGGACCGGCACTCCTTGCAGGTGCTGGCCGAGCTCAACTCGTAGATCTGGTAGATCTATTGGAAGATCGAGACCGGGTCCAGCGTCAGTTCGCCCGTCGCGCCGTTCCAGGTGCGCACTCTGCCCAGGCAGGTCGCCGGGAACTCCTCGTCCTGGGAGTAGCTGTCGACGCGGAACTCCTCGCGGACCCAGGACTCCTCGCAGGTGATCTTCACCTGGGCGGGCGGCTCGCCACCGCCGTAGCGGGCGCGCAGCACGACGTCTCCGCCGTCGGCCCTGCGGACGGTGAAGAGGCCGGAGACCGAGACGTAGGTCCTCATGACCGCGGTCAGCGGTGTGCCGGCGGCCTCGGTGTCCCGCAGTTCGTCGGCGAGAGTCGGAGTGAGGACGAGTTGGCCGGTGGCCAGGTCGGCGTCGACCACCATGTCCCGTTCGCGCAGTCTGTCCATGATCAGGCGGATGGTTTTCATGGGGGTGTTCGGCTCCCAGTACTCCCTGCGCGTCTGTGTGCTGGAGTCGCGCTCCGCCCTGGCGCCGACGGTGAGTCTGCCGAACAGCCCGAAGGCGTTGGAGACGCTGGTCTCGTGGGAGACGTTCACGTCCGCCTTCGGTATGCCGAGGATGTCGGCGACACCCTCGACGCGCGTCTCGTGCAGGTAGATGCACATGCCGGAGACCATGCGGCCGCCGCCGCGGCGCTGTCTGCGCCGGGCGGCCACCCAGCGCGCCAGCACGTACTGGAGCACCACGGCGAGGCAGGTCGCCGTCAGGAGCCAGACGACCATCCACGGCCACCGCATGCTCCACCACTGACTGTCAATGACACCCACGGATCTCCTTGAATGCGTCGGACAGTGAGGAAAGGTCGGCGTCGACCATGCGACCGCCGGTCGCGGTGGCGGCCTTGGCGAGAGCGGCCTCGTCGGCTTCGCCGAAGTGGACGGGGAAGGTGGGTACTTGGCGCGCGTTCGCGCCAAGACCTTTGTAGCGGCGGAGGAACTCCTCGTAGGTGAGGCCCGCGTTGCTCTCTCCGTCCGTCATCAGCACGATGGACACGGGCCGTTCGGGTGCCTCCCGCACGGCGGCCGCGGCGATGCGGTAGCCGCGGTCGAGGGCCGACCAGACGGCGGTGGAGTCGTCGAAGGAGTCGGTGGCCACCACCTTGCCGAGGGTGCGGAGGTCTCCGTCGCCGCGCACGGTCACCGTGCGCTCCTGGAGGACCCGGCCGCCGAACCGTACGACGGTGAGGTGCTCGCCCCGGTAGAAGCGGGCGAACTTGCCGGTGGAGGTGGGGTCGGCGCCGCTGAGCCCGGCGAACGCGGCGCGCAGGTCGGTGATCCGTTTGCCGCGCATGGAGCCGGAGAAGTCCAGCAGGAACACCACCAGGTCGGTGGTGCCGCTCGCGGGATCGCCGTAGTCGGCGACGAGTTGTTCCACGATGGACAGCCGGTCGGGGAAGGACAGGGCGTTGCCGACCGCCGCCCGCAGGGGCTCGGCCGGTGTGACGTCCTGGTTGACCGGGCGGCGCCAGGTGCGCTGCATCAGCGTCTGCTGCACATCGGCCCCGAGCAGCCAGTCGACCACCTTCCCGTACGCGGTCCGTTCGCCGGGGTCGAGCAGCAGCAGCGGGAAGTCGGACAGGACCATGCCGTCGTCGGGGTAGACGATCTGGAGGGGCTCGCGCAGCTTGTCGGTGGCGTTGAGGGAGAGCAGTTCCGACTCGTGGGCGATGAGCGCGTTGGCCTGGTCCTGGTGGCCGGTGTAGGTCCCGACCAGCTCTCGTGAGCTGGCGCCGGTGAGGGTCTGGCCGGAGCGGAAGCCGCGCAACCGGTCGCAGGAGACGTCCTGTTCGCGCAGCGCGCTGCCGGTTCCGGCGGCCGCGGTGGCGACGCCGACGAGGGCGGCGCGCCCGGTGTCGCTGTTGCGCGGGTCGGCCATGCCGAACCGTACGGTCCCGTCGGCGGCCGCGTCCGCGATGTCCGCCCACGACAGGCGCCCGCCGGGGGCCTTCGCCCGCAGTGTGCCGGCGACCTCGGGGGTGAGGCCGACCACCACCGGCGAGCGCATGATCGGCGTCGACTCGGGCCGTTCGGCCCGCTCGCCCTGGTCCTCCAGCCGCAGCAGGTAGGAGCGGTCGGAGGCGGGCCAGGCCAGGTCGTACGTCGAGCTCCGGGTGCCCGCCAGATCGGCCGTCGCCCGGTAGTCCATGTCCAGCTCGACACCGGTGTCGTCCTTCAACTGGCCCAACAGCGGTTCCAGGTCGGCGAGTTCGGGGCTGGCGAGGACCCGCAGGGTGACGTCCTCCTCGCCACCGGTGCAGGAGGTGAGGGCGGCGAGCAGGGTCAGGGTCAGGCAGGCGGTGAGAGTGCGTGCGTATCGCTTCATGAAGTGCCCTGCACGGGCGGTGGGCAGGTGCCCACGGAGTTGATGATCTCCTCCAGGACGTCCAGGTCGGGTTCGTACACCTTGGTCTGGTCGCGGTTCGGCTTCGGCACCTGTATGCCGTGCTCGCCGAGGTACGTGTTGAGCTGGTCGCTGGTGCCGTCGTCGCCGGAGAAGCGGACGCGGAAGCCCAGTTCGATGGCGCGCCGACGCAGGTCGGGGTCGTCCCTGATGACGCGGACCAGTTCGTCGCCGTCGGGACTCAGCGAGATGAGCTGCGGTTCGGTGAGGGCGTAGGGGGTGGGGTAGAGCAGGACGCGGTCGGTGTCCTGCCTGTGGTTCTTCTGCTGGTAGTCGATCTGGTGGGCCAGGTACTGATGTTCATAGATGAGGGAGATGGGTGCGATGCTCTTGCCGAGGCCGGAGAGGTAGCTGTCGGCCTGTTCGTCGGCCCACATGCCCTGGAGGTCGATCAGGGGTTTGATGGTCCGGGCGACCTTCCTGGCCTCCTCCATCGCCTTGGTCTCGTCGGCCTCGCCCGCGCCCGGTGTGCTGTCGCCGTTCGCCACGAAGGCGAGGATGCTGAGATAGGTGCCCGCGGAGTTGGACTCGCAGACGTTGGAGGTGCGGACCAGGACGCGGCCGCTGTTGCTGTTCCTGCCGTCCTCGTCGAAGCCGATGCCGTTCCAGGTGTCCGCGGGTTCGTTCTTGATGTCGTCCCGGTCCTGGGTGCCGGTTTCGCGGCCGTCGACCAGACCGTCGAGCAGGCCCATGAACTTGCCCATGCCGAGGTCGTAGTAGAGCGTCCTGCCACCGCCCGTCGTGGGCTGCGGGGTGGCCACGCCCGCCTTCTCCAGGGTCTCGGCGTAGTCCCGGAACGTGCCGAGGACCAGCGGGGTGACAAAGGGGCGCACCGAATCCCCCGAGTGCTTCTGCCGGTTGAGGATCAGCTTGGCCGCGGGCTGGCCGGACGGGAAGACGGCGTCCATGCCCTCCAGGGACTGGGTGGCGATGCCCCGGGAGCCGAGCCGGTGGATGTCGACCCGGATGCCGTGCTTCAGCAGCAGCCGCTGCACCTGAGGGTCTTTGAAGTAGTCGGACTTGGAGGCCATCCTGGCCTCGATCGTGATCATGCGGTCGAACGGACGCAGCGCGTTGCCCGTGACGAGCAGGGCGATCAGACCGGCCAGGGCGAGCGGAAGGGCTACGGCGACATGGAGTGGTAACCGAGGACGGCGGCGTGCCCTGCTGCGGGTCGCCAGCCGTGGTTCCTCCGTGGTGCGTGGAGTCCGTGGGGTGGTCTGTGGTGTGGCCTGTGGGGCCTGCGGGGTGCGTGCTCGGTCGGCTTCGGATGTGGCATGCGGTCTGTCTGCTTCGGACACCGGCTCTCCTGCCCTCTCCGGGGGCAGGATCATCGGAGATCATTCGGAATACCGGCCCCTGGTAGGGCCGATTCCAGCGGAACGAGAGGTGAACGGCGTTCGGCAGCCCGGCGTCTGAGGGCCACTCACCTCGGCTTTCCAAGCCCCCGGGTTTGATTCAGGGTTCAAGGGCAACCCGGAGGATATGTCTCCTAGCTCTGGCTCCAATCAGGCCGGGACGGTCATAGCGATCGTCGCCGACATCATGGCCGGCATCCTCGGCCTGTGGATCCTGATGTATCTGCTGGACGCGAACGGCGCGAACGACTTCGTGCAGTTCATCCACGACGCGGCCCGCTGGCTTGCCGGCTGGTCCCATGACCTGTTCACCTTCGACGAGCAATGGGCGCGGGTCGTCTGCGGTTACGGCCTCGCAGCGGTTGTGTACCTGTTCGTGGGACACGCCCTGGCCGGCCGGATCGGGCGGCACTGAGCGCCCCGCCGGATGTCCGGTGCCCCGCCTGCGGGTCCGTCGTGGCGCTCAGCCGCAGCAGTCGGGGTCCAGCCCTCTCGGCAGGCGTTCCCCGCCGAACACCGCACACGTCGCCTCGTCGCCGCCGAGTGCGGCGACCGCGAGGAGGAGGGAGCCGGCCGTCCAGGTGGTCAGCTCCCGGGGCCATACGGTCCGGTCCTCGAACACATAGCCCGTCCAGTACAGGCCGGACTCCGGGTCCCGCAGGTGCTGGATGGACTGGAGGATGTCCAGCGCGCGGTCGGACTCGCCCATCGCCCAGAGCGCCAGGGCGAGTTCGGCCGACTCGCCGCCCGTCACCCACGGGTTGGGGATGACGCAGCGGACTCCGAGGCCGGGTACGACGAAGCGGTCCCAGTCCGTCTCGATACGGGACTTGGCCTCCGCGTCCGTCAACGCGCCGCCCAGCACCGGGTAGTACCAGTCCATCGAGTAGCGGTCCTTGTCGAGGAACCGCTCGGGGTGCCGGCGGATCGCGTGCCGTAGCGCGCCGACCGCCAACTCCCAGTCCGGCTGCGGCTCTTCACGCTGTTCGGCGATGGCGAGGGCACAGCGCAGCGCGTGGTGGATCGACGAACTCCCGGTCAGCAGCGCTTCGTTCACGCCCCTGCCGTCGTCCTCGCGCTTCCAGCCGATCTGTCCGCCCGGCTGCTGGAGGCACAGCACGAACTCGACCGCCGCGTACACGGTGGGCCACATGCGGTCCAGGAACATGTCGTCGCCGGTCGCGAGGTAGTGGTGCCACACGCCTACGGCCATATAGGCGACGAAGTTCGTCTCGCGGCCCCGGTCCGTGACCGCGCCGGGGTCTCCGTCGTGGTAGGCCGCGTACCACGAACCGTCCTCGTTCTGATGGTCGGCCAGCCAGGTGTACGCCCGCTCGGCGGCCTCGTGTTCGCCCGCCGCGTCCAGGCCCATCGCCGCCTCGACGTGGTCCCACGGGTCGAGGTGATGCCCCCGGAACCACGGGATCGCGCCGTCCTCCCGCTGCACGTCGAGGATGCCGGCGACGGTCGCGGCGGCCTGCTCGGCGGTGAGGACCCCGGGCAGGACGAGGTGTTCTGTCCGGGGGGTGGTCACTTGGCGGCCACCTCGGCCTCCGACAGACGCGACTGACGCGACTGACGCGGCAGATCCGGCAGATGCGGCTTGGTCGCATAGACGACGAAGCTCTTGCCGATCAGCGGGTTCAGCGCCTGCTCGGCGACTCTCGTCGCGAGGGGCTTCTTCATGATGTCCCAGACCAGCAGCTTGTGGTACGCCCGTACCGGCAGGGCCTTGTCGTTGTCGACGCCGAACGCGCACTTGAGCCACCAGTAGGGGCTGTGGAGAGCGTGGGCGTGATGGCTGCCGTACGGCTTCAGCCCCGCCTCCCTGATCCTGCCGATGAGCTCGTCCGCCTTGTAGATGCGGATGTGGCCGCCCTCGACCTCGTGGTAGGCGTCGGACAGGGCCCAGCAGACCTTCTCGGGGCCGTAGCGGGGGACGGTGACCGCGATACGGCCACCGGGCTTCAACACCCGGACCATCTCGGCGAGTACGCCCTTGTCGTCCGGGATGTGCTCCATCACCTCGGAGATGATCACGACGTCGAAGGACTCGTCCGGGAAGGGCAGCGCGAGGGCGTCGCCCTCCATGGCCGTCGCGGTGGCCCCCTCCGGAGCCTCCCCCGCCTCCTTCATCGCCGCGAACCACTTCGCGACCTCGCGGATCTCCTCACCGTTCTGGTCCAGCGCCACAACCTGCGCCCCCCGCCGATAACACTCGAACGCATGCCGCCCGGCCCCACACCCGAGGTCCAGCACACGATCACCCGGCGCAAGCGGGAACCGGGAGAAGTCGACGGTCAGCACGTGGCCCTGCTTTCGGGATAGGCACTTGAAACACCGGGTGAGACTGCGGCTTCTGGGGGCGCGGACGCCGGGCGGGAGGTGGGCTCCGTGTGGACCGGGGTTGCCGTGGGCGCCGTGGCCGGTGCGTGAACCGCGCTGCCTGTGGCCGCCGTACTGGCCGAAGGCGCCGTGTGAGTCGTGCCGGCCGTGGCCGACGCGGGAGCCGCATTCGCCGTCGCCGCCATGCGAGTCACGTCGGCCGTGGACGCCGTGCGAGTCACGTCGGCCGTGGACGCCGTGCAAGTCGCGTCGGCCGTGGACGCCGTGCGAACCACGTCCGCCGCGCTCGTGGTACTCGCCGTGCCTGCTGCACTCGCCACGCTGAGCGCCCCACCCGTGGTCACCCTGTCGACCCCGCTCATCTCTGTGGCCGCGGAGCGGTCGGGGTTGCGGGGTGTGGAGGGCCGAGGGCCTGGCGCGGGGCGGCTGGACTCAGGGCCCGCGGAGCGGGTGATCGCCTCGCGGTAGTGAGCGGCCGTTCCCTCGGCGGCCCTTGCCCAGGTGAAGTGGTTGAGGACTCGTTCGCGGCCGGCGTGGCCGAGGCGGGTTCTCAGTTGTGGGTCGGCGAGGAGGCGGTTCAGGCCGGCGGCCAGTGCTTCGGAGTCGCCCGGTGGTACGGCGAGGCAGGTCTCGCCGTCGCGTCCGGCGACCTCGGGGATCGCGCCGCCGGTCGTGGCGAGCAGCGGGGTCCCGGTGGCCATGGCCTCGGCGGCGGGGAGGGAGAAGCCTTCGTACAGGGACGGTACGCAGGCGACCTGGGCGGAGCGGATCAGGTCGACGAGTTCGGCGTCGGAGATGCCCTTGACGAAGTCGACGGCGCCTTCGAGGCCGTAGCGCTCGACGGCCTGGGCGACCGGCCCCTCCGAAGGGCGCTTGCCCACGACGACGAGGTGGGCCTCGGGGTGTTCCGTGCGGGCCTTGGCCAGTGCCTCGACGAGGAAGACCAGGCCCTTCAGGGGAACGTCCGCGCTGGACGTGGTCACGATGCGGCCCGGCACCTGCCGTACCGCGGGATTCGGCGCGAACAGGTCGGTGTCGGCGCCGATGTGGACGACGTGGATGCGGTCGTCGCGGACGCCGAGATCGTCGACGATCTCCTGGCGCGAGGTGCCGGAGACGGTGAGCACGGACGGCAGTCGGCGTGCGACGCGCTTCTGCATGCGGGTGAAGCCGTACCAACGGCGGACGGAGAATCGCCGCTGCCAGCCCTCGGCCGCGTCCAGCTCCAGCCGGCGGTCCACGGTGATCGGGTGGTGGATGGTGGTGACGAGCGGCGCACCCACGTCGCCCAACAGGCCGTAGCCCAGGGTCTGGTTGTCGTGGACGACGTCGAACTCGCCGCGCCGGGCGCGGAGATGGCGGCGGGCCCGCAGGGAGAAGGTGAGCGGCTCGGGGAAGCCGCCGGTCCACATCGTCGCGACTTCGAGCGCGTCGATCCAGTCGCGGTACTCGTCGCGCCCGGGGTTCCGGAAGGGGTCCGGGTGGCGGTAGAGGTCGAGGCTGGGGAGCTCGGTGAGGCTCAGGTTGTCGTCGCCCCGGCCCTCGTCCAGGACCGGGTACGGCTGGGCGCCGATGACCTCGACGCGGTGACCGAGGCGGGCGAGTTCGCGCGAGAGGTGTCGTACGTAGACGCCCTGGCCGCCGCAGAACGGGTTCCCTTTGTAGGTGAGGAGCGCGATACGGAGCGGTCGCCCGCCGTCGGCTGCCGGATCCTCGTCGGACCCCGCCTGACTGGCCTCAGCGGTCACTCTGGGCCCCCTTCTCCACTGCACTGTCCCGCGAGATTACGCCGGGACGCTAATCTAGAACAAGTTACAGACTTGATCGTTCAAGAGGCTCTGAATCTACCGGCAGGTAGGGCCGCTGTGAGCGGTGGATCAGGTGATTCACGCCACGGCGGCATTACCGCCACCGAGCCTGCCATGCTGTCTGATCGCACACCCTCACGGATTGTCACGGAACGGGACCCATGCCAGCGGTTGCCAGTACCTCGCACCCCGCCTCCCCGCCCCTCACCGAGCGGCAGGAGGCACGCCGTCGCCGCATCCTGCACGCGAGCGCGCAACTGGCCAGCCGGGGTGGTTTCGACGCGGTGCAGATGCGCGAGGTCGCGGAGTCCTCGCAGGTGGCCCTCGGCACGCTGTACCGGTACTTCCCGTCAAAGGTGCATCTGCTGGTCGCCACGATGCAGGACCAGTTGGAGCACATGCACGGCACGCTGCGGAAGAAGCCGCCGGCCGGCGACACGGCCGCGGAGCGGGTCGCGGAGACCCTGATGCGGGCCTTCCGCGCACTCCAGCGCGAGCCGCACCTAGCCGACGCGATGGTCCGCGCCCTGACCTTCGCGGACCGCAGCGTCTCCCCCGAGGTCGACCAGGTCTCCCGCCAGACGACGGTGATCATCCTCGACGCGATGGGCCTGGAGAACCCCACCCCCGAGCAGCTCTCCGCCGTCCGCGTCATCGAGCACACCTGGCACTCGGCCCTCATCACCTGGCTCTCGGGCCGCGCCTCCATCGCCCAGGTCAAGATCGACATCGAGACCGTGTGCAGGCTGATCGACCTGACGGACCCGGAGAACGCGTAAGCACAAAAGGGCGGCGAGCCCGCGGCGGCCTCGGGACACCACCTCATCGCCTTCGGTGGCGCAGGGCGGCGAGGAGTTCGGTGAGCACCTTGAGGGCCGCGTGCCGCCGGGCCGGCCGACGCGACCACACGGCGGGCAGCACGACACCCCCGTAGACCGCGCCGAAGACGAGCACGGTCGTGCACAGGACAGAGACGGAAAGCGACGGGAAGGTCATGGGTTCCTCCGGGTACGGCGGTGGCCGACGGTTTGCGCCATGACCATCGCCCGCCCGCACCGCACCCCGGCCCGATCCCGGATCCCGCCGAACTCACGGCGGAAGACGCAGGTCAGGTCCTACGCTTCTGAAGTGTCCGCCGAACCGCGCCGAAGGGGCCAGGAGTTGACCGCACCCCCCACGGGTCCCGTCGCGGACTTCTGCATCGAGCTGGGCCGTCTGGTGCGCGCCTGCGGTGTCCCGCAGGCGGAAATCGCACGGACCCTCGGCCGGGGCGCCAGCTCGGTTTCGGAACTGCTGGGCGGGAGACGGCGGACGGCTCCGGATCTGGACGACGTGCGGTCGATCGTCCGCCTGTGCGCCGAGCGGCACGCGGTGCGGTCCGTGCCGGGAGTGGGGCCCCGCCTGGACGTGGAGTGGTGGCGGGGGCGGCACGCCGAGTTGGAACATGCCGTGGAACGCACACGTACGGCGCCCGCACCCGAGCGCCTCGCCGCCCCTTTCGTCTCGTCTCCTCCCGTCCCCGCCGCCTCGCCCGCCCTCGACGCAGCCGACTGCCTGGACATGGGCGTGGGCGAGGCGGTGCGCCTGCTGGCCGACGGCCGGTCGGAGCTGCTGAACACGGCGGACGCGCTGCTGGAGCCGGCGTGCTCGGACGGCCGCCCGCCCTTCGTCCTGGACGCCCTGCTGGACGATTTCCCGCAACGGGTGCGAGCCGTCCACGGCCTCGCCCGCAGCGCCCTGCTCTGGGCCGCCCGGGTGACGCTGGCGGAGGCGCTGATCCAGTGCGCGGACCATCTGTCCCAGATGGGCGCCGTGGATTTCGTCCGGCTCCTGACGCGCAAAGCGCTCCAACCGCAGGAGCCGCCGGCCACCGCCCACCCCCACACCGACGACACCGGCGCCACCGGTGATGCCCGACAACGGGACCGCTACGAGCACTGCGTCCGTTTGATCACCCAACTGTCCTTGCACTGCCCCGAGTTCGCCCTCACGTTCGCCCCGCGCGGCACCGTCGTGCGGGCCGCGGCGGATGGGCCGGACGGAATCGGGCTGGCCGGGCTGGAGGCCCTGCTGGACGAATGCGCGGGCCGTGGCACGCCCTTCCCGGCCGCCCGTCCTCGGCTGCGCGACCCGATCGCCTCCCTCGACTCTCCGGGCCCCCTGTTGCCTAGCCTGGCGCAGGGGTACGTCAATCCGCGTTTCCGGCTGGCCCCCCTGCAACGGCCGGAGGGCTTCACGCAGGGCGTCGCCTCGGACAAGTGGTGGGCGCAGCAGCCGTTGTACGACACCATCGAGCACTTCTTCGCCGCGTATCTGCTCGGTCTGCCCGCCCTGCTCTCCCCGCTGCTCGTGCTCGGCCACCCCGGCGCCGGCAAGTCGCTGCTGACCAGGCTCCTGGCGGCCCGGCTTCCGGTCGGCGAATTCCGTCCGCTCCGGATCGAGCTGAGGCACACGCCCGCCGAGGTGGACGTGCAGACGCAGTTGGAGCACGCCCTGAAGCGGTCCACGGGACGGTCGGTGAGCTGGCCGGACTGGTCGGAGGCGGAGCCCGGGGTGATCCCGGTGGTGCTGCTGGACGGGTTCGACGAGCTGCTCCAGGCGGGCGCGCAGCACCTCGATTCCAGACGGCAGTGGGGGTATCTGCGCGAGGTCGAGGACTTCCAGAAACGCGAGTCGGAACTCGGCCACCCGCTGATCGTGATCGTGACGAGCCGCACGGTGGTCGCCGACCGCGCGGACATCCCCCGCAACAGCCAGGTGCTGCGCCTGGAGCCGTTCGCGGAGCCGGAGATCGAGCGGTGGCTGGCGATCTGGAACACCACGAACGCCGGCTACCAGGACCTGCACGGCCTCAAGCCGCTGACACCGGAGACCGTCCTGCCGCACCGGGACCTGGCGGCCCAGCCTCTGCTGCTGCTCATGCTCGCGCTGTACGACTCGGTCGGCAACGCGCTGCACCTGCTGCGCGACCAGGGCATCAGCCGCACGCAGCTGTACGACCGGCTGCTCACGGAGTTCGTCCACCGCCAAGTCGACAAGGACGGCCCGCTGCCGCCGGCCGAGCAGTCAGTCGCCGTCCAACGCGAACTGCACCGTCTGTCCGTGATCGCACTCGGTATGTTCCACCGCGGTGCCCAGTCCATCCGCGGCGAGGAGGCGGACCGGGACCTGCGGGCGCTGGGCGAGGGCTCCGCGGACTGCGGGGCAGGGCCGCTCTTCGGGCGGTTCTTCTTCGTGCACGAGGCGCAGGCCGTCGTCACGGAAGAGCGGCTGCGCAGCTACGAGTTCATGCACGCGACCTTCGGTGAGCACCTGGCGGCGCGGCTGATCGACGAGGCGCTGCGACGGTGTGTCGGGCACGGCCCCTTGGATGACGGTGAGTTGTACGCCCTGCTCTCGTTCACCCCGCTCACCGACCGCGCGCAGATCGTGCACAACCTGAGGAGCATGCTGATCGACCGGCCCGGCGAACGGGCGGGGACCGAACTGGTGGATGCGCTCTTCGAGTTGTTCAGGGCAGCGGCGTGGGGCGGTCCCGGGCACCGTACAGAGGCGGGGTATGCACCGGTCCGGAAGACGCGGACGTACCGGGACGCGGTGTACGAGGCCAACCTGCTGCTGGTCGCGGTGCTCGCGGCCGGCGAGGTCTATGCCTCGCAACTCCTCGGGGCAGAAGGGGACTTGGTTGCTGCCTGGCGTCGGCATGCGTTGGGGTGGCAGGCGCAGATGCCCCCGGAGTCATGGGATCTGTTGTGCTCGACGCTCAGCCTCCGCCGCGATCCGCCACTCGATCCGAACCGGCCTGTCGCACACACCCCGGACATGCTCATCGGCATGGAACGGGAACCACTGGCCCACCACGAACTCCGCTGGAGCAAGCCGCTGCTGTTCTACCCCACGAGTCACGTCGATGCCGTGATCAGACGGGCCATGTTCACGGGGGACGCCGACATCGAGCTGCTCCTGCACACCAGCTATCCGCTGCTTGTCCAGTTCCCCACCGCCGCCGACGGGGTCAGGCCGACCACCCGGACGCAAGCTCAGACCCTCGTCGCTCTGCTCATCAGGGACCCGGAGATACCCCTGACCCTTCCTGACCTGTACGCCATGTGCCTGGACCAAGTGGGCCACCCGGTGGATCTCGAGGCAGTCGTCCATCTGGAGGCGGTGCTGCGTCAGCTGGTCCACGACGCCCCCTCGATGCCCGACGACGCCTTGGTTCAGGTGCTGTCCCACTTGAAATGGCCCCTCAGCAGGACAGGCCTCGTCACCGATGCGATGAGGCAGTTGGTCCTGCGCTGCATCGGCGACGCCCTGAAGCGGGGAAGCCCCCTTCTGGCAGACGTGCTCAACGAATTCCGCAGATTCTTCGTCGAGCCCGAAGCCCCCCAGGACAGCGGGAATGTCACCCTCAAAGACCTGAAGCACGTGGAGCACCTGAGCCGTTCCACACACACCTGGCGATGGGCAGGCTCCCTGCACGGCGATGCCGCGGCCCGCGAGCTCGACACTCTGCTCGCCGATCTCGACCTCCCGCACACCGCCGCAACCCACCCTGAAGCCCTCATCGGACTTCTCCGCCTCGCATCCGAACTCGACCTCCACGACTGGCTCTCCGCCCACGCCGCCGAGATCCTCGGCGTCCTTCCCCCCGAAGCGTTCGGCCTGCTGCGCCCCTCGGACCTGCGCCCGCTGCGGGCGGTGTTGCCGAAGGGCGCCCACGAGGCCGAGTTCCAGGAGGTCGAGCGGGTCTGGCGGGGCCCTACTCCTCCGGCGGGAACACCGGCTCCCCGCTCCCCAGCAGTGTGATCATGATGGCCTCCACCGGGCAGCCCTCCGCCGCCTCCAGGATCTGTTCGTTGGCGTCCGTCTCGGGTTCGACGGGGTGGGACTGGCGTCCGGTGTCGAGGCGGAAGCCGTCCGGGGCGTGGTGGACGCACTGGGCGGAGCCGATGCAGATGGAGCGGTCGACCTCGACCTGCCAGCGGTCTCCCATGCCGCTACGCCTCCCAGCCCGCCGGAAGATGGATCATCTTGTGTTCGAGGTACTCGCCGTAGCCCTCCGGGCCGAACTCCCGCCCCAGGCCACTGTTCTTGTAGCCGCCGAACGGGCCGAGCATGTCGAGGCTGAAGGTGTTGACCGAGTAGGTGCCGGTACGGACCTGGCGGGCGACGTCGATGCCGCGCTCGACGTCCGCCGTCCAGACGCTGCCGGACAGGCCGTAGTCGGAGTCGTTGGCGATCTTCACGGCCTCGTCCTGGTCGCCGTAGGGCAGCAGGCAGATCACCGGGCCGAAGATCTCCTCGCGGGCGATCCGCATCGAGTTGTCGACATCGCCGAAGAGCGTGGGCTCGACGTACCAGCCGCGGTCCAGGCCGGCCGGACGGCCGCCTCCCGTCAGGATCTTGGCGCCCTCCTCCTGGCCGATGCGGATGTAGTCGAGGTTGCGCTGCTGCTGGCGTCGGGCCACCAGGGGGCCGACCTGGGTCGACGTGTCCAGCGGGTCGCCGACCACCAGTGCGCCGGCCGCGGCGGCGAGGGCCTCGGCGAACTCGTCGTAGCGGGAGCGCGGCAGCAGGATGCGGGTCTGGGCGACACAGGCCTGTCCGTTGTTCATCCACGCGGCGGGGACGATCCCGGCGACCGCCGCCTCGACGTCCGCGTCCGGTAGCACGACGGCCGCCGACTTGCCGCCCAACTCCAGTGTCACGCGGGTGAGGTTGCGCGCGGCGACCTCCATCACCCGCTTGCCCGCGGCCACCGAGCCGGTGAAGGAGACCTTGTCGATGCCGGGGTGCCCGACCAGGTACTCGCTGACCTCCCGGTCGGCGGGCAGGATCGACAGCACGCCCTCCGGCAGCCCGGCCTCCTTGGCGATCTCGCCGAGGATGTACGCGTCCAGCGGCGACTCGGGCGACGGCTTCAGCACCACCGTGCACCCCGTGAGCAGCGCGGGTGCGAGCTTGGCGGCGGCGACGAACTGCGGGACGTTCCACGGGACGACGGCCGCGACGACGCCGACGGGCTCGCGGCGCACGAGGATCCGGCCGAGCACGCCGGCGCGGCTCTCCTCGTACACGTAGTCCCGCGCGACGGTGATCGCCGCGTCCCACACCATCATCGCGCCGAGCGCCTGGGCGAGGACGCTCCAGGAGTACGGCGACCCGTTCTCGGAGGAGATCACGCGGGCGATCTCCTCGTGCCGCACCGCTACCGCGTCCTTGATCCGGGTGACCACCGCGATCCGCTCGTCGAGGCTCATCCGCGGCCAGGGCCCCTCGTCGAACGCGGCCCGCGCGGCGGCGACGGCCCGGTCGACGTCCCCCTGCGACGCGTGCGGCACGCGTCCGATGACCTCTTCCGTATGCGGCGAGATCACCTCGATGACGTCCTTGCCCAGGGGGTCGGTCAACTCCCCGCCGATGAACAGCTGTCCGTGTTCCACGAGCTCGGTCATGGCGACTGCCTCCCCGAAGCGTGACTCTGACGATCCATCAGATACACGGAACTGATACCAGTTCTACTCCATAGAGTCCACGGAACGCACACCACTTCGCGCATACGATGCGCTGGTGACAGCGATGACCACCCGTGAACGCAGGCGCACCTGGGCGGTGTTCGTGGCAGCCATGGCGACGGCGGCCTGTGGCGCGGGGTGGATGATCGCGACATGGGACGAGGTGGACAGCAACGGCGTGTCCGTCCACAAGGAGGAGAAGAGCCCGGAGGAGATCCGGAAGTTCTGGACCCCGGAGCGCATGCGGGAGGCCAAGCCTGGATGACTGGGGCTCCCATCGAAACCCGTTCTAGTTATAGTGACCGGAGTCGGCGATGGGGGAGCTCATGGCGCAGGTGTCCGATCACGGTGGTGGGGTGCGGTCGATCCAGGTCCCCATCCCGGACAACCCCCTCGGCCACACGCTCGTGTACGTCGTCGACACCGACCGCGGACCGGTCCTCATCGACACCGGCTGGGACGACCCGACGTCCTGGGACACCCTCGCCGACGGGCTTGCGGCGTGCGGGACTTCGCCCGCCGGGATCCACGGCGTGGTCGTCACCCACCACCACCCCGACCACCACGGTCTGTCGGGCAAGGTGCGCGAGGCGTCCGGCGCGTGGATCGCGATGCACGAGGCGGACGCGGCGCTGGTCCGGCGGGCCCGTTCGACCGGCCCCGGGCGCTGGATGTCGTACATGACCGGCAAGCTCACGGCGGTCGGCGCCCCCGAGGACCAGATCGCGCACCTGCGCACCGCACGCCCCCGCACCGGCGTCCCCGGCCTCTCCCCCGCCCTGCCCGACCGCGAGATCGTCCCCGGCGAACTCCTCGACCTCCCCGGCCGCCGCCTGCGCGCGATCTGGACGCCGGGCCACACACCGGGCCACGTCTGCCTGCACCTGGAAGAAGAACACCCCTCCCAACTCCCGGGCCACGGACGCCTGTTCTCCGGCGACCACCTGCTCCCGCGGATCACCCCGCACATCGGCCTGTACGAGGACCCCGAGGACGCCACCGTCACCGACCCCCTCGGCGACTACCTCGACTCCCTGGAACGCGTCGGCCGCCTGGCCCCCGCCGAGGTGCTCCCCGCCCACCAGCACGCGTTCACCGACGCACCCGCCCGCGTACGGGAGCTGCTCACCCACCACGAGGACCGCCTCACCGGCCTCCTCACCCTCCTCGCCGAGCCCCTCACCCCCTGGCAGCTCGCCGAACGCATGGAGTGGAACCGCCCCTGGTCCCACATCCCCTACGCATCCAGAAACATCGCCGTCTCAGAGGCCGAAGCCCATCTGCGACGCCTGGTGAAGCTGGGACGGGCGGAGGCGGTGACGGGGACGGATCCGGTGACGTACGTGGCCGTGTAGGGCCGGTGGACAGCGGCGGCTGAACACGGGCCGGGACTCACGGCGCCGCAGAGGCCTGCGTCGCGGTCCGCGCCGCGTTCCTCCCCGCTGTATCACTGCCGCCGACCCGCGGAGCAGCCCGGATGAATACCCAGTTGACCCCGTCGGTGCCGGGCCGCCCACGCCGGGGTCGCCAGTGCGGGAACGCCGACACCATGTCGGACAGGCTCGGAGTACGGTCGGCGCTCAACTCCATCTCGAACGTGACCACGGACGGCAACTCCTCCAGCCGTTCGAGGTAGGTCGCCACGTGATCCGGGCCTACGTCCCAGGCGCGCTTGATCCGCAGCCATGTCAGCGCCGGGAGCCGCTGCGCGATGGCCGACGACGGGCTGTCGATCACGTCCTGTTCCGCGGTCAGGGACCGCACACCGCGGCGCACTTCATCGGGCCACTGTGCCAGCATCTGCCACGGAGTGCTCTTGCAGTCGGGGCACGGGGCACCGCCGAGGGACAGCTCCTCCAGGCCACGTTGGGCAAGGCCGAGGAACGCCTGGTGCTCCACCGCGCCCTCAAGGTGGAGCGTGCGCAGGGACGGCGGCATGATCAGGTGCGGCAACGAGGGCTGGGGCTCGTCGATGGCCAGCCAGCGCAGCTCCGCCAACCGGCCCAGCACCGCGTAGCTGTCGGCGGGACCGGACACCCGCAGCTCCTGCAGATGGGTCAGATGACCCACATGCGCCAGAAAGGCCGGGCCCACTCGGAGCGGGTCCTCCCACCGCAACGGGGACAGCACCACACGGGCGAACTCTGAGGGGTCGAACTCCGCCCACATGGTGCGCAGTTGACGCTCCACGGCGATGGTGGCGTCCGGGACGAACCGGGCCAGCGCCCGCATGGCGGATGCCCCGCCGACCAGTCGGCAGGTGTGGATGATCGCGTTGACCACATCGGGCCGTAGCCCGGCCTCGGGACCGGGCATCAGATCCAGCGCGACCTCGCCCAGACCGGCCAGCGCGGTCGCCTGCTCGATGCTCTGCGGCGGGATCAGCTCCGCCGCGCGTCGGCCCGCCTCCCGGCGCAGCTCCGGGTCGAGTGAAGCCGCACCGGTGACGCAGTCGACGGCGAGGATCGTCAACGACAGCCGGTGATGGAGTTCGTCGTCGGCGCGCTTCAGCAGGGCCCCGATGAGCTCGTTCCGCTCGCGGTCACGGGCGCGGCCAGAGGTCATCACGACGACCTCCTGCCACTGGTCCTGGTGGGCATGGCTGACCAGGAAGTCGAGATCACGCTCGTTGAGCAGTTGTTCGGCCGCCAGATACTCCTGGAAGGTACGGTGCACGAAGTCCACCCGGCCGGTGGCCGGTGACCTCAGTAGACCTGTGCGCACCAGAAGTTGACGGGCCACCAGGTCGGCGTCGGGCGGTTCGTGGACCGACGTTTCCAGATAGCCGCGGATGAGTTCCACGAACTCCTGGAACGACACCTCCGACCTGTCGTTGCGGATCATCCAGTAGGCGAGTCTGCGCAGCAGCATCTCCCGCACCCCACTGCGCAGCGGCGGTCCCCCGTCATCGATCCCCCGGTGCTGATCCCGGCGGATCAGCAGCATGTCGAGCGCCGCCTCGTACAGTTTCATCCGATCGTCGGGCAAATGCATCGCGCGGTCCCAGTGCAGAGCGCACAGCAGGGCACACAGCAGCGGGTTGCCTGCCAGTCTGCGTAGCTCGCGGCGGCGGGCGAGGCTGCGAATCAGAGCGTGCTCGTGGGTGGTGAGACGCTGCTGCTGCTCCTCACTTCCGGCCGCCTCACGCATGGTGCCGTGCCAGTGCCGGATGAACTGGTTCTGGTCGCCCGAACTCATCAGGGCCAGCTCGAAGGAGTCGAACCGCTGGTCACTGAGCCAGAGCTCGGTGACGGCGGCCTGCCGTGACGTGATCACGTAATGGCAGTTGCGGTAGGCACCGGTCAGTTCACGCAGCCAGGCGTGCACCTCATGCCTGCGGTCGGCATGCAGTTCGTCCACGCCATCGATCAGCACCAGCCCACGACCCTGCTCAAGCACCTTGGCCACAAAGCCGGACGGAGCCTGCTCGGCCACGATTCGGCCGGCGTAGGCCATGAACTCGTGGGGCCGGGGCAACTCACCCTCGCTGAAGCGGCGTAGCGGCAGGAAGAACGGGACCAGCCCCTGCCATGTGATCATCGGCCCCGGAAGCGTCCGCAGCATCGAGCCGACGGCCAGCCACTTGAGGAGCGTCGTCTTCCCCGATCCGGCGTCCCCACGCAACAGGACGCGCGTGGAACCGCCCAGGGCGTTCTCCACCCGCTGGGGCCCGTCCCCCACACGGCCTCCCGAGCCGCGTTCCTCCACGGTGAGGCTGATGTACGACGTGCTCATCCGGTATTGGAAGTCGGGGTGGCTCAGCGTGACGCCGAACAGTTCCATCGTGTCGAGCAACGGAACGACGCTCTGCTGGTACTTGCTGATGAAGTCGAGGTCCGCGGATACGAACGACACCGCTTTGCGAGCCGCTTCCATGGACGCGGCCTCGGTCGCGGCCTTCTCCGCCGCCCAGCGCTGCCGGCACTCCCGCTGCACCTGGGCCACCCGTGCGGCACCCCAGTCCGCGTACTGCGCGCAGGCTCCCGCCACGGCAACGGCCACGTCGAGCGACGGCAGGCCGCTGCCCTGGAACACCTTGCCCATCGTCGACTTGGCGACGTGGTAGGGGTGCGGGACGCGTGCCGTCTGTTCCGACAGCGCCATCAGTGACGGGTGGCCCGCCCTGGCCCTCAAATGCACGAGCCACACGACGAATTCAGTCGTCGGACTGTCCTGCTGCTCCATGCGGCGCCGCCCCCTCCGTCCACGTACGTCCAGCATTTTCCACCGCGCTGGAGTCGCTGTCCTGGCGAGCCGCCAATCGTGTGCAGGCCTTCGAGTCCGGGATGCACCCGGCGGCGGCAGAGGCGACGAGGAGCGAGAGACGATGCAGATCGTGGACACGGTGACGGCGGCGCTGATCGGGCTGTCGGCCCTTCTCAACACCGGACTGACGGTGTACCAGGCGTTGACGATCCGGAGGCGGCGTCAAACGGACTCGGACTGACTCCGCAACGCCCGGCGGCACCGGGGCGCATCACCCAAAGGGCACCTGCCTGCGGATGAACTCCTCGGCAACACCGAGGAGTTCGACCTCTCGCCGGGTCATCGTCGGATTGGCCGCCCGCCGTCGCCGGGCCTCCGCCAGCGCGTCCTCCGTGAGGTGGGACGGATCGGCGAGGAGGGCCGTGAGCATGGCGGTGGCAGGTGCGGCGATCGGGGTGTCGTCGACCGCGACCTGGGCGAGGATCATCGACGAGATGGCCCAGTCCAGCGCCGGGTCACCCTCCTCCGTGTTGGTCCAGTCGATCACTCGGGGGCCGTCGGCGGTGAGGATGACGTTGTCGGGGTGCAGGTCGAGGTGGAGGATGCGGGCGCCCTCCGACCGGCGGGCGGGGACGGTGTGCAGCTCGCGGAGCAGACCGGCGAGGGTGGCGCCCGCCTCCTCCGGGCCGAGCGAACCGGCGAGGCACGCCTCCAGCATCGTCGGTCCGGACAGGCGCTCCATCACCAGGTCGGTCCGCGAGGAGTCGGGCAGCCGCACCCGCGGGACCGGGTAGCCGTACCCGCGCACATGGTCCATCACCGCCCCCACGGCCGCCGAGTCCCCCCACCCCTGCCGGTCCCGGCGCAGCACCCACGCCTCGTCGATCTCGTACACGTCGGCGTCACGACCGGAGCCGAGCAGTCTCCCCGTTGGCGGCATGGCCAGAATCCAAGCAGATCGCGGCAGCGCCCTGAAGGGGCACGGGGAACTGCGCAACCAGCCACGACGACGGCATCCCACGGCACCGCAAGCGCAACGCGACGACATCTCGCGCCACTGCCAACCGCACTACGACGACATCTCGCGGCGCTGCCGGCAGCACAGTGCCCCCGGCCCCGCTCACAGCCACCCCCCAGCCCCCCGCCCCCGTCCCGGTAGAGTGGGCAGGTCGTCATCACACCCGTACGGGGGGAAGCCGGTGTAATTCCGGCGCTGGCCCGCAACCGTGAGCCGCTCGTGGAGGGCGGTGAGCCGGACTGCCCCGGATGGTCGTGACCGGCTCACGCGCATCGGCAACCGGCCGGTGTGCGGCACCGTCGAGGTATACGGAGCCGAGCCGCCCGGGGGTGTCCCGTGCTGCCCGGCTCCCTTCAGGGAGAGGCACCCGCCGATCATGAACGTCCGCCGCAGCGCCGCGGTCCTGGCCGCCCTCGCCGTGATCGGCACGGCCGCGCCCGCCGTCGCCGCCCCGTCGCCCTCCCCGTCGGTGGCGATACCCGACGGGCTGTACGGCAGCACCGACCCGACGTACGACGGTGTCTGGCGTCAGTCACTGGCCCTGATCGCGCAGATCAAGTCGGACGTGAAGCCGGCCGCCAAGGCCGTCGACTGGCTGATCGGGCAGCAGTGCGAGAACGGGGCGTTCGCCGCCTTCCGCGCCGAGCCCGCCAAGGCCTGTGACGCCAAGGTCATGGTCGACACCAACAGCACGGCCGCCGCGGCCCAGGCCCTGTCCCTCGCCGGAGATGGAGACGGCGGCGGCGAACACATGGACCTCGCCATGAAGGCGGCGGACTGGCTGAAGGCCCGGCAGAACAAGGACGGCGGCTGGGGCTACACCCCCGGCGGGCCCAGCGACGCCAACTCGACCTCCCTCGTCATCGGTGCCCTGACCTCCATCGGCCAGGACCCCGAGACCGCGGAGAACGACGGCAAGTCCCCCTTCGACGCCCTGCGCGAGCTGGCCCTGACGTGCGCCGACGGCGGTGCCTTCGCCTACCAGCCGGACAAGAAGGGCAAGTTGGCCGCCAACGCGGATGCGACGGCGGCGGCCGTGCTCGCCATGAAAGGCATGAGCATGGAGTCGGCGAAGACTGCTGCGGACACGGACCTCGCCTGCGCCGACGCCACCCGCCCCGACCCGGACCGGGCCGCCGCCAACGGCGCGTCCTACCTGGCCGAGACGGTACGCAAGGACGGCTACCTGAAGTCCGCGCTCCCCGGCGCCGAGGACCAGCCCGACTACGGCAACACCGCGGACGCGGTCGTCGCGCTCGCCGTGACGGGAGGGCCGAAGGCGGCGCAGCAGCCGCTGACCTGGCTGGAGGAGAACACCGCGGACTGGGCGAAGCAGAGCGGGCCCGCCGCCTACGCCCAGCTGATCCTCGCCGCCACCGCGACCGGCGCCGACCCGCGCGACTTCGGCGGCGCGAACCTGGTCGAACAGCTCAACGCGACGGGCCCGGCCCCGCAGGCCACCGAGCAGGCCACCGCCCCCAGCGAGAAGAGCGACGACGACTCCTCCTTCAACGTCTGGTGGATCGTCGGCATCGGCCTCGTCGCCGGTATCGGCATCGGCTTCCTGCTGAGCGGCCGCAACAAGCGGCGGCAGCCATGACCCGCCGCCTTTCCGCCCTGCTCGTGCTCATCCTCGTCTGGACGGGCACCGCGGGCCAGGCGCACGCCACCGGCTACCGCTACTGGTCCTTCTGGGACCGCACCGGCAACACCTGGACCTACGCCACCCAGGGCCCCTCCCTCGCCCGCCCCTCCGACGGCGACGTCCAGGGCTTCCGCTTCGCGGTGAGCGAGGACTCGGCCGACGCCAGCAAGCCCCGCGGCACGGCCGACTTCACCTCCATCTGCGCCAAGACCCCTCCCGCGGACGGGAAGAAGCGGGTCGCCCTGGTCATCGACTTCGGTACTCCGGCGGACGCACCCGAGGGAGAAACCCCGCCCCGGCCCCGTACGGCCTGCGCGGTGATCTCCCCCGACGCCTCATCGGCCGAGGCGCTCGCCGGCGTCGCCAAGCCCCTGCGCTACGACACCAACGCCCTCCTCTGCGCCATCGCGGGCTACCCGGAGACGGGGTGCGGGGAGCAGGTGACGAAGGAGAACGGCACGGCGAGGGCAGGCAAGAAGGACGGCGGCGGCCCATCGGTGGGACTGCTCGCAGGCGCGGCGGTGGTGGCAGTACTGGGAACGGCAGCGGTGTGGCAAACGCGGCGGCGCCGACATGGCTGAGCGGGCCGGGCGAAGTCAACTCCGTTTCGACAGCGCCCTAAAGGGGCGCGGGGCTGTATCGATATGCGGCTCCGCCGCGGGGCGCGACCAGCCACGACGGCGCCGCAGACAATCAACGACACATCGCGGCACCCCCCGCGCACAACTGCACCCCGGCGCCTGGTGGCTCTGGTCAATAAGCCTCGGCACCGCCGCCACCCGCACCACCAACCCCCTCCTCCTCGCCCTCCTCATCGTCACGTCCGCCTACGTCGTGGCCACCTGCCGCCCCGACACCCCCACCGCCCGCTCCTACTCCGCCTTCGTCAAACTCGCCCTCGTCGTCATAGCCATCCGCCTCCTCTTCGCCGTCGCCCTCGGCTCCCCCATCCCCGGCAGCCACACGCTCCTCACCCTCCCCGAAGTCCCCCTCCCGGACTGGGCCCAAGGCATCCGCCTGGGCGGGAAGGTCACCGCGGAATCACTTCTCGCCGCCCTCTACGACGGCCTGAGGCTCGCCACGCTCCTCATCTGCGTGGGCGCGGCGAACGTGCTCGCCAACCCGTCCCGCCTCCTCAAGTCCCTCCCGGGCGCGCTGTACGAGACCGGCGTGGCAGTCGTCGTAGCCCTCACCTTCGCGCCGAACCTCATCGCCGACGTCCAGCGGCTGCGCGCCGCCCGCCGTCTGCGCGGCCGCCCGGACAGGGGCATCCGTGGCCTCGCCCACGTCGGACTCCCGGTCCTGGAGGGCGCGTTGGAACGCTCCGTCGCCCTCGCCGCCGCGATGGACGCCCGCGGCTACGGCCGTACCGCCGACGTCCCGCCCGCCGTCCGCCGTACGACCACCGCCCTCACCCTCGGCGGCCTGCTCGGCGTCTGTGCGGGAACGTACGGACTCCTCACCGCCGAAGGCGGCACGTACGGCCTCCCGGTCCTCCTCGCCGGAGTCGCCGCGGCCCTCGCCGGACTCCACCTCGGGGGCCGCCGCTCCCTGCGCACCCGCTACCGCCCGGACCCCTGGAACGTCCGCGCCTGGCTGGTCACCGCGTCCGGCGCGGCCGTGGCCGCCGCCCTCGCCCTCGCGGCGGCCCACGACCCGGCCGCACTCCACCCCGGCCTCGTCCCCCTGGTCGCCCCGACCCTCCCCCTGTGGCCCGCGGCGGCCGTACTCCTCGGCCTGCTCCCCGCCTTCATCGCGCCCAACCCGAAGGAACAGTCATGATCCGCTTCGACGATGTCTCCGTGACGTACGACGGTGCGGCCGAACCCACCGTCCAGGGCGTGGACTTCGAGGTGCCGGAAGGCGAGCTGGTGCTGCTCGCCGGCCCGTCCGGAGTCGGCAAGTCGACGGTCCTCGGCACGGTCAGCGGGCTCGTCCCGCACTTCACCGGCGGCACCCTGCGCGGCCGTGTCACGGTGGCGGGCCGTGACACCCGTACGCACAAGCCGCGTGAACTCGCCGACGTGGTCGGCACGGTGGGACAGGATCCGCTCTCCCACTTCGTGACGGACGTCGTCGAGGACGAACTCGCCTACGGCATGGAGTCGTTGGGCCTCGCCCCGGACGTGATGCGCCGACGCGTCGAGGAGACCCTGGACCTGCTGGGCCTGGCCGATCTGCGGAACCGCCCCATCGCCACCCTCTCCGGCGGCCAGCAGCAGCGCGTCGCCATCGGCTCGGTCCTCACCCCGCACCCGAAAGTCCTCGTCCTGGACGAACCGACCTCCGCCCTCGACCCGGCAGCCGCCGAAGAGGTCCTCGCAGTCCTGCAACGCCTGGTCCACGACCTCAGCACCACGGTCCTCCTGGCCGAACACCGTCTGGAACGCGTCATCCAGTACGCCGACCAGGTCGCCCTGCTCCCGGCCCCGGGCGCCACACCGATCCTGGGCACTCCGGCGGAAGTGATGGCCGTATCGCCGGTATACCCGCCGGTGGTCGCCCTGGGCCGCCTGGCAGGCTGGTCCCCCCTACCCCTGACGGTCCGAGACGCCCGCCGAAGGGCAGCGAACCTGCGCGAGCAACTCAACAAGCGCGCCACCACCGCCCCTCAGGGGCGCGGGGAACTGCGCGACCAGCCACCGACTGCCCGCAGCCGCCGACGATCCGAAACCCCCGAGCTCCTGGGCGCCCGCTGGTTCCGAAGCAAACGCAGCACCCCAACCTCCCCCTACACGGCCGCCGTACAAGCCCTCACCGTCACCCGTAACCACATCCGCGCCCTCCACCACATCACCCTCACCATCACCCCCGGCGAAACCATCGCCCTCATGGGCCGCAACGGCGCCGGAAAATCCACCCTCCTCAACACCCTCGTCGGCCTCGCCGAACCGTCCGCCGGTTCGGTTCACGTCGGCGGAGCCGTACCCCACCGCACCCCGCCCCGCGACCTCGTCCGCCGCGTCGGCCTGGTCCCGCAGGAACCCCGAGACCTCCTCTACGCCGACACGGTCGCCGGCGAATGCACGGCGGCCGACGCCGACGCGGGCGCAGAACCCGGCACCTGCCGTGCCCTCGTCTCCGAGCTCCTCCCCGGCATCCCCGACGACACGCACCCCCGCGACCTCTCCGAGGGCCAGCGCCTGACCCTCGCCCTGGCCGTCGTCCTCACGGCCCGCCCGCCACTGCTCCTCCTGGACGAGCCGACCCGCGGCCTCGACTACGCGGCGAAGGCCCGCCTGGTCACGCTCCTTCGTGAGCTGGCGGCGCAGGGCCACGCCATCGTCCTGGCCACCCACGATGTGGAACTGGCCGCCGAGCTCGCGCACCGGGTGGTCCTCCTGGCCGAGGGCGAGGTGATCGCCGACGGCCCGACGGCCGAGGTGGTCGTGTCCTCCCCGTCCTTCGCCCCGCAGGTCACGAAGATCCTGGCCCCGCAGGAGTGGCTCACGGTCACGCAGGTGAGGGAGGCACTGGCATGACCGTCGACACCCCTCAGCCCCGCCCGACCCCTCAGTCCCGTCCGGTCCCTCTCGGTCCCCGCTCCGTCACCGCCCTCGCGCTGGTCAGCGCGGTGGGAGTGATCGCCTTCGGCTGGCCCTTCCTCGCCCCGCCCACCTCCCAGGTCAGCGCCCACGCCCAGGACGCCCCCTGGCTGTTCGCGGGGCTGCTGGTGCTGCTGGTCGCGGTGGTGGCGGCGACGATCTCCGAGTCGGGGCTCGGTCCGAAGGCGGTCGCGATGCTCGGGGTGCTCGCCGCGACGGGCGCCGCGCTGCGTCCCCTCGGTGCCGGAACGGCGGGGATCGAGCCGATGTTCTTCCTGCTGGTGCTGAGCGGACGGGTCCTCGGTCCGGGCTTCGGCTTCGTTCTCGGGTCGGTCACCATGTTCGCGTCGTCGCTGCTCACGGGTGGGGTGGGCCCGTGGATGCCGTTCCAGATGCTGGCGATGGGTTGGTTCACGATGGGCGCGGGCCTGCTCCCGGGCCCCGACCGGCTGCGCGGCCGCGCCGAACTCCTGCTGCTCGCCGGCTACGGCTTCCTGGCGGCCTTCGTCTACGGCACGGTGATGAACCTGGCCGGCTGGCCCTTCATGGGCGCCCTCGCCTCGAACGTCGCCTTCGACCCGGACGCGGCCGTCCCCGCGAACCTGGCCCGCTTCATCGCGTACTGCGTCGCCACCTCGCTCGGCTGGGACCTGGGCCGCGCGATCGTCACCGTCGTCCTGACGGTCACCCTCGGCCCGGCGATCCTCAAGGCACTGCGCCGGGCCACTCGGCGGGCCGCGTTCGAGGCGCCGGTCACATTCGACGCACCCGCTGCGTGAGAGGCGATGAACCGACGGTGAGGCGAGCGGTGAACCACCCCACATGACCCACATCACCTACGATCCAGCTTAGTCGGGCAATTCGGACGCCATGCGCATGCCATAACCGCCTCTGACCTGCACATTGAGAGCCACGTCACACAAACGACCTTCACCCCAGATGCGACTACAACTAGTAAAAGGGGTCATTGCGGACCCGTTCCCGGCCTGCTTCTCTGGATGACGTCGCACGGCGCCGATGTGCCCTCAGGGCCACGGCGCCGATGCATGCCCCCACCGCCTCCGTGCGGCACCGGCTTGCCCGCGACGCACTGTCCCCGAGGAAAAAGGTTCTCCGTGTCTGTCTCCCGCATCGCCCGCCGCATCGCGTCCCCGAAGAAGGCCCTCACGACCGCCGCCGTGGCCGCTGCCGCCACCGGCCTGGTCCTGACCGCGGCCCCGGCGCAGGCGGCGACCACGTCCTCCGCCACCCAGGCGCAGGCGATCGCGAAGAAGATGATCCCGAGCACCGCCCAGTACAACGCCTTCAGCAAGATCGTCGAGCACGAGAGCGGCTGGGACGTCGACGCCACCAACGCCTCCTCCGGCGCCTACGGCCTGGTCCAGGCCCTGCCGGGCTCGAAGATGGCCTCGGCCGGCTCGGACTGGAAGACCAACGCCAAGACCCAGATCGAGTGGGGTCTCGACTACATGAACGACCGCTACGGCAGCCCGGTCGGCGCCTGGAACTTCTGGCAGGCCAACGGCTGGTACTGATCCCGGCCCACAGCACGTGAAGGCGGCGGCCCCCGATCCCCGGGGCCGCCGCCTTCACCCTTTGCGACAACGGCTCACCTCAAAGAGCCCAGAATCCCCGCCTCAGTGGTCGACTTGAGTGCAGCGCACCCGTCGAGTGCAACGCACCCGTCCCACCGACCGGAGATTCCATGAGCACGCAGCGAGCCGAGACAGAGCCGTACGACCCCGAGGCGCGCGGACTGCGGCTGGTGCCGGTGCTGTTGCTGCTGACGGTGGTCAGCGGCCTGATCGACGCGGTGAGTTACCTGGGGCTGGGGCACGTCTTCACGGCGAACATGACCGGCAACGTGGTGGTCCTCGGCTTCGCGGCGGCGGGCGCACCCGGCTTCTCCATCGCGCACACGCTGACGTCGCTGGCGTCCTTCCTCGTGGGCGCGGTGGCGGGCGGCCGTATGGCGGTCTGGCGCGGCGGCGGCTCGCGCAGGACCTGGACCCGCCTCACCCTCGCCGCGGAGGCGCTGCTCCTGGGCGCGTCGTCCGCGGTCGCCTTCGCCGCACCGGACGCCCCGGCCACGCGCTACGCCCTCATCGCGCTGACGGCCTTCGCGATGGGCCTGCGCAACGCGACGGTCCGCAAGCTCGGCATCCCCGATCTCACCACCACGGTCCTGACGATGACCCTGACCGGTCTCGCCTCCGACTCCCGCGCCGGCGGCGGTACGGGCGTGCACTCCCCGCGCCGCACCGCCTCGGTCGTGGCCATGCTGGTGGGCGCGGCGCTGGGCGCATGGCTGGTGATCCACGTGAATCTGGGACTGCCCCTGCTGATCACGGCGGTACTGGTCGCCCTGTTGGCGGTGACGGCATCGGGCCGGGAGTGACCGCACTCGACGCCGCCTGCGGCAGGTGGGGGTCTAACTCATAAAACCCGGCGCGTCAAACCGGGCTTTCTTTAACATCTGTTACTAATCTCCCTTAACGGTATGAAGCGGATCTTTCGCAGACCGCACACACCTCACCCACCGGAGATGACATGCACAAGCTTCGCAAGGCTGCCGTTCTGGTCGCCATCCTCGGCAGCGTCGGCGCCCTGAGCGCCGGCACCGCCAGCGCTCACGGCGACGATGGCGACAAGGGCAAGGGCGGCAACTACAGCGTCCTTCAGAGCACCGAATGCAAGTCCCACGACCTGAACATCGACATCCTGGGCCAGGTCGGGATCCTCGACGGCCTGCTGGGCAACGGGCTCAACGGCGAGGGCAACTCGGGCGGCCAGGGCAACCACCTGGGCTCGTCCATGGGCTGCGACAACACCGCCTTCTGAGCACGCCCGGTCGCATGAGCGGCCGAATGCAGTGAAACAGGTCCCGGCACCGAGCCACTGGCTCCGGTGCCGGGACCTCCCCTTGAGGACGGGCCGGCGGCGCGCCGGGAGCTGCCGCCGGCCCGGGTCGATGGATCAGGCCAGGGTGACCTGGAGTTCCTTCACACCGTTGATCCACGCCGAGCGCAGCCGCCGCGGATCGCCCACCAGCCGCAGGTCCGGCATCGCGTCGGCTATCGCGTTGAAGATGAGGTCGATCTCCAGCACGGCCAGCGACTTGCCGAGGCAGTAGTGCGGGCCTCCGCCGCCGAAGCCGAGGTGCGGGTTCGGGTCGCGGGTGATGTCGAAGCCGTCGGGGTGGTCGAAGACCTCGGGGTCGTGGTTGGCCGAGGCGTAGAAGATGCCGACCCGGTCGCCCTTCTTGATCTGCTTGCCGCCCAACTCCGTGTCCTGGGTCGCCGTGCGCTGGAAGGAGTTGACCGGGGTCGCCCAGCGGACGATCTCCTCCGCCGCGGTCGCGGGGCGTTCCGCCTTGTACAGGTCCCACTGGTCCGGGTTGGTCAGAAACGCATGCATGCCGTGGGTGATGGCGTTGCGGGTCGTCTCGTTTCCCGCCACCGCCAGCATCAGGACGAAGAAGCCGAACTCGTCGGAGCGGAGGTTGCCTTCGTCCTCCGCCGACACCAGCGTGGTCACGATGTCCTTCGCCGGGCACTGCTTGCGATCGGCGGCCATGTTCATCGCGTACGCGATGAGTTCGGTGGCCGACTCGGCGCCGACCTCCTCGGTGATCGCGTACTCCGGGTCGTCGTACGAGATCATCTTGTTGGACCAGTCGAAGATCTTGGTCCGGTCGTCCTGCGGGATGCCGATCAGCTCGGCGATGGCCTGGAGCGGCAGTTCACAGGCGACGGACGTGACGAAGTCGAAGGGGCCGGGGTGGGCGCGCGCCTCCGACACGATCGATCCCGCCCTGGTCCGCAGCCGCTCCTCCAGCGCCCGGATCGCGCGCGGTGTGAAGACCCGTTGGACTATCTGGCGGACCCGGGTGTGCTCCGGCGGGTCCATGTTCAGGAGGATCAGGCGCTGGGCGTCTATCGCGTCCCGCTCGATGTGCTCGTTGAAGCGGATGATCGCGGTGTTGAGGTAGGAGGAGTACAGCTCGGGGTGCGTGGAGACGTACTTGACGTCCGCATGCCGGGTGACGGCCCAGTACCCCTCGTCCTGGAATCCCGCCAGGTTGGACGTCTGGGGGATCCAGCGGACCGGTTCGGCCAGCCGGAGCTCCGCGAACTCCGGCAGGGGGACTCGGTGTTGCAGCAGATCGGGGTCTGTGAAGTCGAACCCGTCGGGAAGCGCTGGACAGGACATCGGCGGCTCCGGACATCTGACGGTCCATCAGTAACGGGGAATCGCCGTGAAGGTAGTAACGGGTTCTACAAGTCGCAAGAGGTACGGCACTCCCAATTGCGTGCGGAGTTCGTGCAGATCGCAACTTCGGAGGCTGCACGCCCCTTGCGGCAGTGGACATCCTGTCAGCAGACTGCACACAGAACTAGAACGCGTACTAGTTCTGCGTGGCGGGCTGGGCCGGGACGCCTCCGCGCCACGCGGGTAACCCGGGCCTGTCCGGCGGATCAGGCCGGCCTCGGCCCAGGGCGCCCGAAGAAACACGGGTGAGCGAGGCCTGGTGCGTACACCTGCAAGGCGGAGGAGGGAGTCATGGCGCAGCCATGGCGACCGACGACAACGCGGCGGGTGTGCGTGCCGGGCCCCGCGACCCAGGCCTGATCCGCCGGACAGGCCCGAGGAGAGGACCCATCCCCCATGGCCGCGGAACCCGTGATCGTCGAAGCCGTACGCACCCCCATCGGCAAGCGCGGCGGCGCGCTCGCCAACCTCCACCCCGCCTATCTCCTGGGCGAGACCTACCGTGAACTCCTCGGCCGCACCGGCATCCCCGCCGACTGCGTCGAGCAGGTCGTCGGCGGCACGGTGACCCATGCCGGCGAACAGTCCATGAATCCCGCCCGCACCGCGTGGCTGACCATGGGGCTGCCGTACGAGACGGCCGCCACGACCGTCGACTGCCAGTGCGGCTCCTCGCAGCAGGCCTCCCACATGGTGGCCAACATGATCGCCGCGGGCGTCATCGACGTCGGCATCAGCTGTGGCGTCGAGGCCATGTCTCGTGTGCCGCTGGGCTCGGGCTCCAAGCACGGGCCCGGGAAGCCGTTCCCCGAAGAGTCGAACGTCGACCTGCCCAACCAGTTCGAGGCCGCCGAGCGGATCGCCAGGCATCGCGGTCTCACCCGCGAGAACGTCGACTCCCTCGGGCTCATCTCCCAGGAGCGGGCCGCGAACGCCTGGGCCGAGGAGCGGTTCAAGAAGGAGACGTTCGCCGTCCAGGTACCCACCACCGAGGACGAGCAGCGGGCCGGGCAGGGCATGTGGCGGCTCGTGGACAAGGACGAAGGGCTGCGCGACACGTCCATGGAGGCGCTGGCCCGGCTGAAGCCGGTCATGCCGACGGCCATCCACACGGCGGGCAACTCGTCGCAGATCTCCGACGGTTCGGCCGCCATCATGTGGGCGTCCAAG
The DNA here is from genome assembly GCF_044593495.1 of Streptomyces sp. NPDC051963. Classification (NCBI taxonomy): domain Bacteria; kingdom Bacillati; phylum Actinomycetota; class Actinomycetes; order Kitasatosporales; family Streptomycetaceae; genus Streptomyces; species Streptomyces sp. NPDC051963. The sequence continues at coordinate 606,096 of NZ_JBIUCC010000002.1, read as the reverse complement.
CGGATGGCACGGGCGCTGAAGCTACGGCCCCGGGCCCGGATCGTCGCTCAGGCGCTCGTCGGCGCCGACCCGCACTTCCACCTCGACGGGCCGATCGACGCCACGCGCACCGTGCTGGGCAAGGCCGGGATGTCCCTCAAGGACATCGACATCGTCGAGATCAACGAGGCCTTCGCATCGGTCGTGTTGAGCTGGGCCCAGGTCTTCGAGCAGGACCTGGCGAAGGTCAACGTCAACGGCGGTGGGATCGCGCTCGGGCACCCGGTGGGGGCCACCGGGGCCCGGCTCATCACCTCCGCACTCCATGAACTGGAGCGCGCCGACAAGGAGTTCGCGCTGGTGACGATGTGCGCGGGTGGCGGACTGGCCACCGGCACGATCATTCAGCGGCTGTAGCCGACGTCCAGTCGACGAAGGTGGAGAAGGCGGCGGGCTGGAAGGTGAGCATGGGGCCCGTCGTCTTCTTCGAGTCTCGTACGGCGACGGTGGCGGGTGCCTCGGCGATCTCGACGCACTCGCCGCCCTGGTCGCCGCTGTACGTCGACTTCCGCCAGGCGAGGTCCCCGACCGGCGCGCACTCGACGCACTCACCGCCCTGGTCGCCGCTGTACGTCGACTTCCGCCAGGCGAGGTCCCCGACCGGCGCGCACTCGACGCACTCACCGCCCTGGTCGCTGCTGTAGCTGGACTTACGCCACTGGATCCCCGTCGGAATCGCCTTGCTCGCCATAGCGTTCCTCCATCACGCGCCGGATCAGCTCCGCCGAGTCCTTGAGGGAGAGCGCGGCGGCTTGCAGATGATCGTAACGGAGCGAGCAGTCTTTGACGGTGTCCGGATTGGCGGTCGGATGCGCGCTGCCGTACCCCTCGGTGTAGACGATGGTCGGGTCGCTGGTGAAGCGGAAGAGGGTGTACGAGCCAGTCAGCCCCGCATGCGCCCCCGCCGAGAACGGCAACACCTGCACATTGATCCGCGGATTGCTCTCGAAGCCCAACAGATGCGCGAGTTGCTCCCGCATGACCTCCCGGCCACCGATCTCCTGGTACAGCGCGGCCTCGCTGAGGATCATCCAGAAGACCGGCGGCTCCTCCTTCTCGAAGATGCGCTGGCGGGCGAGCCGTACGGCGGTGCGGTCGTCGAGGTTGGTCTCGTCGAGCACGCCGAGGACGGCACGGACGTAGGCCTTGGTCTGGAGGAGGCCATGGACCATGTGCGTCTGGAAGGTGCAGATCTCCGTCGCCCGCGCTTCCAGCTCCGCCGTCTGCCTGAACCAGGCCGGAAGTTGGCTCCGCAACACCAGGTCGATCAGCCGGTACAGCAACCCGCCCGTCTCCAGCGCCGCGTCCGCCCGTTGGCTGAACTCCGGCGTCGGCAGCTTCCGTGCCGTCTCGATCTGGCCGACCAGTGAGCCGGTGTAGTTGAGGATGTCGCCGAGCTGGCGCTGCGTCAGCCCGGCGGCCTCGCGGTGGCGGCGCAGCTCGAAGCCGAAGTAGTCGAGCGGCGACGCTCCCGGATCAAGGACGTTGATGTGCGTCACTAACAGCCCCCACTCCAGAACCAGTTGTATCCGATCCGTAGCCCAGAGTAGTTGCGCCAGGCCAGCCTTGAGGTGTGAACGAACACATTCCCCCCGCCCTGCCGCCCACCCTCCTGGGCGCCCGCCCCGCCCAGTACGCCATGCGTCTCACCGTCGGCGCGCACTCGGCGCGGCACATCCGCCGTATCGTCCGTTCGCTGCTGCGCGAGTGGGAGTTGGCGGAGCTGGCCGACGCCGCCGAGCTGGCGGTGACCGAGCTGGTCGCCAATGTCGTACGGCATGTACCGGACCGGCGGTGCGGGGTGCTGGTGCTGCGACTGGCGGCGGGGGTGCGGGTGGAGGTGTCCGACGGGTCGCCGCAACTGCCCCGTACACGCAGCGAGTTGTGTCCGGAGGCGGAGGACGGGCGGGGGCTGGCGCTGCTGGATGCGGTGGTCGACAAGTGGGGCGTGGACCGGAGGGGGAAGGCCGGCAAGACCGTGTGGTTCGAGTGCGGGTGACGGGGTGACGGGGAGTCCGTCGTCACCCGATCTCCTTCAACTCCCTTGACAGAAACTCGTTCTCAATGAGCTCGAAATGATCGAGTTCCGTGATGTTGAGGGATACATCCGTCGCGTGCGGGTGATAACGCCGCACCGCATTCTTCATCCCCGGGAGGTGCTTCCCGTAATCGGCGGAGAGAACGATATTCACCACATCAGCGATTTCGGCAACACGAGCGACACGGGCACCAAACTGATCGTATCCAACCGGCTCCCAGTAACGGATCATGTCGTTGGCGAGCCGATGCACCTGACCGAAATCCTTCGACGAAATCTTGATGACATAGCTGCACAGCGAACGCAGCACTTCACGATCCTGCGCCAGACCGACCAGCTCTTTCAACGCGGGTGTGGGATCACGACGGTCGGCGGATGCGAAAAGGCGTGAGATCGTCATGGTCGACTGATTCACGTTGGGGTCCAGCAGAAGAACACCGGAGACCGGCGGGCGCCTGCGGCCCGGCTCGGCCGTCCACAACTCCGCGAGCTGGAGCACGAGATCGGCCCCCAGGGAGAACCCGACGAGGTCGATCCGCTTGTCCGGATTCTCACGGCTGACCTGTTCGACGAGGTCAGCCACCATCTCGACATGCCGGCTCGCGGGCACGGGAGGCAGCGGATCCGGGTGCCCCGGGGCGTAGCCGGCCAGGCTGACGGCGATGCCATGGGTGTCGTGGGTCTCCAGGTACTCCTGATAATCGCGCTCGTCCAGCCCCAGCCCGTGAAAGAACATACTGATCCCACGAGAATCGGCCACTCTCTCCAAATAGGTCAACTGACCGAAACGCTTGTGCGCAACGTGACCGGAGGATGAAACGGTAGCCATGGATTCAGTCACTCTCTTCATGGGTAGCTGACGGACCCCGTTGCCGGAGACCCAAGACCATAGTCCAATACCCGGCCCACATGGGCAGGAATCCAGCTTTTTTCCGGCCCGGGCATACCCCCACGCCTCGCACCCTGGACGCGGGTAAAAAGGATCTGGCGTAATGATGGCTGTACGACTTGACCAGCCATCGACCGGGGGCGTGCTTCTTGGAAAGTGCGTTGAGTGCGTTGAGTGAGTCGGAAGCGAAACGAATGATCTTCGAGCATTCGCTGTCGCGAAACCGGGTGGGGCGGATAGGAGTGGAGCTTGAATGGTTTCTTCAGCCGGTCGACGACCCGGCACGCCGCCCCCGCCCCGAGGAACTGACAGAGGTCGATCGCGTGGCCGGGCGGACCCTCCCGGACGGCGGCCAGGTCTCCTGGGAGCCCGGCGGGCAGCTGGAGTTGAGCGGTCTGCCGTACTCCTCACTGCAAGGCTGCGTCGATTCCGTGGCCGCCGATCTGGCCGTTCTTCGATGCCGGGCGCGGGAGGCGGGGATGCGGCTGGTGGGAGCCGGGCTGGACCATCGGCCTCCTCGGTTCAGCGTCGCGCTGCCGCGCTACCAGGCGCTGAAGCGCTACTACGCGCACCTCGGCAGCGCCGGTGACACTCTGCTGTGCAACACCGCTTCCGTGCAGGTGAACGTGGATGCCGGGGACGGCTCGGACGGGTGGCGGGGACGGTCCCGGAGATGGCTGATCGCCAACTCGCTCGGTCCGCTGCTGATGGCGATGTTCGCCAACTCCCCTGTACTGGAGGCACATGGCCCCCGTGAGGTGGCCGCGCTGTCGGGGCGGCAGCTGCTGCGTTTCCATACCGACCGGTTCCGCAGCGGACCGCTGCCGTCGGGCAGTGATCCGCGCAGTGTGTGGACCCGGTACGCCCTGGACGCCCAAGTCGTGGCCATACAGCGGACGGACTTCGACCCGGCCGACGACCGCACGGCGGTCTGGGAGCCGGCGCCCGCCGGGCTGTCCCTCAGACGGTGGCTGCGCGGGAACGGCCCGCGGGCCGTGGGGGTCGACGATGTCTTCCATCATCTGAAGTCCCTGGTTCCGCCGGTTCGGGCCTGCGGCCATCTGGAACTGCGCATGCTCGACGCCCAGAGCGGCGACGACTGGGTGGTGCCCGTCGCGGTGGTGGCCGCGCTCATGGACGACGAGGCCACGTCCGACGCGGTCGCCTCGCTGATCGGCACCGCCGCGTCGGCGCCCACCCGCCAGGACTGGATCGACGCCGCACGGCACGGTCTGACCGACCCCGATCTGGATGCCCTCGCACGGACGGTCGTCCGGCTGGCCCTGGCGGGGTTGTGGCGGCTGGGCGTCGCCCCGGAGGTGTTCGGCGCGGTGGAGCGGTTCGCCGCGCACTACACGTTGCGCGGGCTCTCCCCCGCGCAGCTGCGGCTGCCGAACCGCATGGCGGTCGCGTGACCTCCCGTCCTCCGTCTGCGAAGGAGTGCAGGCTCGTGCTCTCAACGCGCAAGGAGTCGCTGCTCACGGCCCTGGCCGACATGCGGCAGCACCAGCAGGGCAACCACGGCTGGTCCCTGTTCCACGAGTGCCTGAGCGAGGTGGCCCGGTCCGAAGCCTCCGCCGGGCTCGACCGGTTGCTGTCCGCGATGTGGCAGCGGCGGCCCCACATCAGCGACGCCCACGCCATCACCCTGCTCGGCATCGCCGTCCGGCAACTGGCGCTCCAGGACAGCAGGCTGGCGGATGTGTTCCGCCCGGAGCTGTCCTCCACCCATCGGGTGCCGGCCCTCGCGGACGCCCTGTCGGAACGGGCGTCCGACGTCATGCGTCTGATGGACAGTCACTCGAACTCGTACACCGGAGCACGTCGGTTCCTGCTGCCGCAGCTCGTCGTCGGAGCCTTCGCCGCGTTCCGGGACCTCCGGCAGGTCCGTCTCCTCGACCTCGGAACCAGCGTCGGGCTGCTGCCGCGCCAGCTGAACAACAAGGTGGTCTACGACCGTTTCGCGGGCGATCTGCGCTGGCGGCCCGCGCCGCTGCCGTTCCGGACGATTCCGCTGGAGTTCGTCGGCGGCGTGGACCGTCCGCCGCTGCCGACGCTCGACTGGGTGCGCACCTGCCACGGCCCCTCGGACTACTACGAGCAGCGCTTCGAAGAGGTGCAGTGGTCCCTGGGCCAGGCGGAGGAGGCGGGCACGCGAATGGTTCTGCGGCCGCTCGACATCCTCGACTTCCCCGCCCTTGCCGCCTATCTGCGCGCCCATCGCATCAACGTGGTGACGTGCAGCTTCGTGCTCTATCAGTACGACGACGACACCAGGAACCGGGTCATCGAGACGGTGATGGGAGCCCTGGGGACTCCGGGCATGCTGCTGAGCATGGAGCCCAGCCATGCGCTGGCGCGGATGGGCAGCGTCGTCCACGCCTATCAGGACGGCAGCACACGGCCGTTGCACGTGGCCGATGTGTCCGACGGGCACTTCATGGGAACGGTGACCGTACGCAACGGCTTGACGGAGCTGGTGGGGCAGGGTGGGGGACAATGATCCACAGCTCGCAGTTCGTCGAAAGGGCGGCCGGATTCGCCCGTCGGCACAGAGCGGCCGTGACGCTGGTGGGCGCCGTCGTGGGAACCGCCATCGGCATCTACAGCGACGAGGCGCGGTCCGTGATCGGCTGGACGTGGAGTCATGTGGTGGCCGGCGGCACACTCGTGATCCTGGCCGTGGCAGGCGTCTTCTCGGTCGCCTGGTGGGCCCGCGGACTCGCCGAACGGCGCCGTGAGTTACGCCGGGAAGTGGTGCGGCATTCCTTCGACATCCACGCCGACGACTTCGAGGAGGACCTTCCCTCGGACAATGCCGTGATAGGCCGACAGCTCTGGTATCTGGAGCGTCGTACGGAATCCTCCGATCTCATCATCCTGTTGCACGGACTCGGCCTGGACGCCGATGATTTCCGTCCGTTCATGAACGTCGCCCGGCAGCACACGGCCGCCATCACGCTGTTCGGTCACAACGTCGAGGAGGCGCGGGACCACCGCTATCGCCCGATCGGCATCGCCGCCCACACGGACCTCATCAGCGGGGCCATCAACAACCTCCAGCGGCAGTACCCGTACAAGCGGATCACTCTTGTGGGCTTCTCGGTCGGCTGCGACATGCTGTTCCGGCTCGCCGAGTTGTGGCGGGACCACCCGGAGCGGCAGCCCAAGCTCAAGTCGGTGCTGCTGCTCGACCCGAACATCAACCACTCGACGATGGTCATCTCGGGGAAGATAGCCCACCTCAACCCGGAACAGCCGCTGGCCGAACTGAAGCGCATCACCCAGATTCCGGAAGCACTCATCGAGTTCCAGAACGTCTGCGAATACCTCCACAAGATCAGCGGAAAGAACCTGGCGCAGGTCCAGCGCCACGCGGCGGACTTATGGAACTACTGGGAGCCGGACGGCCGTTATGACCTCTTCTTCCAGCGCATCGACCGCATCAGGTCCATCAGCGACAGAACCCGCGTCTTCTTCTCGATTCATTTCGAGCAGAGGTTCAACGACGTCGTCGCACTGGCCCGTCAGCGGGGCATCCGGCAGGTCTTCGATCTGCGCAGGGTGGACCACTTCGAGTTCTGCCAGGACGGCTTCCTCAAACACGAGGTGGGTGCCCTGATCCGGGGTGGGTGACGCCGCCGGAGGGCGCCAACTCCCGCTCCGGACCGACCGCCACCGCCTTAACGGTCCGTGCCCGCGGCCCCTGGAACACATAGGCCAGCCCGAACCCGGCACCCACCGCCATCGCTCCGCCCACCGCGTCGAGAATCCAGTGGTTCCCGGTCACGACGATCGCCGTGAGCGTGAAGAAGGGATGCAGCAGCCCCAGCCCCTTCATCCACCATCTCGGCGCGATGATCGCGATGACGAGGCCGCACCACAGGGACCACCCGAAGTGCAGGGACGGCATGGCGGCGTACTGGTTCGTCAGGGCGGTCAGGGTGCCGTAGTCCGGCTTGGTGAAGTCCTGGACGCCGTGCACGGTGTCGATGATGCCGAGGCCCGGCATCAGGCGCGGGGGCGCCAGCGGGTAGAGCCAGAAGCCGACCAGGGCCAGCAGCGTCGTCAGCCCCAGAGACGCCCGCGCCCAGCGGTAGTCGACCGGGCGCCGCACATACAGCACGGCGAGCACGCTCAGCGGGACCACGAAGTGGAAGGACGTGTAGTAGAAGTCGAAGAAGCCCCGCAGCCAGTCGACCTTGACCACGGCGTGGTTCGCCCAGTGCTCGATGTCGATGTGCAGGAACCGCTCCAGCGACAGGATCTGGTCTCCGTGGTGCTCGGCCGTCGCCCGGCCCTCCGCGTTGCTGCCGCCGGTCGCCGCGAGGCGGACCTTCTGGTAGGCCGCGTAGGTGACGCGGATGAGCAGCAGCTCCAGGAGGAGGTTCGGGCGGGTCAGGACCCGGCGCAGGAACGGGAGCAGGGGGACGTGTTTGAGGCGGGCCGGGACCGGTGGGGCGTATTCCGTCGGGATCGGTGCGCGGTAGTACGGCGACGTCCTGGACAGGAACGGGATGGCGGTGGCGGCGGCGAGGGCGGCCAGCAGGACTACGTTGTCACGGAGTGTGTACACCGCCGACATGTTCGGCAGCAGCATCTTCGCGGGCAGCGTCATCACGATGACCACGGCCACCGGCCAGACGTAGCGGTCGGAGGCCCGCTTGCCGACCCTGCCGACGACCGCGAGCAGCACCCACAGCAGCTGGTGCTGCCAGGTCGTCGGTGAGACCGCGATGGCCGCGCAGCCCGTGACCGCGACCGCGAGCAGCAGCTGGCCGTCCTGGGCGTAGCGCACGGCGCGACGCAGTCCGAGGACCGCGACGGTCGCGCCGAGCGCCAGGAACAGGCCGATCTCCAGCGGACCGGAGAGCCCCAGCCGCAGCAGCGCGCCGTGCAGGGACTGGTTGGCGAGGTCGTCGGCGGCGCCGCCGAGGCCGGTGCCCGCCATGTGGTGGACCCAGTAGGTGTACGAGTCGTGCGGCATCGCCGCCCAGGCGAGGACCGTGGTCGCGGCGAACGTGATCCCCGTGGACAGGGCGGCCCGGCGCCGGCCGGTGAACCACAGCAGCGGGGCGAAGAGCAGCACGGTCGGCTGGAGGGCCGCGGCGACACCGATCAGGACGCCGCTGGCGCGCTCGCCGCGGACGGCGAAACAGCCGGCCAGGACGAGCAGGACGGGGATGATGCCGGTCTGTCCCGACCAGAACGCGTTGCGCACCGGCAGCGACAGCATCAGCAGGCTGATCGCGACGGGCGCGGCCAGGATGGAGGCCCGCCAGGTCACGGGCTTGGGCAGGGCGCCGGCCACGACCAGGCCGAGCGCGACGACCAGCAGCAGGGTGGAGAAGGTCCAGCCCCAGCCGAGCGCCTGTTCGGCCGAACGGGTGAGGGGCTTGAGCACCAGGCCGCCGAAGGGCGTGCCGGTGAACTGCGTCGATTCGTACAGCGAGCCCTTCACATGGAGGACCCCTTCGGGGCCGACCCAGGTTTCGAGGTCTGTCAGCCGCTCTCCGCGCGGGGTGCTGAGGACGACGGCCACCTGTCGCACGGCGAGGATCGCGGCGACCAGCCACAGTCCCAGGCGGGCCGCGCGCAGGCGTGCCCTGGCCGTGCCGATGGCCGTCGCTCCGAACGCACCCGCCGGTCGCCCGCTGTGTTCCGCATTCGCCACGCCTCGTCGGCCTCCCGCCCCGTTCGCCCCACGCGCCACAACGCGCGAGATCACTATGCGAACCCTATGAGGCTCGCACCACCCCCGGAGTAGGACGCAGGCCACCCCCACTTCACCTGACGTCCGCTCTCCTTTTGTCCGGAAGACGATAGTGCGGGGGGAGGGAGGTTGCCTCCCCGGGGCGCGAGAAGGATCACAACTCGATCCGGTCAAGGCGCTTGCGCGATGGACGTACGTCCCTGCATACACCCCGTTTAACTGCATCGCGCATCGGCCCGGGCACGGTACGTAAGCGACTGACCTGCACCTATGGTCGATTTTCGGCCCGCCGTCACCGTCGCCGCGCGGGCCGTGTCCCTGTCCCCGTCGAAAGCAGGCGAGCGAAGCGTTGGCGACCGCCGCAGTAGCGACTCCCCCGTCCCCCGCAACCACCCCCGACGTCACCGTCACCGATCCGGCCCTCGTCCGGCGTGCCGTGAAGGCCGCCGCGCTGGGCAACGCCATGGAGTGGTTCGACTTCGGTGTCTACAGCTACATCGCGGTGACGCTGGGCAAGGTCTTCTTCCCGTCGGGCAACCCGACGGCCCAGCTGCTCTCCACGTTCGGTGCGTTCGCCGCGGCGTTCCTGGTCCGTCCGCTGGGCGGCATGGTCTTCGGGCCGCTGGGTGACCGGATCGGCCGCCAGAAGGTCCTGGCGCTGACCATGATCATGATGGCGGCGGGCACGTTCGCGATCGGTCTGATCCCGTCGTACGCCGTGATCGGCGTCGGCGCCCCGATCCTGCTGTTGGCCGCCCGGCTGGTGCAGGGCTTCTCCACCGGCGGCGAGTACGCGGGCGCGTCCACCTTCATCGCCGAGTACGCGCCCGACAAACGGCGCGGGTTCCTCGGCAGCTGGCTGGAGTTCGGCACGCTGGCGGGCTACATCGGCGGCGCGGGCCTGGTCACGCTGATGACCGCGCTGCTGTCGCGGGACGACCTGCTCTCCTGGGGCTGGCGCGTCCCGTTCCTGATCGCGGGCCCGATGGGCATCATCGGGCTGTATCTGCGGATGCGGCTGGAGGAGACCCCGGCGTTCGCGGCCGAGCTGGAGAAGGCGGAGACCGACCGCCCGAAGGTGCCGCTGCGCGACATGATCACCGGCCAGTGGCGTGCCCTGCTGCTCTGCGTCGCCCTGGTGCTGGTCTTCAACGTCACCGACTACATGCTGCTGTCGTACATGCCGAGCTATCTCACGAGCGAGCTGAAGTACGACGAGACGCACGGTCTGCTCGTCGTGCTGGTCGTGATGGCGCTGATGATGATCGCGCAGCCCTTCGCGGGCGCCCTGACCGACCGCGTCGGCCGCCGCCCGCTCATCGCCGCGGGCTGCGCGGGTTTCCTCCTCCTGTCCGTCCCGGCCCTCCTCCTGATCGGCCAGGGCAGCCTGGTCGCGGTCGGCCTGGGCATGGCAGCGCTCGGCCTGCTCCTCGTCTGCTTCACGGCCGCGATGCCGTCCGCGCTCCCCGCCCTCTTCCCGACCCGCGTCCGCTACGGCTCCCTCTCCATCGGCTTCAACATCTCCGTCTCCCTCTTCGGCGGCACGACGCCTCTGGTGGTGACAGCCTTGATCGGAGCGACGGGGAACATGATGATGCCCGCGTACTACATGATGGCGGCGGCCGTGATCGGCGGTTTCGCGGTCTGGCGCATGACGGAGTCAGCAGGCAGGCCCCTGCCGGGTTCCCCACCGTCCGTCGAGGGGTAACGCCGGCCACGCGGTTCGTCAGCCGCGGGCCGGTGGGGGCCAAGGGCTCCGCCGGCTATGCGGTTCGGCTGCGGGCCGGTGGGGGCCAAGGGCTCCGCCGGCTATGCGGTTCGGCTGCGGGCCGGTGGGGGCTGGTCGCGCAGTTCCCCGCGCCCCTTGCGGGGCGCGGGGCTGTGTCGATATGTGCAGCTTCGCCGCGCGGGCGCGACCGGCCCGGCAGCGCCCCGCAGGGGCGCGGGGAACTGCGCGACCAGCCACGACGGCGCCGCAGCCGATCGACGGCATCCCGCGGCACTACCGCTCGTCCCCGCAGGGGCGCGGGGAACTGCGCGACAAACCCCCACCGGCCCGCAGCCGACCGACGGCATCCCGCGGCACGACCCCCGCCGCTCAACCCAGCGGCTGCGTAAAGCGGATGCTGTTGCCGAACGGGTCGCGCAGACCGCAGTCGATTCCGTACGGACGCTCGGTGGGCTCCTCGGTGAACTCGACGCCCTTGCCGCGCAGCGTCTCGTACGTCTTGCGGCAGTCGTCCGTGCTGAAGATGAGGTGACCCCCCATCGCCCCCTTCGTCAGCAGCTCACGGACCTGCTGCGCGGTCTCCTCGGACAGGGCCGGCGGACCCGGCTTCTCCAGCAGGATCTGCCGCTCCGGGCGGCCGGGGACATTGACGGTGAGCCAGCGCATGAAGCCCAGGTCGGCATCGGTGTTGACCTCCAGGCCGAGCTTGCCGACGTAGAAGTCGAGGGCCTCGTCCTGGTCGAGGACGTAGATCTGCGAGTGCGTGATGGCGGTGAACATGTGCTTCACGCTACGGCGCCGGGGGCGCGAAAACTTATCCAAAACTGCTCGGTCGCGTCCACGCCTTCACAAAGCACGACGGCACGTCCAGCGCCGCCGCCCCCTTGCGGTACTCCCGCGGGGAACGGCCGACGATCTCACGGAACGTACGGCTGAAGGTGCCCGCGCTGCCGAAGCCGACGTCGAAGCAGATGTCGGTCACACTGCGGTCGGTCTCCCGCAGCAGGAACATCGCCCGCTCGACCCGGCGCCGCTGGAGATAGCGGTGCGGCGTCTCGCCGAACGTGGCCCGGAAGGTGCGGGTGAAGTGCGCCGGGGACACATGGGCGATCCGGGCCAGCGCGGGGACGTCCAACGGCTGCGCGTAGGCGCGGTCCATGGCGTCGCGGGCGCGGAGCATCCGGCGGTTGGTCTCCTCAGCGGCGCGGCTCACGAGGCCCATTACAGCTGGATCTCCACCTCCGGAACCAGCCCCTCTGCCGTACCGTCTGATCCCTGCCGGTCAAAGGAGGGCCACAGGGAATGGCGGTTCGACCACGAGGAGGGGCGAAGGCGCGCGTCCTCACCGTCATCTTCGCCCTGCTCGCCCTCCAGTTGGGCGCCCTGCTCGCCCCGGCGTACGCCTGCGGCTGCGGGGCGGTGATCCCCGGCGGACAGCGGAGCGTGAGCGTGGACCGCGAGGTCTCCGTGGTGCGCTGGGACGGCCGGCAGGAGCAGATCGTGATGCGGCTGACGGTCGCCGGTGACGCCGAGCGCGCCGCCTGGATCATGCCCGTTCCCGCCCGCGCGACCGTCCGCCTCGGCGACCCCGCCCTCTTCGACGAACTGGACCGCATCACCGCCCCCGTGCACCGCGACCGCTACCACTTCTGGCCCGAGGACGGCGACTGGCCCCTCGTCTCCGGCAACGCAGCCGGCGGTCCCCCACCACCGGGCGCCGGGCCGGGACCTCCGGGCGTCGGCGTCGTCGGCCGTCAGCGCCTCGGCCCGTTCGACGTGGCCCGGCTGACCGCGAGCGATCCGGACGCGCTCGGCAACTGGCTGTCCGCCAACGGCTTCGCCCTCCCCGCCCGCCTGGAAGGCGAACTGCGCCCCTACGTCGACCGCCGCTGGGAGTACGTCGCGGTCCGCCTCGCCCCCGAGACCGCCGGCATCCCGCTGGGCGGCATCCTGGACCCCCTCCACCTCACCTTCGCCGCCGACGAGCCCGTCTACCCGATGCGCCTGTCCCGGCTGGCGGCGACCTCGCAGTCGCTGGGCCTGTACGTCCTCGCCGCCCACCGCATGGAGCCGGAGTCCGCGATCGGCGGCGCACGTCCCCGAGTCGTCTACGCCGGCCGCGTCACCGCACGGAGCGGCCCGGTCGCCGAACTCGCCGCGGGCACCGGGTTCCTCACGGCCATCGGCCAGGAGTTCCCGCGGCCCGCCGCCATCTCCGGCGACCACGTCCTGCGCCGGGCACCGGCCGACACCGCCTTCCAGCAGGTGATCTACGAGGACCACCTCCGTACGGTCGCGGGCGTCCCGGCCTGGCTGCTGACCGTCGTGGGCGGTCTGGCCGCGACGGTCACGGCGGCGACGGTGATCTTCGTACGACGGTCCAGGCGGCGGCCGTTGCCATCGCCGCTGCCGCCGCCACCGGATGCACCCCCGCTGCCGCCCCACGCGCCTGGGCCGATCGGCTGAAACCGGCCAACAGGCCGTGCTGACAGGGAACCCGCACACGAGTACCTTCGTTAGTGCAACTAGTTAGCAGTTCTAACTAGCCATACGAAAGGCACGGTGCATGAGCGAGTCGCAGCTCTGGGACGACGTCGACTTCTACTTCTCCACCCACCTCGCACCTGACGACGAAGACCTGCACGCGGCCCTGCGCGACAGCGAAGCGGCCGGACTCCCGCACATCAGCGTCACGGCGTCCGAGGGCAAGCTGCTCCAGCTCCTCGCCCAGATCCAGGGCGCCCGGAACATCCTGGAGATCGGCACCCTGGGCGGCTACAGCACCATCTGGATGGCCCGCGCGCTGCCCTCCGACGGCCGTCTGATCTCACTGGAGTACAGCCCCAAGCACGCCGAGGTCGCCACCCGGAACGTCGCGCGTGCGGGCCTCGACAAGATCGTCGAGGTGCGGGTCGGCCCGGCCCTGGAATTGCTGCCCCACCTCGCCGACGAGAACCCGGCCCCCTTCGACCTGGTCTTCATCGACGCCGACAAGGCCAACAACCCGGGCTATGTGGAGTGGGCGCTCAAGCTCACCCGCGCGGGCAGCCTGATCATCGTCGACAACGTCGTCCGCGGCGGCCGCGTCGCCGACGCCGACGACACCGACCCGGACGTGCGGGGCACCCGCTCCGCCCTCGAACTCATCGGCGCCCACCCGAGGCTGAGCGGCACCGCGATCCAGACGGTCGGCAGCAAGGGCTACGACGGGTTCGCGCTGGCCCGCGTGCTCGCGTGACGTACCGGCACGGCACTCAAACCTCGTGATAGAAGCCGACGTTGACGCTGCGGGGCGCGGTGCGGTCCACGATGACTATCTCGCCGCTGCCGCCTCTCGGCAGCGGCACCGTCCCGCCGTAGGACAGCGGCTGCGCATGCTCGCCGACCGTCAGCCGCACCTCGGAGGACGGATCGGGCTGCGAGCCGCGCAGCCAGGTCACCTGCCAGGTGCCCTCGGGGCCGCACAGGAACTCCAGGTGGACCCGGGAGACGAACAGCCACTCGTCGGGCGTCGACAGCCTGCACACCGTCTTGTCCCGGCCCACCCGCAGCACGGCGCCCGGGTCACTGGGTGCGTCGGCCATGAGCATGCCGGCCGTGGCGCCCGCGTCCGCCGCGGATACGGCGGCCATGGTGAGTTCGAGCACGTGCGTTCCTCCTGAGGTGTCCTGGCACAGCAAGTGTCCCTACGTAGCCGCCGCATGATAAATCGCCCGGCCCCACCGCGTCCGGCACAATGGACTCATGACCGAGCGAAAGCCACCGGGCGTGGGGTTCGAGTCCTGGGTCGACAAGCAGATCCGCGACGCCGAGCAGCGTGGGGAGTTCGCCCAGTTGCCGGGTGCGGGAAAGCCGTTCCCGCCGGGCTCCGACGCTCCGTACGACGAACTGTGGTGGATCAAGCAGAAGATGGCCCGCGAGGGGTGGTCGGTGCTGCCGCCGTCACTCGCGCTGCGCAAGGAGGCGGAGGACGCCCTGGCGGCCGCCCTGGTCGCGCCGTCGGAGCGGATCGTCCGGAAGATCATCACAGACGTCAACGCCAAGCTCCGCGACATGATGTTCAAGCCGCCGCCCGGACCTCCGCTCGGAATGAAGCCGTACGACGTCGAGGACGTCGTACGGCAGTGGCGGGAGCGCCGGGCGGCGGACGCGGCGGACGGTTCAGACGCGTAGCAGCCGATCGGCCAGCTCGCGGTAGTCCCGCAGGGCGAGGCGGAGTTGCTCGGTGTCGGGCACGCCGGCCTTGTCGGCGGAAGCTTCGGTGGACGTTTCGGTGGACGTTTCGGTGGACGTTTCGGTGGACGTTTCGGTGGACGTTTCGGTGGACGTGGACTGCCAGGACCTGCGCAGAGTGCGGCGACGCTGGGTCAGGGCGTCGGAGATGCGCCCGGTGATCTCCTCGACCACCCGGTCGACCTCCTCGACGGAAGTGCGGGGCGCGTCGATGAATCCGGAGACCGCGTGGTGAAGGCGCTCCGCGAGCTTGTCGCGCTCGTCGTGCGGGAGGAGCGGGGGTGTCGCCTGGGGCAAGGTCTGCGGCATGGTCTCAACTCCTTTGCAGCTGCTTCGTTTCGGCCAGGTCCTCGAAGAGCGCCCGGGCCTCGATCAGGGCCTGACGCATCTCCTCCGTGTTGGCGCGGCCGTCTCCGTCGGCGGTCACGCGCGCGTGGGCGAGGCGGTGAACGCGCCGGTAGCCGTGCACATGGTCCGCGTGGTGCACGGACAGCGCGGCGAGCTGCTCCTCGTACTGCTCGCCGTCCGGGAACCCGCGGGACCCGGCCAGCTCCGCGAGCAGCCGGTCCGCCTCGGTGAGCGCCTCCCGCGGGGAGTCGACGAACCGCTCCTGCGCGGCGGCCCAGCGGGTCGCGTACTGCTCCCGCACGGCCGGCTCCAGGGGCTGTTCCTTCAGCCCCCCGTGCCGCTCCACCCGCTCGGCCAGCTCACGCTCAGCCGCCTGCGCGTCTCCGTCGTGCCGGGCCACGGTCCGCTCGTACTCCGGCCCGAAGCGCTTCTTCAGATCCCTGCCGCCACCGAACGACATCCGGCCACGCAGGTTCAGGAGGACGGCCGCGCCGATGACGACGACCGCCACAATCACGATCAGAACAATGATCACGCCTGTGGACATGCAGCCCGAGTAGCCCCCAAACCCCCTCCCAAACGACCCCCGACAATGACGACATGCCGACCTGGACCGACGAGCTCGCCGCCGACACGGGCAGCGAACTCACCCCGTCCATCGGGCAGTTGCTGGTGGCGCAATACGGGGGCGAGCCCGCGCCCTCGGCGCCGAGCGCTGGTTCAGCAAGCCGCTCAACTGGGGTGTGCCTGGCATGCCGGGGAAGTGGACGCCCTGAAGGGGCGCGGGGAACTGCGCGACCAGCCACCCACGACCCGCAGCCGCCGACGCTCCGAAACCACCCCTCCCCCCCACTACTCACCGGCCCGCCGACCCGTCATGCGGCCGCTCCCGCTCCGAGCCGCACAGCTCTTCGTTGAGTTCCTTGACCAGCTGGGTCAGGTCGGTGGGCCGGTCCGGGCCCCACCAGTCGCCGAGGAGATCGGTGAGGGACCCCTCGCGGGCCTGCCACAGCCGTTCAGCGACCTCGCGTCCGCTCTCGGTCAGCACGAGGTCGATGCCCTCGCGGACGCCGAGCCGTCGCTCCTCGACCTGACGGGCGGCTTCGAGGATGACGGTGACCGGGATGGAGGTGCGCTCGGCGAGAACACCGGGTTCCGCCCAGCCGTACTTCTTGATGCGCAGCAGGAGCCAACTGGCGGCGGGCAACAGGTCGTAGCCCGCCCGTTCGGTGATCGTGCGGTAGATCTCGCGGCGGCCCTCCCGGGTGCCGAGCACGGACAGCGCGCGGCACACCTCGTCGTACGAGGACCGCTCGACCGGATTGCTGGCGAGTGTCTGCGTCACATCGGGCGCCGTCACCGAGCCGCGCAGCTTGTCCTCCTTGAGGAACCAGGCCAGGACGAAGCCGAGGAGGGCGACGGGAGCGGCGTACAGGAAGACGTCGGTGATGGACGACGCGTACGCCTCCAGTGCCGGTGGTCGCATCGCGGCGGGGAGTTCGGCGATACCGCGCGGGTCGGACTCCAGGGCGTCCACCGAGACGCCGGGCGGGAGTTGGGTGCCCCGGAAGGCTTCCGTGAGCTTGTCGCCGAGGCGGCCCGCGAAGATCGTGCCGAAGATGGCGACGCCGAACGACGCCCCGATGGACCGGAAGAAGGTCGCACCGGAGGTGGCGACGCCCAGATCCTCGTACGACACCGAGTTCTGCACGATGAGCACCAGCACCTGCATGACCAGGCCGAGGCCCAGGCCGAAGACGAAGAAGTAGGCGCTCATCTCGGCGGTGGAGCTGTGCTCGTCCAGCTGGTGGAGGAAGAGCAGACCGAGCGCGGTGACGCCGGTGCCGGCGACGGGGAACACCTTCCAGCGGCCGGTGCGGCTGACGATCTGCCCGGAGGCGGTCGAGGCCAGCAGCATGCCGAACACCATCGGCAGCATGTGCACACCGGACATGGTCGGGGTGACGCCCTGCACGACCTGGAGGAAGGTCGGCAGATAGGTCATCGCGCCGAACATCGCGAAGCCGACGATGAAGCTGATGACGGCGGAGAGGGTGAAGGTGCGGATCCGGAAGAGTTTCAGCGGGAGGACCGGTTCGGCCGCCCTCCGCTCCACCGCGACGAAGGCGACGGCGAGTACGACGCCGAGGACCGCCAGGCCCACGATCTGCGGCGAGCCCCAACTCCACGTCGTACCGCCGAGCGAGGCCACCAGCACCAGGCAGGTCGCGACCGCGGCGATGAGGAAGGTGCCGAGGTAGTCGATGGCGTGCTTCTCGGTCCGGCGCGGGATGTGCAGGGCGGTCGCGATGACGGCGAGGGCGACGACGCCGACGGGCAGATTGACGTAGAAGACCCAGCGCCAGCTCAGATGCTCGGTGAACAGACCGCCCAACAGCGGCCCGAGCACGCTGGTCGCGCCGAACACCGCGCCGAACAGCCCTTGATAGCGCCCGCGTTCGCGCGGTGGCACGAGATCGCCGACGATCGCCATCGACAGCACGATCAACCCGCCGCCACCGAGCCCCTGGAGGGCCCGGAACGCGATCAGCTCGGACATGCTTTGCGCCATTCCGCACAACGCCGATCCGATCAGAAAGATCACGATCGCGATCTGGAACAGCCGCTTCCGTCCGTACTGGTCACCGAGCTTGCCCCACAGCGGAGTCGCGGCCGTCGACGCCAGCAAGTACGCGGTGACCACCCACGACAGATGGTCCAGGCCGCCGAGGTCGCTGACGATGGTGGGCAGCGCGGTCGACACGATGGTCTGGTCGAGGGCGGCCAGCAGCATCCCCAGGAGCAGGGCGCCGATCGGGACGAGGACGCTCCCGGAGACGTTCTCCCGCGCCGCGACCCCCTTCTTCGGGGGCCGCTCCGGGGGCTGTCCGTCCCGCACATTCCCCGTCCCACCGTGCGTATCCCCGGCCATGAAGACCTCCCGAGGCTCTGGTTACTCCCCCATCCTGGCCGGTGTGACCGGTTATGGCCTGTTCAATCCAGCCGGAATCCGTTATTCCGGGGCGCGTGTGGAACGTGTGGAGAAAGGGTCTGCATAATCGCTGGAGTTCGCAAGGGGAGGGAAACCAAACGCGTGGCAGAGCCGAAGGGTCACCAATGCCCGGAGTGCGGGGCGCCCAGGGGGGTCGACAACACCCCGTCCTGCGGCTGCACCGAGCGCGCGGCCGACGCCCTGCGCGATACGCGTACGGCGGAGGCGGCAGCGGCGGAGGACTTCGATCCGCTGCGCATCCGCCCCTACGTCGAACTGGACGGCGCATCGGAGCCGGCCCCGGAGGTCTCGCCGAGAGCCGCGGACCCCGACGCCACGATGCCGATCCCGGCCGTGCCGCCGGAGGCTCCCGCAATGCCGGCCCCGCTGGGAACCGCGGCGAACGAGCCCAGTACCGCCGATCTGAGCCTGTTCGCGGGCGATTCCGCCGCCTACGACGGCGGGCCCGGCACCGGCGGCCCCTTCGGCCCCGGGCCCGGCGATCCGCAGGCCGACGAGGACGACGAACCGTCCCGGCGCCCCCGCCGCACGCTCGTGCTGGGAGTGGCGGGCGCCCTCGTCACCGTCGTCACGGCGGCCGGGCTGGCGAGCGGACTCTTCTCCTACGACACACCGACCCGGGACCGCGCGGCGCCGGAGGAGGTCCGGGCGAGCGTGCCGGACAGCACGCCCAGCGCCGCCGCCGAGTCCCCGTCCGCGAGCGCCACCTCCGGACAGCCGACGTCCGCGGCACCCTCCCCGTCGGCCACGGCGAGCCGCTCACCCGCACCGACCCCGACCCGCTCGACCGCCTCCCCGACCGCGACGCCCACCGCCACGCCCACGACGGCGGCACCCACGGCGAGCGGCGCGACCGACTCCGCGGGGACGCCGGAGAACGGCCGCGAGATCGAGGACCCGGTCCTGAGCCGGGGCGACAAGGGTCCGGAGGTCCTGGAGCTGGAGCTACGGCTGACCGAGCTCAACCTCTACACGAGGGAAGCCAGGGGCAACTACAACGAGGGCGTCGAGGACGCGGTCACCCGGTACCAGCTGGCGCGGGGAGTCGTGCCGGAGGAGTACGGGGTCTACGACCTCACGACACGGGAGCGGCTGGAGTCGGAGACACAGGAGCCGTAGGAGCCGTAGTAGGGGTTCGGCCGATCAGCCGGTGACGTGGAGCCGGATCGTCCCGTCCGCCGCGCCCTCCACCCGCACCTGTGTGAGGTCGCTCACCAGCGCGTCCGGCCCGTGGAACCCGGCCCTCGCGCCGACGCCCACGACCCGCATCCCGGCCGCGCGGCCCGCCTGGATACCGGCCGCCGAGTCCTCGAAGACGATGCAGTCGGCGGCGTCGACACCCAGTTCGGCGGCGCCCTTGAGGAAGCCCTCGGGGTCGGGCTTGCTGGCGCCGACGGACTCCGCGGTGATGCGGAGGTCGGGCAGGGCGAGACCGGCGGCGGCCATCCGGGCCGTGGAGAGGGCGACGTCGGCTGAGGTGACGAGAGCGTGCGGCAGGCCGTGCAGCGAAGCCAGGAACTCCGGGGCGCCGGGGATGGCGACGACGCCGTCCGTGTCGGCGGTCTCCTCGGCGAGCATGCGCGCATTGTCGGCGTGGTTGCGGTCCACGGGCCGGTCGGGCAGCAGCAGCGCCATGGTGGCGTACCCCTGCCGGCCGTGGGCGACCTTCAGGACCTCGTCCCCGTCGAGCCCGTTCCGCTCGGCCCAGCGTCGCCAGATCCGCTCCACGGCGGCATCCGAGTTGACGAGGGTGCCGTCCATGTCGAGCAGGAGGGCACGGGCGGTCAGCACGGTCGTGGCCGTCATCGGCAGCTCAGCTCCATAACGCAGAAGTAGGGCCTCGGCCCGCAGGAACAAACCGGGCCCGCCCGCCGGTCAGGGAGAACGGGCGGAGCCAGTTTGTTTCTCTACGGTACAAAACGCGGCCCCGTTCCCGCCACCCGCTTCGAGAAGGGTTCACCGACCGTTCAGCTCAGCCGGTCACGGCTTCCCACAGGCTCCACACCCCGAGCGCGAGCATCAGCAGCGCCGCGATCTTGGTGATGAGCGCCAGCGGAACCCGCTTCATCAGGGCCTTTCCACCGACGATGCCGAGTCCGGCGACCGCCCAGAGGGCGAGCACGGCGCCGAGCCCGACGGAGAGCGGGTTGTCGTACCGGGCGGCGAGATTCGCGGTCATGATCTGCGTCAGATCACCGAACTCGGCGACCAGGATGAGCATGAACCCGGCCCCGGACACCTTCCAGAAGGACTGGTTCTCCGGCTTGCGGACCTCCGCCTCGTCCTCGTCCTTCTTGAGCAGCAGCACCGCGGCGCCGGCCAGGAAGAGCACACCGGTCAGCGCCTGCACGATCTGCTGCGGCAGCAGCGTCAGCACACTCCCGGCCGCGACGGCGAGCACGACATGCAGCGCAAAGGCGGCGGCGACGCCGACGAAGACGTACGAGGCGCGATAGCGGGTGCCGAGGACAAGGCCGGCGAGCGCCGTCTTGTCCGGCAACTCGGCGAGGAAGACGACGCCGAACGTGAGCGCCAGGACACTGAAGCTGATCAAGGTTCCTCAATCGGTCGGGGCTGCCCCACCGAGAGTCGTACATCACAAGACGCCTCGGCACGGCAGCACACGTGGCGCCCGTGCCGTACGACACAGGCGGTGCACTGCTTGCCGAAGGTCTCGCTGGCCGGCCTCACATATGAGGCCCGCCTCCGGGCGCCGGCTCAGACGAGCTGAGCAGTATGTCGACGGTCCGGCGAAGAGCTACTCCCCTTCTGCGTCATTCATCGTACGCGTTCGACAACGGACCAGAAAGTTCCGCTCTCAACCTTGATGTGTCATGTACGCGTCACTAGTTTCTTACCGAACGAACACCCGAGCGCAACACGGCACCGCGAGCATTTCCCCGCTCGCGCCCAACACCCCCACGACTCAAGGGAGTTCGCATGCCGAAGTTCTACGCGCGTCGACGCCTCAGCATACTCGCGGCGTTCACCGGACTCATAGCCTCGGTCGCACTCTTCAACAGCCCGACCGCCTCCGCCGCTCTCCCCACGCCCGTCAGCGGCGCCACCGCGCGCAGCTACCTCGCCCAGCTCACCGTGGCCACCGAGGACCGCACCGGGTACGACCGTGACCTGTTCCCGCACTGGATCACCCAGTCCGGCACCTGCAACACGCGTGAGGTCGTCCTGAAGCGCGACGGTACGAACGTCGTCCAGGACTCCGCCTGCGCCGCCACCAGCGGCAGCTGGTACTCCGTCTACGACGGCGCCACCTGGACCGCCGCCTCCGACCTGGACATCGACCACCTGGTCCCGCTGGCCGAGGCCTGGGACTCCGGCGCCGACAGCTGGACCACCTCCCGCCGCCAGTCCTTCGCCAACGACCTCACCCGCCCGCAGCTCATCGCGGTCACGGACAACGTGAACCAGTCCAAGAGCGACCAGGACCCGGCCGAGTGGATGCCGTCGGTCTCCTCCTACCGCTGCACCTACGTCCGCGCCTGGGTCCAGGTGAAGTACTACTACGGCCTCTCGGTCGACTCCGCCGAGAAGAGCGCGCTGACGAGCTACCTGTCCGGTTGCTGAACAGCGCGTGATCCGCAGTTGATCCGCGTGTGGTCCGGCGGATGATCTCGCGGTTTCTGTAGCGGATTCTGTGAGGGAACCTCCCCGCTGACCTCCGTCGTTCCGTACCGTACGGGGCGACGGAGGAGGGCGATCACGTTGGCGAGTCTGCGCCTGGGTCCACTGCTGAGGTACACCGACGGCTCGTCGGCGACCGTCTGGGTCGAGTCGAGCCGGCCGTGCACCGCCGAGGTGCGCTGCGCGGACGGCGCCCGCGGCGAGTCCCCCACCTTCCAGATCGCGGGCCATCACTACGCGCTCGTCGAGGTGAGCGGCCTCGCGCCGGGCACCTCGCAGTCGTACGAGGTGTTCCTCGACGGCGCGCCCGTGTGGCCGCTGCCCGACTCCCGTTTCCCGCCCTCCCTGATCCGTACGCCGGCCGAGGACGACTCCGTCCGCGTCGCCTTCGGCTCCTGCCGCTGGGCCGCCCCGCCCGCGGACGAGGCCGATCCGGTGGGCCCCGACGCCCTGGACACACTGGCCGCGCGGATGGCGGGCGACCCGGGCGGTGAACGGCCCGATGTGCTGCTGCTGTTGGGCGACCAGGTCTACGCCGACGGGGTCTCCAAGGCGACCCGCCGCTATCTCGCCGCCCGCCGCGATCTGCGCGAGCCGCCCGGCAGCGAGGTCGCGGACTACGAGGAGTACACCCAGCTCTACTACGAATCGTGGCTCGACCCCGAGATCCGCTGGCTGCTGTCCACCGTGCCCAGCTACATGATCTTCGACGACCACGACGTCATAGACGACTGGAACACCTCCGCCTCCTGGCTGGAGGACATGCGGGCCACCTCGTGGTGGCGCGAGCGGCTGCTGAGCGGCCTGATGTCGTACTGGGTGCACCAGCACCTCGGCAATCTCTCCCCGGCCGAGCTCGCCGACGACCCGCTGTACGCCGCCGTACGCGAGACGCCCGACGGCACCGACGCCCTGCGCGCGTTCGCCGCCAAGGCCGACGCCGACCCCGCCTCCGTCCGCTGGAGCTACCGGCGCGACTTCGGCCGGGTACGGCTGCTGATGGTGGACACCCGGGCGGCCCGTGTCCTCGACGAGGAGCGCCGCTCGATGCTCGACCCCGGCGAGGCACACTGGCTGCGCGAACAGGCGCTGGCGGAACCGGGTTCGTACGACCACCTCCTCATCGGCACCTCCCTGCCCTGGCTGCTGCCGCACCTGGTGCACGACGCCGAGGGGTGGAACGCCGCGCTGTGCCGGGGCGAGAAGGGCGCGCGCTGGGCGCGGTTCGGGGAGGATCTGCGGCGCCGGGCGGACCTGGAGCACTGGGCTGCGTTCCCGTCGTCCTTCGACGCGCTGACGGCGCTGATCGCCGAGGCCGGTTCGGGGGACCGGGCGCCGGCGACGGTGTGCGTGCTGTCGGGGGACGTGCACCACGCGTACGTCGCCGAGCCGACCTGGCCCACGGACGCCCCGGACGCCCGTGTGCTCCAGCTGACCTGCTCCCCCGTCCACAACTCAATCCCCATGTCCATCCGCATCGGCTTCCGCTTCGGCTGGTCCGCCGCCGCCCGCGTCCTGGGCCGCCGGTTCGCCGGACACGGCAGGGTGCCACGGCCGCCGATCGACTGGCGCCGGACGGGCGGGCCGTGGTTCGGCAACCAGCTCATGACACTGACGCTGCGCGGGCGTTCCGCCCGGCTGCGGCTGGATCAGGCGCGGGCGGAGAAAACGGGCGGGGCGCGGCTGAAGACGGTGGAGGAATCGCAGCTGACACCGTGAACGGTCCCGGTTCACCCGCGATACACCTATTCCGTACGTTTGTTGCGCCCGTGGCCCATGATGCTCGTGACGCATCCCACAGTGGGCGTCAATCCTTCCGCCCGGGTCTCGGCTCCCGGTACCGGCGACGGCATGATGAGGCGGACCGTCCGCTTCCCCTGGGCGGTTCGCCCCAACGCGCCCCACACGCCCGGGAGTCACCGCTTTGTCTGCACCGCCCGCGGAATCCGCAGCGCACGCCGAGTCCGCCGAGGTCCGGGTCGCCCTGGTGGGCGCGGGGCCGCGCGGCACCAGCGTGCTGGAACGCCTCTGCGCCTCCGCGCCGGAACTCCTCCCGCCCGGCGCCCGGCTGACCGTCCATGTGATCGACCCGGCGCCGCCCGGCCCCGGACGCGTCTGGCGCTCCGCGCAGTCCGCCGAGCTGCTGATGAACACCGTGGCCAGCCAGGTGACCCTGTTCACCGACGACAGCGTGGACTGCTCGGGCCCGGTCCGCCCCGGCCCCAGCCTGCACGACTGGGCGGACGGCGACCTGGGCCCCGACGAGTACCCCACCCGCGCCCACTACGGCCGCTATCTGGAGTGGGTGTTCGCGAAGGTCGTACGCGAGGCACCGCGGCCGATCCGCGTCGAGACGCACACGGCACGCGCCGTACGGCTCGACGACGCCCCCGGCGACCGCCAGACCCTCACCCTCGACGACGGCCGCACCCTCTCCGCCCTGTCCGCCGTCGTCCTCGCCCAGGGCCATCTGCCGAACGCCACGGACACGACCCAGCGACAGCACGCGGCATACGCCGAAACCCACGGTCTGCGCCACATACCCCCCGCCAACCCCGCCGACGTCGACCTCTCCGCCATAGCCCCCGGCGAACCGGTCCTGCTGCGCGGCCTCGGCCTCAACTTCTTCGACCATCTGGCCCTGTTGACCACCGGCCGCGGCGGCCGCTTCGCCCGCACGGAGGACGGGCACCTGCACTACCTGCCGTCCGGCAACGAGCCACGCCTGTACGCCGGTTCCCGCCGCGGCATCCCGTACCAGGCCCGCGGCGACAACGCCAAGGGCCCCTACGGCCGCCATCTCCCCCTCGTCCTCACCGACGAGACCATCGCCCGCTTCCGCAAACGCGCCGACTCCGGCGAGGCACCGGACTTCCTGACGGAGATATGGCCGTTGGTCGCGAAGGAGGTGGAGACGGTCTACTACGAGGCACTGCTCGGGGATCGCGGCGCCCCCGCCCGGCAGTTCCGCGACCGCTTCCTCGCGGTCCCGCACCGCAGCCCCCAAGAGGCCCCCGTACTGGACGAGTTCGGGGTACCGGAGGCTGCCCGCTGGTCCTGGGACCGCATCTCCCGCCCCTACGCGGGATGCGACTTCGCCGGCCCCGACGCCTGGCGCGGCTGGCTGCTGACGTATCTCCGTGAGGACGCCGCCCAGGCCGCCCTCGGCAATGTCGCCGGTCCGCTGAAGGCCGCGCTCGACGTGCTGCGCGATCTGCGCAACGAGCTGCGGCAGATCGTCGACCACGGCGGCCTCGCGGGCGCCTCCCGCCGCGACCATCTGGACCGCTGGTACACGCCGCTCAACGCGTTCCTCTCCATCGGCCCGCCCCGGCGCCGCATCGAGGAACTGGCCGCGCTGATGGAGTCGGGCGTGGTCGAGGTGCTCGGGCCGCGGCTGGAGGTGCGCGAGGGCGAGCGGGCGTGGCTCGCGCACTCCCCCGACGTGCCGGGGTCCGCCGTACACGTGACGACGCTCATCGAGGCGCGGCTTCCGGAACCCGATCTGCGACGCACGGCCGACGACCTCCTCGCCCGGCTGCTGAAGACCGGACAGTGCCGGCCGCACACCGTCGACGGCTACGAAACCGGAGGGCTGGACGTGACCGCCCGGCCCTACCGCCTGATCGACCGTCAAGGACGCGCGCACGCAAGGCGGTTCGCCTTCGGCGTACCCACCGAGGGCGTGCACTGGGTGACCGCGGCGGGCGCCAGACCCGGCGTGGACTCGGTCACGCTTTCCGATGCCGACGCGGTGGCGAGAGCGGTTCTGCGTGCGGTGACGGCCGAGACGGAGGCGGAGCCGGGAGCGGAACGCACGCCGTGGGCGGATGCGGAACTCGCGAGTGTGGATTAGCGCGAGTGCGGATCAGTACGAGTGCGGATTGGTACGACGGCGCCTCCCGGACCGTGTGGGGAGGCGCCGTTGCGTCTGTCGGGCCCGTACCGGCGGCCTACTTGAAGGCGGCCGTGAAGCAGGCCACGCGGGCCCCGCTCGAACCGGGCACGTCGTGGATCACCACCGAGTTCGCCTCACCCTGCCGGAATCCCCAGGAGTGCCAGGCGGTCGCCCGGCCGGAGCCACGCGCGTCGGCGGTGAAGTCCAGCCAGACCTCGTTCTTGGCGTTGACGTCGGCCGGGTCGGTGGACACCTTGTTCTGGTAGTGCCCGCCCGCAGCGGCGGGATCGGCGGCGCAGGGCTTCTGATGCACATGGACGCCGTACACGTGCCCGGGCTTCATGCCCTTGACCTGCAACTTCACGGTCGTCGCGCCGGTGTTCTCCTTGGTCCGCTGGTCGATCTCGATCCACGATCCGACCGGGACCAGCTTCTGGTCGTACGTCACCGCCGCCGACGCGGCAGCGGCGGAGGCCGGCACGAAACGCCCGTCCTTCCGCATCGTGCAGTCCTCGACGCCGGCGGTGCCGGCCACCGCGAGCACGGCCGCGGCGACGGCGCCCGCGCATATTCCTGCCACCATGATGTGTACCGTTCCTCACGTTCAGAGTGATGTGTTGCCCTCTGTCCGTGCTACGGGACACCGGCCGGGGCCGCCCCCGGGAAGCGGCACCCGGGTGAACAAGCCGTGCCGAACCCACGAGCCCCCCGTGAATCCGCTGTCACACCCCCGGCGTACGCTGTATGGCTGTTACAGGCCGCCCCTGCCGCTCCCCCGCGACATCGCGGCACGGTTGGGCCGGCCAACGGGGGAGTCACGGGAGTAGCGGTGTTCGAGAGTGTGGGGTCGTTGACGGCCAGTCCATGGATTTATGCCGTGGTGGCCCTGTCCGTCCTCCTTGACGTCTTCTTGCCGGTGCTGCCGAGCGGGGTGCTGGTCATCACGGCGGCGACGGCGGCAGCGGCGGGTTCCAGCGCGGCGACGGGTGACGTGTCGCACCAGGTCCCCGACATCCTGGCGCTGACGCTGTGCGCCACGACGGCATCCGTGCTGGGCGATCTCGTCGCCTACCGTCTGGCCTGGGCGGGCAGCCCTCGCCTGGACCGCGCCATCGCCCGCTCCCGACGCCTGACCACCGCGCAGGAACGTCTCGGCACCGCCCTCGCCCGCGGCGGCGGAGCCCTGGTCGTCCTGGCCCGCTTCGCCCCCGCCGGCCGCTCCGTGGTCTCCCTCACCGCGGGCGCCGCCCACCGCCGCGCCCGCGACTTCCTCCCCTGGTCCGCCCTGGCCGGCCTCTCCTGGGCCACCTACAGCGTCGCCCTCGGCTACTTCGGCGCGCACTGGCTGGGCGCGACCTGGCTGGCGACGGCGGTGTCGGTGGCAGCACTGTTCGCGGCGGGCGCGGCCGCGGGGTATCTGATGCGCCGGGGACCTGCGTAAGTCACCGTCAGCGGAAGCGGTAGGGGCCGTTGAGGCGCCGGGAGCGCATCGCGGCGTAGCGGACGATGCGCTCCTTCAGCCAGGCGGCGCGGGGGCCGGTGAGAAGTCTCGAGCGGCGCACCAGCGCCTACCGGCCACCCAGCCGGCGGCAGCCCCGGCAGAGACACGGCCGGGACGCTCGGCGCCCGCCGCGCGAACCCTCCGGCAGCGCAAGCCCCGGTCAGGAACCCCCGAGGCTCAGCTAGCCTGCCCTGCGCGCTGTCGCCCCGCCCCGGATCTCCAAGCCGTCCAGCAGTTCGGCCGTTGCTTCTGCGATTGCGTCGACGGCGCGGTCGAACACCTCCTGGTTGTGGGCGGCGGGCGCCCGGAAGCCGGACACCTTTCGCACGTACTGCAAGGCGGCGGCCCGAACCTCTTCCTCGGTCGCTTCCTCGGCCAACACGGGCGGACGGAGCGTCTTGATACTGCGGCACATAACCCCAGTCTCACCCCGCGCAGGACATCCGGCAGTGAATACGCGGGGAATCCTGGCGATCCTCGAAAGGTTGCAGACGGCGCGGACCGGCCGCTGCGATGATCTCTGCGAGGCGGCCACCGTTCCGGGGCCGACCGACGAAGGGATCCACATGGCGAACGACGAACTCACCGTGGCCGTACTCGGCCCGGGTGGCATCGGCGGCCTGCTCGCCGCGCTTCTGTCCCGTGCCGGGCATCGGGTGATCTGCCTGGCCGGAGAGGACACCGCCAAGACGCTCAGCACGGCCGGCATCCAGGTCGGCAGCGGACTGTTCGGCGACTTCACGGCCCCCGTCGAGGCCGACACCGAACTGCGCGAACCGGTCGACGCCTGTCTGATCGCCGTCAAGCACACGGCACTTGACGCGGCCCTCGACCGCGTCCCGCCCGCCGCGCTCGGCGACGCCCTGCTCGTGCCGTTCCTGAACGGCGTCGACCACCCCGCGACCCTGCGCGCCCGCTACCGCCCGGACCGGGTCGCCCCGGCCGTCATCCGCGCGGAGTCGACGCGCGTCGCGGCCGGGCGGATCGAGCACGGCAGCCCCTTCGCCGAAATCGACCTGACCGGCACCGACGTACCCCAGGACCGCCTCGACACGCTCGCCGCGGCCCTCCACGCCGCGGGCCCGACCACCCGTGTCCTGCCCGACGAGACCGCGACCCTCTGGGCGAAGATGTCCTTCCTGGCGCCCTTCGCCCTGCTGACCACCCGCTACGGACTCCCGCTCGGCGACGTACGCACCAGCCATCGCGAGGAGTTGACCGCCCTGGTGGAGGAGACGGCGGCGGTCAGCAAAGCCAGCGGCGGCCCCGCGGACCCGGCCCAGTCGCTCGCCCGCTACGACGCCTTCCCGGCCCGGACCAAGTCGTCGATGCAACGCGACGCCGAGGCCGGCCGTGCGCTGGAAATCGACGCGATCGGCGGGGCGTTGCTGCGCGCGGCGACGCGGCACGGAGTGCCGGTGCCGGTGACGGCAAGGGTGGTACGGGAGTTGAGGGACGCCGGCCACTAAGGGGCGCGGACGTCTCCGAGGTCCACCCGCCAGTCGTTGGACGTGATCCAGTGCCCCTTCGGGTACTCGACCCGCGACTGTCCGAGAAGCGTGAACCCGGCTCTTCGGCAGACGCCGTTCGACGCGGCATGGTCCGCCTTCGGAAAGGCGTGCAGACAGCGGTGCCGACCGGCCGCCCGCGCGGTCTCGACGACTGCGCGGGCGGCCGCCGCCGCAAGCCCCCGCCCCTGGAACTCGGGCAGCACCGCCCACCCCGTCTCCCACACGGTCGCCCCCTGCCACTCCCGCTCCCAGAACCCGATCGCCCCGGCGCTCTCGCCGCCGTCCGCCAGGACCACCCGGAACATCCCGCCGGTCGCCGGCTCGACATACCGCCGATGCCGGGCGAGCAGCTTCTCCTCCGTCTCCGGTCCGCCCAAGTGCTCGGTCATCTCAGGGCTGTTGTTCCTCCGCAGCAGCCAGAAGTCCCCCTCCGCCCAGGGCACCAGCCGCACCGTCTCCGCGCTCGCCGCATCCATACCGATCACAGTAGGCCCCGGGTCTGACAGTCACCCCGAGCCGCGGTGTCCGCCCGCTGCATCCGCCGCGCCGTCCGCCGCCGTTTGCCGAACCGGCAACAAGTCTCGCCCGCGTCCGCCCGGCCCCCGCAGGATCGCCGTACGAGCGCAATTCCCCTCACGCACGGAGGATCGGATCCATGCCCCACCCGGACATGCTCCCGAACGTCACGCACCGACTCGTCCCCTCCTCGGCCGGCCGGATCCACCTGGCAGAACAGGGCAGCGGCCCGCTCGTCCTGCTGGTGCACGGCTTCCCGGAGTCCTGGTACTCGTGGCGCCGCCAGCTGCCGGCGCTGGCCGCGGCGGGATACCGCGCGGTCGCCGTGGATGTCCGCGGCTACGGGCGTTCGTCGCGGCCGGAGGCGGTGGAGGCGTACCGGGCGGTCGAGCTGGTGGCGGACAACGTCGCCGTGGTGGAGGCGCTGGGCGAGACGTCCGCGGTGATCGTCGGGCACGACTGGGGCGCGACGATCGCAGCGCACTCCGCGCTGCTGCGCCCCGATGTCTTCCGCGCGGTCGGCCTGCTGAGCGTCCCGTACACCCCGCCCGGTGGCCCCAGGCCGAGCGAGGTGTTCGCGGGCATGGGCGGGGAGGAGGAGTTCTACGTCCCCTACTTCCAGGAGCCGGGCCGCGCCGAGCGCGAGATCGAACCGGACGTACGGGGCTGGCTCGCCGGCTTCTACGCCGCCCTCTCCGCCGACACGATGCCCGCGCCGGGCGCCCCCGACCCGCACTTCGTGACCCCCGGCAAAACCCTGCGCGACCGCTTCCCCGCAGGCCGGCTGCCGTCCTGGCTCAGCGAGGCGGACCTCGACGCCTACGCGGCGGAGTTCGAGCGCACGGGCCTGACCGGCGCCCTGAACCGCTATCGCTGCATGGACCGCGACTGGGAGGACCTGCAGTCCTTCGCCGGTGCCCCCGTCACGCAGCCGTCCCTGTTCCTGGGCGGCGCTCTCGACGCGTCCACCACCTGGCTTGCCGACGCGATCGAGGCCTACCCCACGACCCTCCCGGGCCTGCGCGGCTCACACCTGCTGGAGGGCTGCGGCCACTGGATCCAGCAGGAACGCCCCGACGAGGTCAACCACCATCTGACGACCTGGCTCGCCGGCCTGCCCGACTGAACCGGGCGGCGGGTCAGCAGACCTGCCCTGGGCGGGTCGCGGTGGCCCGCAGCAGATCCCGTACGAGATCGAAGTCCACGGCCTCCGGCTTACGGAACCGCAGACACCCCTTGCCCATGTCCTGTCCGGCCAGCCGCTCCTCGAAGGCCTCACGGACGTCGGTGCGCATCAGATAGAAGGAGATGTACTGCTTCTGGCCGGCGAAGGCGATCTCGGCGACCCCGTCCCGCTGGTACACGGGCATGCCGTACGCCATCACCTCGTCGAACCCCTTGAGTTCGGCGCGGCACAACTGCCGCAACCCGGTCAGCGCGTCCCTGCGGCCGCCCTCGGGGACCTCGGCGAGGTAGCCGTCGACGTCGGTCGCCTTGCTCTGCACCATGCGGCAAGGGTAGGCGGTGGTCGTGAGCTCCTTGGCCTGACCGATCGCCTGTGTCACATCGTCGTCGGCGGCAAGAGTGGAGACAGACCGAACGACAGGAGACGACCCCGTCCTGACCGTGAACGGCACCGGTTCGGCGTGCGTCACCGACGGCGAGAAGCCCCCGGCGGGATACACGCGCTATCCGGAGGGCAAGGCGCCGCTTCTGTCGCCGGACGACCATTGGAGGCTTCGCCGCCGGCTCGGTCGCCTGAGGCCCGCTCGCGAACGGGACCGCACCTACCCGTGCTGTTCGCTGTAGTGCGCGCGCAGCAGGTCGGCGCCCCAGTCATGGCGGACGTGCCGCCAGACGGAGTGGGCGTGGTTGCCGTCGTCCTGGGTGTTGTCGTACTCGATGAGGAAGTCCGGGGCCCGCACGCAGTAGTAGTGCCGGTCCCCGGGAACGAGGCCGCCGGCCCAGGCGAAGGAGAGCGCGTCCAGCCCTCGCGCCACGGCATCGGACCAGCATTCCTGCGCGTACGCGGCGGGCGCGCGGTCGAGGTAGCGGCGCACCAGGCGCTCCAGCAGCCGCTGCTGACCGGAGGCCAGATCCGCGTACGGCAGGCCGGCGGGCAGCAGGTCCGGATCGGCGAACGGGTCGGCGCGGGTCAGGATGTCGTCCGGCGGCGCCGCGGCGAAGACCGCCTTCGCCCGTCGCCCGGCGTCCAGGTCCACGACCAGCTCCCGGGCCAGATCCTCCTCCGGCCCCAGCAGCCGACGGCCGGCCTGGGGACCGTCCCCGATCCGCGCCGGCTCCGACCCGATGAAGTGCGGCGTCACCCGCATCCCGGCCGTCGTGATCAGTACGTGTACGGCGAGATGGTGGCCGTTCATCCGCCAGCCCCAAGGACCCTCGCCCTCAGGGTCACCCAGCAGCCGCACCCAGTAGCGATCTGCACCCGCAACTCCGACCGTGCCACGGCGGTGCCGCTCCACCTCGATCGCCCCACGCGCCAGCTCCGCCCCGGCCGCACTGTGCGCCGTGGCCAACAAGCCGTCGACAGCCTCGCGTTGCTCACCACCGAGCCCCTCGGTGGACAGCCCTGGCCGCGGACCCGGCAGATACGTCCATTCCCGCAACTCGGCCGCG
Organism: Streptomyces sp. NPDC051963; assembly: GCF_044593495.1. Lineage (NCBI taxonomy): Bacteria > Bacillati > Actinomycetota > Actinomycetes > Kitasatosporales > Streptomycetaceae > Streptomyces > Streptomyces sp. NPDC051963. The sequence goes on along the minus strand of NZ_JBIUCC010000002.1, from coordinate 574,389 downwards.
TCCAACCGGCCGGGCCCCGCCCGCAGCTCACGCACCTGCTCCGGCTCCAACACGGCCAGCAACGCCCGCACGGCCTCCCGCATCTCCAAGGCCGCCGCCTTCACTTGCTCCCCACCCACAGCTCCTCCTCCCCGTAGGCGCCCGATCCGACGCCCCCTGTCATCCATGGTGCGCCATGCGGCTTCGGCGCTCAGTCACACCCGTTCGCATGAACCCCCCAAAGAGACTCGCAACCCAAAATCGAACAGGCGTAGCATTGCCGCGTGGCTACGACCTATGACTTTCCGAGTGACCTCCGTGCCGGTCAGGAGGAGCTGCATCAGGTCCGGGCCGAGCTGTCGGCCCTGCTGAAGCGGCTGCCCTGGTCGGTCGAGCCCCTGGACGGCTTCAGTGACACGGGCGGCTGGCGCAAGGTGGAGCGCCCCGCGTCCCCCGGCTGGACGGCCGACGAACAGGCAGAGGTGGAGAAGCTCAGACAGCGCGAGCACGAGCTCGCGGTGTTCGTCAGCGGCCACCGCTTCTGGGCGGAGGTCGCGGCGGCGGAGCGCGTGGACGCCCGTATGGAGCTGAAGCACGCCCATGAGATCCCGGAGGAGGCCGAGACGCCCTGAACGGGCATGCGCCCCTGGGGCAGAACAAGAAGACCCCGGCCGGGATCGGCCGGGGTCTTCTTCCGGTGTGGGCGCGGACGGTTTCGAACCGCCGACATCCTGCTTGTAAGGCAGGCGCTCTACCCCTGAGCTACGCACCCGGGACCTGAGCAGACGTGCTCAGGACGAGTCGACAGCCTACCTTGCCGGAGGGACTGCCCCGCAAACCCGTATTGCGGGGCGGGCGGGAGTCGGGGTCGGTCCGGGGGTTAACCCCAGGGCGGATCCGGGAGCGGCCCGGATCCTCAGCCGGAGCCCGGCTCCGTACGGTCGAAGAGTCGTAAACAGAGTCCTCGTACTCCGACTCAGGGGGAGACCGTCATGGCCCGTACCGTTCCTGTCCGCGCGGCAGCCGTCACCGGCATGGTGGCGCTTCTCGTCGCGGGCGCCACCGCCTGCGGTGCCTCCGCCGGGGACGACAAGGACCCCGATCACCGCTCCTTCGACCTGAAGGGCAGCACCCTCACCATCGACTCCGACGACTCGGCGCTGGAGATCGTCGCCGCGGACGAGAACCCGGAGGGCCGGATCGAGGTCACCCGGTGGTTCCAGGGCTCCGTCGCCTTCGGCAGCGATCCCAAGGTGACCTGGTCCATGGCGGACGACCGGCTGAAGCTGCGGATGAAGTGCTCCGGCGTGGTCGCCGACTGCGCGTCCAAGCACCGTATCGAGGTACCGCGCGGGATCACGGTCAAGGTCGAGGAGGGCGACGGCAGCGTACGCGCGCGTGGCTTCGAGGACCCGCTGAGTATCCGTACGGGCGACGGCTCGGTCCGGGTCACCGACAGCAGCGGACCGCTCGACCTGCGCACCGGCGACGGATCCATCCGCGCGGACGTCACCTCGCAGCGGGTGCGCGCCCGGACCGGCGACGGCTCGGTCAACCTCGAACTCGGCGCCGTACCGGACCTGGTGGAGTCCCGCACGGGAGACGGCTCCGTGACCATGGTGCTGCCCAAGGCGACGTACAAGGTGGAGACCCGGACGGGCGACGGCGGGGTCGATGTGTCCGTGCCCCGGGACGAGTCCAGCTCGCATGTCGTGTCCGCGCAGACCGGCGACGGGAAAGTCACGGTTCGCAGCGCGAACTAACCGGCCCGTGTGTTCGTCCTTAACCGGTGGGAGAATGAACCGGGCAGGGCTGACCACGGCACGGGAGAGGGATGTGACGGCGACACCATCGCAGCCGTATTCACCGGTGGTGCCGTGCGCACGACCTGCGCGCCGTCCCCGCTCGGCGCCCTCCGCGCTGCGTGACGCCCTCACTCTCATGAGCCTGCCCCTCGTCGCGGCGCTGGCGCTGCCGGCCGCCTTCGCGGGCGGCGGTACCCGGCGCTGGTTCGGCGGACGCTCTGAGAACCAGCGGGCGGAGGCACAGGCCGCGAAGGACGCCGCGGCCGCCGCGTTCTACGAACTGGACACCGCCCAGCGCGATCTGCGGATCTCGATAGAGACGATCACCGCGGTCGACGACTCCCCCGCCGCCCGGCGCGCGGTGGGCGACTTCGACGCGCTCGGCCGGCGTATCGACGAGGCCAGCCACCAGTACATCAACGCCGTCGACGCCCACGACCTCGACCGCGACGACCTGGAGGCCTCGGTCGCGGCACGCGCGCGTACCGAGCTGACCGCCGCCAAGGACGAACTGGGACGGGTCAAGCAGGACCTGGACCGGTTCGCGGACGGGCTCGGCCCGCTGCTCGGCAAGGCCGAGACCCAGCTCGCCCGGCTCGCCCCCGCGGTCGAGCGGGCCCGGCAGGGGCTACTGGCCGCGTCCAACGCGCTGGACGCGGTACGGGAATCAGGGCTGAAGGCGGACGACCTCGCCGCCCGTCTCGCCGCCCTCGGCTCGGACCTGACGAAGCTCAACCAAGGCGCCGGACAGCACGGCGTCCCACAGACGCTGGAGCGTGCCGAGCGGGTCGCCCGCGAGGCCGAGACGATCAAGGTGGAGTCCGAGCGGCTCCCCGAGCGGGCGGCCGAGATCGACCACCGGCTGGTCTCGCTGCGCACCCGCGCACAGGCGCTCACCACCCGGTCGGGTCAGGTGGACCCGGTGCTGAGCGAGCTGCGGCGGCGCTTCGTGGCGGCGTGCTGGCAGGACCTCCAGCAGGTCCCCGCGGAGGCCGCCGAGAACGTACGGCAGGCCGAGCTGAAGCTGAAGGAGGCGCAGACCGCGCGCGACGAACAGCGCTGGCCGGACGCGACCTCGCTGCTGTCGACGGTTCGGGCGCTGCTGAACACCACCGACGAGTCCGTCTCCGCCGCCGGCGACCGGCTGCGCCGGCTGAACGCCGTACAGAAGGATCCCCAGCAGGAGATCGACCGCACCCGCTTCGCCATCCGCGACGCCCAGCGGCTCGCCATGGCCGGCCGGAACACCCCCGATCCCCGTCACGCCCGCCCGCTGGACGACTCCGTGGCCCGGCTGGACCGCGCGATCACCACGCTGGAGGGCCGGCACCCCGACTACTGGCACTTCCTGACGGAGACGGAGGCGGTACGGCAGACGGTGGCGCGGGTGGTGGCGCAGATCCGGGAGGAGCGGGGGGCTGCGCCGCACTGACCGTTAACCTGTGCGCATGCCTCGCTACGAGTACCGCTGCCGCACCTGCGGAGACACGTTTGAACTGAGCCGGCCCATGGCCGAGTCCTCCGACCCCGCCGCGTGCCCTGCGGGGCATGGGGACACGGTGAAGTTGTTGTCGACGGTTGCTGTGGGGGGCACAGCCAGCGCGGGTGCACCTCCAGCCGCTCCGGCCGGTGGGGGATGCTGCGGTGGGGGGTGCTGCAGCTAGTCGGGCGGCTGCGGGTCTGTGGGGGCCGGTCGCGCCCACGTGGCGGAGCCGCATATCGATACAGCCCCGCGCCCCTGAGGCGCTACGCGCCCCTTAGGGCGCTGTTGGGCGCGTCGCCTTCAAGAACTCCCGCAGGATTCGCTCCCCCGCCAGCACCCCGCGCTCCGGCAGCGCGGTGATCGCCGGTGCCGACCAGCCGCTGTCGGCCAGCTCTCCGTGTCCCGGCCGCCAGCCCTGGTCGGCCGCGAGGAGCAGGTCGGCGTCGAGGAGGGAGTCGCCGGCGGCAAGGGTCAGGTCGGCGCCCGTGCGGCGGGCCAGCTCCCGCATCGCCGCACTCTTGGTCAGCGGCTTCGGGACGGCGTAGATCTTGCGGCCCTGGAGCGACACGGTCCAGCCGCGGTTCTCCGCCCAGACCGCCAGCTCCTTCACCCAGTCCTCGGGCAGCAGCTCGCGCTCCACGACCAGGTAGGCGAAGAGGTCCTCGGCGATCCGGTGCTTGCGCACCCACAGCGGATCGGCCGTCTCCATCAGATGCTCCCGCACCTCCGCCAGCGACGCGCACTCGTCCGCCAGACGAGCCGTGACCTGCGCATACCAGTCCGGGTCGGAGACCCCGTCCACCAGCAGATGCCCGCCGTTGGCGCAGATCGCGTATCTGGGCGCCGGGCCCGGCAGGTTGATGCGCTCGTACTGCTTGCGGGTCCGGGTGGTCGTCGGCACGAACACGGCCGCGTCGCCCAGTTCCGTCAACAGCCCGGCCGCCGTCTCCGTCATGTACGACAGCGGCTTGCTCTCATGCACCTCGACGCAGAGCAGCCGGGGCGCCCGCGGGTCCGGCATGGTCAGGGCGAGGGCTCCCGCGGAGTAGATCAGCGTGCGGTCGAGGTCGCTTGCGACAAGCACCGGCATCAGACCGTCACCGCCCTGCCGTCGGCGCCCGTCGCACCGCGCGTGTACTTGGGGTGGATCAACCCCACGCAGGTGTAAGGGAGTTCGGCGACCTCTTCCACCGGGACACCTCTCTGTTCGGCCAGCAGTCGTACGTGGTCCAGGTCGGCGCCCGCCCCGGCCCGCGCCAGGATCCGCCACGGCACCCGGCGCAGCAGCACGCGGGTGGTCTCGCCGACGCCCGGCTTGACGAGGTTCACGTCGTGGATGCCGTACTCCTCGCTGATCCGCTCGACCGCCGCCCAGCCCTCCCAGGTCGGCGAACGGTCCGCGGACAGCAGCTCCTTGGCGAGCGCGTCCACCGCGTCCGCCACCTCCGGGAAGCGCGCGGCCACCGCGTCCAGGAAGTCCACCGACACATCGGCTCCGGCGAGTTCGCGGTAGAACTTCGCGCCGTGGAAATCGTGCGGCCCGACCAGGTCGGCGCGGAGCACCGTACGTGAAATCAGGCCCGACACCGTCGAGTTGAGGCACGCGGAGGGGATGAGGAAGTCCTCGCGGGTGCCGTACGTCCGGACGCACGAGCCCGGGTCGGCCAGCACCGCGATCTCCGGGTTGAAGCCGGACACCCCGTCGGACTCCTCGAACTCCCGCAGGGCGTCGGCGAGTTCGCGGGTGATGGCGCCCTTGCCGGTCCAGCCGTCGACGAACACGATGTCGGCGGGGTCGTGGTGGGCGGCCAGCCAGCGCAGCGCGTTGGTGTCGATGCCCCGGCCACGCACGATCGACACCGCGTAGTGCGGCAGGTCGAGGCCGTGCCGGTACTGGGCCCAGCGGCGCATCAGGACGCCGACGGGCGTGCCCGCGCGGGCCAGCGAGACGAGCACGGGCTGCGGCGACCGCTCGGCCAGCACGAGTTCCGTCACCGCGCCGACCGCCTGCGCGATCCGCGCCGCGGACACGTCCAGCGCCGCGAGGAAAAGTTCCTGGTACTGCTCGCTCGGCTGGTACTCCACCGGCAGCGACTCCGCGTAGTGCGCACCGCCACTCTGGATCGCCTCCTCGCGCTCCTCGGTCGGCGCCTCCAGCGTCACGTCCGAGAGGTCCTGGAGCAGCCAGCCGACCTCCTCGGGCGCGTACGAGGAGAAGGCGGGGCCGCGGAGGGGCTCGGGCAGCATGGCTGGCCTTTCGGGGACGTACGAAGGGACGTACGAGGGAACGACCGCGAGGATGACCTGCGGGGTGTGCGCGGAGAGCTGCGCGAGCAGGCCGTCGGGGGCGTGCAGTTGAGGGGTGTCGGCGGTCGAGTCGACCACGGCGACGATGGCGTCGAAGCCTGCGCCCGCGGTGTTGTAGGCGTAGCGCTCGCCGGGGCCGTCGGCGGGGGTGTCGTGGGCGGGGAAGACCAGGCGGGTGCGGATCGCGTAGCCGGGGTCGTCGACCGCGAGGACGGGTGAGCGGGTGGTGGTGGAGTAGCGGATCTCGGCGTCGGTGATCTGCTCCAGCTCGCGGGCGAGGCGCAGGGGGGCGTACATCAGCTCTTCGAAGCCGAGGATGTGTACGCGGTGCGCTGTGGAGGGGAGCGATTCGGCGAGCGTTGCCGCCATCGCGGGGAGGGCGTTCTCCAGTCGTATTCGGTGTGCGGGGGTGAAGCCGTGGCGGGCGCCGTCGGGGAGGCCGGGGGGCCAGTGCAGGTCCACTCGCTTGAGTGTCGGGTGCGGGCCGGTGGGGGCTGGTCGCGCAGTTCCCCGCGCCCCTAGGTGGGTGGTCCGACCGTCAGTTCCAAAGTCGGCGGCACCAGCATCGCCCCTAAGGGGCGCGGGGAACTGCGCGACCGGCCACGACGATCCCGCAGACGACAACGAACCCTCCGCGGCACTCTCCGCCTCGTACCGCGCCACCAACGCCTGCCCCTTCTCCAGAACCCCCGCCGGCAGGCGTACGGTCCCGGAGGCGGCGGCGACCAGGTCCACCCTCGCGCCGATCTCGCGCGCGAAGTCCTCCAGCCGGCCGGCGTCGACCGCCGAGCGCATGTCGACCAGCGCCACCACGACATACCTCCGCCGCGGATACCGCGCATGAAGATCGCGCACGGTGTTCAGGACCGTGTTCCCCGTCGAGAACTCGTCGTCGACCAGGACCAGCGGGCCGTCCCCGGCGAGGAGGGCCGGGTTCTCGGGCAGGAGGAGGTGGGAGGTGGCGTGGGAGTGGGACTCCTCGAAGCCGCCGGCGGGGGCGACGCCGGGGACCGGGCGGCGGGTGGAGTGCAGGTAGGGGGCGAGGCCCAGGCCGTCGGCGACCGAGTGGCCGAGGCCGGTGGCGGTCTCGGCGTACCCGAGGACCACCGCCGTACGGGCCTCGTCGTCGCCGAGCAGCTCGCGGACCCGGCGGCCGAGTGCGAAGCCGGCGCCGTACACCACGGAGGGTGACTGCGGTACGTGCTTGCCGAGCACGTTCGAGACGAGCAGATGCGCCCGTTTGGGGTTGCGGCGCAGCGCGAGACCCAGCAGACCGGTCAGCTCGTCGTCGCCGACGAGTTCGACGCCGAGCCGCTCGGCGACCCAGCTGCCGGTCCACATCTGGTCCGGCCCCCCGTTGTTCACTGCCTTGTTCATGCGTCCCTTGGTGTTCAGCGGGATCCGGCCCGGTTCAGCCGGGGATTCCGGCGGCGAGCAGCTCGACGAAGCCGATGTCCTCGTTCGCCACACCGAAGACGTCGGCGCGCAGCATGGTCCTCTCGGCCCATGCGCGATGCGGCTTCACTTCATTCATTTTGTTCGTGTACGCCGACCTGAGCACACCCCCGCCGCCCCGCTCGGGCCGGAGGATGTCCTGTGCGTCACTGAACTCCTCATGGCTGACCACGGAGAGTGCGTGCACGGGCAGTACGTGCGAGGGGTGGATGCAGGTCTTGCCGAGCAGGCCGTTGGCCTGGTCGAGGGTGATCTCGCGCAGCAGCCCGTCCATGGAGTGCTCGATCAGCGCCTCGCGCAGTTCGTCGGCCTGTCCCTCCAGGAAGGGGCTGCGGCGCAGCTGGGGCTTGAACATACGTTCCTGCACGCGGAAGTACTCCCACACCGGTCCGGTGACGGTGAATCCGGTGCCGTCGGCGCGCCCCAGCATGTTCACCACGTCGGCGATCACGGAGGCGACGATCTGGACGTCGTACGCCGTCATGTCGGGTGCTCTGCGCAGGCCGTACGACGAGCAGAAGTCGGTCACGCCGAGGCGCAGCGCGAGCACGCGGTCGCGGTACTTGTCGACCGCGCGGGAGATGCCCTCGAGGGTCCCCACCCGTGACTCGCGGTACAGCAGCTCCGGCGATTCGAGCACCGGCATGGCGAACAGGCGTCGGCCGCTGGCACTGGAGGCGCTGTCCAGCGCCTCCAGGAAGGGGATGCCGCGCTCCTCGTCGAACTTCGGCATCACGAATCCGGACAGCAGCCGGGCGGCGGGGCCGAGGCGTCGTACCAGGTCGGGGATCTGCTCGGGAGCGCGGACCCGGATGAAGAGCAGGGGCAGATCCGCGCCGGCGCGCCCGGCCAGGTCCGTGAACTGCCGAACGAGGTTCTCCTCGGCGTCCGGGACCTCCGCGTCGTCGATCGAGTCCTCCAGGCACAGCACCATCGAGACGACGCCGCGTCCGGCCTGCTTGACGATGTCGTCCGCGAGCCGGGGTCGGGTGGCCGGGCTGTAGAGGGTGGCGCCGAGGGCCGCGGAGAGCAGCCGGGCCGAGGAGTCGGCGGTGAACTCGCACGGCTCCTGATGAAAGAGGCGCTGCCGCACCTCCGGGGCGATGTGCCCGAAATGACGCATAGGGACTCCCCCGTTACGGCTGAGCAACCTGTGGACTGTGAAAGGTGGCCGGTAATAGTACGTAGAGGCCCATGTCAGAGGTTCCCGCCGGGCATGAATTTCAGGTAACGCGGGCTGACACAGCCAGTGGGGAATCAGGTACCCCCGCGTTGTCGTGACCAGGACCGAGAGGGCAGGATGACCGCATGACGCGCGCGATGTTGAAGGGGTCGAACGTCCCACTCGAGGCCACCACGGTACGTGCCGTGGTGCGCTGGGCGCCCGGGCAGGGGGTCCCGGATGTCGACGCCTCGGCGCTGCTCCTCGGCCCCGACGGACGTGTGCGTTCCGACGAGGATTTTGTCTTCTACAACCAGCCCCGGCACCCCTCCGGGAAGGTCTGGTGGCTCGGCAAGAAGCGGGTCGCCGAGGGCCTGACCGACACGATCCAGACAGATCTCTCCGGTGTCGAGGCCGACGTCAGCCAGATTCTGCTGGTCGCATCGGCCGATGGGGTCACCTTCGACCGCGTACGGGCGCTGCGCATAGTGCTGTACGACGCCGCCGTCGCCGACGGTGAGCCGCTGGTGCACTTCGACATCAAGCCCGAGACCGGCCAGGAGACCGCGCTGATCTGCGGTGAGCTGTACCGGCGCGGTGAGGGGTGGAAGTTCCGGGCACTGGGAGAGGGCTACGCGGAGGGGCTCAAGGAGCTGGCCTCGGACTTCGGCATCTCGGTGGACGAGTCGGAGGCGGCGGAAGCGGCAGCGGCGGCCGCGGCGACCCTCCAGGCCTCCGCCGTGGCTCCGGCGCAGCCGTTGCCCCCGGAGCAGCCGACCGCAGTGCCCGCGCAGCCTGCGTACGGCTATCCGCCGGAGCAGCAGCCGGCCGCCGCCGCGACGCAGCCGGCGTATGGCTACCCCCATCCGACCAGTCAGCCCGCGTACGGCTACCCGCAGCCGATGACCGCGGTGCCGGACACCGACTTCCGACTGCCGCCGCAGGGACCGCAGTTCATCGGGCGGTAGTTTTCGAGGGTGCCCTGCGCCGCTGCCGGGGCGACTAGCGCTCCGCCTTGGTCTTGTAACCCCGGCCCCACTGCAGCCCCCACCCGTACAGCCGGTCCAGCTCCGCCTGGAAGCCGTACACGAACTTCACCTCGCGGCGGACGATCATCTCGCCCTTGACGTTCTCGAGCATGACGACCGCGCAGGAGCGGGCCTGGGGGTGGCGTTCGTCGAGGCCTATCTCGATGCGGGGGCCGTTGCTGGGGTAGAGGGTGACGATGGCGTGGGTGCGGTCGAAGGCCGGCGTCTGGTCGTAGATGTAGACGAAGACCAGGATGCGTTTGATCGACTCGCGATGGTCGAGGTTGACGTAGATCGTCTCGCCGGACGCCGAACCGAACCGGTCGTCGCCGCTGAGCTTGACGTACGGCGCGGCGTTCACGTCGCCGAAGAAGCCGCCGAGCGGCTGGACGACGCCCTTGGTGCCGTCCATGAGCTCGTAGAGGCAGCCCAGGTCGAGGTCGACGTTGACCATGCTCTGGCTGTGGCCCATCACCTCCGGCGGCTTGAGTGCCTTGAAGGGGTGCCGCAGCAGGCTCTCCCGCTGTGAGCCGGAGATGTCGGAGGTTCGCATCCGCCAGTTCAGATTGATCCGCAGATGCCCGGTGGCCGCGTCCTGCTTGGTCAGCGAGACCTGGCTGTGCCGCTTGGTCAGCACGATCGAGTTGCTCGAGGCGCTGCCCGAGTCGAACCGGGCCTCGCGCCGTCCGCGCCAGAGCAGTCCGTCCAACCAGTCCATTCCCGCCCCCACCTTCACGTCACAGTACGGCGGGGCGGCATCGAGGAGTCGTCCTCGACACCGCCCCGCTCAGAGCGTTCCTCACCCGCAGGGGTGTCACACCCCGGACGAGACCTCAGTCTTCTCGTCCGAGCCCGCGGCTTTTCCCTCGGCCGCCGCCAACGCACGGTTGCGGCGGACGGAGGACCAGAAGGACCAGCCGATCAGGACGACGCCGACGAGGCCGGTGATGACCTCGTGGATCTCGTACCGGATGGTGATCAGCAGGATCGCGGCGAGGGCGCCGATGGCGTAGTGCGCGCCGTGCTCCAGGTAGACGTAGTCGTCGAGGGTGCCCTGGCGGACCAGGTAGACCGTGAGCGACCGGACGTACATGGCGCCGATACCGAGGCCGAGGGCCATCAGGACGATGTCGTTGGTGATGGCGAAGGCGCCGATGACGCCGTCGAAGGAGAAGGACGCGTCCAGGACCTCGAGGTAGAGGAACATGAAGAACGCGGCCCTGCCGACCATGACGATCGCCGGGCGCTTCTTACCGCTGCGTGCGGCCTCTTCCTCCTCCTCGTGCTCGCGTTCCTCCTCTTCTTCGAGTCTGTCCTCGAAGTAGCCGGAGAGTCCGCCGACGATCATGTACGTGATGAGACCGGCGACACCGGAGAGCAGTACCGTCTCCGCCTTGTCCGCGTGCCCGGCGTGCAGATGTGCCTGGGTCGCCAGGGTCATGGCGGAGATCATCAGGACGATCAGCGCGATGCAGACCGACAGCATGTCGACCTTGCCGAGCTTGGCCAGCGGCCGCTCCAGCCAGCCGAGCCACTTGATGTCGCGGTCCTCGAAGACGAAGTCAAGGAAGATCATCAGCAGGAACATGCCACCGAACGCCGCGATCGACGGGTGGGCGTCGGTGACGAGCTGCTCGTACCGGTCCTTGTCGTTCAGAGCGAGGTCGACGGCCTCGATGGGACCCATGCTGGCGCTGACGGCGACGATGACGACGGGAAAGATCAGCCGCATGCCGAAGACGGCGATCAGCACACCGATCGTGAGGAAGATCTTCTGCCAGAAAGGCGACATCTTCTTCAGGATTCCGGCGTTGACCACTGCGTTGTCGAAGGACAGCGAGATCTCGAGGATGGAGAGGATCGCCACGATTCCGAAGCCGGTCCACCCCCCGTAGAAGACCGCCGCGACGAGGCCGAGCGCGGTGACCGCGAACGACCAGCCGAAGGTTTTCAGAACCACTGGCTACCCAATCCCTTGTGTACGGGGTGTACGGGTCTCCCCCGCGCCGCACCCGGCTTTACGAAACGTTGACTCCAAAGTCTAGAGCGATGCCCCGCAGTCCCGACGCGTACCCCTGCCCCACCGCTCGGAACTTCCATTCTCCCTGGTAGCGGTAGACCTCGCCGAAGATCATGGCGGTCTCGGTGGAGGCATCCTCACTGAGGTCGTAGCGGGCGAGTTCCTGGCCGTCGGCCTGATTGACCACTCGGATGAACGCGTTGCTGACCTGACCGAAGGTCTGGCCGCGCTCGTCGGCCATATGGATCGAGACCGGGAAGACGATCTTGTCGCACTGGGCCGGCACCTTGGCGAGGTCGATCAGCAGCGACTCGTCGTCGCCCTCGCCCTCACCGGTGAGGTTGTCGCCGGTGTGCTCCACCGAGCCGTCCGGGCTCTTGAGCTGGTTGTAGAAGACGAACCACTCGTCACCCATGACCCGTCCGCTGGTGCACATCAGCGCGCTGGCGTCGAGGTCGAACGGGGCTCCGGTGGTGGAGCGCGCGTCCCAGCCGAGCCCGATCAACACCTGAGTGAGGTTCGGTGCGGCCTTGGACAGGGAGACATTTCCTCCCTTGGCGAGCGTGACGCCCATGATGCTGGTCCCTCCCCGGGTGTTGCCTCTTCGGTTGTACGGAGTCCTGCGCGCCCGGCGTCGCACGCAAACGGTGCGGCGCCGGGCGCGTGAGGCCGCCTGACCGGCTCAGACGTTCACGCCGAAGTCCTGCGCGATGCCGCGCAGGCCCGAGGCGTAGCCCTGGCCGATGGCGCGGAACTTCCACTCCGCACCGTGCCGGTACAGCTCGCCGAAGACCATGGCGGTCTCGGTCGAGGCGTCCTCGGAGAGGTCGTACCGGGCGATCTCCGCCTCGCCTGCCTGGTTCACGACGCGGATGAACGCGTTGCGGACCTGGCCGAAGGACTGCTGGCGGTTCTCGGCGTCGTAGATCGAGACCGGGAAGACGATCTTCTCGACGTCGGCCGGGACCGCGGCGAGGTTGACCTTGATCTGCTCGTCGTCGCCCTCGCCCTCACCGGTGATGTTGTCACCGGTGTGCTCGACCGAGCCGTCCTGGCTCTTCAGGTTGTTGAAGAACACGAAGTTGGCGTCACTGCTGACCTTGCCCTCCGCGTTCGTCAGGATGGCGCTGGCGTCCAGGTCGAAGTCGGTGCCGGTGGTGGTGCGGACGTCCCACCCCAGACCGACGATGACCGCGGTGAGGCCAGGGGCCTCCTTGCTCAGCGATACGTTGCCGCCCTTGCTGAGGCTGACTCCCACGAGTCCTCCCAATGGTGTCCAGGGGCGATCAGCCCCTTTGTGCGTTGGTATCGGATCAACGACTCGATCCTAGTGACGGGTTCCCGGACCTCGCAGGCCCTGGAACCCAACAATCACAGGGTGTCGAGCGCCTTCACGTACTCATTCAGGTCACGTGCGTCGGGCAGACCGTTGACAACGGTCCACCGCACGACGCCTTCCTTGTCGATGACGAAGGTCCCGCGCACCGCGCAGCCCTTGCCCTCGTCGAACACGCCGTACGCGCGCGAGGTCTCGCCGTGCGGCCAGAAGTCGGACAGCAGGGGGTACTCGAAGCCCTCCTGCTCGGCGAAGACGCGCAGGGTGTGGATGGAGTCGTTGGAGACGGCGAGCAGCTGGGTGTCGCGGTCGGTGAACTTCGGCAGGTTGTCGCGCAGCTCGCACAACTCGCCGGTGCACACGCCGGTGAAGGCGAAGGGGTAGAAGAGCAGCACCACGTTCTTGTCGCCGCGGAAGTCGGACAGCTTCACGGTCGCCCCGTGGTTGTCCTTGAGCTCGAAGTCGGGGGCCTTGTCGCCGACCTGGATCGCCATCGTCGTAGAACCCTTTCGATGGGGCTGTTCGGGTGGTGAGAACACCCTATGCAGCGTCCACCGCGGGCCGTCGGACGGGCTGAGTGAATTCATTCAGCCCGTCCGTCGTTCGGGACGAGGCCGGGTTACTTCTTGGACTTGGCGGCCTTGGGCGTCACCAGCCGGCTGCCGCTCCAGTCCTTGCCCACGCTGACGCTCTTGGACGCGGACAGCCCCGCCGTGGTCGCGGCTTCAGAGATGTCGCTCGGCTCCACGTAGCCGTCGCGGCCGGTCTTCGGCGTCAGCAACAGGATCGAGCCACCCTCTTCGATGTACGTGATGGCATCCACCAGCACATCCGTCAGGTCGCCGTCCTCGTCGCGGAACCAGAGCACCACGGCATCGGCGACGTCGTCGTAGTCCTCGTCCACAAGGTCGCTGCCGATCACTTGCTCAATGGCCTCGCGGAGCTCCTGGTCTACGTCCTCGTCGTAGCCGATCTCCTGGACCACCTGCTCGGGCTGGAACCCCAGCCTGACGGCAGGGCTCGTCTCCGCGTGGTCCGCGGTCGCGCTCACGGGTTGCCTCCTGATCATGTCTTGGTGAATATCTCAGCCACGCGCGTGCGCGAAGCATTGGCCGTAGTCCACACGGGCGGGGCGGATCGCGCAAGTACCCGGCCGTTCAGACCGCCGAAACGGTGACGTTCCCGACCGTGTCGCCGCAACTCCAGGCACGACGCCCGAAGCCCTCAGTGACATACGCCACACCTTTCTGCCCTCTTTGCGTGTTTGGGAACCCTATAGGAGCGTCAAGCTTGGGTTACCTCGAAGTAGAGATGACGTTTGGCATGCCGAGGTAGACGATGGTGGACGGTGCTGGGCACCCGAAAACCCCGAAAAAGCAGCCCTCCGACAGGTAAGGAACACCGTGGCTTCCGGATCCGATCGCAACCCGATCATCATTGGCGGCCTTCCGAGTCAGGTTCCTGACTTCGATCCCGAGGAAACCCAGGAGTGGCTCGACTCCCTCGACGCCGCCGTCGACGAGCGCGGCCGGGAGCGGGCCCGCTATCTGATGCTGCGGCTGATCGAGCGGGCCCGCGAGAAGCGCGTGGCCGTGCCGGAGATGCGCAGCACGGACTACGTCAACACGATCGCCACCAAGGACGAGCCGTTCTTCCCCGGCAACGAGGAGATCGAGCGGCGCATCCTCAACGCGACCCGCTGGAACGCCGCGGTCATGGTCTCGCGTGCCCAGCGCCCCGGCATCGGCGTCGGCGGCCACATCGCCACCTTCGCGTCCTCCGCCTCGCTCTACGACGTCGGCTTCAACCACTTCTTCCGCGGCAAGGACGAGGGCGACGGCGGCGACCAGGTCTTCTTCCAGGGCCACGCCTCGCCGGGCATCTACGCGCGCGCGTTCCTGCTGGACCGCCTCAGCGAGGAGAACCTCGACGGGTTCCGGCAGGAGAAGTCGAAGGCGCCGTACGGACTGTCCAGCTATCCGCACCCGCGCCTGATGCCGGACTTCTGGGAGTTCCCGACGGTGTCGATGGGCCTCGGCCCGATCGGCGCGATCTACCAGGCGCGGATGAACCGCTATCTGGAGGCGCGCGGTATCGCGGACACCTCCAAGTCGCAGGTGTGGGCGTTCCTCGGGGACGGCGAGATGGACGAGCCGGAGTCGCTCGGCCAGCTGTCCATCGCGGCTCGTGAGGGCCTCGACAACCTGACCTTCGTCGTCAACTGCAACCTTCAGCGCCTGGACGGACCGGTACGCGGCAACGGCAAGATCATCCAGGAGCTGGAGTCGATCTTCCGGGGCGCCGGCTGGAACGTGATCAAGCTCGTCTGGGACCGGACCTGGGACCCGCTGCTGGCCCAGGACCGGGACGGCGTGCTGGTCAACCGGATGAACACGACCCCGGACGGGCAGTACCAGACATACGCCACCGAGACCGGCGCGTACATCCGCGAGCACTTCTTCGGGGACGACCACCGGCTGCGCGCGATGGTCGAGAACATGACCGACGACCAGATCCTGCACCTGGGGCGCGGCGGGCACGACCACCGGAAGATCTTCGCGGCGTTCTCGGCGGCCAAGGCGCACAAGGGCCAGCCGACGGTGATCCTGGCCAAGACGATCAAGGGCTGGACGCTCGGCCCGAACTTCGAGGGCCGCAACGCCACGCACCAGATGAAGAAGCTGACGGTCGCCGACCTCAAGGGCTTCCGCGACCGGCTGCATCTGCCGATCTCCGACAAGGAGCTGGATTCCGGCCTGCCGCCCTACTACCACCCGGGCCGGGACTCGGAAGAGATCCAGTACATGCACGACCGCCGCAATGGGCTCGGCGGTTACGTCCCGACCCGCGTCGTGCGCTCGAAGCCGCTGGCGCTGCCGGACGACAAGACGTACGCGACCGTGAAGAAGGGCTCCGGCCAACAGTCCATCGCGACGACGATGGCTTTCGTCCGGCTGCTCAAGGACCTCATGCGGGACAAGGAGATCGGCAAGCGGTTCGTGCTGATCGCGCCGGACGAGTACCGCACGTTCGGCATGGACTCCTTCTTCCCGAGTGCGAAGATCTACAACCCGCTGGGCCAGCAGTACGAGTCGGTGGACCGCGATCTGCTGCTCGCCTACAAGGAGTCGCCGACCGGCCAGATGCTGCACGACGGCATCTCCGAGGCGGGCTGCACGGCCTCGCTGATCGCCGCGGGTTCGTCGTACGCGACGCATGGCGAACCGCTCATCCCGGTGTACGTCTTCTACTCGATGTTCGGTTTCCAGCGCACCGGCGACCAGTTCTGGCAGATGGGCGATCAGCTCGCGCGCGGTTTCGTGCTGGGTGCGACCGCCGGCCGTACGACCCTGACCGGTGAGGGTCTCCAGCACGCGGACGGCCACTCGCAGCTGCTCGCCTCCAGCAACCCGGCCTGTGTGGCGTACGACCCGGCCTACTCGTACGAGATCGCGCACATCGTGCAGGACGGTCTGCGCCGGATGTACGGCGGCGACGCGGAACACCCGCACGGCGAGGACGTCTTCTACTACCTCACCGTCTACAACGAGCCGATCCAGCACCCGGCCGAGCCGGAGAGCGTCGACGTGGAAGGCATCCTCAAGGGCATCCACCGGCTCTCGGCGGGGACTTCGGGGTCGATTCCGGCGCAGATCATGGCGTCCGGTGTCGCGGTGCCGTGGGCTCTTCAGGCGCAGCGGATCCTCGCCGAGGAGTGGAGCGTGAAGGCCGACGTATGGTCGGCGACCTCCTGGAACGAGCTGCGGCGCGAGGCCGTGGCGTGCGAGGAGCACAACCTGCTGCATCCCGAGGAGGAGCAGCTGGTGCCGTATGTGACGCGGAAGCTGAGCGGGGCCGAGGGTCCGTTCGTGGCGGTTTCCGACTGGATGCGGTCGGTTCCGGACCAGATCTCGCGATGGGTGCCCGGGACCTATCAGTCGCTCGGGGCCGACGGGTTCGGGTTCGCGGACACCCGCGGGGCGGCTCGGCGGTTCTTCCACATCGACGCGCAGTCGATCGTGGTGGGCGTACTGACCGAGCTGGCGAAGGCGGGGAAGGTGGATCGGTCGGTGCTGAAGCAGGCCGTCGACCGGTACCAGCTGCTGGATGTGTCGGCCGCCGATCCGGGGGCCGCGGGCGGCGACGCGTAGCGCTCCGCGAAGGCCGGGAAGTATCTGCGGGTCGCGGGGGGGCTGGTCGCGCAGTTCCCCGCGCCCCTTACGGGGCGCTGCAGACACCTACGATGCGGGGCATGGAGGAACAGTCGGCGCAAGCACGTTGGGAACGGCGCACCCAACGGCCCCTGCTGGCGCTCGCGGTCGTGTTCGCCGTGGCCTATGCCGTGCCGATCCTGGACAGCACCGCGAGCCGGTCGTTGATGGTGGCGTGCACGGTCGCCGAATGGATGGTGTGGGGGGCGTTCGCCGCCGACTTCGCGGTGCGGCTGGGGCTCGCTCCGCACCGCAGGGACTTTCTGCGCCGGCACTGGATCGACGTGTGCGTGGTGCTGCTGCCCCTGTTGCAGCCGCTGCGGATTCTGCGGCTCGTCTCGACCTTGCTGCTCGTGGGGCGGCGGGCGCGGATGGCTTCGCAGATCCAGCTGACGACGTATGTCGCCGGGACCGTGGTGGCGTTGCTGATGTTCGGGTCGCTGGCTGTGCTGTCGGTGGAACGGGAGTCACCGAACGGGAACATCACAACGCTGGGTGACGCGCTGTGGTGGTCGTTCACGACGATGACGACCGTGGGGTACGGGGATCATGCGCCGACGACGGGGCTGGGGCGGATTCTGGCCGTCGGTTTGATGCTGTCCGGGATCGCCTTGTTGGGTGTGGTGACGGCCAACATCGCCGCGTGGTTCATTGCGCGGTTCGAGTCGGACGACGTGGAGGAACGTCGGCAGACGGAGGCGATCGTCGCGCTTACGGACGAGGTCCGGGCACTGCGGGCCGAGGTGGCGGCGTTGCGCTCCGCGCCCAGGGCCGGGGAAGAGCAGCGCCTTTGACCGTAGGGCCGAGGGTGAGTGCGCGACTGCGGGTTCGTTGTGGCTTGTCGCGCCCACGCGGCGGAGCCGCATATTGACACAGCCCCGGGCCCCTTGGGGCGCGGTCCCTGGGGCGCGATTAGAAGAGACCGTTTCCTGGGGTTGTGCCTGCCAGCCAGACGATGGCCAGGAGCGTGTCCACCGCGCCCAGCACCAGTGCGATCAGGGCCGGTACGGGGCGCGAGCGCGACCAGGTCCGGCCCATGGCCAGCCAGCCGCACACCATGGCCACCGGGCCGAGGATGATGCCCAGGGTGAAGAAGCCGGCCACGGCGCAGATGACACCGGTGATGCCGAGTGTTGCGCGATCCGGCCCTCCCCCAGTCTCGAATCCGCTCGACCGGGGGGACCGCCATCGTGACCTCGTCCGGCTACGTGATCGGGGGTACCTGCGCGTTCCGTGTCCGAAGCCCGCCATCTTCAACTCCCGGGGCCTGTCGGTCGATTCGTGTCGACGAGGCGAGTACCCCGGATACCGGGACCAATCCTGCGGGCTGTCGGCGCGCCACCCCCCTCCGGCGGCGCGCCGCAGTCCCGGTCGCCCTTCTCGTCGTACGGGCTTGCCTCTGGAACATGCCGTACGGGTGGGGCTCGACCACTGTGAACCGCGGCGCGCACCGGGGGCGAGGAATCTTTAGCGTTGTCACCCTGATAGGCGAAATCGCCGTGGAATCCCGTGCGTTGGGCGCCTAGATGTGAGCGGCTCCCGCTCCCGCCTCCGCGTTCTCACCGCGCTTGGTGAGGAACGCGACCAGGACGGCCACCACC
Source organism: Streptomyces sp. NPDC051963 (assembly GCF_044593495.1). Classification (NCBI taxonomy): domain Bacteria; kingdom Bacillati; phylum Actinomycetota; class Actinomycetes; order Kitasatosporales; family Streptomycetaceae; genus Streptomyces; species Streptomyces sp. NPDC051963. The sequence continues at coordinate 556,002 of NZ_JBIUCC010000002.1, read as the reverse complement.
GCGACGCCCGCCGCCACCAGCGACGCCAGGCTCATACCGGAGATGAAGGTGTCATGGGCCACGTCCGTGATCTTCGCGGCGATCTCCTCCGGCGTGCCCTTGGCCACCGGTGCCACGCCGACCTGGACCGCCTCGGAGGCCTGGGCCTGCTGCTCCGGCGTGAGCTGCGGAAGGCCCGCGTCCGCCCAGTTCCCGGCGAGGTCGCTGTCGACCTTGGAGGCCATCACGGCGCCCAGCACGGCCGTGCCGAGGCTGCCGCCGATCTGCATCGCGGCCTGCTGGAGGCCGCCCGCGACGCCGGAGAGCTCCATCGGGGCATGGCCGACGATGACCTCCGTGGCGCCGACCATGACCGGCGCGAGGCCGAAGCCCAGCATGGCGAACCAGAGCGACATGATGCCGCTGCCCGTGTCCGTCTCCAGCGTGGACATGCCGAACATGGCGATCGCGACGCACGCCATACCGCCGGCCAGCGGGACACGCGGGCCGAACTTGGTGATCATCGCGCCCGCGAGCGGCGAGCCGACGATCATCATGCCGGTGAGGGGGAGGAGGTGCAGTCCGGCGTCGATGGGGCTCATCCCGTGCACGTTCTGGAGGTAGAACGTCACGAAGAACAGGCCGCCCATGAACGCGATGGCCATCAGGACCATGAGGATCACGCCCGCGGACAGCGGGACCGAGCGGAACAGGCCGAGCGGGATCAGGGGTTCCTTGACCCTCTTCTCCCAGATCGCGAAGAGCACGAAGCCGACCACCGACGCCGCCACGAACAGCCAGGTCTGCCCGGCGCCCCAGCCCCACTCGGGCGCCTTGATCAGCGCCCAGACCAGGCAGAACATCGCTCCGGACAGCAGCGCGATGCCGAGGATGTCGAAGGACCGCGGGGCGTTCTCGGCGCGGTGGTCCAAAAGGATCACGATGCCGAGGACCACGGCGAGGATGCCGACCGGCACGTTGATGAAGAACACCGACTGCCAGCTGACGTGCTCGACCAGCACGCCGCCCAGGATCGGGCCGCCCGCGGTGGAGGCGCCGATGACCATGCCCCAGATACCGATGGCCATGTTCAGCTTCTCGGCGGGGAAGGTGGCGCGCAGGAGGCCGAGCGCGGCCGGCATCAGCAGCGCGCCGAACAGACCCTGAAGGACGCGGAAGGCGACGACGAGCCCGATGCTGCTCGACAGGCCGATGGCGCCGGAAGCGGCGGCGAAGCCGACGACGCCGATGAGGAAGGTCTGGCGGTGGCCGAAGCGGTCACCGAGCTTGCCGGCGGTGATCAGGCACACCGCGAGAGCGAGGAAGTAGCCGTTGGTGATCCACTGGACCTGGGCGAAGGTGGCGCCGAGGTCCTTCTGGATGGCCGGGTTGGCGATGGCGACAATGGTGCCGTCAAGGGCCACCATCATGACGCCGACGGCGACGGTTATGAGGGTGAACCACGGGTGGCCGCGCAGTCCCTTGGCGGGTGCCGCGTCCGACGGGGCTGATGGCGCCTTGTCCCCCGGCCCCGTCTTGTCGATGGTGGTCTGACTAGTCATGCGTTCGAGGCTAATGACAGCCACTGACAGTTGACAAACCAATTCACAAGTCGGTAACTGTCACGTCACTCGTATATAGCTTGAACTGGGGCAACAGTTCGGAGGAGAGGCTGATGGGCACCGCACCTCCGTCCGGGCTGCGCGAGCGCAAGAAGCAGCGCACCCGGGACGCGCTGCTGCGCGCCGCCCTCGAACTGTTCACCACCCGCGGGTACGAGCAGACGACCGTCGACGACATCGCCGAGGCCGTCGAGGTCTCGCAGCGCACCTTCTTCCGTTACTTCACCAGCAAGGAAGAGGTCGCGTTCTTCGCGGCACGCCTCGCCGAGTCGCACTTCGTCGACGCCGTGCGCGCCCGCCCGCCCGAGGAGGCCCCGCTCGACGCGCTGCGCCTGGCCGTCCTGGAGAGCTGGGACACCATCGGCGAAGCCGTCGAGGAAGTCGTGCCGCTCGAACTCCATATGCGTATCCAACGGGTGATCGAGTCGACGCCCGCTCTGCTCGCGGCCCATCTGCGGCGCGCGGCGGAGCTGGAGGAGGAGATCGCGCGCATCATCGCCGGGCGCGAGGGGCTCGACGTGGACGCCGATCCGCGGCCGCGCATCATCGTGGCGGCGTTCGGCTCGGTGATACGGATCGCCGAGCGGCAGTGGTCCGAGGGGGACGACTTCAGCCTGTCCGCGATGCGTGAGCTGGCCTCCAGGTATCTGGAGCAGGTGGGACCGGCGCTCACGGGGAACTGGCGAACGAACTGAGGTCATCGTCACGTAACCCCCAAACGTGATACCCGTCACTTGGTTAACGCGAGACCGTCTCGTTCTCCTAGTGTGTCCTCCCAGTGACTTCCTTCGATACGTCCCCCCAACTGAACGTCTGGCGCGCATTGCTCGCGCTGGCCGTGGTGTTCGTGATGCTGGCGACATCGGGCTGGACCGCCATGCGCCACCAGCGGACGTCCACCCCGCTCCAGTCCTCGGTCAGCGCATGGGAGCACGGCCGTATCAACGGCCGGCTGCTCCCCGACCCGGACGCCGGCCCCGCTCTGCTGGCCCGGTTCTTCGCCTCGCTCACCGCGGCGCAGCGCATCGACCTCGCGCAGCGCTATCCCCTCGCGGTCGGCAACATGAACGGCGCCCCCGTCGAGCTGCGCTACCAGGCCAACCGGATCGCCATCGACCAGGCGCGCAAGGTCGAGCGAAAACGCATGCACGACGACCGCCTCACGCTCGACGGACAGCAGGATGCCGGCCGGCGTATGCACCGGCTCGAGTCGCTGATGGGGACCGGCCGCACGATCCTCGCCTTCGATCCCGCGGGTTCGGGACGGGTCGCCGAGGTCTTCGGCAACCTGGACAAGGCCCAGCGCATCTCCGTCGTCGTGCCCGGCGTGGACACGGACCTGCTCAGCTTCCAGAAGACGTCCCGCAAGTACACGGCGACCGCTGGCATGGCCGAATCCCTCTACACGGCCGAGCGCAAGGCGAGCCCTTCGACGCGTACGGCCGTGATCGCCTGGGCCGACTACACCGCGCCCGCCGGTCTCGGCATCGACTCGGCCACCGCGACACGGGCCGTGGACGGCGCCGTACGACTGAATGCGCTGGTGCGGGGGCTGCCCGGGGACTCGGACGTCTCGCTGTTCTGCCACAGCTACGGCTCCGTGGTGTGCGGGATCGCCGCACGCTCACTGCCCGACCGGGTCGCCGACATAGCTGTGGCCGGCAGCCCCGGCATGCGGGCCGCCAAGGCGTCCCATCTGCGCACCTCCGCGCATGTGTGGGCGATGCGGGACGCCGACGACTGGATCGAGGACGTGCCGAACCTCGAGCTCGGGGGCCTGGGCCACGGCGCCGATCCGATGTCCCGCGCGTTCGGGGCACGGGTGCTGGCGGCCCGGGACGCGCAGGGACACAGCGGCTATTTCGAGCCGGGCACGGAGAGTCTGCTGAACTTCGCCGAGATCGGCATTGGCGCGTACCGCTCGGTGCACTGCGCTGACGATGACAAAGCCTGTCGGGCGGGTTTGTCCGACACGACCATGGCCGGACGCGCGTAGAGACGCAAGAAACTGCGGTTTGCGCGGGGAGGGGACGAAGAAGCTCGTGCCGCATACGATGAGCCGCATGGGTGACGTGCTGGCCGGATTTCATGCCGCCTGGGAGTTCGAGTCCGACTCCGTGCTCATCCGTTACGAACGGGGGATTCGAACACCCAAGCTGTTCCAGGTGCTCGGAGAACGACGCGTGCCGCTGGCAGCTCTCCAGGGGGTCACGATCGCTCCCGGCAAACGCGGGACGGTGGTCCTGCGGGCCGAGCCGCGACCGGGGGCGGATCCGCTGATGGAGGCGGCCGCCGGGCAGCTCAAGGACGGCAGCGATCCCTATCGGCTGGTGCTCCCTGCCGACAAGGAGACCCTGGCCGAGTACTACGCCGACGAGCTGCGCGCCGTGCTGACCGAGAGCGGGCCGACGGAACGGTATCTGGTGCCCGCGCCGGAAGCTCCGCGGGCCTTCAAGGCGTACGACGCCAAGGCGTCCTTCGACGGACGGGCCGTGTCCTTCCGGTGGTTCTGGACGGGGGCGTCGTCCGCGAAGTGGAAGGCCGGGGATCAGACGTTCGCCCTCGCCGACCTCGGTGGGGTCGAGTGGCGGTCACCCGAGGTGTTCGAGGGGTATCTGCGGCTGCTGCGGCGCGATTCGGCTGCGCCGGCTGTGCAGGTCGATCAGGATCCGGGGGCTGTGGTGTTCGGGTTGGGGTATGGGCCCGTGCATGAGTCGTTGCCGTTCGCTGCGGCTGTGCTGGCGGCGGTTCGGGATCACTCCGTGGGGCCCGCTGTCCCGGCTGCGGCTGCGCCGCGCCGGGATCCTGCGGATATTGCCGAGCGGATCCGTCATCTCGGGGAGCTGCATCAGGCCGGGCTGGTGACGGATGAGGAGTTCTCTTCCAAGAAGGCGGAGTTGTTGGCGGAGCTTTAGCGTCTGCCGGGTACCTCCGGTGGTTGGGCGCGGGTCGTGGAGGGTTGCTCGCGCCCACGCGGCGGAGTCGCACATTGATACAGCCCCGCGCCCCTATCGGGGCGATGCAGTCCCCTGCGTTATTACTCCCTGCCGGCCGACGTGAACGTCATGTCCTTGTAGCGGTCGCCTGCCACCTTCGCTGCGATCGGCTCCAGCAAGGCCAGGTCGTCCTCGCCCAGCACGATCCTCGTCGCCGCTGTGTTCTCCTCGACGCGGCTGGGCTTGCGGGTGCCCGGGATCGGGACGACCGGAAGGTCGTGCACCGTTGCCTGCTGCTGGGCCCAGGCCAGGGCGATCTGGCCGAGGGAGGCGTCGTGGGAGTGGGCGACCGTGCGGATCGGGTCGAGGAGGGCCGCGTTGGCCGCGGCGTTGTCGCCGGTGAAGCGGGGCTGCTGGCGGCGGAAGTCGTCGGGTGTGAGGTCCTCGGCGGCGGCGAAGGAGCCGGTGAGGAAGCCTCGGCCGAGGGGTGAGTACGGCACGAGTGTGACGCCCAGTTCGCGCGCGGCGGGGACGACGTTCGCCTCGATGTCGCGGCTGAACAGGGACCACTCCGACTGCACGGCCGCGATGGGGTGCAGGGCGTGTGCGGTGCGCAGTTCGCCCGCTGTCACCTCGCTCAGACCCAGGTGCTTGACCTTGCCCTCGCGGACCAGTTCGGCCATGACGCCGACGGTCTCCTCGATGGGGACGTTCACGTCCCGGCGGTGCATGTAGTAGAGGTCGATGACATCGACGTCCAGGCGCTTCAGGCTCGCCTCGACGCACTGGCGGATGTACGGCGTGTCGTTGCGGATGATCCGCTTCGTCGGGTCGTCCGGGTGGATCGCCAGGCCGAACTTGGTCGCGATGACAAGCTCGTCGCGGTGTGCCTTGAAGAACGGCGAGAGGAACTTCTCGTTCTCCCCGACGCCGTACGCGTCCGCCGTGTCGTACAGCGTGACGCCCAGTTCCAGTGCCCGCTCCAGGGTGGCCCTGGACTCATCGGCGTCCGACGGGCCGTAGGCGAAGCTCATGCCCATGCAGCCGAGGCCCTGGACGCCCACCTCGGGGCCGTGCTCGCCGAGACGGGTCGTCGCGATCCTGGTGCTGTCGGTCATCGGGGCCTCTCCGACGCCAGGGCGCGCCCGGCGTCCCCATAGAAGTTGATCTTCCGGTCGAGTACGGAAAGGGTGTCCTGGAGTTCAGCGATCCGGGCGCGTACGTCCCGGCGGGTCGCCTCCAGGAGTTCGTACCGCTCGCCGTAGGTGTGGTCGCCCTCGCGCACCAGCTCGGCGTAGCGCACCATGTCGGCGACCGGCATACCGGTCAGCCGGAGCTTGCCGACGAGGTCGAGCCAGTCCAGGTCGCGGTTGCTGTAGCGGCGCTGACCGGTGTGCGAGCGGTCGATGTGCGGCATCAGGCCGATTCGCTCGTACCAACGCAGGGTGTGCGCGGTCAGTCCGGTGAACGCGGCGACCTCGCTGATCGTGTAGCTGTCCTGGCCGTCCGGCCGCCGATCGACATGCGGCGGCCCCGCGCAGGTGTCGGCCGTGGTACTCGTGGTGTCCATCACCGTCATGACCTCAAAGCTATGACCTTGGAGTGCACTCCAGGCAAGCGGACCGTGAGAAATGCGCAAGACTCGGCGGGCGGGTGTGACTAGCGTGCGGGGCATGAGTCTCGTACGCCGTGCCACTGCCGAGGACGCGGAGGAAGTGCTCCGTCTGCGTCAGGTCATGATCGACTCGGTCTTCTCCGGAAGGTCCGCCAAGGGCGACACCGACTGGCATGCCGAGTCCCTGCCCACCCTGCGGGCCCGGCTCGCCGGCCCGGACGACGGGTTCGCCGCGTTCGTCGTCGAGCATCCGGAGCGACCGGGTGCGCTGGCCGCGATGGTGGCCGGGACGGTGGACTACCGGATCGGGCGGAGCGGCAATCCGCACGGGCTGGTCGGGCAGGTCTTCAGCGTCGCGACGGACCCGGACGCCCGACGCCGCGGGTACGCGCGCGCGTGCATGGAGGAGCTGCTGGCGTGGCTGCGCGAGCGGGGTGCCGGGCATGTCCTCCTCAACGCCTCTCCGGACGCCGAGCCGCTGTACGCGTCACTGGGCTTCACCAGGGACAGCGACCCCTCCATGCGGCTGCTGCTCTGAGGCCCTTAGGCTCGACGGCATGTCCTTGAAGAGCCTCGCGTTGATCGAGAACTGGCCGGTTTCCGCCGCCGCGGCGGCCGTCGTACGAGCCGACGGCACCGTCCTCGGGTCCCACGGACCGGCCGACCGGCGGTTCGCGCTGGCCTCGGTCACCAAGCCGCTGGCCGCTTACGCCGCTCTCGTCGCGTACGAGGAGGGGGCCGTCGAGCTCGACGAACCGGCGGGCCCGCCCGGGTCGACCGTCCGTCACCTCCTCGCCCACACCTCGGGGCTCGCCTTCGACGAACACCGGGTCACCGCCGCGCCCGGCGAGCGGCGGCTGTACTCCAACGCGGGTTTCGAGCAGCTCGGGGACCACATCGCGAAGGCCACGGAGATCCCCTTCGGCGAGTATCTGCGGCAGGCGGTGCTGGAGCCGCTGGGGATGACGTCGACCTCGCTGGAGGGGTCGCCCGCGAAGGACGGCGTCTCGACCGTCGACGACCTCGTGCGGTTCGCGGCCGAGGTGCAGGCGCCGCGCCTCCTCGATCCCCGTACGGTCGCCGCGGCCATGACCGTCCAGTACCCGGGAACGAAGGGCGTCCTGCCGGGCTACGGACACCAGAACCCCAACGACTGGGGGCTCGGTTTCGAGATCCGGGACTCCAAGTCGCCCCACTGGACGGGGTCCTCGTCGTCACCGCGCACCTTCGGGCACTTCGGTCAGTCCGGTACGTTCCTCTGGATCGACCCTGATGCCCGGCTGGCGTGTGTCGCGCTGACGGACCGGGCGTTCGGGCCGTGGGCGGTCGAGGTGTGGCCGGCGTTCACGGACGCCGTGCTCGCCGACGCCCGCTGAACTCCGGCTACTTCTCGGGCAGTTCCCACACCAGCACCTCGGCCGGCGCGGACACGGCGAGGAGTTCGAGGTCCTTCTCGGCCGTCGCGCGCACCGCGTCCCCCGGTCCCAGCTCATACGGGCCGAGCCGGACGGCGCCGCGCACCACATGGACGTACGCCAACGGCGCGTCCGGCACCGCGGTGCGCTCCCCCGCCGCGAGCCGGCGCACATGCAGCATCGCGCCCGCCTCCGGGACGGCGTACGGCGTAGAGTCGGCGATGCCTCGGACGGTCTCGTAGGCGGGGTCGCCGCCGGGCTCCAGCGGGGCCAGCCACATCTGCACGAACGTGAGGGGCTCGGTGCCGTCGTTGCGCTCGACATGACGGACGCCGGCCGCCGAGCTGAGGCGCTGGACGTCGCCGGGACGGATCACCGTCTCGTGGCCCTGCGAGTCCCGGTGGGTCAGCTCGCCCTCGACGACCCAGGTCACCAGCTCGGTGTGGCTGTGCGGATGCTCGTCGAAGCCGGCACCGGGGACCAGGTGCTCCTCGTTGCAGGCGATCACCGGGCCGAAGCGGAGGTTGTCGGGGTCGTAGTGCGGGCCGAAGGAGAAGGCGTGCCACGACTCGATGCCGGCCACGGGGTCACCGCCCTGATAGCGCTCCGTCGCGCGCCGTACGTCCATCACGCCCCCACCGTAGCCCTGTCGCAGGGACTGCATTCAGCGCCCGAGGGGCGGCCGAGCAATCAAGCGCAGCCCCGCCCGCACGCACCGACGTCCGGATAAGGCAGTCTTGTCCCGTGCCCGAACCCGAAACCAGCAAGTCCCCCGACGCAGCTTCCGCCGCCCACCCCCACCCCGCGACCCTGAAGCGGCTGGAGAAGTCGTCGGGGAGTCTCGCCGCGCAGGCCATCGCGCGCATGGACGAGACGCTGCCGTGGTACCGGGCCATGCCCCCGGAGAACCGTTCCTGGATCGGGCTCGTGGCGCAGGCGGGCATCGCCGCGTTCACCGAGTGGTTCCGGCATCCCGACACCCCGCAGGCCATCTCCACGGACGTCTTCGGGACGGCGCCGCGCGAGCTGACCCGGGCCATCACGCTGCGGCAGACCGTCGAGATGGTGCGCACCACCATCGAGGTCATGGAGAGCGCGATCGACGAGGTCGCCGCTCCCGGCGACGAGAACGTGCTGCGTGAGGCGCTGCTCGTCTACGCCCGCGAGATCGCCTTCGCCACCGCCCAGGTCTACGCCCAGGCCGCCGAGGCACGCGGTGCCTGGGACGCGCGGCTGGAGTCGCTGGTCGTGAACGCCGTCCTCAGCGGCGAGGCCGACGAGGGCGCCGTGTCACGGGCCGCCGCCCTCGGCTGGAACTCGCCCGAGCATGTGTGCGTGGTGTTGGGTACGGCGCCCGACGGTGACAGCGAGCTGACCGTGGAGGCGATCCGGCGGGCGGCCCGGCACGCCAAGCTCCAGGTGCTGACCGGGGTGCTCGGGGACCGGCTGGTGGTGATCGCGGGCGGCAGCGACAACCCCCTCGCGGTCGCCAAGTCGCTGATCGGGCCGTACGCCGCCGGGCCGGTCGTGGCCGGTCCCGTCGTACCGGATCTGCTCGCCGCGACCCGGTCCGCGCAGGCTGCCGCGGCCGGGCTCAAGGCGTGTTCTGCCTGGCAGGACGCCCCGCGGCCGGTGCTGGCCGACGATGTGCTGCCGGAGCGCGCGATGGCCGGAGATCCCTCGGCCCGTGAGCAGCTGGTGGAGGAGATCTACAGACCGCTGCAGGAAGCCGGCTCGGCGCTGCTGGAAACGCTGAGCGTCTATCTGGAACAGGCGAGTAGCCTCGAAGGTGCCGCGCGCATGCTGTTCGTCCATCCCAACACCGTGCGCTACCGGCTGCGACGTGTGACTGACGTCACCGGCTGGTCGCCATCGGATGTACGGTCGGCGTTCACGTTGCGGATCGCGCTGATCCTGGGACGTCTGGCCGATGGAGATCTCCAGTCCTAGCCTTTTGTCGGGGCCCTACAAAACCCCTTCACGTTCTTCGTCCCTGTCCCCACGGGCGGCCGTGCCCGTAACCAAGAGAGAGTGTGAGAGTGCTCGTACTCGTCGCTCCCGGCCAAGGCGCCCAGACGCCCGGCTTCCTGACCCCCTGGCTCGAACTGCCCGGTGCCGCGGACCGCGTCGCCGGCTGGTCGGACGCCATCGGACTGGACCTCGTCCACTACGGCACCCAGGCCGACGCGGACGCGATCCGCGACACCGCCGTGGCCCAGCCGCTGCTGGTCGCGGCCGGAATCCTGTCGGCGGAGGCACTCGGTGTCTCGCCGGGCGCCGTCGCGGGCCACAGCGTCGGTGAGTTCACCGCCGCCTCCTTCGCGGGCGTGCTGGACGACACCGCCGCGCTGACCCTCGTACGCAAGCGGGGCCTGGCCATGGCCGACGCCGCCGCGGTGACCGAGACCGGTATGTCGGCGCTGCTCGGCGGCGACCCGGAGGTGTCCGTCGCGCATCTGGAGAAGCTGGGGCTGACCCCGGCGAACGTGAACGGCGCCGGCCAGATCGTCGCCGCGGGCACCCTGGAACAGCTTGCCGCGCTCGCCGAGGACAAGCCCGAGGGTGTGCGCAAGGTCGTCGCGCTGAAGGTCGCCGGCGCCTTCCACACCCAGCACATGGCCCCCGCGGTCGATGTGCTGGCCAAGGCCGCCGCGGACCTGACACCCGCCGACCCGACGATCACCTACGTCTCGAACAAGGACGGCCAGGCCGTCGCGACCGGCGCCGAGGTGCTCGACCGCCTCGTCGGCCAGGTCGCCAACCCGGTCCGCTGGGACCTGTGCATGGAGACCTTCAAGGAGCTCGGCGTCACCGCCCTCCTGGAGGTCTGCCCCGGCGGCACGCTCACCGGCCTGGCCAAGCGCGCGCTCCCCGGCGTCAAGACGCTGGCCCTGAAGACCCCCGACGACCTCGACGCGGCCCGCGAGCTCATCGCCGAGCACGCCCAAGCCTGACGCCTAAGGAGCCGTACGAAGATGTCGAAGATCAAGCCCAGCAAGGGCGCCCCGTACGCGCGCATCCTCGGCGTGGGCGGTTACCGTCCCACCCGGGTCGTGCCGAACGAGGTGATCCTCGAGACGATCGACTCGTCCGACGAGTGGATCCGTTCGCGCTCCGGTATCGAGACCCGGCACTGGGCCTCCGACGAGGAGACGGTCGCCGCGATGTCGGTCGAGGCGTCCGGCAAGGCGATCGCCGACGCGGGGATCTCCGCCGAACAGATCGGCGGCGTGATCGTCTCGACGGTCTCGCACTTCAAGCAGACCCCGGCCGTCGCCACCGAGATCGCCGACAAGCTCGGCACCGACAAGGCCGCCGCCTTCGACATCTCGGCCGGCTGCGCGGGCTTCGGCTACGGCCTCACCCTCGCCAAGGGCATGATCGTCGAGGGTTCCGCGGAGTACGTCCTCGTCATCGGCGTCGAGCGGCTGTCCGACCTGACCGACCTGACGGACCGGGCCACCGCGTTCCTCTTCGGTGACGGTGCGGGCGCGGTCGTCGTGGGCCCCGCCAAGGAACCCGCGATCGGCCCGACGGTCTGGGGCTCGGAGGGCGACAAGTCCGAGACCATCAAGCAGACCGTGCCGTGGACGGACTACCGCAACGGCGAGGTCGCCAAGTTCCCTGCTATCACGCAGGAAGGCCAGGCGGTGTTCCGCTGGGCCGTGTTCGAGATGGCGAAGGTCGCCCAGCAAGCGCTGGACGCGGCCGGAATCACCGCGGACGACCTGGACGTCTTCATTCCCCACCAGGCCAACGAGCGGATCATCGACTCGATGGTGAAGACGCTGAAACTGCCGGAGCACGTCACGGTCGCGCGTGACGTACGCACCACCGGCAACACCTCGGCCGCCTCGATTCCGCTCGCGATGGAGCGGCTTCTGGCGACCGGCGAGGCGAAGAGCGGCGACACCGCGCTCGTCATCGGCTTCGGGGCGGGTCTTGTGTACGCCGCGACGGTCGTTACCCTCCCCTAGGCACTCCGTGCCGGATCACACTCCGGTACGGGAAGCACCGCCACACCCTCTGGATACATACGAAGGAGCGCCTGACATGGCCGCCACTCAGGAAGAGATCGTCGCCGGTCTCGCCGACATCGTGAACGAGATCGCCGGCATCCCGGTTGAGGACGTCCAGCTGGACAAGTCCTTCACCGACGACCTGGACGTCGACTCACTGTCCATGGTCGAGGTCGTCGTCGCCGCCGAAGAGCGCTTCGACGTCAAGATCCCGGACGAGGACGTCAAGAACCTCAAGACGGTCGGCGACGCGACCGACTACATCCTCAAGCACCAGGCCTGAGCCACCCTCTAGGCCCGGCTGCATGGCCCCGCCACCCGGCGGTGGCGCCGCTGAATCCTCGGATCCGTTGGAGAAAGAATTCCCGTGAGCCCGACCAATCGCACCGTGGTCGTCACCGGTATCGGCGCAACCACACCGCTGGGTGGCGACGCAGCCTCTACTTGGGAGGGCCTGATCGCCGGCAAGTCCGGCGTCAAGCCCCTGGAGCAGGAGTGGGCGGCCGAGCAGGCCGTCCGTATCGCGGCCCCGGTCGCCGTGGAGCCGTCCGAGGTCATCCCACGGCCGCAGGCCCGCCGCCTGGACCGCTCGGCGCAGTTCGCGCTGATCGCCGCCCAGGAGGCCTGGGCGGACGCCGGGTTCACCGCCAAGGCCGGTGACGACAGCGCCGTCGAACCCGACCGGCTGGGCGCGGTCATCGCCTCCGGCATCGGCGGTGTGACGACGCTGCTCGACCAGTACGACGTGCTCAAGGAGAAGGGCGTCCGCCGCGTCTCCCCGCACACCGTCCCGATGCTGATGCCGAACGGCCCGTCGGCCAACGTGGGTCTGCTCGTGGGCGCCCGTGCGGGCGTGCACACGCCGGTCTCCGCGTGCGCCTCCGGCGCCGAGGCCATCGGCTACGCCATCGAGATGATCCGCACCGGCCGCGCCGACGTCGTCGTCGCCGGTGGCACGGAGGCGGCGATCCACCCGCTGCCCATCGCCGCGTTCGGCAACATGATGGCGATGTCCAAGAACAACGACGACCCGCAGGGCGCGTCCCGTCCCTACGACGTCGGCCGCGACGGCTTCGTCCTCGGCGAGGGCGCCGGCGTCCTGGTCCTGGAGTCCGCCGAGCACGCCGCGAAGCGCGGTGCCCGCGTGTACGCCGAGGCGGTCGGGCAGGGCATCTCCGCCGACAGCCACGACATCGTGCAGCCGGAGCCGGAGGGGCGCGGTATCTCGCAGGCCCTGCAGAACCTGCTCGCCAACACCGACCTGAACGCGGCGGAGATCGTGCACGTGAACGCGCACGCGACCTCCACGCCGGCCGGTGACGTGGCCGAGCTGAAGGCGCTGCGCAAGGTGTTCGGCGACGACGCGGACCACATGGCGGTCTCCGCGACCAAGTCGATGACCGGTCACCTGCTGGGTGGCGCGGGCGGCGTCGAGTCCGTCGCGACGGTCCTCGCCCTCTACAACCGGGTTGCGCCGCCGACCATCAACGTCGAGAACCTCGACCCCGAGGCGGAGGCCGCGGCGGACATCGTGCGCGGTGAGGCTCGGAAGTTGCCTGTCGAGGGACGGATTGCCGCGCTGAACGACTCGTTCGGGTTCGGTGGGCACAACGTCGTGTTGGCGTTCCGTACGGTGTGAAATCGGCCTTGATTGAAGGTGGCCCGGACTCCGATGGGGAGTTCGGGCCATCGCCGTCTTGAAGGGGCGCTCTACACGACCTGGTGGAGCCAGCGGACCGGGGCTCCCTCGCCCGCGTATCTGAACGGCTCCAGTTCGTCGTCCCACGGCTTGCCTAGGAGTTTCGCGAGCTCTGCTTCCAGGTCCGTCTCGCCGCGCTGTGAGCGGACCAGGGCCGCCCTCAACCGGTCCTCGGGGATGAGGATGTCGCCGTGGATGCCGGTGACGGCGTGGAAGATGCCGAGGTCGGGGGTGCAGCTGTAGCGCTCGCCCTCGGCGGTGGGGCAGGGCTCGGCGGTCACCTCGAAGCGGAGGAGGTGCCAGCCGCGCAGGGCGGACGCGAGCTTGGAGGCGGTGCCCGGTTCGGCCTGCCAGGAGAACTCGGAGCGCCAGGTGCCGGGGGCCGCCGGCTGCCGGATCCAGTCGAGGTTGACGCGTGTGCCGAGCACCCCGGCGACGGCCCACTCGACATGCGGGCACAGCGCGCGCGGCGCGGAGTGCACGTACAGGACTCCACGTGTCGTCACCGGGACCTCCGGACTGAGCGGACCATCTTTGCGAACTGGCGGAACGGCAGTGGCAGAAGCCACGTTTGATGGCGAGGCTACCGTGCGACGGCGCAAGGAGTGTGACGTACCGTCCGTCCCAGTGCCGTGAAACGCCCGTCATTCACCCGGCAGGACGCTTGTACGGGGGTGCAACGTTGCATCTCCTGCGGTCGGGAACTCCCGCGCGTTGTTATGGGGGGAGTGACAATGCACGTCGAGCGAGGGGACCACCAGGGGATGCGCAGGCGCAGCCACCGTTCGACAGCCGTACTCGCCGCCCTGGCGGCGGCAGTCCTGGGCGTTGCGGGTTGCGACGCGGTCGGTGGGGACTCCCCCGGTCCCGACGGCACCGAGGCCAAGCAGGTGAAGCCGAAGCCGACGCCGGCCTGGGACCGCAGCCCGAGCTCGGTCGCCGCCGTGGGCGACTCCATCACCCGCGGATTCGACGCCTGTGCGGTCCTGTCCGACTGTCCCGAGGCCTCCTGGGCGACCGGCAGCAGGGAGGACGTGGACAGTCTCGCCGTACGGCTGTTGGGCAAGGCGCAGGCCGCGGAGCGCAGCTGGAACTACGCCGAGACCGGGGCGCTGATGGCGGACGTGCCCGGGCAGATGGCGCAGGCCGTGGCCCGGAAGCCGCAGTTGGTGACGGTGATGGCGGGGGCGAACGACGCCTGTCGGGCCAGCACGTCGGCGATGACCTCGGTGGCCGACTTCCGGACGCAGTTCGAGGACGCGATGAGCACCGTGCGCACTGCTCTGCCCAAGGCCCAGGTGTTCGTGGCGAGCGTGCCGGATCTGAAGCGGCTGTGGTCCGAGGGGCGGACCAATCCGCTGGGCAAGCAGGTGTGGAAGCTGGGCATCTGCCCGTCGATGCTGGACGACGCGGACGCGCTGGACGCGGCGGCGACCGAGCGGCGCGACACGGTGCAGGAGCGGGTGGAGGCGTACAACGAAGTGCTGGAGGAGGTCTGCGCCAAGGACCGCCGCTGCCGCTTCGACGGCGGCGCGGTGTACGAGTTCCGCTTCGGCACGGACCAGTTGAGCCACTGGGACTGGTTCCATCCGAGTGTGAACGGCCAGGCGCGCCTCGCCGAGATCGCCTATCGGGCGGTCACCGCCAAGAAAGCGTGAGACAGGCTTCCGAATTAGAGTTCCGAACATGAACGAACTCTTCGGCACACTTTCCGACGGCACCCCTGTCCACCGCTGGACCCTGGAGCGCGCGGGCGTCCGGGTACGGATTCTGTCGTACGGCGGGATCGTGCAGTCGGTCGAGGTGCCGGACCGGGAGGGCCGCCGGGGGAACGTGGTGCTGGGGTTCGCGGACCTGGAGGGCTATCCGGCGCATCCGGAGCCGTACTTCGGCGCTCTGATCGGGCGGTACGCGAACCGGATCGCGGGCGGCCGTTTCCCGCTGGACGGCGTGACGTACGCGCTGGCGCCGAACAACGGGCCCAATTCGCTGCACGGCGGCGAGCGCGGCTTCGACAAGCGGGTGTGGGACATGACGCCGGTCGAGCACGGGGTACGGCTGGCGCGCGTCAGCCCGTACGGCGAGGAGGGCTTCCCGGGACGGCTCGACGTCTCGGCGACGTACACGCTGGATGCCACCGGCGCGCTGTCGATCGCGTACGAGGCCGTCACCGACGCGCCGACCGTGGTGAACCTGACGAGCCACTCGTACTGGAACCTGAGCGGCTCGGGGAGCGCGAGCGGGCACGAGCTGCGGATCGCCGCCTCGCGGTTCACTCCCGTCGACGACGATCTGATCCCGACCGGTGTCGCCCCGGTCGAGGGCACCGGCTTCGACTTCCGTGCGGAGCGCAAGGTCGGCGTCGGCTACGACCACAACTTCGTGCTCGACAAGGGGGTGACGCCGGCTCCGGTGGAGGTGGCCGAGGTGTACGACCCCGCGTCCGGGCGTGCGCTGACGGTCGCGACCACCGAGCCCGGCCTCCAGCTCTACACCGCCGACCACCTGGGTGAGCCCTTCGCTCCCGGCGACGGCGTCGCGCTGGAGACCCAGCACTTCCCCGACTCCCCCAACCGGCCGGAGTTCCCGAGCACGGTGCTGCGGCCGGGCGAGGTGTTCCGCTCGGAGACGGTGTACGGCTTCTCCGTCCGGTGAACGGCCCTGTGGACGACATGAGCTGTATGTACAGCCCCCTGGACGACACGAGCCCCGGCCCGGGTGTCAGGTCCCGGGCCGGGGCTGTTCGTGGGGAGACTCGTCCCGAAGTCCTGTCCCGCCTCAGACGTTAATCGTCGCGGTGAGACGGCGGTCCGTGATCGAGCGACCGACCTGGATCTCGTACGAACCCTTCACAAAGGACCACGCCGTGGTCATCTCGTCCCAGATCTCGAACGCGCGGCGCGGGAGTTCCACGGTCACCTCGACGCTCTCGCCGGGCGCGGCCCCGACGCTCGCGAAACCGGCCAGCACGCGTGTCGGGCGTTCGGCGTCGGGCTCGCTCGGCACCAGATAGACCTGGACGACCTCGCGGCCCACGCGTTCCCCGGAGTTGCGCACCCGGACCCGTACCGTCGCGCCCTCGACCTCGACGGACTCGTACGTCCAGTCGGTGTAGCCGAGGCCGTGGCCGAAGGGGTACGACGGGGTGCGGCCCTCCTTGTCCCAGGCGCGGTAGCCGATGAACACGCCCTCGGTGTACGGGAGTTCACCGTCGGCCGGGACGACCTGGGTGACCGGGGCGTCGGCGAGCGAGCCCCAGGTGGTGGGGAGGCGGCCGCCGGGCTCGTGGGCGCCGGTGAGTACGTCGGCGAGAGCCGTGCCGCCCTCCTGGCCGGGGAACCAGCTCAGCAGGACCGCGGCGACGTCGTCGCGCCACGGAAGCTCCACCGGGGAACCGGAGTTGACCACCACGACCGTGTTCGGGTTGGCGGCGGCGACCGCGCGGACCAGGTCGTCCTGGCGGCCGGGGAGCCCGAGGTCCTTGCGGTCGTAGCCTTCGGACTCGACGCGTTCGGTGGTGGCGACCACGACGACGGCCGTGTCGGCGGCGCGGGCGGCCGCGACGGCCTCGGCGATCAGCTCGTCCGGGTCGCGCTGCGGCGCCTGGTGGGCGAGCGCGAAACCGACGACCTTCATGGGGATGTCCTCGCGGAAGGCCACGACGTAGGTGAGGGAGACGTCGACCGGTTCCCCCGCGGTCAGTTCGGGCAGGCCGACGGGGGCCGGGGCGCCGAAGAAGGTGATGAAGGGGTCGTCCTTTGCGGGGCGCAGGACGTCGTCGTAGTACGTCGTACCGGCGATGGTGAGCTTGAAGGCGCCGATGCCCTTGATGCCGAAGGTGTGCGGGCCGGTCTCTCGCGGGGTGAAGGTGCCGGTCAGTTCGACGGTGTGCAGGCGATCGTGGGTGACGCCCTCGGGCAGGTCCGAACCCATCCACTGGATCTGGCCGCCCGGTGCGGAGGCGGTGCCGATGACGGTGCCCTCGGCGTTCCGGCATACCGCCCGCAGCTCGAATCCCTTGTCGGCGACGGTGAGTTCGGTGATGGGGTCGGCGCCGACGGCGTAGGTGAGGGCGCCTTCGGGGAGGGCGGCGGTGAGGCCGTCGAGCGGGGAGACGGTGTGCCGGGGGAATACGGTGGCGGAGCCGCCGCCGAGGACACGGGCGTCGCGGGCGGCTGCGCCGAGCAGCGCCACCGTCCCCTGCTTGAGCGGGAGAGCGCCTTGGTTACGGACCAGGACGAAGGCGCGGCGGGCGATCTCGCGGGCCAGTGCCTCGCCGTCGACGGTGTCCGGCAGTTCGGTGACGACCGGGTCGGCGCCGTCCAGGATGCCGACCCGGGCGGCGAGGCGCAGAACGTTGCGTACGGCGGTGTCGACCGTGGCCTCGTCGACCTTGCCGTCCCGGACGGCCGCCGCGAGGGCCTCGCCGTACACCGTGTCCGGGCCGGGCATGGCGACGTCGAGGCCGCCCTCGATGTCGCCGGTGGTGGAGCGGGCGGCCATCCAGTCGGAGACGTTGAAGCCGTCGAAGCCCCATTCGCCGCGCAGGATCTCGTTCACCAGGTGGCGGTGCTCGGTCATCGTCGTGCCGTTGACCATGTTGTACGCGGTCATGATGCCCCAGGGGCGGGCGTTCTCGACGATGATCTCGAAGGGCGCCAAATACAGCTCGCGCAGGGTGCGTTGGGAGACCACGTTGTTCACCGTGAAGCGGTCGGTCTCGGCGTCGTTGGCCACGAAGTGCTTGACGGTGGTGCCGACACCGCCGGACTGGACGCCGTCCACATAGCCCGCCCCGATCAGACCGGTGAGGTACGGATCCTCGCTGTAGGCCTCGAAGTGACGGCCGCCGAGCGGGGAGCGGTGGAGATTGACGGTGGGCGCGAGCAGGACGTGCACCCCCTTCCGGCGTGCCTCCTGCGCGAGCAGCGCGCCGGCCCGGCGGGCGAGTTCCGGGTCCCAGGTGGCGGCGAGCGCGGTCGGGGAGGGCAGGGCGACGGAGGGGTCGTCGGCGGTCCAGCGCACACCCCGGACGCCGATCGGCCCGTCCGACATCACCAACGACTTCAGCCCGATCTGCGGCAGCGCGGCCAACGACCACATGTCCTGCCCGGACAGCAACCGCGCCTTCGCATCGAGGTCGAGCCCACCGAGCGCGGCCTCGACGACCACCTCGCGTGCCAGGTCGGCAGGATCTGCCACCATCAGGGTGCCTCCGCTTCAGGGACCAGGGACACCTCAATCCTGCCTCGGCCACCTGCGGGGGAATCAAAACCGCAACCATCAACTCCGGTCCCCTTGCCGATCTACCCATGTCCCTTCCGTCACGCCATACTGCCGAGCACGCTCCCCCACAGCGACGGAAGGACCTGAACCCCTTGAATTCCATACGTGTTCGGATCGGCGTACTCGGACTCGCACTGCTGGCGGGGCTCGCGGCCCCCGCGACGGCGACGGCGGACACCGCACCGGCTCCGACGGTCGAGGAGCTGCGGCTCGACAAGGCGCAACCGCAGGAGATCCTCAGACGTTCCGGATTCGACACGGTGACACCGGAGTTGGTGCGGGCGCTCGCCGCGACGGAGTCGTATGCGCAGGCCCGCCGGGTCGTCGAGCGGCAGGGCGCGGCGCTGTGGCAGCGGGCCGTCGCGCGGGCGCAGGGGCGTGAGCCCGCGGCCGGGGATCTGAGCCGGGACGACGACCGGCCGCTGTACTGGGCGCGGCTCGGGATGACGCGGGAAGTCCGCACCTGGGAGCCGGAGTTCGGGCTGAGCGACACCCAACGGGCCGCGCTGATCGACACGTTGGAGCGGAACTCGCGCGGGCAGACCGCGATCCGCTATCCGCAGGGCAAGGGGCTCAAGCGGATCCTGGTCACCGGTTTCGACCCGTTCACGCTGGACCGGGACGTCCGGATCTCCAACCCGTCCGGGGCGACCGCGCTGGCCCTCGACGGCACGGTGATCGAGACGCCGGACGGTCCGGCGCGGATCGAGACCACCGTGTTCCCGGTGCGCTGGCGGGACTTCACGGAGGGGACGGTGGAGCGGGCGCTGCGGCCGTACCTCCCGAAGGTCGACCTGTTCACGACCGTGAGCCAGGGCCGGGTCGGACGGTTCGACGTCGAGCGGACGAACGGCGCCTGGCGGGGCGGCTTCGGGGACAACGAGAACACCGGTACGCCCGAGATCGTCCCGGTCACCGACCCGGCCTCGCAGCCGCAGTGGACGACGACCAGCCTGCCGTATGCCGCGATCGTGGCCGCGAGCACCGGGCGGTTCCCCGTGTACGACAACACGAGCGTGACCGAGATCCCGGCGGGCTCCACCCAGTCCGTCGTACGGCCGGACGGACCGACTCCCGGTTCGACGGCCCGTGCCGGGGGCGGCGGCGACTATCTGTCCAACGAGATCGCCTACCGGGCCACGCTGTTGCGGGACCGGCTCGGGCTGCACGACTCGCTGCCGGGCGGGCATGTGCACACGCCGGTGCTTCAGTTCGGCACGGGCAACACCGATCCGGCGACCGGGGCCGTCACCGACCCCGAGTTCATACAGAACCGGCTGGACATCATCGCTCAGGTGCGGGCGATCCTGACGGTGGCCGTCACCGGGTGACTTCCTCCTCCTCGGAGTCCTCGGCGCCGTCCTCGACGGTCTCCTCGCCGGCCAGGTCGCGGGCCATCAGTGTGGCGCCCGCGACCGCGCCCGGCATCAGGAACACGGCGACGAACGGCACCACGAAGGCCAGGGCGAGAGGCGTGCCGAAGCCCCAGACCAGGGTCTTGCGGGAGCGGAGCAGGGTGAGGCGGGAGCGCAGGTCGACGCGGCGCCGCTGGAGGGAAACGGCGGTGAGCTGCTCGGTGAGGAAGAAGCCGGTGACGAAGAAGCCGATCACCGGGACGACCGTCTGACCGACGAACGGGATGAAGCCGCAGGCGAAGAGCAGAACGGCCCAGAGCGCGGCCCGAACGAGGATTCTCAGGCTGTCACGGCCCGAGATCCACAGCTCGTGCCAGAGCGACAGACCGGACTCCGGTGCAGTGCCGTCCGGGGAGACGTCCCGGTCGACCCTCTCGGAGAGGCTCTCGTAGAACGGCTCGCCGATCAGGAGGGTGACCGCGGTGAAGGTGAGGACGGACAGGAGAAGGCCGAGGGCGAACAGCACGGCGAGCAGGAAGCCGCGGAAGAGACCGGCCCACGGGCTCGACCAGTCGTCGGCGAACGGCGTCGCCCAGGACACGAAGTCCTCGCCCCACAGCGCCAGGGCGACCAGCGCCGCCGCATAGAGGACGAGCGTGATCAGGCCCGGGAGCAGCCCGAAGCCGTACTGCTTGCCGTGCCGGGCCACCCAGCGCTGGCCCTTCAGAAGGTAGTTGAAGCCCACCCCAAGATCGCGCATGGGGAAAACTCTATCGGGGACCACTGACAGTGATGAGGTGGGCGGTCGGGAAGGTCCGGGGCCTGCGTCAGTAGGGGCGGTCGCCGACGACGGCGACGCGTTCGGCCACGCGGCGGTGCGAGCCGTAGTCGTTCACGGCGTAGTGCTGGGTGGCGCGGTTGTCCCAGAAGGCGACATCGCCGGGCTGCCAGCGGAACCGCACCTGGTACTCCGGGACGTGCGCCTGCTGGAAGAGAAAGCGCAGCACGCTGTCGCTCTCCTCTCGCTGCATCCCCGTGATCCGGGTGGTGAAGGAGGTGTTGACGAAGAGCAGCCGGCGGCCGGTCTCCGGGTGGGTGCGCACCACCGGGTGCTCCACGGGCGGGAACGCGTCCTGGAACGCGGCGAGCCTCTCGGGGCCGTAGAAGCGGGCGAACCCGGGGATGAAGTCGTGCACGGCGGTGGCGCCGTCGATGCGGTCCTTCACGTCCCGCGGCAGGTTGTCGTACGCGGCGGCCATGTCCGCCCACATGGTGTCCCCGCCGGACGGCGGGACCTCGCGCAGCTGGAGCACGGCGCCGAGCGCGGGCCGCTCACGGAACGTGACGTCGGCGTGCCAGACGTTCTCGAAGGTGGGGGTG
This sequence comes from Streptomyces sp. NPDC051963, assembly GCF_044593495.1. Classification (NCBI taxonomy): domain Bacteria; kingdom Bacillati; phylum Actinomycetota; class Actinomycetes; order Kitasatosporales; family Streptomycetaceae; genus Streptomyces; species Streptomyces sp. NPDC051963. The sequence continues at coordinate 534,696 of NZ_JBIUCC010000002.1, read as the reverse complement.
GCATCGCCGCCCTTGTCGAAGCGCACCACGTCCTCGCCGGCCCCGCGGGCGAGCAGCGGGTTGGTCTCCAACTCGCCCCAGTTGCGGGCGAAGTCGCGCTGCTGAGCGGAGGTGAGGTGCTGGGCGCGGAAGAAGAGGACCTTCCACTCCAGCAGGGCGCGGTTCAGCTCCTCGCGCAGGGCGGGACCGAGCGGGCGCGAGAGGTCGATGCCCCGCACCTCCGCCCCGATGGTGCACCCCTGTGGCACTAGTTCGACATGCCGGTACGGCTGCTCCTGCCACCCTTCGGGCAGCCGCCGCAGGGTCCGCGGTCCCTCGTACATCCCGCCCTCCGGCACACGCGCCTCGCGCAGCGCCGTCGGCGATCCGGCAGGTGGAACGGTCACGGTCATGGAGTCTCTCCTCGTTCGCGTGGTGCGATGGCAGACGTCAGCCGACGCGAGACACGCGTGCTTTCGAGCGCCGCGAACGAAGGGCGTTGCGCGCAGCGAGCACACGGCTCGGCGGCAACCCGACTATCGACCGGAGCGTTCGCATCCGGTCCGATCAGGGGCGCGCAGAGGCCCCGTCGTCGTGTCGAACCAGTGCCCGATCATGTCGACGATTGTGCGGGCCCCCTTTTGTCCTGTCAACGTCGGTCCCTGCCTCAACCCCCCACGGCGACCGCCACCACGACCCCCCGGTCGGCCGCGGGTGACACCGCCGCCGTCACCCGTACCGCCGTCGCCCGTGCCACCCGCCCCGCGCGGGAGGCGCCGGCCAGCAGCAGGGGCTGGACCGTCTCCAGGGCCGACACCACCAGTTCCTCCCCGGCGATCAGGACCGGCCGGGCCGCCTTCGTGGTCGCCGCCGCCGCTTCGGTGAGGTCCGCCAGGGGCGGGAGCGTGGCGCGTACGACGCCTGCGCCGGCGGCGGCCGCACGCTCCGCCAGGGCCACCTGGAGCGGCATCAGCGGGGCCAGCGCGGAGGTCAACGCGTCGGCGACACGGCGGAGTTCAGGGGTCGACTCGTGCAGGACCTCGGTCGCCGCCCGGATCAGCGGGGTGAGGGCGAGCAGCAGGCCCGCGGCCAGGCCGGCCGCGGCGGGCAGCAGCGGTGACGTCGCCTCGACGAAGTCGCCGAGCGCGGTGGCGAACTCCTCCACCGCCGGCTCCACCGCGTCCAGCACCGGCAGCAGGCTGTCGCTCAGCGCCGCCAGCAGCGCCTGGGCCGGTTCGCTCACCGGGTGCACGGCGAGCGGGGCGCCGCTGGTGCCGAGCCGGGTGAGGGTGTCGACGATGCGGTAGAAGGCCTCCTGGGCCTGCGGGGAGGCGCTCGCCTCGGCGAGTTCGGCGGTGGTCTCACGCAGGACGCGCAGCACTTCCGCGCCCGAACCGTCCCGTGGGTCGAAGGTGTTGATGGCGATTCTGGTGATGTTCTGGGCGGTGTCCAGGAGTTGGCCGGTGATGTCGGTCGTGCTGCGGGCCATGCGCAGCATCTCTTCCCTGCTGGGGAGCGAAGGGATCGTCGCCATGAGCACTCCTCGCGTCAAGCGCACTCACCGTTGCCGGGCACCCTCAGCATGCCCCGTCCGACCGGCCGTGGATGCGCCATCCGGGGCATCCGCGACACGGACTCCCTCTTGTTGCCGTTGAGTCGAACAGGTACACCTCGCCGTACCGATCTCAGGAAGCTCAGAGGAGGTACGCGTGCGCACCACGAGAACCACCGCGGCGAGACCCGTCCTGATCACCGCCCTCGCCCTCACCACGGCGGGCTCACTTCTCCTCACCCCCGGCAGCGCCGGGGCCGACCCGAAGCCGGTCACCCGGGAAGGTCCCGCGCTCGACCGGCAGGCCGCACAAGCCCCGGCGGTGGCGGCCAGGCGAGCGCTCAACGCCCTGACCGCCAGGACCGATTCGGGCACCGGCTATCCCCGGGAGCAGGTCCTCACCCCCGACCCGGAGAACCCCGCCGACAAGTCCATCAAGCTCGGCCTCACCCCGTACCACGCGATCGCCCCGAAGCTGAACGCCCTTCAGGCGCTCGGCGACCGGGTGAGCGTCGAGGTCGTCGGCCGTTCCGCCGGCGGGCACCGCCTCTACCTCGTCACGGTCACCGCCCCGGAGAGCGCACGCCAGGCCCGCTCCCAGGAGCGGATGCGCGAGCTGATCGAGAGGGCGCCCGCGGCTGCCGCCAAGTCCCAGGAGATCAAGGCGGGTTACAAGGTCCCGCTGTTCGTGAACAACAACATCCACGGCAACGAGTGGGAGGGCACTGACGCCTCCCTCGGCCTCATCGAGCAGCTGGCGACCGCGAAGGACGCGAAGACCAGGGACCTCCTCTCCCGCTCCCGCCTGTACTTCAACATCACGGCCAATCCGGACGGCCGTATCGCCGGCACCCGCACGAACGCAGGCGGCTTCGACATGAACCGGGACTTCGCCACCGCCTCGCAGCCCGAGGTGCGCGCGATGCGCCAGATCCAGATCGACAAACAACCCGCCGTCATGCTCGACCTGCACGGCTACGTCAACGGCACCCTCATCGAGCCCACCACTCCCCCGCACGGCGAGAACTACGAGTACGACCTGTTCCTGAAGAACACCTACGCGGGCGCCCTCGGCATGGAGTCCGCCGTCAACGGCCTCGGCTACACCCCGGAGAAGGACGGCGTCGAGCCCGCCCAGATCCCGTTCCGGGACCAGGAGGAGGGCTGGGACGACTGGCCGCCCATCTTCACCCCGCAGTACGCGGCCTTCCAGGGCGCGGTGGCGGCGCACACCGTCGAGATCCCGCTCGCGGTGAACAACGAGGAGTACGACACCCTCCCGACCGCCGAGTTGCGTCGCAGGTCAGCCGTGAACGTCGATGTCGCCGGCGCCGCGATCCGCGCCACCCTCGACTTCACCCGCACCCACCGCAGCACACTGATCGCCGACCAGATCGAGGTCTTCCGGCGCGGCGCGGCCGGCGAGGCACAGGTCCCGGTGTCGCAGGAGACGGTCCCGGGCGTCCCCGGCATCGGCCCCGAGGACGTGTACACCACGGACTTCCCCCGCGCCTACGTCATTCCTGCGGGCGCCCGCTCCCAGCGCTCCGCCACCGCGGCGGCCCGTCTCGTGGACCATCTCCTCGCCAACGACGTCGTCGTCACCCGCGCGACCCGCCCCTTCCGCCTCGCCGGACGCACCTACTCGGCCGGCTCCTACGTCGTCGACATGCACCAGTCCAAGCGGGGCCTCGCGAACGTCCTCCTGGCCGACGGCACCGACATCAGCGACAAGGTGTCGGTGATGTACGACATCTCGGGCTGGAGCCTCGGCCGCCTGTGGGGCGCCACGGTGGAGTCCGCTCAGCGCGGGAGCCTGCCGTACGGAGCGCTGCGCACCGTGGACGCGGCCGCGTCCGTCGGATATGTCGCCCCGCGCGGCACCCTGCGGCTCCGCCTCGACACCCCGCAGGAGATCGGGGCCCTCAACTCCCTTCTCCGGCAAGGTGTTTCGGTACGCCGGGCAGCGGACGGCAGCGCGATCGTCCCGTCGTCCGCACGCAAGGCCGCGGTCACCGCGGCACGGACGTACGACGTGTCCTTCGACGCGACCCACACCCGCGGCACCACCGAACTGCGCCGGCTCCGGGTGGCCGCCGCCGTCACGGCGGGCGAGCTGTTCGCACTGCGGGAGATGGACTTCGAGGTCACGCCCGTCTCGACGGGCATCCTCAACGCGGGCTTCGACTGGTCGACCGCAGACGTCCTCTTCGTCTCGGCAGGACTGTCCTACGACCGCCTGAATCCGGCCGCCCGCACGGCACTTGACGCCTTCCTCACCGGCCACGGTCTCGTCGGCCGAGGTGCCACGGGCGCGGAACTCAACTCCGCGGCCGGACTGCTCGCCGCCAAGCCGGTCGAGGGCAACGGGGACGCCAACGGCGTGGTGCGCGTGGTGAACGCGGGCGGGCCGGTCACCGGCGGCGCTCCGGAGCACGGGTTCGTGTACGCGCCGGTCTGGTTCACCGACCTCGGACCGGAGGTGCGGGTGGAGCAGTCGTACGCGACCGGGAACCCGCTGGTCTCCGGGCACTGGCGGCCGTTGGAGGACGGCTCCGGCGGTCCGGACGCGGCGGCCGGGCAGGCCTCGGTCGTCAGCGGTCCAGGTGCCGTGCTGTTCGGCACCGAACCCCTCTTCCGGGACCATCCGAAGGGGGAATTCGCGCAGGTCGCCCGGGCCTTGTTGGCCGTGGCGCAGGCGAGTGAGGAGAGTGGTGGGTGACGACCGAGGAGATCCACGGCACCGTCGCGGACGGTTTCGAGGCGGTACGCGAGGAGTTCGCCGCGTTCGTGGCGACGGAACGCGCCGACTACGAGGGGCAGTTGTGCGTGTACGCGCACGGCCGCAGAGTCGTCGACCTGTGGGCGGGCGACGGTGCCGACGCGACATCGCTCTACGGCGTGTACTCCTGCACCAAGGGCGCCGCCCACCTCGTGATCGCGCTTCTCGTGCAGGAGGGCACGCTGGAGCTGGACCGCAAAGTGACCTACTACTGGCCGGAGTTCAGCGCCGAGGGCAAGGCCGCCCTCACCCTGCGTGATCTGGTGACGCACCGGGCGGGCCTGATCGGTCTCGACGCCGGCTTCTCTCCCGAGGAGCTGGCCGACGACCGCGTGATCGCCGAACGGCTGGCGGACCAGCGCCCGTTCTGGCGCCCCGGCACGGCCTTCGGCTACCACGCCTACGTCATCGGTGCGCTCACCGGCGAGGTGGCGCGCCGGGCAACGGGACGGACACTCCAGGAACTGTTCGAGGACCGGGTGCGGGCGCCGTACGGCCTCGACTTCCACCTGGGTCTGCCCGAAGCCCTGGAACCCCGCTTCCGCTCGGTGCAGCCGATGGCCCCGACGCCGGAACAGCAGGCCGAGCTGGACGCGAACCCGACCGGCCCGCACACGCTGGCCTCGATCGCGTTCAACGCCCAGGTACCGGGCGCGGGCGAGCTGTCCGACTTCGCCAACTCCCGGACCGTGCGCGCCAAGGGGCAGGCCTCGGCGGGCGGCGTGGCGTCCGCGCGTGGCCTCGCCGGGATGTACGCGGCGGCGATCAGCGAGGTGGACGGCCGGCCACCACTGCTGAAGCCGGACACCACGGCCGAGGTAGGCCAGATCCACTCCACCGGCTACGACCTGGTCGCCCGCGCGCACCGCTCGTACGGCTTGGGCTTCCAGGCAACGGCCGACGTCCTGTACCCGTTCCTCGGCGCCGGGACGTTCGGCCACAGCGGCGCGCCGGGCTCCCAGGCCTTCGCCGACCCGCGGAGCGGCCTTGCGTACGGCTACACCCGCCGTCGCTTCGCGTTTCCGGGCGGCGCCGCACCGGAGAACGAGCGGTTCGTGCCGGCCGCCCACAAGGCGGCGCAGGCGACCTGACCGCAGGCAGGACCACGGGCTCGACAAGGAGGCCGCACCCCACGTCCAAGGGTGCGGCCTCCGTCGTAGCAACGATCGTGGTCAGACCAGCGTCACGGTGATATTGCCGCGGGTTGCCTTCGAGTACGGGCAGACCTGGTGGGCCTTCTGAAGCAGGGACGTGGCCGTGGCCGCGTCGACGTTCGGGATGTGCGCCGAGATCTCGACGATGATCCCGAACCCGTCCGAGTTCTTGCCGATGCCGACCTTCGCGGTGACGGTCGAGCCGGAGACGTCGGCGTTCTCCTGGCGGGCGACGACGCCGAGCGCGCCCTGGAAGCAGGCGCTGTAGCCGGCGGCGAACAGCTGCTCCGGGTTGGTGCCGGAGGCGCTGCCGCCCATCTCCTTGGGCGGGTTGACGACGACGTCGAGCTTGCCGTCGTCGGTGGCGACCCGGCCGTCACGGCCGTTCTCGGCGGTGGCGACGGCGGTGTACAGCACCTCGGACTGCTGGATGGGCATGCGGTTGTCCTCCTCCTCGTCCGCCGTGACTCGCGCCCACGATCAACGACGGTTTCGGAAAGAAGTTACCGCATACCGGAAATCGAGGGTAGTGGTGCGCCGGCACCAGGACACCTCTTCCCCTGGTCCGGGCGCACCAGGGGAAGACGGCGGCTGAGGACGATGCCCCAGCCGGGCGCCGGAGGGAAATGTTGGAGGCCCATTTCCCCTCGTATCAATGATGAAAAGGACACCTATGTCCGCAGTTGCGGTTTCCCCGGTCCGGATAGGGCGGCTGTCGATCGGCGCCCTCGGCATCCTGGCCCTCGCCCTCGGCACCCTTCAGTCAGTGGTGGAGCCCGCGCTCCCGCTGCTCCAACGTGAGCTGGCCGTCAGTTCCGGCGAAGCGGCACTGGTCGCCAACGCATTGCTCGTCACCGGCGCGGTCGTCACACCCGTCATAGGCAAACTCGGCGACCGCCACGGCGGAAAGCGGGTGCTGGTCTGGCTGAGCGCCGTGGTCTCGGCCGGTGGTCTGCTGGCCGGTCTGGCGCCGAACCTGCCGGTGCTGCTGCTCGGTCAGGTATTGCAGGGCGTCATGGTGGGTGTGCTGCCCCTCTCGTTCATCCTGGTCCGCAAGCACCTCCCGGCAAGGGAGTCAGCGGTGGCGATCGGGCTGGTCATGGCGCTGTTCACGGGCGGCGGCATGGTGGGAACGCTGGTTGCCGGGCCGATCGCGGACGCGCTGTCCTGGAATTGGATGTTCACGCTGCCGACGATCGCGATCATCGCGACGACGTCGGTCGTGGCCCGGCTGATGCCGCATGATCCGCCGGTCCGGTCGGACCACGGGATCGACTGGCCCGGCGTGATTCTGCTGAGCGGTGCGTTGCTCGTGTTCATGGTCGGGCTCGTGAAGGTGACGAACGGCCTGCCGTTGCTCACGGTCGCCGCCATCGCGGTGGTCGTGGTCGCCCTGGCCACCGGATGGGTCGTCGTCGAGCGCCGGGCGGCCTCGCCGATGGTCGATCTGGGCATGCTGGCCAAGCCGGCGGTGTGGCACGCGTGCGTGCTCACCTTGGTCATCTGCGCCAGTTCGGGGATGGTGCTCTTTCTGCTCCCGCAGCTGTTCGCGATCTCGGCCGACGGATACGGCTTCGGAGTCAGCACCACCGACATCGGGCTGTTCCTGCTGCCCGGCGCCGTCGTCGGGTCGTTGAGCGATTCCGTCGGCGGGATCGCGGCGCGGCGTTTCGGTCCGCGTGCCGTGGTCATCGTGGGCGCCCTCGTCACGGCCGCCACGATGGTCGCCCTGGCGTCGGCGCACGGCGCGGAATGGCATCTCGTCCTCGCAAAGGCGCTGACCGCGTTCGCGGCGGGCGTCGGCACCACGGCGTTGCTCGTCAGCGCCACCACCGCCGTGGAGACCGAGGACACCGGCATCGCCACTGGCCTGCTCGTCGCGGCACGCGTGATCGGCATCGCCCTGGGCGTCCAGGTCGGCGGCGCGATCCTCGACGCCGGAGCCGACCCGATGACGGGCCTGCCGACCGAATCGGCCTTCGTCACAGGCTTCGTCATCGCCGGCCTCGTCGCCGCCCTGTCACTGCTCGTCGTCCGTTTCACGAAGAAGGAAGCTCAGGCATGACATCTACCGGTCTCTCGACGGACGTGTCTACTACCGCGAAGGGCAGGGTCCTGATCTCCGGGGCCAGCATCGCCGGACCCGCGCTGGCGTACTGGCTGCGCCGGTCCGGGTTCGAGGTCACCGTGGTGGAGAAGGCAGGCGCGCTGCGCGCCGGTGGCTATCCGATCGACATCCGCGGTACCGCGACGGAGGTGGTCCGGCGCATGGGGATACTGCCGCAACTGCGGGACGCGCACATCGACTCGCGTCGCTTCACCTTCCTCAACGCCGACGGCAGTGAACTGACCGCGCTCGACCCGCGCGCCGTTGCCGGCGGTGTCGAAGGACAGGACCTCGAAGTGCGTCGTGGGGATCTGGCCGCGAACCTCTACGCGAGGGTTCGCGACGACGTGGAATTCCTGTTCGACGACTCCATCGACACCCTCGACCAGTCCGGAGAAGGGGTCGACGTCACCTTCCACAGTGGGCAACAGCGCACGTTCGACCTGGTGGTCGGCGCCGACGGTATGCACTCCCACACCCGGGAGTCCCTGTTCGGCCCCGAAGAACGGTTCCACCGCTACCTCGGCTACTGCTTCGCCCTCTTCACCATGCCGAACACCCTCGGGCTCTCCCGCGAGCTCATGTTGTGGAACACCCCGGGGAAGGCCGCGGCCCTCTACGCCGTCGGGGACGGCGACGAGCTGCACGCCTTCCTGACCTTCCACCGACCGGAACCACCCTTCGACGCCCTCCGGAACCCCGACGCCCAACGGGACCTGGTCGCCACGGCCTTCGCGGGCGAGGGCTGGGAGGTCCCCGGCATCGTCAACGCCATGCGCGACGCGGATGACCTGTTCTTCGACACGGCCGGTCAGATCCGTATGCCCCACTGGTCCAGCGGCCGCGTCGCGCTCGTCGGCGACGCCGCGTACGCACCCTCGTTCCTCACCGGACAGGGTTCGAGCCTGGCGCTGGTCGGCGCCTACATGCTCGCCCACGCCCTGGCCACGAACCGGGACCACACCGCGGCCTTCGCCGCCTACGAACGCGACGTGCGCGAGTTCGTGGCCATGAACCAGGCCCTGGTCGACAACGGCGCGGCCACGCTCTTCCCCACCACGGTGCAGGCCCTGGAACAACGCAACACCATGCTGCGCGACCTCGTCACCATGCCCTCCGCCCCGGCACGACCGGCCCACTCAGCCCTCACGCTGCCCGAATTCGGCTCAGCCAGGCCCTAGTTGCCGCCGTCGGGCGTGGCATGGGCCAGGCCCGCCCGGTAGGCGATGACGACGAGTTGCGCCCGGTCGCGGGCCTGAAGCTTCGTCATGGCGCGCTGCACATGGGCGCGGACGGTGAAGGGGCTGAGGAACATCCGCTCGGCGATCTCCTGGTTGGACAGGCCGGTCGCGACCAGGGCCACCATCTCGCGTTCGCGCGGGGTGAGCACGGCGAGCTCTTCGGCGTGATGCGACGGGGCGTGGTCCGGTGTGGCCAGGAAACGGGCGACCAGGGAGCGGGTCGCGACCGGGGACAGAAGGGTGTCGCCGTCGGCGATCGTCCGCACGGCGTCCAGCAGGGCCTCGGCCCCGATGCCCTTGCCGATGAAGCCGCCGGCCCCCGCGCGCAGCGCCTGAGCGACGTATTCGTCGGTCTCGTAGGTGGTGAGGATCAGGATGCGGCTGGCCCGCAGGTCCGGGTCCGCGCAGATCTCCGAGGTGGCGGTGAGACCGTCCACCTCGGGCATCCGGATGTCCATGATCACCACGTCCGGGCGCAGCTCCCGGGTGAGTCTCACCGCCTCCCTGCCGTCGGCGGCCTCGCCGACCACGGTGATGTCGTCGGCACTGTCGAGAAGCAGGCGGAAGGCGCCGCGCAGCAGGGCCTGATCGTCGGCGAGCAGCACTCGGAGTGTCACGGCGCACCTCCGTCGGTCTCCCGCGTCGTGTGCTTGGCGGGCGGGAGGGGCAGTTGGGTGGAGACGAGGAAGCCGCCCTCCGGGCGCCGGCCCGCGGTGAGGTGTCCGCCGACCGCGGTGGCACGTTCACGCATCCCGATCAGACCGTAACCGTGCGGACGGTCCGCCGCCGTGGACGCACTCGGTCCCGTGGATGCGGTCGACGCCCCAGGGCCGCTCCCTCCGTCGTCGGCGACCGTGATGGTCACGCGATCGCGGTTCCAGGCGAGGCCCACGCGGGCGCTTCCGGTACCTGCGTGCTTGGTCACGTTGGTCAAAGCCTCCTGGACGATGCGGTAGGCGGTGAGGTCCACTCCCGGCGGCAGTGGCCTGGCCGTGCCCTCCTGGTGCACCGACACCTGAAGACCCGCGCGGCGGAAGGACTCCAGGAGCGTGGGCAGCCGGGACAGTCCGGGCGCCGGTTCGACGGGCCCGGCCGTGTCCCCGGACTGACGCAGCAGACCGACCGTGGCCCGCAGGTCGTCGAGCGCGTCGCCGGTGGTCTCGACGAGCTCCTTCAGGCTCTTACGCGTCTGCTCCGGCCGGGTGTCGAAGAGGTGGGCGGCGACCGTGGCCTGCGCGTTGGCCAGGGTGATCTGATGGGCCACGAGGTCGTGCAGTTCCCGGGCGATGCGCACCCGTTCCTCGGCCACTCGCCGGCGCGCCTCGCTGTCCCGGCTCTGTTCGGCCCGCCGGGCCCGCTCCTCCACGGCCGCCAGATAGGCCCGTCGGTTCTGCGTCGAGTGACCCAGTACGCCGGCCACCAGCGGGAACGCCGCCACCGCTCCCAGCCTGCTCGCGTCCTTCCACGAGAGGGCCCCGAACAGGGGGGTGGAGGCGACCAGCAGCGCCGCGGAGGTGAGCGACAGCGCGCTCACCGCGTGCCGTTCCGTGCGCGCGGTGAGCGAGTAGGCGGTGATCACGGCCGGGGTCACGATGAGCGGGCTCAGCAGGAGACCCAGGGGGGGCACCAGCACACCGCACACGGTCGTGACCGCCATGGCGGCCAGCGGCGCCCTGTGCCGCACGGGCAGTGCGGCACAGGACACCACTGCGATGAGGTAGGCGGCGGCAGGCGGCGCCGACAGCGCGCTGCCGTCGTCGGACAGCGCACCGCCGAGCAGACAGAGCGCGAACGCCGCCGCGATGATCGCCGCCTCCCGCCACCACATGCCGCGTGGTCGCGGGCCACCGCCACCCGTGTTCGTCATGGCCGGCTCAGTGCCGGTGGACGGGGAGCCGCGGCACCGCTGCGTCCGACTCGGTCGCGGAGGACGGGACTTGCGGGGCCTGCCTGCTCAGTGCCGCACCCTCGATATCCACATTCGGCAGCATGCGGTTCAGGATACGGGGCAGCCACCAGGCCCGATGGCCGAGCAGGGCCAGGACCGCGGGTGCGATCGCCATCCGGACCACGAAGGCGTCGAAGGCCACGGCGGCGGCCAGGCCGACGCCCATCGTCTGGATGGTCGGGCTGCTCATCCCGATGAATCCGGCGAACACGCTGATCATGATGATCGCCGCCGCGGCCACCACCCGTCCGCTGTGCCGGAACCCGTTGACGATCGCGTCGCCGGGAGACGCGCCATGGACGTAGGACTCCCGCATCCGGGTGAGGAGGAAGACCTCGTAGTCCATGGCGAGGCCGAACACGATGCCGATGATGAGAATCGGCATCAGCGACATGACCGGTCCGGTCTGCTCGATGCCGAGCAGGTCCGCCGCCCAGCCCCACTGGAAGACGGCGACGAGGACGCCGAAGGCGGCTCCCACCGACAGCAGGAAGCCGAGCGCGGCCTTGACCGGGACCAGGACCGAGCGGAAGACCACCATCAGCAGAAGCACCGCCAGGCCGATGACCACGGACAGATACGGGATGAGGGCATCGGACATGGCTTCGGAGATGTCGATGTTCAGCGCGGTGGTGCCGGTCACCAGGACGGCGGCGCCCGTGTCGGCCTCGACGTCGGAGACCGCGCCCCGGATCGCGTGCACCAGGTCCTTGGTCTCGCCGCTGTTCGGCGCGGTCCGCGGCACGGCGGTGAGGACGGCCGTGTCCTTGGTCCGGCTGAGCACCGGATCACCGACCGACGCGACCCCGTCCACTCCCCGTACGGTCTTCGCGACCAGGTCCGTGGTGGCCCGGTTGTCCGCGGACCCCGAGGACGCCGCCGTGTCCACGACCACGGTGAGCGGCCCGTTGAAGCCGGGTCCGAAGCCTTCCGACAGCAGGTCGTAGGCGCGGCGCTGGGTGGTCTCCACCGACTTGGACTCGTCCCCGGGCAGCCCGAGTTCGAGGCTCAGCGCCGGGAGGGCTACGGCGCCGAGACCGAGTACGGCGATCAGCAGCACCCTCGCCGGCCGGCGCAGCACGAACCGTGCCCAGCGGGTGCCGAGCCCGGGTCGGCCGGGCGCCTCGGACACCGGGTGCGGGCGCGCGGTTCCCGGCCGGGTGGCCTTGCGGACGGCGCGGGACAGTATCCGCCGGCCGAAGTAGCCGAACAGCGCGGGGACCAGGGTCAGTGCGACGAGTACGGCGACGGCCACGGCGCCCGCGCCGCCCATGCCCATCTTGGTGAGTTCGGGGATTCCGACGACCCCGAGACCGACCAGGGCGATGAAGACGGTCGCACCGGCGAAGACGACAGCGGATCCGGCCGTGCCCACCGCCCGGCCGGCGGCCTCCTCGGGCTCGCTGCCCCGGGCGAGCTCGTCGCGGAAGCGGGAGGTGATGAAGAGGGCGTAGTCGATGCCGACCGCCAGCCCCAGCATCAGCGCCAGGATGGCGACGGTGGACGTCAGGCCCAGCGGAACGGCCAGCGCGGAGACCAGGCCGAAGGCGATGGCCACGCCCAGGAAGGCGGTCATCAGCGACAGTCCGGCCGCGACCAGCGACCCGAGGGCGAGGACCAGCACGACGGCCGCCACCGCCACGCCGATGATCTCCGTCGTGCCGCCCGGTTCCTCTTCCGCGTCCAGGGCCGAGCCGCCGATCTCCACGGTCAGTCCCGTGTCCCGGGCCTTGCTCGCTGCGTCTTCGAGGGCGCTCTTCGTCGGCTCGGTCAGGTCGACGGCGTCCGCGGTGTAGGTGATCGTGGAGTAGGCGATGGTGCCGTCCTCGCTGACCGCGCCGGTCTCGTAGGGGTCGGTGGTCGACGCGACCTGATCGCCCCCGTCCAGCGAGCCGAGCGTGTCCTCGACGGCCGCCCTGTTCTCCCTGGCCGTCACCCGCTGTCCGTCCGGGGCCCGGAACACCAGACGGGCCTCGGCACCTTGGGAGTTGCTCTCGGGGAAGCGCTCGTCCAGCAGGTCGAACGCCTGCTGCGACTCGGTGCCGGGCATGGAGAGGTCCTCCTCCTGCCCGGCCGGCGCCACGGCGGCGGCGACCCCGGCCAGCAGCAGGGCGCCCAGCCACAGACGGGTTACAAGCCGGCGCCGCCGGAAGGCCCACCGTCCGATCCGGTAGAGAAACGTAGCCACCTGCTGATCACTCCAGACACCGCTAGGCAAGGGGAATGCGCGGGATTCACGCGCTTCCAACCCTTGCCTCCGGCGCCCGGCGTGGCATCGTCCTCCGCCGCCGTCTTCCCCTGGTGCATTCGGACCAGGAACTCACGTGTCCTGGTGCCTGCGCACCGGCTGCGACCGTCCTCAGAGCTTGACGATCATCTTCCCGGTGTTGTCGCCGCGCAGGACGCCCAGGAAGGCCTCCAGGTTGTTCTCGATGCCCTCGACGACCGTCTCGCGGTACTTGAGCGCGCCCGAGGCGACCCAGGGGCCGACCTCCTGGACGAACTGCGGCTGGAGGTCGTAGTGGTCGCCGACCAGGAAGCCCTCGATGCGGCCGCGGGTGGCGATGAGACGGGCGAGGTTCTTCGGGCCGGGGACGGGCTCGGTGCTGTTGTAGACCGAGATCATTCCGCAGACGGCGATACGGCCGTCCCGGTTGAGCTGCCCGATGGCGGCTTCCAGGTGGTCACCGCCGACGTTGTCGAAGTACACGTCGACACCGTCCGGCGCGGCCTCGCGCAGCTGCTCGCTCACTGGTCCGTTCTTGTAGTTGAAGGCGGCGTCGAAGCCGTACTCCTCCACGAGCAGCTTGACCTTCTCGTCGGACCCGGCGGAGCCGATGACCCGGGAGGCGCCCTTCAGCTTGGCGATCTGGCCGACCTGGCTGCCGACGGCACCTGCCGCGCCGGAGACGAAGACCGAGTCGCCCTCCTTGAAGGAGGCGGTGCGCAGCAGACCGGCGTAGGCGGTCAGGCCGGTCATGCCGAGGACGCCGAGATACGTCGACAGCGGCGCGGCCTCCGGGTCGACCTTGACGGCGTTCTTCGCGTCCAGGACGGCGTACTCGCGCCAGCCGAAGAAGTGCAGGACGTGGTCGCCGACGGCGATGCCCTCGGCGTTCGAGGCGACGACCTCACCGACGGCACCGCCCTGCATGACCTTGCCGAGCTCGAAGGGGGCGGTGTAGGACTTGGCGGCCGACATGCGTCCGCGCATGTACGGGTCGACGGAGAGGTACTTGTTCCGGACGAGCACCTGCCCCTCGCCCGGCGTCCGGGTCTCCGTCTCGACCAGGGCGAAGTCCTCGGGCTTGGGCCAGCCGACGGGACGGCTGAGCAGGTGCCATTCGCGGTTGATCATGACAAGCGCCTTTCCTTGCGAGCGAGCTAATACTTAAGAACCTGAAACAACCATGCGCCTGAATATTTCATGATGTCAAGTAACGGGGTACTCTGGAGCGCATGTCCACTGACCAGAAGACCCGCCGCCCGGACGCCCTGACCATGGAAGTGGTCGAGTTGATCGGTGACGTCGTGGCCCGCTACCACGAGGACTTCGACGTCGCCGCCGCCGACCACGCCCTGACCGGCGCGCAGGCGCGGCTGCTCAGCCTGCTGTCACTGGAGCCGCTGCCGATGCGCAAGCTGGCCCAGAAGCTGAAGTGCGAGCCGTCGAACGTGACCGGGATCGTGGACCGGCTGGAGTCCCGTGGCCTGGTGGAGCGCCGACCGGACCCGAAGGACCGGCGGGTGAAGCTCGCCGCGGCGACGGACGAGGGGCTGCGCGTCGCACGAGGCCTGCGCGAGTCGCTGCGCTTCGCCCGCGAGCCACTGGCAGGACTCTCGGACGACGAGCGACTGGCGTTGCGGGATTTGCTGCGGCGGATGCTGGAATCAGGCGCGTGACGCAGGCAGCGGGCTCACCGGGAGGCCTCCTGCCGGGCTAAGCCGGGCGGGGAAGTCGGCTGCGGTTCGGCAGTGCCCCGAAGGGGCGCGGGGCTGTATCAATGTGCGGCTCCGCCGCGCGGGCGCGACCAGCCACGATGGCGCCGCAGTCGACCGACGGCGCATCACCGCACTTCCAGCGGAGCGCTTAGGCGCACCACCACAAGAACCGCTCGCACGTCTCCGAAGGTGAAGGGTCGGCCGTCGGTTCCGAGGTGGTCGGGTCTGCGCTGGGCGCCGGCGTCTCGGCCGGAGGAGGCGGTGCGGGGGCGGTGCCGGTCGGGCCCGGGGCCGCCGTGGAGGACTGGGGGTCCTGGTCGGTCCCGGTCTCGTCGTCCTTCGGCTTCTTGTCCTTCGGGGACTTGGAGGCCGACGGGGATGCGGAGTCGGACGGGCTGGAAGAATCCGCTCCGGCCGTTCCCGTCTTGTCGCCTATCGGCTCGGCCGTCTCGCCCGCCTCCTGCGACGTGCCGCCCTCGGCGGACGCGTCGCCGCCGGCAACCGCCGTCTTCGGCGACGAACCCGGGGCGTCCATGCCGAGTTCGGCGAGGCTCAGTCCGGCGGCCGCGAGGATGAATCCCGCGGATATCAACAGGGTCCGGCGACGGCGGCGCCGGTGTGCCGCGGCTTTGCGGTCGCGTCGGCTCGCGCCCGCGGAGGCAGGCTCTTCCTCTTCCTCGTCGTCGCCATCTCCCTCGTCGAGGGCGACCGCACCCATCGCGACGGTGACATCCCTCCCACGGCCCCTGCCGCGGCCTCGACCACGACGCCGGGCTGCCCGGCCGCGGGGCTCGTCGTCGTACTCGTCGGCGTGCTCGCCGTCGGTGCGGTCGTCGTCGGCGCGCTCGGCGCCGTGGGCCGCGTCGCGACCATCGCCGCAGGCATCGCCCTCAGCCGCGCGCGGAGCGTCGTACGAACCGCCCTGGGCCGGAGTCTCGTACGCCCCCCGCGGGGCCCCGTACGCGCCGCTCGGAGCCTCGTACGACCCCGTGTAGGCACCACCGTCGCCGACCGCCTGAGGGCGCGCGCCATTGTCCTGCGCGTACGCGCGCGACCCTTGGAGTGAGTCGGCCGGTGCGCCGCACCCCGGGCAGGCCAGGGCGCCGTTCAGGTGCCGTCGGCACGGGTGGCAGTAGTCCATGACGCGGGAAGACTAAGTTCCTCACAGGTAACGTTCATAGTCACAGCTGTGAAAGTTGTGTAGGGAACTTCCGCTTCCGGTATGGCACGTTGACGTGACGGAGCGAAAGCTCATGTCGAAACTGTCGAAACCGTTATGTGTTCGACCCATTGACACTCCGACCACCCCATCCTTACTGTCACGCCAGCATTTCGAACGTGTGCCGAAATATCGAACACATCAGAACCGAGCCGACGACGCAGCAAGGGGCAACTGCCGTGCGCATCACCGGAATCAGCACTCACGTGGTCGGGACGCCCTGGCGCAACCTGACGTACGTCCAGGTGCACACCGACGAGGGCATCACCGGAGTCGGCGAGACCCGGATGCTGGGCCACACCGACGCGCTGACCGGCTATCTGCGGGAGGCCGAGGCCAATCACATTCTCGGTTCCGACCCGTTCGCCACGGAAGACCTCGTACGCCGGATGAAGTACGGGGACTACGGCCGGGCCGGCGAGATCGTCATGTCCGGGATCGCCGTCATCGAGATGGCCTGCTGGGACATCAAGGGCAAGGCGCTCGGCGTGCCCGTCTGGCAGCTGCTCGGCGGCAAGGTCACCGACAGGGTCAAGGCCTACGCCAACGGCTGGTACACCACGGAGCGGACGCCGGAGGCCTATCACAAGGCCGCCCTGGAGGTCATGGCCCGCGGGTACAAGGCGCTGAAGATCGACCCCTTCGGGACCGGTCACTTCGAGCTGGACCACCAGCAGACCCTGTACGCCGTCTCGCTGATCGAGGCCGTACGGGACGCGATCGGGCCGGACTCCGAGCTGATGCTGGAGATGCACGGCCGGTTCTCGCCCGCCACCGCCGTCCGGCTCGCGCACGAGCTCGCGCCCTTCAAGCCGGCCTGGCTGGAGGAGCCCGTGCCGCCGGAGAACCTGAAGGCGCTCGAAAAGGTTTCGGCGAAGGTCGACATGCCCGTCGCCACCGGTGAGCGCATCCATGACCGCATCGAGTTCCGCGAGCTCTTCGAGAGCCAGGCCGTCGACATCCTCCAGCCCGACGTCGGCCATATCGGCGGCATTTGGGAGACCCGGAAGCTCGCCGCCACCGCCGAGACCCACTACATGCTGGTCGCCCCGCACAACGTCGGCGGCTCCGTGCTCACCGCCGCCTCCCTCCAAGTCGGCTTCTCCACCCCGAACTTCAAGATCCTGGAGCACTTCAACGACTTCGCCGACGCGGAGATCAAGAAGGTCGTGAAGGGGGCGCCCCAGGTCGTGGACGGGTACTTCGAGATCTCCGACGCGCCCGGTCTCGGTGTCGAGCTCGACACCGACGCCGCCGCCGAATTCCCGCAGCAGCAGGCCCGGTTCGACCTGTGGGCCGAGGGCTGGGAGCAGCGCAAGCCGAAGGGTTCGCAGGAGTGAGCACGGCCGTCGTCATCGAGGCGCCCGGCGAGCACCGGCTCGTCGAGCACACCCCGCGCGAGCCGGGTCCCGGCGAGGCGCTCGTCAAGGTGCACGCCGTGGGGATCTGCGGCAGCGACCGCGAGGTCTATCAGGGCAACCGGCCCGAGGGGTACGTGCGTTACCCGCTGACCCCCGGTCACGAGTGGTCCGGCACGGTCGAGGGGGTCGGCGCCGGAGTCCCCGGCTCCCTCGTCGGCCGCAAGGTCGTCGGTGAGGGCTTCCGGAACTGCCAGGTGTGCGACCGCTGCCACGCGGGCGAGACGACCCTGTGCTCGGCCGGCTACGAGGAGACCGGGTTCACCGAGCCGGGCGCGATGGCGGACACGCTCACGCTCCCGGCCCGGCTCCTGCACGTCCTGCCGGACGCGGCCGACCTCACGGCGGCGGCCCTCCTGGAACCCGCCGCCTGTATCGCGGCCGCCGCGCTGAAGGCCGACTCCCGGCCCGGGGAGCGAGTCGCGGTCGTCGGCACCGGCACCCTCGGCATGTTCGCCGTGCAGTTCCTCAAGGCGGGCTCGCCGGCCGAGCTGCTGGTCGTCGGCACCCGCGGCGACCGCGAGGCGCTGTCACGCCAGTACGGCGCCACCGACTTCCGCACCAAGGACCAGCAACTCCCCGGCGACTTCGACGTGGTCATCGAGACCGCCGGGTCCGCGTCCGCCGCGCGCACCGCCGCCTCCCTGCTCAGGCGCGGCGGACGCCTGGTCCTGACGGGCATCCCGGCACCCGGCGCCGAGGGTCTCGACCCGACGGATCTGGTCGTACGGCAGCTGGAGGTGCACACCGTCTTCGGGGCGCCGCCGGACGCCTGGGCGCACACGGTGCGGGTGTTCGCCGCCGGGCTGCTCGATCCGCTGCCCCTCGTCACGCACGAACTGCCACTGGCCGAGTTCCCGCAGGCCGTCGAGCTGGTCGGGTCCGGTGATCCGAAGGTCGGCAAGGTACTCCTTCGCCCCTAGTCGTACGCCGGTACGGGGGCGACCTGACGGTCCCCGTACCGGCGTACCCCCAGCTTTTCCCACCCAGAGCCGCGAACTCCGTCCGATATATCGAACACGAAGGACAGCTTGTGACCGACGCTTCCGAACCGGCAGCCCGTCGACCCGGTGAGCAGGCCCTCACCGCGCTCGGCCTGGGTGCGCCCGCCCCCGACCCCGCCGACGCCTCGCCGCACTCCTTCCCCGGCGGCGGCCGCTGGCGCACCGAGATCCCCTCGTGCGAGGGTCCCGAAGCGCTGGCCGTGGTCCTGAAGGAGTCCTCGCGGCTCGATGTGCCGATCCACCGGATCAGCCAGGGCAGCGGGGTGTGGATGCTGACCGATGCCGAGATCACCGAGATGGTCGAGGCCACCGAAGAACGCGACATCGAGCTCTGCCTGTTCACCGGTCCGCGCGGGACCTGGGACATCGGTGGGTCCACCCGGACCGACTCACGCGGGGGCGGTGCGCGCGCCCGTGGCCATGACGGCGTCGCCGGCTGCGTCGAAGACGCCGTCCGGGCAACGGAGTTGGGCGTCAAGTGTCTGCTCGTCGCCGACGAGGGTGTGCTGTGGACCCTGCACCGGGCGCGCACGGCGGGCATCATCCCGGCCGACACCACCCTCAAGGTCTCCGCGCTCATCGGACCGGTCAACCCGGCCGCGTACGCGGTGTTCGAGAACCTGGGCGCCGACTCGATCAATGTGCCCAGCGATCTGACGCTCGATCACCTCACTGAGATCCGGCGGGTGTCGGCGGCTCCCATGGACATGTACATCGAGGCCCCCGACGATCTCGGCGGTTATGTACGGATGTACGAGGTCGCCGAGTTGATCCGGCGCGGCGCACCCATCTACCTCAAGTTCGGTCTGTCGAAGGCCCCTGGGATCTACCCGTACGGCCATCACCTGCGCGATGTCACCCTCACCACCGCCCGGGAACGGGTGCGGCGGGGACGGCTCGCCCTGGACCTGCTCCAACGACACGGAGCGGACGGTGACATGGCGCCGCTCGGCTCCCGACTGCCGGGCGCACTCCGTCGTTTCGAAACACCCTCATAACGTTCCGGGCGTCACCTCTTCACAAAAGCAGACGCAGCCGAACACAATCCCACACACCCTCTTCTCGGTCGTACGGCGTATCACCCCAGAGGGTTCCGCAGCACCAGACCGAGCCCGTACCGACATCAAGGATGATGATCATGCGTACTCACCGAGCCGCACTCGCAGCGATAGCCACGGCCGCCTCCCTCGCCCTCACCCTCTCTGCCTGCGGCCAGAGCGGCGAGGGCGGCAGCGAGGAGGACTCCGGCGGCTCCGAGGGAGCCACCATCGGCATCGCGATGCCGACCAAGTCGTCGGAGCGCTGGATCGCCGACGGAGACAACGTCAAGAAGGAACTGGAGTCCAAGGGGTACAAGACCAAGCTGGTCTACGGCGAGGACGACCCCGACCAGCAGGTCTCGCAGATCGAGAACCTGATCACGCAGGACGTGAAGGCGCTGATCGTCGCGGCCATCGACAACAAGTCGATGAACAACGTGCTCCAGCAGGCCGCCGATGCCAACATCCCGGTGATCTCCTACGACCGTCTGATCCTCGGCACCGAGAACGTCGACTACTACGCCTCGTTCGACAACGAGAAGGTCGGCGAGCTCCAGGGCAACTACATCGTCGAGAAGCTCGGCCTGAAGGACGGCTCGGAGAAGGGCCCGTTCAACATCGAGCTGTTCGCCGGCTCCAACGACGACAACAACACCCGCTACTTCTTCGGCGGCGCGATGAAGGTGCTACAGCCCTACATCGACAAGAAGCAGCTCGTCGTCCGCTCCGGCCAGACCGCGCTGACCCAGGTCACCACGCTGCGCTGGGACGGCGGCACCGCACAGAAGCGCATGGACGACATCCTGACCTCGGCGTACAAGTCCGAGCGGGTCGACGCGGTCCTCTCGCCGTACGACGGCATCTCCATCGGCATCCTCTCGGCGCTGAAGTCCGACGACTACGGCTCCAAGAGCAAGCCGCTGCCGATCGTCACGGGCCAGGACGCCGAGCTTGCCTCGGTGAAGTCGATCATCGCGGACCAGCAGTCGATGACCGTCTTCAAGGACCTCCGCGAACTCGCCAAGGTGGCCTCGAACATGGTCGACGCGGCGCTCAACGACAAGAAGCCCGAGGTCAACGACACCAAGACGTACGACAACGGCTCGAAGGTCGTCCCCGCCTACCTGCTGGAGCCGGTTGCCGTCGACAAGGCCAACTACCAGAAGGAACTCATCGACTCCGGCTTCCTCAAGGAAAGCGACCTCTAAGACAACCGCCGCACCTAGGGATTGGAAGGCACGACCATGGCGGGACCCGTCCTGGAAATGCGCTCGATCGTCAAGACCTTTCCCGGCGTCAAGGCGCTGTCGGACGTCACTCTGACCGTCCAGCAGGGCGAGGTCCATGCCATCTGCGGGGAGAACGGCGCCGGCAAGTCGACCCTGATGAAGGTCCTCTCCGGCCTTCATCCGCACGGAACGTACGACGGTGAAGTCCTCTTCGAGGGAGAGGTCTGCAAGTTCAAGGACATCAGGGCCAGTGAGCATCACGGCATCGTGATCATCCATCAGGAGCTGGCCCTGATCCCCTACCTCTCCATCGCGGAGAACATCTTCCTCGGCAACGAGCACGCCACGCGCGGGATCATCAGCTGGACCGAGACGCTGAGGCACGCCACCGAGTTGCTGCGGCGGGTCGGTCTCGGCGATCACCCCGACACCCGCGTCGCCGACATCGGTGTGGGCAAGCAGCAGCTCGTGGAGATCGCCAAGGCGCTGTCGAAGAGGGTGAAGCTGCTCATCCTGGATGAGCCGACCGCCGCCCTGAACGACGAGGACAGCGGCAAACTCCTCGATCTCATCCTGGAGTTGAAGAAGCAGGGCATCACCTCGATCATCATCTCCCACAAGCTCAACGAGATCCGCAAGGTCGCCGACTCGGTGACGATCCTCCGCGACGGCCACACCATCGAGACACTGAACGTGAAGGCCGCGGAGACCACAGAGGACCGGATCATCAGCGGCATGGTCGGCCGCGACCTGGAGCACCGCTTCCCGGAGCGGACGAAGCACGACACCGAGGTGGGCGCCGCGGCAGCTCTGGAGATCCGCAACTGGACCGTGCACCACCCGATCGACCAGCAGCGCAAGGTCGTGGACGAGGTGTCGCTGTCCGTGCGGCGCGGGGAGATCGTCGGTATCGCGGGCCTGATGGGCGCCGGGCGCACCGAACTCGCGATGAGCGTCTTCGGGCGCACCTACGGCCGGTACGCGGGCGGCTCGGTCTTCAAGGACGGTCGTGAGATCCGTACGAAGACGGTGGCGGAGGCCGTGAAGCACGGCATCGCGTATGTCACCGAGGACCGTAAGCACTACGGCCTCAATCTCATCGACACGATCGGCCGGAACATCTCGCTCAGCGCCCTGAGCAAGGTCTCCAAGCGCGGGGTCGTCGACGAGCACGAGGAGCGGCAGGTCGCCGAGGGCTTCCGCAAGTCCATGAACATCAAGGCGCCGACCGTCTTCGAGCCGGTGGGCAAGCTGTCCGGCGGCAACCAGCAGAAGGTCGTCCTCAGCAAGTGGATCTTCGCGGGTCCGGATGTGCTGATCCTGGACGAGCCGACGCGCGGTATCGACGTCGGCGCCAAGTACGAGATCTACACCGTCATCGACCAACTGGCCGCGCAGGGCAAGGCGGTGGTCTTCATCTCCTCCGAGCTGCCGGAACTGCTCGGTATGTGCGACCGCATCTACACGATGGCCGCGGGCCGGCTGACCGGTGAGTTCTCGCGGGCCGAGGCCTCACAGGAATCGCTGATGCGTCAGATGACCAAGGACAAAGAGGTAACCCGATGAGCACGGATGTGACCGCCAAGACGCCGGCCCCCGCGCCGCCCGGCAAGGGCGGTTCGACCACGGGCGACGGCCTGTTGCAGCTGATCCTGGACGGCATGCGCCGCAACATGCGGCAGTACGGCATGCTGATGGCCCTCGGCCTGATCGTGGTGCTGTTCGCCGTGTGGACGGACGGCGACCTGCTGCTGCCGCGCAACGTCTCCAACCTGGTACTCCAGAACAGCTACATCCTGATCCTGGCGATCGGCATGATGCTCGTCATCATCGCGGGCCATATCGACCTGTCGGTCGGCTCGTTGACGGCGTTCATCGGCTCGATGGCAGCCGTGTTCATGGTCAAGAACGACCTGCCATGGCCGGTCGCCGTCATCCTGTGCCTGGCCATGGGCGCGGTCGCGGGCGCGGCACAGGGGTTCTTCATCGCGTACGGCGGCATACCGTCGTTCATCGTGACCCTCGCGGGCATGCTGATCTTCCGCGGTCTGACCGAGATCTTCCTTGAGGGCCAGACGCTGGGCCCGTTCCCGGAGGGGCTCCAGAAGGTCGCCAACGGCTTTATGCCCGAGGTCGGCCCGAACACCAACTACCACAACATCACGCTGTTGTTGGGCATCGGCCTGATCGCGTTCGTGGTCTTCCAGGAGTTCCGTGACCGCCGGCGCCAGCAGGAGTTCGCCCTGGAGGTTCCGCCCACCAACCTCTTCCTGCTGAAGCTGGTCGCGATCGGCGCGGCCATCCTCACGCTCACGATGCTGCTCGCCAGCTACAAGGGCGCCCCGATCGTGCTGCTCATCCTCGGTGTGCTGCTCGTCGGCTTCGGCTACGTCATGCGCAACGCCATCATCGGCCGCCACATCTACGCGATCGGCGGCAACCTTCCGGCGGCCAAGCTGTCGGGGGTCAGGGACAAGAAGGTCACCTTCCTTGTCTTCGTGAACATGGGCATGCTCGCGGCCCTGGCGGGTCTGGTCTTCGCCGCCCGCTTCAACGCGGCCTCGCCCAAGGCCGGTCTGAACTTCGAGCTGGAGGCGATCGCCGCCTCGTTCATCGGCGGCGCGTCGATGAGCGGCGGTGTCGGGACCGTCCTCGGCGCGATCATCGGCGGTCTGGTCCTGGGTGTGCTGAACAACGGTATGAACCTCGTCGGCATCGGCACGGACTGGCAGCAGGTCATCAAGGGCCTGGTTCTGCTGGCGGCGGTCGGGTTCGACGTGTGGAACAAGCGCAAGGTCGGTTCGTAGGCAAGGGGTCGCCGGGGTCGTGGGGCGGCTGCCGGACGGTTGTGGCCGGCCGCGCCCGCGCGGCGGAGCCGCATATGGATACCGCCCCGCGCCCCTGGCGGCATTGCCCAACTCCCATTCTTGGAGCCGCTGCATGGAGCTGAACAGACGCACGCTCATAGCCGGGGCCGCGGCCGCCGGTATCACCGCCACGACCATCGGCACCGCACACGCCACGGGAGGCAGGAAGCCGGTGAAGTCGCTCTTCGGCAAGCTCGCCGACGGCACGAAGGTCTACAGCTGGTCGCTGGAGAACGGGGGGACGCGGCTCAAGGTCCTCTCCTACGGCGGCATCGTCCAGTCCCTGGAGATCCCCGACCGGCGCGGCCGGTACACCAACGTCTCGCTGGGCTTCGACAACATCGAGGACTACGTCGCCAAGAGCCCGTACTTCGGCGCGCTGATCGGCCGTTACGGCAACCGCATCGCCAAGGGCAAGTTCACGCTGGACGGCAAGAACCACCAACTCTCCGTCAACGACGGCGAGAACAGCCTGCACGGCGGTGCCCAGGGCTTCGACAAGCGGGTGTGGGACATCGAGCCGTTCACCAAGGGCTCGGACGTCGGTCTGTACCTGCACTACACGAGCGTCGACGGCGAGATGGGCTACCCCGGCACGCTGAAGTCGAAGGTCACCTACACCCTCACCCGGCACGGTGACTGGCGCATCGACTACGAGGCCACCACCGACAAGGCCACCGTCGCCAACCTCACCAGCCACGTCTACTGGAACCTCGCGGGTGAGTCGAGCGGCACGATCTACGACCACGAGCTGTCCATCGCCGCCTCCCGCTACACGCCGGTCGACTCGGGGCTGATCCCCACGGGCGAGCTGGCGAAGGTCGCGGGCACCCCCTTCGACTTCCGCTCCACCAAGACGGTCGGCGAGGACATCCGCGTCGCCCACCAGCAGCTGCTGTACGGCAAGGGCATCGACCACAACTGGGCGCTCGACAAGGGCATCACGGCGAAGCCCGAGCACGTCGCCACGCTCCGCGACCCGTCCTCGGGCCGCACCCTGAAGATCGCCACGACCGAGCCGGGGCTGCAGTTCTACTCGGGTAACTTCCTCGACGGCAGCTTCGCCGGCACCGGCGGCAGCGTCTATCGGCAGGGCGATGCGCTGTGCCTGGAGACACAGCACTTCCCGGACTCGCCGAACCAGCCGTCGTTCCCGTCGACAACGCTCCGACCTGGGCAGACGTACCGATCGACGACGGTTCACTCGTTCGGCTCGTGACCCTGCTTCACAGTAGCTTCACAAGTTTTCATCGAATCCACAGCGGTTGAACAGCGCCACACAGGCATCCGTATCTAAAGGTGGCCCGCGCTCCCCCGCGCGGGCCACCCAAAGACGACGGGCCCGGTCGTCCCCACCGGGCCCGCCCCATACGGAGGTTCCATGGCCGAGAACGTCACCTCGCTGTTCCGCAGCACGGCGGCGCACAGCCCGTCGATGGCGGCGCTGACCCGCGAGGGCGGCGAAGGGGCCGGTCCGATCGACTTCTGCATCCCGTGCAACCCGTACTTCCCGACGCCCGCCATGTTCGACGACATGGCGGGCCGGTTGCGCGACATCATCACCTACTACCCCAGCAGTGCCGACACAATCACGTCCGAGCTGTGCAACCTCCTGCAACTCCCGCCGCAGGCCGTCGCGATGGGCAACGGTTCGACCGAACTCATCACCTGGATCGACCATCTGATGGTCCGCGAGTCCCTCGCGATCCCCGTCCCCACCTTCGGCCGCTGGACGGACCAGCCGATGGAGACGGGCAAGCGGGTCGACATGTTCCCGCTCCAGGAGTCCAGCGGTTTCGCCCTCGACCTCGCGCAGTACGCCGAGTTCATCCGGGCCCGCGGCACCCGCGTCGCCGTCATCTGCAACCCCAACAACCCCGACGGCGGCTTCCTGCACCGGCACGCCATCACCCAGTTCATGGACGCGATGGCCGACCTCGATCTGGTCGTCATCGACGAGTCGTTCCTGGAGTTCGCCGACGCCGAGGCCGAGCCCAGCGTCGTCCAGGAGGCGATGCTGCGGCCCAACGTGATCGTGCTGCGCAGCCTCGGCAAGAACTTCGGTCTGCACGGCATACGGTTCGGCTATCTGGTCGCCAACCCGTCGCTCGCGGGCCGGGTCCGCTCGATGCTGCCGAAGTGGAACCTCAACGCCTTTGCCGAGCACGTGGTGTTCATGCTGAAGAACCACGGCCAGGAGTACATGCAGAGCCTGCACCAGGTGCGCCGCGACCGCCTGGACATGGCCAGCCAGCTCTCCTCGCTGCCCGGCCTCACCGTCTACCCCTCCCAGGGCAACTTCCTCTTCGTACGCCTTCCCGTGGGCGCCGAAGGCACCGTGGTCCGGGACCGGCTCCTCACCGAGCACCGGATCCTGGTCCGCGAGTGCGGCAACAAGATCGGTTCGTCCAGCCGCTTCCTGCGACTCGTGGTGCGCCCTCAGGTCGACGTGCGTCGCCTGGTGTCCGGCCTGGAACAGGTGCTCTACGGGACCAGGAGGGGAGCCGCCGTGCCCGAGCTGGGTACAGGGACCAACTACAGCTCGGGTACGGCGGCCGTGGACCGACTGGTCGGCGCGACGAACGGGGCCGGTATGCAGGGCCTCGCCGCGGCGGCCACCGGCCATATGCCGCAGCCGATGCCTGCTGCCGCCGCGGCGTACCCGCAGCCGACTCCCGCGCCGCCCGCTCACTACCCGGCTCCGGCGCCCATTCCGGCCCCGGCCCCGGCCCCGATCCCGGCTCAGTACCCCGCACCCGCGGCGGCTTCGGCCGCCCAACCCCAGCCGGCGGGCCCCACCCCGCCCGGTGTCCCGGCCCGGGGCGGTCTCACCGCCGCCCAGGTCCGGGGCACCAACGGCCTCACCCCCGCGCCGGCCTCGGGCTGGCCCAACGCCCAGAGCTGGCCGAACGCGGCGGGGATGGGACAGGTCGGGTAGCGGCACCGCTCAGTAGGCGACGGGCCATCCGCTGCTCCAGTTCAGAAGGTTGATCCCGAGTTTGGGTGTGCCGTTGTCCTGGCCGTCGTAGTAGTGGTAGACGATCAGGTCCCCGTCGACGTCGTTCATGATCGACTGGCCGCCGGGGCCGATGTACCGGCCGTGGGACTCCAGCACGGGCGTCCCGCCGTTGTTCATCATCGCGACGCCGCTCCGGTCGTGGTACGGCCCGGTGACGGAGGTGGCCCGGCCGACCTTGACCTTGTACGTCGAACCGGTGCCGGCGCAGCAGGTGTCGTACGAGGCGAAGAGGTAGTAGTAGCCGCCCCGCTTGACGATGTACGGCGCTTCGACGGCCTTGGTGCCGGTCGGGCGGGAGGCGAGCGAGTAGCGGGTGGTGTTGGAGGAGAGCTGCTTCCCGGTGGACGGGTTGATCTGGATCATCTTGATCCCCGTCCACCAACTGCCGAACGACAGCCACCACTTGCCGTCACCGTCGACGAAGAGGTTCGGGTCGATGGCGTTGTAGTCGCTGGACGAGCCGGACGTGTAGACGGTCCCCTGGTCGGTCCAGCTGCCCGGCTGCCCGGTGGTGGAGGTGGCCAGCCCGATGGCCGAGGTGTTCGAGCCGAACTTCGAGACGGAGTAGTACAGCAGGTACTTGCCGCCGTGGTACGAGATGTCCGGCGCCCAGGCCTCCGGGACGGAGGAGTACGTCGACCACCAACTCGGGCGTGAGGAGAAGGCGTCGGCGCCCGCACTGAAGGCGATGCGGTTGCCGGATGTCTTGTTCGCGATGCCGCCGCCGGTGGCGTACAGCAGGTACTGGCCGGACGAGGTGCGGATCATCGTCGGGTCGTGCGTGACGACGGAGCCGGTGACGGTGCCGGGGTTGGGGTAGGCCGAGGCGCTGGACGGGATGAGGGCCAGCAGGACGGCGGCGGGGACGGCGAGAAGTGCGGTTCTTCTGGAGGTGCGGCTCATGCGGGTCCTCCTTGCGGGTGGGGGGGCTCACCGCGGCGCGGAGCCCTCGATGTCCGGTATTTCGAACCTTGCTCGCAAGTTCGAACGGGACCGTAGAATCGAACCCTTTGCGCGTCAACGGTCCGCACACAACCGGCGTCGACCTCCGTCGAATCGAAGCCGAATCGAAGCGGCATGTCCGGCAAGTAACTTGACGGGCACTCACTTTGCCCAACTGACAGCTCACCGACAGAGTCCACCCCTAATCTGCCGTGCTCATGACAGACGTATCTTCAAGAGGCACAGCAGAGGCAACCCCCACCCCGATCGGGCGCCGCACCGTACTGATCGCCACCGGCGCCACGGCCGCAACGCTGGCCGTGGGCGCCGCCGCCGCGCCTGAAGCCCCCACAGCCCAGACGGCCCCCGTGGCCGCCGCGGCCGTCTGCACGCTCACGAAGGAGATGACCGAAGGCCCCTACTACCTCGACGGACAGCTCGTCCGGGCCGACATCAGCGAGGACAAGACCGGTATCCCGCTGGAGCTCACCCTGACCGTCGTCGACGACGACACCTGCGCGCCGCTCAACAACGCTCTCGTTGAGCTCTGGCACTGCGACGCCCTCGGCGAGTACTCCGGCTTCGTCGGCAACAACGGCCACGACGAGCCGGACAACGGCAAGTTCCTGCGCGGCGGCGTGCTCACCGGGACGAACGGCGTCGCGGCCATCACGTCCGTGTACCCCGGCTGGTACCGGGGCCGGTGTGTACACATCCATGTGAAGGTCCACACCGATGTCACGCTCACCGCCGACGGCTCGTTCACCGGCGGCCAGGAACTCCACACCGGCCAGCTCTTCTTCGACGAGACGATCACGGCAGGAGTCGGCGCGCTCGCCACGTACGCGGCCAACACGGTGCCCCGCACCACCCTCGCCCAGGACGGGATCTACGACGACGGAGGCGCCGCGTCCGGCCTCCTCACCCTCACCGCTCTGGGCAGTTCCCCCTCCGCCGGGTACGCGGGGACGCTGACCCTGGGAGTGGAGAGCAGCTGACCCGACCGGCAGGAAGGCCGCGCCCGGCTCCCCAGCGGGCGCGGCCTCGCACGTGCGGGTTACTTGGCGGGGCACTCCTGCCACGCCAAGTGATAGGTCGTGCTGATGTCCCCGTCGATCGAGTCCATCGTCATGAAGCTGGTGCTCCCCGCCGTCGACGTCCCCGCACTCACCCGCAACTCCGTGTTGATGTTGAAGTTGCGCTCGACCCCACAGGGCGACCAGACGATCTGGGCGTACTCCGTCTCGTCCGTGGCCTGCCAGTTGTCGTTGTACAGGCCGCTGAACGTGTGGGTCTTGGACGATGTGTTCGACGAGCCCTGGAAGTAGTACGAGGCCTTCTGCACGCCGGTCGCTCCGCGCTGGAGCGAGGCGAAGCCCCGGTAGTCCGCGCTGGCGATGCCGTACGTGAAGCCGCCGGGGACGTGGACGATCAGGTTGAGCTGGCAGTTCTTGCGGAACGCCGTGGGGTCGCTGTTGGCGCCGACCTGGGCGAGGTAGTCGCTGTAGGTGACGGTGAAGGCGGTGTTGTCCGCGGAAACGGCCACCGCGGCCGTGCCCAGCGGACAGCCCGAGCCGTTCACGGTGGCGATCTTGATGACGACCTTGTCCGTGGGCGGGTCGTCGAACGAGGAGGTCGGAGCCGCGTGCGCGGGCAGCGTGGCCATGAGCAGAGCGGCCAGTGCGCCGCCGCTCAGCAGGAGTCCACGAGACATGTCTCTCCTAAGGGTTGGGGGGTGGCTGTGCCTCCGACCTTCGTTGACTTTTGAAGAACCTGTGAGGTTTCTGTGAAGACGGGAGGCGTTCGCATCGTACGAGCCGTAGGCGCGGCCGTAAGGGTGAACTCCAGCCATTCACAACCCAGTTGAGCGCGACCTCAGGCGCTGACCGGCTGCGGCTCCGCGGTCTGGTCGGTCTCCGCCGCCTTTTCCTTGCGGTAGGCGCGGATCGAGTAGGCCAGGGCCGCGGCCCACACCGCGTACAGGACGACGTACACAACCGTGCTCAGCGGGCCCGACGCACCGATCCAGTCGCTCTTCAGCAACGTACGGACGTTGGTCACGATGATCACGCCGCCGACCGCCGAACCCAGGACCCGCGGCGGGACCAGGCGCACCAGCCACGCGGCGATCGGCGCGGCGATCAGGCCGCCGATCAGGAAGGCCGCCACCCACAGGAAGTCGACGCCCTGCGAGCCGAGCGAGAACAGGAAGCCGAGGCTCGCGGCGACCGCGACCAGGAACTCGCTGGTGTCGATCGAACCGATGACCTTACGGGGCTCCATTCGCCCGCTGGCCAGCAGCGCGGGCGTACCGACCGGACCCCAGCCGCCCCCGCCGGTCGCGTCCAGGAACCCGGCGACCAGACCGAGCGGCGTCAGGAACCGCCTCCGCAGCGGCTTGCCCAGCTGCCCCTTCGGCAGCCCCCGGAAGGTGAACCGGGACATCACATAAAGACCGAGCCCGAGAAGGATCAGCGACATCACCGGCTCGGCGACCTCGGTCGACAGCGTGGAAAGAACGGTCGCGCCCAGAAAGGCACCCACCGCCCCCGGCACACCGATCTTCGCCACGACCTTCCAGTCCACATTCCCGAACCGCCAGTGCGAGGCCCCCGACATCAGCGTCGTACCGATCTCAGCAAGGTGCACGGTCGCCGAGGCCGCCGCCGGGTTGGTCCCCATCGCAAGCAGCAGCGTGGTCGAGGTCACGCCGTAGGCCATACCGAGGCTGCCGTCCACAAGCTGGGCACCAAGTCCCGCGAGGGCGAGCAGAATCAGCGTGCGCATACGGTCGGTCCCGTCTTCCCGAGGATCCCTACCGGGTTGGTAGGGATGAACAGGAAGGGATGCTAGGGCATCAAGCTGAGGAGACCCTGAGAGCAGTCGTGGACGCCACCCGTCCGTCCAGGACGGACGGGTGGCCTGGGACTGATCGGGCCGGCGCCGGGTTCAGCGGGTCGAGCGTTGGATCAGTTCGTACTGGGCGGAGGTGGATTCTCCGGTGATCAGGCCGTAGCCGCCGACGGACCAGAACTGGCCGGTGCGGCCGGTGGGGGCGAGGGCCTCGATGTCGTAGGACTGGGTTTTGCCGCCGGGGACGGCGTCGCCCTCGACGGAGGTCCAGACGCCGCCGCGCAGGCGCCAGTAGAGGGCGGTGCCCTCGTAGCCGTAGGGGTCGCCCGAGACCCAGACGGTGCCCTTGCCGTCGCCGGTGATGGCGTTGGCCCACAGCCCGTCGACCGGCCCGGTGACGTCGCGCCAGTTGACGCCGTTCCAGTGCAGCACCTTGGTCTGCTGCCGTTCGCCGTCGACGTACGGGGTGAGGGCGGTGACCCAGACGCTGCGGGCGGACTCCTGGTGGACGGCCGTTATGCGGAGATCGCTGCCGGGCGGCGCGGCCTCGGTCCAGGAACCGCCGTCCCAGTGCATGAGCACGGATCGGCCCGGCTGCCCGACGTGCGCGAACTGCCCGACCGCCCAGGCATCGCGGGAGTTGCGCGCCTCGACGGCGTTGATGAAGACGCCGGCGTCGAGGGGCGTGGACTGCCAGACACCGTCGGCGTAGGAGTTGATCGCGGTGTCGCTCACCAGCCAGACCTTGCCGGGGACGGCGGCGAGCTTCGCGAAGCCGTAGCCCTTCTCCGCCGGCAGCGGCATCTGCGTCCACCGCTTGCCGTCGTAGTGGGCCAGGACCTCCCCGTCCTGGCCCCAGCCGTACGCCCAGACGTCGTGCGCCGACACCGCCTCCACGGCATGCCACACGCCGGTCCCCGGCAGACCGGGGGCGGACTGCGGCTGCCAGGTCCTGCCGTCCCAGCGCAGGATGACGCCCTGGCGGAGGCCGTCGGCGTACTGGGATCCCACCGCCCAGGCGCTGTTCGGACCGACCGACGCGACGTCGGAGAGCGCGGAGTTGTCCGAGAGCGTCCCCGCCAGCGAGGTGCGCCAGGCGGGAGCGGCGGGAGCCGGACCGTCCACCGCCGAGACCGCGGCCGGGGCCACGGCCACGGTGGCCGCCGTTAACGCCGTGACCATCGCGACCTTGAGATACGTACCTGTCTTCATGACTGCTCCCCGTTGTTTACGGGGGTGCCGCATGGATCCCGCGACCGCGCCCCCGTGGTCACCTGCTCACTCATGAGACAGCTCGCCCCACCGGACGGTTGTGCCAGGAGAGGGAGCAGTCGCACGTCGGGGCTGTCGGTCCGATACCGGCCGATTTCAGAAACGGCGCTACGGGTTCTCCCAGGCCGCCGGTTCCGCGGCCAGCTCCTTCACCGAGGCCGGCAGGGCGTTCCCCGCGAGGTCCGCGATGGTGACGCCCTCCAGGATCCGGCGGACATTGGCGCGCAACGCGATCCACAGCGGCAGCAGCGGCTCGGCCGACCCGGCGTAGGCCAGGCCGGTCGGACGGACCCCCCGGACGGACACGATGGGGCCGTCGACGGCCCGGATCACGTCGGCGACCGTGATCTCCGCCGCGTCCCCGGCCAGCCGATAGCCGCCGTTGCCGCCGCGCCGGCTGTCCACCAGCCCGGCGCGGCGGAGGTCGCCGAGGATGCCCTCCAGGAACTTGTGCGGGATGTCCTGGACGGTGGCGATGGTCTCCGCCTTCACCGGGCCGTCGTCATGGCGTACGGCGAGCTCCAGTACAGCCCGTACCGCGTAGTCCGCCCGTGCCGAGATCCTCATGCACCCATTGTCGCCGGTCGCGCCGGTCTCAGCGCAGCCGGATCACGTTCCAGGACAGCGGTTCCAGTACGGCGGTGAGGGTGCCGTCCCTCAGTGCCGTGCCCTCGACCGGGTGCGGGGCGACCCGCTCGGGGTCGTCGAGCGTGTTGCGGGCGTCCGGATCGGCGTCCGCGAGCGTGCTGTGCTCGACGACCGACGTCAGGTCCAGGCCGTTCAGGGCGACTTCGAGCGGCAGCGGCGCGGTGCGGCCTCGGTTCACCGCGAAGACGGTCACCGAACCGTCCTCGGCGCGTACGGCGGTGGCGTGCAGCAGATCGGCCTCGCCGTACTTGTCCGTCTCGTACGTCGGTGAGTCCACCCGTACGTCCAGGACCTTCCCGCGGCCGTACTGCGAGGCCTGCGCGAACGGGAAGAACGTCGTCTGCCGCCACGCCGGACCGCCCGGCTCCGTCATGATCGGCGCGATGACGTTGACGAGCTGGGCGAGACAGGCGACGGTCACGCGGTCGGCGTGGCGGAGCAGGGCGATGAGGAGGGAGCCGAAGACCACGGCGTCGGTGACGCTGTAGTTGTCCTCCAGGAGGCGGGGGGCATCGGGCCAGTCGTCCTGCTCGAAGGTCTTCGCGTGCGCCTCCCACTCGGGGAGGTACCAGACGTTCCACTCGTCGAAGGAGAGGTTGATCCGCTTCTTCGACTTGAGCTGTGCCCCCACGTGGTCGGCGGTCGCGACGACGTTGTCGATGAAGGACTCCATGTCGACGGCGGAGGCGAGGAAGGAGTCGATGTCGCCGTTCTCGGGCCAGTAATAGGCGTGCAGCGAGACGTAGTCGACGAGGTCGTACGTCTCCTTGAGGACCGTCGCCTCCCACTCCGCGAAAGTCGGCATGGACTGGCTGGAGGAACCGCAGGCGACGAGTTCCACGGTGGGGTCCATCTGACGCATGGCACGGGCCGTTTCGGCGGCGACTCGGCCGTACTCCTCGGCCGTCTTGTGGCCCGTCTGCCACGGGCCGTCCATCTCGTTGCCGAGGCACCAGAGCTTGATGCCGAAGGGGTCCTTGTCGCCGTGGGTGACGCGGAGGTCCGCGAGGGCCGTACCTGACGTGTGGTTGGCGTATTCCTGGAGTTCGAGGGCTTCTGCGACGCCCCTTGTGCCGAGGTTGACGGCCATCATGGGTTCGGCCTGGGGGCCGATCTTGCGGAGGAAGCCGATGTACTCGGAGAGGCCGAAGCGGTTCGACTCCGTCGAGTGCCAGGCGAGGTCCAGGCGGCGGGGACGGTCCTCGGCGGGGCCGACACCGTCCTCCCATTTGTAACCCGAGACGAAGTTGCCGCCGGGGTAGCGGATGGCGGTCACACCGAGTTCGCGGACCAGGTCGAGGACGTCCGTGCGGAGGCCTTCGGCATCTGCGGTGGGGTGGTCGGGTTCGTGGATGCCGGTGTAGACGCAGCGGCCGAGGTGTTCGACGAAGCTGCCGAAGAGGCGGGGGTTGACCTCACCGACGGTGAAGGCGGGGTCGAGGGTGAAGCGGGCGGTGTGCATGTTCGCCTTTCGGGGTGGGTGGTTCGTATTCAGTGGCGACTGCGGGTACGTGGGGGCCGGTCGCGCAGTTCCCCGCGCCCCTGGCGGCGTTGGGCTTGCCCCTATTGACCGGCTAGGCCCGTGTGCGCCACTCCCGCCACTATCTGCCGCTGGAAGAAGACGAAGACGACGATAAGCGGCAGGCCCGCCATCAGACCGCCGGCCATGAGCTGGGCCCACTGGATGCCGTAGGAGTTCATGACGGTCGCGATGCCGTTGGGCATGGTCATCAGGTCGGGGTTGTTGGTGACCATGTACGGCCAGAGGAAGTTGTTCCATGACGCGATGAAGGTGAAGATGCCGACCGCCGCGAGCGAGGGGCGGGCGAGTGGGACGACGATGGTGAAGAAGACCCGCCAGCGGCCCGCGCCGTCTATGAATGCCGCCTCCTCCAGCTCTCGCGGGATGCCCTGGAAGAACTTGTAGAGGATGTAGACCATCGCGGCGGGCGCGCACTGCGGCAGGATCATGCCCCAGTACGTGTCCACCATCCCCATCTGCTGGACCGTCGTGAAGAGCGGTACGCCCAGCACCGCCGGGGAGATCATCAGGCCCGCCATGACCACGCCCATCAGGACGCCCTTGCCGCGGAACTCGGTGCGCGCGAAACCGTATCCGGCGAGTGCGCTCACCAGCAGGACGACGGACGTGACGCAGACGGAGACGACGAGGGAGTTGACGAACCAGTTGGTGATGTTGCCGGTCTCGAAGAGGGCCGTCCACGCCTGGCCCGTCCAGTCCTTCGGCAGCCAGTGCGGGGGCACCTCGACCGCCTCGGTCTCCGACTTGAGGGAGGTGAACAGGCCCCAGGCGAAGGGGGCGAGGAAGACCGCGGAGACGGCCGCTCCGAGGAGGGTGAGGATGATCTGGCTGGGTGTCCACGCCTTGCGCGGCTTCATCGGTACGGCGGTGGTCATCGGGCGCCCTCCTCACGGTTGCGCAGCAGCCACACCCGGGCGAGGGCGACGGCCGCGATGATCACGAAGAAGATGATGGAGATGGCGGAGGCGTAGCCCACGCGGTAGCTGGTGAAGCCCTCTTCGAGCGTGTACTGGACGAACGTGCGGGTCGAGTCCTCCGGGCCGGGGCTGAAGTCCATCATCACCACCGCCTGGTCGAAGACCTGGAGCGAGGCCAGGATCTGAAGGGCGATGACGAGGCCGGTGATGTTGCGCAGCAGCGGCAGGGTGATGCGGACCATGCGGTGCCAGGCGTTCGCGCCGTCCAGCTTGGCGGCCTCGTAGAGCTGCTCGGGGATGCCCTGGAGCGCGGCGAGATAGAGCAGGAAGCTGAAGCCGACGGTCCACCACAGGGTGGTGATGACGATGGCGAGCATCGCGTACGACTTGTCGGTCAGCCAGGGCGTCTCGATGCCGAAGACGTGGTTGATCATGCCGGTGCCGGGGTTGAACAGCCACTGCCACAGGTTGCCCGCGACGGTGGAGGGGAGGAGGAAGGGCGCGAAGAAGCACAGCCGCCACAGCCATGTGCCGCGTTCGATGTGGTGGGCGAGCATCGCGAGGAGGAAGGCGAGGACCGTGATGCAGGGGACGACCAGCAGCGTGAAGTAGGCGCTGTGGCCGAGGGCGTCCCACATCAGGGGGTCCTTCAGGGCCTCGCGGTAGTTGTCGAGGCCGATGAAACTCGTGCTGTCGCCGGAGATGTTGGCGTCCGTGAAGCTGAGGTAGACGCCCCGCAGGAGTGGCCAGATCACGAAGAGCGCGAAGAGGGTGAGGAAGGGGGCGACGAACCAGCCGCCGTGCTGGAAGCCCTGCTTGCGACGGACGGTGGCGCTGTCGGCGGCGGTTTTGGCGCGTGCCGGTGCGAAGACACTCTCGGCAATGGTCATGCGGCCGTACCTCCCTGTGCCGCGGTCCTGCCGTCCATGGGGTTCTTCATGGCGAGCAGTTCGGTGAGCGCGCTCTTCATCCGGTCGGCGACGGCCTCCGGCTTGGCGGAGCCCAGCGTCGAGGAGACGACGATCGGGCCGATGCGCTGGGCGAGGATGCCGGTGGAGCCCGCGAACCACACCTTCGGCTCGGTGGCCTGGTGGTCCATCGCGGAGACGTACTCGCTCTGCGGGTCGAGCTTCTTGTACGCGGTCGTGGACAGGGTCGGTGTGTACGCGGGGATATGGCCGCCGGCCGCCCACTGCTGGGCGTGGGTGACGACGTAGGCGGCGAGCCGGTGCGCGGCCTCGTTGGTGGCGCCGCCTCGGCCGGACTGGTGCGGCAGGACGAAGCCGTGCGACTCGGCGTGGGTGGCCTGCTCGCCGAAGACGGGCGGCAGCGGAATGGCGCCGTAGTCGAGCTTCGCGCCGGAGTAGACCGGCACCGACCAGTTGCCCTCCCAGGCGAAGGGCGCGCCGTTGATGAACTGTTCGGCGCCGACGGAGCCCATGCCCGGGTCGGCGTACCCGTCGGTGATGTGGCGGCGCAGGAACTCCAGGACCTGGACGGCCTTGTCCGTGTCGAAGGTGACCTCGGAATCGTCGGCGTCGAACCAGGTGCCGCCGAGCTGGGTGTAGAAGGCGACGAAGAACCACCACTGGAAGTTCTGGTCGTTGACCCACAACCCGACGGTCTGCAACCCCTTCTTGGTGGCCTTCTTGGCCTCCTTGAGTACGTCGAACCACTCGTCGGTCGACGTCACGGGCACGATCCGGCCGTCGTCGCCGAGCAGGCCCGCCTTCTTGAGCACGTCCTTGCGGTAGAAGCAGAGCTGGACGTGGATGTCGAGGGGCAGGGCGTAGAGCTTGCCGTCGACGACGGCGCGCTTCCAGAGTTCGGGGTTGAAGTCCGCTTCCCGTACGCCGTACTTGGCGAGCAGGCCGACGTCCCAGGGGTCCAGGAGCCGGCCGGGCGAGAAGCCGGTGACGCGGCCGAGGTGCATGACGCCGAGGTCGGGTGCGCGGTTGCCGGCGGCCGCCATGGCGAGCTTGGTGTAGAAGGGGTTGCCCCACTGGAGGGTGGAGTCCTTCACGTCGATGCCGGGGTTGGATTCACGGAAGGCGTCCAGCATCGCGATCATGTTGGAGCCGTCGCCGCCGCTGAAGAGGTTCCAGTAGCGCACCCGGGTGTCCGCACCGGAGGCGAGCGCGTCGGCCCCGGTCCCGAGTGCCGCGAAGCCGAAGCTGCCCGCGACCGCCAGTCCGCCCGCTGCGGCCAGAAGTTGCCTGCGATTCAGGCCAGGTTGTCCCATTCCCTGCCCCATCTGCTCGGGTTGTTCGAGATATCGACATGCGCTCGTAACTTCGAACGGGACCGTAAAGTTGAAGCGCTTCGACGTCAATGGGTCGTGCACGAATTTCGACCATCGGCGGTCGTTACCGATTGAACGACGGTCGCCGGATCGCATGACGTGCACACTTCCGGGCGCGTAATCTCGGACGAGCCGCCGAACGGCGGGACGAAGGGGGTGCGATGGACATCGCGGGCGCGCGCAGGACGGCGTCCCGGATCGCCACGGCGCTGCGGAGCTCGCGACGCGGCTTCGCCATGCGTGCCCTGGCGGCCGACCTCGCAGCCGCGATCTCCGCGGACTCCAGACCCCCGACCGACATCCGTACGCTGTGCTCGGCGCTGTGCGCGGAGATGAGCACGCGCCGCGGCGGGCGCCCCGTCGAGCTGCGCTTCGAGCGCTTCCCCGACGAGATCGAAGTGACCGGCCTGTGGGTCGAGTTCCAGGACTTCGACCTCGTCATCGTCGAGGAACGCGCCGAGGACATGCAGCAACTGGTCATCCTCGGCCATGAGTTGTGGCACATGCACGCCGGGCACACCCACCATCACGCGGCCGCGGCGCACGCCCTCGCTGGACGGCCCGGCTGGGACTCCGTCGCCCTGACGGTGGCCGCCCGCAACGGCTCCCGCGAGGCGGACGAGGCCGAGGCGGACGACTTCGGGCACCGGCTCGCGGCGGCCTTCCGGCCCTTCGTGACCGGACGCGGCGAGGCTCCGTCCGACCCGGTGCAGAGGTCCCTGGGCTACCGCGGGCGCGGAGGCGGAGGCGGAGGCGGAGCGGGGTGACGCACCTGCGACTGGCCGAGGGCCCGGGGGAGTTCCTCACCGGGCTGTACGTCTCGTTCTGGCTCCCGGGCCTGGTCCTCGGCGCCGCCCTGGCGATCAAACTGCCCAGCATCGTCAAGATGTGGCGGGACCCGCTGCTGCGCGCTGTCGGCGGCCTGCTGCTGCTCGCCTGCGCGGTGTTCGTCTTTGCGGCGCCGGGCACCATCGCCTGGACCAACCGGGTCACCGGCGTCCCGAACATCGCGGCGCCCTGGGTGTACTCCCTGATCACCGCGCTGTCCGCGTCCTGGCTGCTGCTCGTCATCCACTGGCGCAACGGCGGTACCGAGCGGCAGGCACAGACACGGCGCGCGACCCGGTGGGTTGTCTCCGTCTACGCGGCCGTGGTGGTCGCGCTGTGGGTGCTGTTCGCCTTCGCCGACGTACCGGTCGAACAGGTCCAGGACCTGGACACGTACTACGCCACCACACCGTTCATGCGCGAGGAGATCCTCCTCTACCTGATCGTGCACACGGTGGCCTGTCTGATCACCGCCCGGCTCATCTGGACCTGGATCCGCACCGACGGTCTCGACGGCTGGCTGCGCTGGGGCCTGAGGTTCCTCAGCGTCGGCTACGTCACCAACCTCCTCTTCAGCGCCGCCAAGTTCACCGCCATCGTGGCCCGGTGGACCGGCCACGACCTGGACTGGCTCAACACCAACATCGCGCCGTCCGCCGCCTGCATCGGCGCCACCATGGTCGCGACCGGTGTCTTCGTCCCGCACGCCGGGCAGTACCTACAGGAGCGCTGGCTGGTCAGCCGCCAGCGCCAGAGCCTCAAGCCGCTGGCCCGGCTGCTGCGGACGGTCACGGGCCGCCGCGAGCCCCTCGCCCTGCGCGCGACCCCCGAGATCCGGCTGATCCGCCGCGAGACCTATATCCGCGACGCGCTCCTCCAGCTCTCCCGCCACCTCGACGAGGACCTGCGACGGCGGTCCTACGACGCCGCCCTCGCCCTCGGCTCCGAGCCCGGCCGGGCACATGCCCTCGCCGCCGCCGTGACGATCCTGAACGCCGTGGAGGCCGGACGCGGCGGCAGCACCCCGGACAGCGACGAGACCGCCACCTCCGACCCCGCATACCTGTTGCAGGAGATCCACGCCGTTTCCGAGGCGCTGCGCAGCCCCGACGAGATCACGGCGGTACGCGCCCGCGCGGCCGTCCCGGCAGAGAGCATGTCCGCACATGAGTGAACGCCCCTCCCCCGCCAGAGTCGCCGTGGTCCTCGGGGGATCCCACACCGGCATGCTCGCCGCACGCGCCCTGGCCGGACTCGCCGACCGCGTGGTCGTGGTGGAACGCGACGAACTGCCCGCGGAGCCCTCGCCCCGCAAGGGCCTGCCGCAGGCGCGCCACGTCCATGTGCTGTGGTCCGGCGGGGTCCTGGCCATGGAGGAAGTGCTGCCCGGCATCGGCGAGGCGCTCCGGGCCGCCGGGGCGAGGAGGGCTCCGATCACCACGGACATGGTCGCCCTCTCCCCGCGCGGCTGGTTCCGCCGCTGGCCCGAGTCGCACCACATGATCCTCGCCGGACGGGACCTGATCGACGCAACCGTCCGCGCACGGGTCCTCGCGGACGAGCGCATCGAGGTGCTCGGCGGCACGGAGGTGCTGGCACTGCGGGGCAGTTCGTCGGCGGTCACCGGGGTCCGGCTGCGCGAACACGACGGCGGTGAACGCACCCTCGACGCCGGCCTCGTCGTTGACGCCACCGGCCGGGGCTCCGGAGCACCCCGCTGGCTGACCGAGCTCGGGCTGCCCGCACCCGCTCGGCGCGAAGTCGACTCCGGCCTGGCGTACGCCAGTCGGCTCCATCTCGCCCCCGAGCAGGCTCGCGGCGGCTTCCCGGTGGTCAACGTGCAGATGGACCCGAGGGAGGGCGGTCCCGGACGGGCGGGTGTCCTGCTGCCCGTCGAGAACGGCCGCTGGCTCGTCACCCTCAGCGGCACGCGCGGCGGCGAACCCTCCCCCGCCGACGACGACTTCCTCCGCTTCGCCCGCGAGGAGCTGCGGCATCCGGTGATCGCCGACCTCCTCGCGCAGGCCGAGCCGCTGTCGGACGTCTCCTTCACCCGCACCACCGCCAACCGCCGCTACTTCTACGAGCGAATGCGTGCCTGGCCCGAGAACTTCACGGTCCTCGGCGACGCGCTCGCCGCGTACAACCCGGTCTACGGTCATGGCCTGGCCGTCGGCGCCCAGAGCGCCCTGATCCTGCGGGATGTCGTACGGCGTCGCGGCTGGGGCGCGCCCGGTCTGTCCCGTCGTATCCAGAAAGCGGTGGCCCGGCCGGTCGGTGCGGCGTGGGATCTGGCGACCGGGCAGGACGTCTTCTACCCGGGGGCCACGGAGAACGGGCCCACGCTGCGCGACCGGATCGTGGCCGCGTACGTGGACCGGCTGATGTACACGGCCACCGGCAACGGGCGGATCGCCCGCCGTGTGACCGACGTGACGTCGTTGGAGCGGCGGGCGGAGGTGCTGTTGACTCCGTCGGTTTTGCTGGGGGCTGTGGTGGGGCCGTTGAAGCCACCGTTGGCTGCGCCGCCTTTGACTGCGGAGGAATTGAAGCGGGTGGGGATGCAGTAGGTGTTCGGGTGCGGGTGCGGGCAGTCAGCCGGCGAATGATGGGTGGGGGAGGCCCTTGCCTGCGGCTGGGAGCACCAGGAGTGAACCTGCCGTGGGGTGTGGGGTGTTGAGGCCGACGCGGGCTGTTGTGATGTAGAGGTCGGTCAGGTCGGGGCCGCCGAAGGTGCAGGCCGTGATCCTCGGCGTGGGCAGGGTGAGCACGCGGTCCAGGTCGCCGGTGGGTGTGTAGCGGCGTACCGCTGCGCCGTCCCACAGCGCCACCCAAACGCAGCCGTCGGCGTCGACGGTGAGGCCGTCGGGGAAGCCGGCGCCGTCCTCCGTGGAGATGAAGGGACGGCGGTTCGTGACGCGGCCGTTCTCGTGGTCGAAGACGTCGATGCGACGGGTCGGTGAGTCGATGTAGTACATCAGCCGGCCGTCGGGGCTCCACCCCGTGCCGTTGCTGACCGCCACGTCGTCGAGGACGGTCTCGACGGAGCCGGCGCCGGTGAGGCGGGAGAGGGTGCCGCCGCCGGGTGCCTCGTCGTAGCGCATGGTGCCGGCCCAGAGGGAGCCGTCGGGGGCGACGGCGGCGTCGTTGGCGCGGCGGCCCGGGACGGGCTCGTGGTGGAGCCAGCGGAAGGTGTCGTCGGGGTCGAGGAGGGCGACTCCGTCCCGGAGGTTGAGGACGAGGCCGCCGCCGGTGCGCGGCTTGACGGCACCTATGTGCTGGTTGAGGGTGCGGATCGTACGGCGGCCGGAGACGGGCTCGTAGGTGTGCAGCCGGGCGCCGAGGATGTCGATCCAGAGGAGCCGCTGGGTGTCGGCGTCCCAGGTCGGGCCCTCGCCGAGCGTCGCCTCGGCGCGGACCGCCACGTCGCAGGCGTAGGTCATCCCACGCTCCGGTGACCGAGGCGCTCGGAGAGTTCGACGGCTCCCTTGGCGGCGAGCTGTTCCAGTTCGACGCGGCGCTCGTCGCTCCAGCGGATCATGGGCACGGAGATGGACAGCGCGGCGACGACCTGACCGGTGCGGTCGCGGACCGGGGCGGCGACACAGGAGACGTCCGGGTTGGACTCGCGGCTCTCCACGGCGATGCCGCGCTGCCGGATCTCGTCCAGGGCCTCGCGCAGGGCGCCGGGGTCGGTGATGCTGTTGGGCGTCATGGCGACCAGCTGGGCGTCGTCCGGGACGCGGGAGGTGAGCTCCGGCTCGGGGAGGGAGGCGAGCAGCATCTTGCCGACCGAGGTGCAGTGCGCGGGCAGCCGCCGGCCGGCCGCGGAGACCATGCGGACGGCGTGCGTGGAGTCGACCTTGGCGATGTAGATGACGTCGGTGCCCTCCAGGATCGCCACGTGTACGGTCTCGTCACAGGTCTCGGCGACGGACCGGGCGACCTGCTGGCCCTCGGCCGCGAGGTCCAGCTGCTCGGCGTACCGGCTGCCGAGCTGGTACGGACGTACACCGAGCCGATAGCGTCCGGGCTGGCCCGGAACCTGGACGATGTACGACCGGGCGGCGAGCGTGGTGACCAGCTCGTGCACGGTGGTACGCGGCAGTTGTAGCTTGCGCACTATGTCGGGGGCGGAGAGCGTGCCGTCCCCGTCGAGGAAGAGCTCGAGAATGTCGAGAGCCCGGGTCACGGCAGGTACGAGGCGTCCCATCTTCCGGCCCCCTCCCTTGTATCGCTGGCTGTGTTCGAAATTTCAACAGCCGATCGGAATGGCGAACACAGGCTACTCAAAGTGCGTTTCCCCGGGCAATGGGGCGGCACGACCCGATCCGCACGGGAGCGGACGTCAGCCCTGCACTTCCCCGACCCGTCCCCTCAGTCGCTGCGCCCGCAGTACGAGCTCCAGCTCGAAGCGCCGGTCCGGGTTGTCGATCTCGTCGCCCCACAGTTCTCTGATCTGACGGAGGCGATAGCGGACGGTCTGGGGATGGACGCCGAGCCGGGCCGCCACCTCCGGTGCTCCGCCGCGGGTCTCCAGCCAGGCGAGCAGGGTCTCGGCGAGTCGGCGGCCGTGGGTGGGGCCGCAGTGGGCCAGCGGGGCCAGGCAGCGCAGGGCCAGGTCGTCGATCAGTTCCTCGGGCTGGAGCAGGACCAGCGCCTCGGTGTGCTCGGTGCAGTAGAGGACGTCGCCGCCGGGCAGCAGCCGGCGTTCCATCAGACGTACCGCCGCCTCGGCCCAGCGCAGCGACTTCGCGGCGTCCGCCAGCGGCACGGGCGGGCCGATCGCGCCCGACCAGCCGGTCAGCGCGCGGTGCAGCAGCTCGGGACGGCCGGCGGCGTCCGGGTCGGGGACGACCATGCGGGGCTGCTCGTACTCCATGTCGAGCAGCACGCCCTGGCCGACGGCGGGGGCCACCGCCTCCCGGGCCGGGCGCAGCAGTACGCCCACCGCGACCTTCTCGGGCAGCGGCCAGCCGATCCGGGCGGCCCGTTCGCCGAGCGCGTCGGCCGGGTCGCCGCGGTGGTGCTCGGCCAGCAGCAGCTCCATCAGCCGGCGCTGGAGGCGCAGCCGTTCGCCGGCCTGCCGCGCCGCCGCCTCCGCGTAGCCCCGTACCGACTGGTCGACCAGGCCGTCGAGGTACTCGTAGCCCGCGTCGACCAGCTCGTACATCGCCGGGGGCGGGATCTCCACGCGCTGGCCGATCTCGGCGAAACGGCGCCAGGCCAGTCGTACGCCCATGCGGTAGATCGCCTGGAGCGAATCCAGGCTGCGGCCGTTGAGGCCCTCGCCGCGGCCGAAGTCCTGGAAGACGCCCGGCGGTACCGACAACCGGCCCTCCGCCGTCTCCAGGTGCTGGACGAAGACCTCGATGGCACGGCGGATGCCGACCAGGGCCATCGGCTCGCCGGACTCGTCGAGGACGACGGGGAGGTGGGGATACTCGCGGCGGATCTCGCGCAGGATCTCCTCGGCCAGGTCTGGGGCCTCGGACATGGCGATCGCGGCGAAGCGGCGGACCTGGAGACGGGGGACGTCGAGCCAGGCCGAACGCGTCGG
Organism: Streptomyces sp. NPDC051963; assembly: GCF_044593495.1. Taxonomy (NCBI): domain Bacteria; kingdom Bacillati; phylum Actinomycetota; class Actinomycetes; order Kitasatosporales; family Streptomycetaceae; genus Streptomyces; species Streptomyces sp. NPDC051963. The sequence goes on along the minus strand of NZ_JBIUCC010000002.1, from coordinate 491,330 downwards.
GGCGACCGGTGAACGGGCGGGCTGTGTCATGTACTTCGCCTCCGGGGCGCTACGGCCGGTGTCGCGCCCATGCGGCTCCGCACCGGTCAACTCCCCTGGCCGGCTTGCTCGTACGTGATCAGCGGGGTGTTCGGTTGGTCGGGCGTCGCCTCCAGCAGCGCGACGATTCCGAGAGCGGCTCCTACGGCCAGTGCGGCGGCGGCCGCCACGGTGAGCGCGGCGGCAAGCAGTCTGGACATCTCTGGGTCAGCCTTTCCGGACATATCTAGACAGATCTAGACGTACTCGAAAGGTCGCCCTCACCCCGATGCCGGTCCCGTCCGGCAGAGGTTCAGTCTCGACAATCCATTGACACTCCGTCAAGGGTGCGCCTACGGTTCCCGGCCCATACCGCACGCGCACTTTCCGAACCGAGCCCCTGGAGTGCCCGGATGCGCCGCACAGCCTCACCCCTCTCCCTGATCCTGCTCGGCCTCGGCACGTTCCTGCTGGTACTGGCGCCCCTGCTGGCCTGGTACGTCGAGCCGCGTGCCGCCGTGAATCCGATCGACATCGACCAGACCGCCGTTTACAAAGGCACGGGTTCCGTCTTCGACGTGGAGAAGGTCGAGACCGTCCCCGATCAGGACATCACCATCACCCAGCGCGTCCGCGGCGATGTCGCCGCAAGCGAGCGCAGCGGGAAGGCCGCGGTCTGGGACGTGACGACCACCGTCGACACCGACAAGTCGCTGCCGGCGGCCGATCCGCACGACGCGCTGGACTTCGTACCGCACCGCTGGGTCAGCGACCGGCGGACCAACCGGCCCGTGCACTGCTGTGGCGAGACGCCCTACATCGAGGGCGAGGCCTATCTGAAATTCCCCTTCGACGTGCAGAAACGCTCCTATCAGTGGTGGGACAACACCGGGGAACGCACGGTCACTTTGCGGTACCGGGGCGAGAAGAAGATCCAGGGATACGAGGGTTACCGGTTCACCGCGACCGTTCCGGCCACGCGGACCGGAACGCGACTCGTGCCCGGCGCCATCGTCGACCAGCCCGAGCGCTCACAGGTCTTCGCCGAGGAGTGGTACTCCAACCACGGCATCGAGCTGGTCGTCGACCAGGCCACCGGCCGGGTGCTCTACGCCCGGACCGGCCCGCGCCGCACGCTGCGCGCGCCGGGCGGCGACACGGATGCGGCGGTGCTCCTGGACAGCCGGAAGATCTCGTTCACGGACGACACGCAGGAGTTCGCGGTCGACCGGGCCAAGGAGGACAGCGGGCAGTTGCGCCTGGTGGGGCGGACCCTGCCGGTGGGTGCGGCGGTGGCCGGATTCGTACTCGCGGTGGTGGGTGGCGTTCTGGTGATACGTGGGCGGAAACATCCGGAAACCGGCGAGGAATCCGAACAATACCCACCGACGCTCACGATGTGATGTTCCGTCAGCTCCACAAAGCCCGGAAATTGTCACGCCGGTGAGTAGCAGCTTCGAACCGCTGGGCGAAAACTGTCCACTCCCACATCTGAACACAGTGCGCCCACACCCCGTTCACAGGAGAAATCCCCTCGTTCACAGAAGGGCCCAACCCCGACTCCACCCCTTCACAGACGAAATCCACCCCACCCCCACACGCACCACTCCCGTCCCACCGCGTTCTTCCCCCACTTGAGTTCCGCACCCTGAGACGAGTTGGAGCACCGATGCCCCAGCACGTGCCCGTCCCTCTGCGCGCCGCGTTCCCCCGGGCGCCGCAGCATCCCCCGGCGCTCCCCCCACCTCCGCGCCGAATCGTTTTTCTCGCCCATCGGGACCTGGGCAACCCCGCCGCCGGCGGTTCCGAGCTGCTCGTCGACCGGCTCGCCGACGGACTGACCCGGCTCGGCCACCAGGTGACCCTGCTGTGCGGCGGCCCGGCCGCCTTCCGCGACTACCGGGTCGTGTCCGCGGGCGGTGAGTACGGCCATTTTCTGCGCGCCCGTTCGGCGTTCGCCCGGCAGGTCGGCGACTGCGATCTGCTGGTCGAGGTGTGCAACGGCATGCCGTACTTCGCGCCGATGTGGCACCGCGGTCCCACCCTGCGCCTGGTCAACCACGTCCACACCGATCTGTGGAAGATGCGGTTCGGCGGCGGGCCACTGGCCCCGGCCGCCCGGATCGGCCGAAGACTCGAACACTGGGCCCTGACCGGTGCGCAGCACCGGAGCCTGCTGGTCGCCGTCTCCCCCTCGACGGCCCACGCACTGCGTGGCATCGGCGTCGAACGGGACCGGATCCGCGTCGTCCACAACGGGGTCGAGGACCCCGGCCCGCGCGCCGACCGCTCGTCCGAGCCGCTGTTCGTGGCGGTGGGGCGGCTCGTCGAGTACAAGCGGATCGATCTGCTGCTGCGGCTGTGGGAGCGGGTGCGGCCGGTGACGGGTGGGCGGCTGGTCATCGTCGGCGACGGGCCCGAGCGGGGGCGGCTGGAGCAACTCGCCGGTCCCGGCGTGGAGTTCAAGGGGCACGTCAGTGAAGCCGAGAAGCACCGGCTGCTGTGCGCGGCCTGGCTGTTGCTGCATCCCTCCGCGGTGGAGGGGTGGGGGCTCGTCGTCACCGAGGCCGCGGCGCGGGAGACTCCGTCGGTTGCGTTCGATGTGCCCGGGCTTCGTGACTCCGTCGTGGACGGGGAGACGGGTGTGCTGGCCCACGGTGAGTCGTCGTTCGCGGCGGCGTGGTGTGCGCTGGCGCTGTCCGCGCATCGGCGTGAGGTGATGGGCAAGGTTGCTCGTGAGCATGCGGCGCGCTATCGCTGGGATCGGACGGTGAGACAGTTCCGGGTCGTTGCGTCCGAGGCGGTGAGGGGCTGGCCGTCGTGACGCCCATTCGCCGTGGCGGTGCGGGTGGTTCGCGACTGCGGGTTCGTCGTGGCTGGTCGCGCAGTTCTCCGCGCCCCTATCGGGGCGCCTTGCCGCACCCTCGTTGGAAGGATCCCTCTTTTCGGCGGTCGCTTGCCCTCTTTCTTGCCTTCCTTCGCGAGCAGGACGATCCCGACGCCTGTTATTCGCTGCTCGCTCGTGATGCCGTCGATCAGGTCGAGGCCTACGACGGGTCCGTTGCCGGGCGTACCGTCGTGGATGTCGGTGGGGGCAGTGGGTACTTCACCGAGGAGTTCCGGCGGCGTGGTGCACGGGCCCATCTCTTCGAGCCCGATGTGCGGGAGTTGGGCGGGAAGCCTCCCGACTCGGCCGTGATCGCGGACGGTTATCTGCTGCCGCTGTACGACGGGATCGCGGACGTCGCGTTCTCGTCCAACGTTCTTGAGCACGTGGCCGATCCGCAGACGTTCCTGAGTGAGCTGGTGCGGGTGACGCGGCCCGGTGGGCTGATCTATGTGTCGTTCACCAACTGGCTGTCCCCGTGGGGCGGTCACGAGTGGGCACCCTGGCACTACTTCGGGGCGGAACGGGCCCGCGCCCGCTACCGGCGCCGTACCGGGAAGCCCGCCAAGCACACCCTCGGCGAGAACCTGTTCGCCGTGCACATCGGCTCCACCCTGCGGCAGGTGCGCGCCCGGGACGACGTCACGGTCGTCTCGGCGCGCTCCCGCTACTGGCCGTTCCTCGCGGAAACCGTCGTCAGAGTGCCGGGCATCCGTGAGGTCGCCACCTGGAACCTTCTCCTCGTCCTCCGGCGGTGTCCCACATGACGACCACGGTCCAGGCTCCCCCTCCGGCAGCCGTCCCCACCACGACCGCGTCGGGCCCGCCGCACGGCCCGCGGTCGCGGCGCTGGCTGCTGGGGTTCTGGGCCGTGGTTCTCGTGCTGCTGCTCGCGGTGCACCCCGGGCGGCAGACCTTCGACACCAAGCTCGGTGTGACCGTCGATCCCGGTCAGTTCCTCGCCGATCTGGGCCAGTTGTGGCACGACCGGGGTTCCTTCGGCGGGATCTCGGACCAGTACGTCGGCTATCTGTGGCCGATGCTGCCGTACTACTGGCTGTGCGATCTCATCCGGCTGCCTGTGTGGCTGGCGGAACGGCTGTGGCTGTCGCTGATCGTGTCCGTCGCCTTCTGGGGCGCGCTACGGCTGGCCGAGCGGCTGCGGATCGGCAGCGGCGGCTCCCGACTGCTCGCGGCGGTGGCCTACGCGCTGTGGCCGACCTTCACCATCGTCGTCGGTTCCACCTCGGCGGCCGCACTGCCCGGCGCCTTCCTCCCCTGGGTGCTGCTGCCGCTGACGAACGAGCGGTACACCGCCCGGGTCGCCGCCCTCCGCTCCGCGCTCCTCGTTCCCTTCATGGGCGGCGTCAACGCGGCCGCCACGCTTGCGTCCCTGCTGCCGGTCGGGCTGTATCTGCTCTCCCGCCCGTCCGGACCACGGCAGCGCAAGCTGATCGCCTGGTGGGTGCCCGGCGTGATCCTGGCGACCGCCTGGTGGTGGATCCCACTGCTGCTGCTCGGCGTCTACGGCGAGAACTTCCTTCCGTACGTGGAGACTTCGCAGATCACGACGGACACGATGGCGGCGACGGAGGCGCTGCGCGGCGCCGGGAACTGGGTCGCCTATCTGCACTTCGGCGAGGCCTGGCTGCCCGCCGGCTGGACCGTCGTGGCCTCGGTCGTCGTGATCGTCTGCTCGGCGCTCGCCGCCGGACTCGGCCTCGCGGGACTGGCCCGGCGTGACCTGCCGGAGCGGCGCTGGCTGGTGCTGACCGTCGTGACGGTGGCGCTGATCATGCTCGCCGGGTACGGCGGGGCGTTCGGGGCGCCCTTCCACGGGGTGGTGCAGGACTGGCTGAACGGCGGTCTGGCCCCCTTCCGCAACATCTACAAGTTCCAGCCGGGCCTCGCCCTCGCGCTCGTCCTCGGTCTCGCCCACCTGGTGGGCGTGGCCGCCGAACCGCGTGGCGCCCGCCCGGTCCGCGGCCGCCGCCTCGCTCCGCTGATCGCGGCGGTTCTGGTGCTGCCGGGGCTGCTGTGGCCGTACCTCAACGGCTCGATCCTGAACCCGGGTTCCTTCCAGGAGATCCCCAAGTACTGGTCGGCGACGGCGGACTGGCTGAAGGAGTACTCGCCGGACTCGCGCGCCCTGGTCGTCCCGGCCACCGCCCACGGCATCTACACCTGGGGCTCGACGATCGACCAGCCCCTCGACGTCGTGGCCGAATCCCGTTGGGCGCAACGCGATTACGTCCCGATGGGCACCCCCGGCAACCGGCGCGCGATGGACGCCGTGGAGCAGGCGCTGATGTCGGGCGCCGAAGTCCCGGGCCTCGCCGACTACTTGAGCCGCTCCGGCCTCCACTACGTCGTCGTCCGCAATGACCTCGACCCCGACCAGATCGGCTATGTACCGACCACGACCGTCAAACGCACCCTGGAACAGTCCGGCTACGTCCGGGTGAAGGGCCTGGGCCCGGTCATGACGGGCGGCCGGATCGCCGAGGACACCCCGCTCGCGGTCGAGGGCCTCTACCCGAGGCAGCGGGCGGTGGAGATCTACCAGCCGCCGGCGGACGAGGGGGTGCCGCGCCCCGGACAGGCGGCCCTGCTGCCGGTGGCCGACACGGCCGCGGTCTCCGGCGGCCCGGAGGCGCTGCTGCCGCTGGCGTCCGAACTCCGGGGCCGGGCAACGGTGTTGACCGGTGACAACCACCCCGGGCTCGGCACGCCGTCCGTGCAGGTGGTCGGCGACGGACTGCGCCGCGCGGACACGCGGTTCGGTCTCGTCAACGCGAACACCTCGTACACGTACACCCGCGACGAACGCAACGCGCCGGACGCAGCCCAGGACGCGCGCGGGAAACCCCACCAGATCCTGCCGACCGAGGGCCTCGCCCACCAGACGGTCGCCGAACTGCGCGGCGCCGGCTCGGTCACGGCTTCCAGTTACGGCAACTGGCTCTTCCATCTTCCGCAGTACGACCCGGTGAACGCCTTCGACGGCAACCCCGACACCGCCTGGGCGGAGGGCGCGGCGGGCTCGCCGGACGGGCAGTGGCTGCGGATCGGGCTCACGGAGTCGTACGACATGCCGTCGTCGTTCAAGGTGACGCCGTTGCCGCAGGACAGTGTGCGGTCGGCGGCGACCCGGGTGCGGGTGGAGACGGAGAAGGGGGTGCGGACCAGCGACCTCCGCCCGGACGGAATGACGCAGACCATCAAGGCGCCCGCGGGCGGGACGAGTTGGATGCGGCTGACGATCGTCGACTCCGTGGCCCGGCACACGGGTCTGACGGGTGCGGGCTTCTCCGAGGTCTCCCTGCCGGACGTGCAGGTCACGCGCATGCTGCGGCTGCCGACGGACGCGGCGGACGCGAGTGCCGCCACGGAGATCGTCTCGCTGCACCGCACGACCGACCCCACGGGTCTCTCCGCGACGGGCACGGAGGCGGGCCTGCACCGCCGCTTCTCCACCGGCACGGCGGGGACGTACGAGGTGACGGCGAGCGCGGTGCCGGTGCCGGGCGAGGAACTCGACCGGCTGCTGTACGACGTCGCGCCCGAGCAGCAGAACCGCATCGTCGCCACCGCCGACTCCACGGCACGGCTCGGCGCCGGCCTGTCGGCGCGCAACCTCACCGACGGCGACCTGACCACGGCCTGGATCGCGGGCGACCGCCCCACGATCCACCTCCGCTGGAACGGCGACCAGCCCGTCGGCGAACTGGTCCTGGCCCCCGCGGGCGGCCTGTCCACCCGCCCCACCGAGGTGCAGATCAGCTCCCCTGACGGCGCGGCCCTCGCCGGCGTCGACGAGAACGGCTGGGTCCGCTTCCCGCCGATCACCACGGACCGACTGGACATCACGGTCACGGCGACGGCCCCGCTGACCCTGCACAACCCGGTCGTCGACGAGGACCTACGGCTTCCGGTGGGCCTGACGGAGGCGTACATCCCGGCCCTCGACCGCTACCGCACCCCGCAGCCGGCGGCCACCCGGCCCTTCTCACTCCCGTGCGGGCAGGGACCCGTGCTGGCGGTCGACGGGGAGCTCTACGAGACGAGTGCGCGGGGGACGGTGCGGGACCTCACGGAACGGCGACCCGTGCAGGTGACGCCCTGTCAGGAACGGCGTGCTGACGCCGAGTTGCAGCTGACGTCCGGCACCCACCGGGTCGAGGGCGGGGACGCCGGGCCGCTGGCGTTGACGGACGTGACGCTGACACGCGGCGGGGCGCTCGCCGAGCCCACGTCGGCGGACCGCAACCTCCGGATACGTGACTGGCTGGGCGACCGGCGCCAGGTGACGGTCGGGGCGGGCGCGGCCACGTACCTCACGACCTACGAGAACTACAACGACGGCTGGAAGGCGACGCTGAACGGCGACGAGCTCTCCCCGGTCCGCCTCGACGGCTGGCAGCAGGGCTGGCGGATCCCGGCCGGGGCGGGCGGCACGGTCAAGCTGTCGTACGAGCCGGCGACGACCTACGACGCCGCGCTGATCGGCAGCGGGGTCGCGGTGGCGGCCCTGGTGGGCCTGGTGCTGTGGCGCCGACGCGCGCCGAACCCCGACGAACCGCAGCCGGTGCCCCCGCCGCCCGGCCTCTGGCTCGGCACGGTGGCGCTGACCCTGGTGGGCGCGGTCATCGCCGGGTGGTTCGCGCTGCTGGTGCCCGCGCTGGCGCTACTGGCCCACCGACGGCACGCGCTCCTCGTCCCGATCGCGTTCGTCGCCCTCGCGGGGGCGGCGATCGCGGCGGCGGTGGGCGCCGGGCAGCCGGTGGGCGCGGAGGAGGGAGCCTTCGGTCCGGCGGCCCAACTCCTCGCGCTGATCGGCCTGTTCGCGGGCCTGGTGAGTGTGCGGGAGCCGCGGGAACGGCGGGAACGGCGGGCGGACGACGAAGGGGGCGAGGTCGCATGACCGCACTGGAGCATCGCGCCGAGCATCCCGTACGACCGCCTGCGCGCATCCCGTTCCCAGTCGTGGACGAGATCGCCCGCCACTGCCTCCAGGAGGAGGAGCCGGAAACCGTCCACATCGAGGTCCACCTCCCGGGCCACCTCGACCCCGACCGCCTCCGCACCGCCTTCAACGAGGCCCTGCACCGCCACCCCCGCATCCTCATGCGGGAGGCGTCGGGACGGTGGTACCGCCGACGGTACGAGTGGGAACTCACAGCGGATCCCGACGTGGACGCGGTGACCTTCCTCCCACCGGGCCGTGACGCCCTCCGTGACGCCCGCACCCGCGCACTCGTCGAGGCACCCCCACTGTCGGCTTCGCCGCCCATACGCCTGGAGGTGGTGGAGGGGGCGGGACCGGTGGAGGGGAGCGAGGCGAGCGACGCCGTGGGCGAACCCGCCGCCGCTGCGGGCAGTCGTGCCGCTGGGGCGGCACGGGTGGGCGCAGCGGCACCCCGTCAGCGCGGGCGAGCGACCCCACCCGCCCACAGCAACACCGGTCACGCAAGTAACCCCGCTCGCAGTGGCACCGTTCTCTTCCTCACCATCAACCACACGGCCCTGGACGGCCCAGCTTGCCTCCGAGTCCTTGCTACCGCCGCTGAGCTCTACGGCGGCCAGGACAACTCACCCGCAGGCGCACCCATCCGGCCGACGGAAACCGCACCGCAGCCCGAAGAGACCCCCTCCAACTGGTCACCCCCCGCGCGGGTGGCGCCCGGCACCCCCGAGCCCTCCCCCGGCAACGGCATGCTCGTCACCGAACTCCCCCTCCCGCACCGCCCCAAGGGCTCCCCGTACACGGTGAACGACCAGCTCATGGTCACCACGGCCCTGATGATCACCCACTGGAACAGAGAGCACGGCGAGCAACCCCGCCCGCTCCGCATCACGATGCCCGTGGACGACCGCCCCCGGGACACGACCATGCCGATAGGCAACGGCACCCGCCTGGTGGAAGTCCCCTTCACTCCGGAGGAGTTGAACCCGGCGGACATGCCCGCACTGCTGAGCCGTACCGCAGTCCGGACCCGGGCCCTCAAGTCGCTCCCCCGCCCCCAACTCGGCCACGGAGCAGCCCTCCTCACCGCCCCCGTCACCCCCGTGTCCTGGCGCGCCGCCCTCACCAGAACCCTCCGGAGGACAGCCGCCCCCTGGACCTCGACGACGCTCCTCAGCAACATCGGCCGCGTCCCGTACGCCCTGGACTTCGGCGAGGAGGCCGGTCGCGCGCACGCGGTCTGGTTCTCGGCGCCGGCGAGGATGCCCCGCGGCCTCACCGTCACGACCGCCTCCACGAACGGCCGCCTGCACCTGGCCCTGCGCTGGTCCCGCGCCCTGCTCAGCCACGGCGACGGCGCCCATCTGCGCGACCTGTTCGAGCACTATCTGCACACCACGGAGGTGGCCCCATGACTCCCATGACGACGACCACCCCACCCCGGCCCGAGCTGCGCGACTTCTACGAGAACCCGGCGGTCCCCGTCGCCTCCGGCACCCCCCGCACCCTCCGCCAGGCCCGCCTCCTCGCCGCCGCCCTCGGTGCACCGACACCGGCCGGACGCACCCGCACGATCCTCGACATCGGCTGCGGCGACGGAACAGCGGCCGCCACCACCGCCCCCTTCGTCCCCGGCCACCGCATCATCGGCGTCGACTGGTCCCAGGACGCCCTGAAACGAGCCCGCACCCGAGTCCCGTACACTCTGCGCGGCGAACTCAACTGCCTTCCCCTCAGGGACGGTTCGGCGGACGCCGTGCTGTTCAGCGAGGTGATCGAGCACCTCGTCGACCCGGACGCCGCCCTGGACGAGATCCGCCGGGTGCTGCGCCCGGGCGGCCATCTGATGCTGTCCACCCCGAACCTCGCCGCCTGGTACAACCGCGCGCTCCTCCTCGCGGGCGTCCAGCCGGTCTTCTCGGAGGTCAGCCTGCGGGCGATCCACGGCCGGCCGGGGCGGGAAGTCGTAGGGCATCTGCGGCTCTACACGGCCCGCGCGCTCCGCGAGTACGTCACCGCGGCGGGCTTCGAAGTCGTACGGCTCAAAGGGGCCCCCTTCCACGGCGTACCGCGTCCCCTGCGGCCGCTCGACCGGCTCGCCTGCTCCAGAGCACCGCTCGCCTCGATCCTGCTCCTGCACGCGCGAAGGACGTAGCCGATGTGGTGGGGAGTGGCCGCGGCCCTGTTGGCGAACGTCCTGTACAGCACCGGTTTCGTCCTGGAGAAACGGGCACTGGCGGCCCTGCCCCAGGTCAGCGTGCGCGAACCCGCGAAGCTCCTGCGGCTCGTCCTCGGCAGCCCGCTGTGGATCGGCGGTTCGCTGTCCCTCGCCGCCGGTTTCGCCGCGCAGCTGGTCGTCTACCGCACGCTCCCGATCGCCGCGGCGCAGGGCATCTTCGTGTCCGGCCTGGTACTGCTGGTGCTGCTGTCGGCCCGGCTGCTGGGCGAGGAGACCACCGGCCGTGAGCGGTACGCGCTCGGCGCGATCCTCGCCGCGCTGCTGATGGTGGTGCTGTCCCTGCGGGAGGACTCGGACAAGGTGGGCAACGAGGCGCCGTACCCGCTGATCCTCCTCGTCTGCGTGCCCTCGCTCGCCGCCGGCGTCTGGCTGTACGGCTCCGCCGAGCGCCGCGCCCGCCACCGGCACCGGCTGCCGACGACCGGCGTCGAGTACGGCGTGGCGGTGGGCGTGCTGTACGGCGTCAGCTCGCTCGCCATCAAGGGTGTCTCCAACTACCTGACGACGAGCGGGATCGGCGACGCGCTGGTCCATCTGCTCCGCTCCCCGTATCCGTATCTCCTGCTGTTCACCGGCGCGTTCGGGCTGGTCATGTCGCAGGCGGCACTGCAACGCTGCCGGGCCTCGCTGATCGTGCCGGTGTGCACGACGGTGACCTGTCTGTACACGGCGGTGCTGGGCACGCTGTCGTTCGGCGAGGCACTGCCGCACGAGCCTTTGCGGCTGGCGCTGCGGCTCGCGGGTACGGCGCTGGCGATCGCCGTACTGCTGACGATGCCCAAGCACGACCGTCAGGCAGCCGCCCAACCCTCCATCGGAGCCAAGGAGTTGACACCACCCCATGAAACCCGACGACCCCCTGCTCCAGATCCTGGCGTGCCCGCTCGACAAGGGCCGACTGCACCTGGTCACGACCGCTGACGACGAGGACGAGGAATTGCTGTACAACCCACGCCTGCGCCGCCGTTACCCGTTCGTCGACGGCATTCCGCAGCTGCTGCCCTCGTCCGGTGAGCAGGTCTCCGACGACGAACACGAGGAACTCCTCAAACGGATGGCCCCATGACGCCCCCGGCCCCCAGAACCCTCGCCGCCCGCATCGCGCCCCTCCTCCCGGCCCGTCTCGTCGCGGCCGCCGCCCGGGCCGTGTACCCACGCTTCGAACCGGAGTTGGCCCGGCTCGGCGAGCTGTGCCCGCCGGACTGCGGCACGGCGGTGGACATCGGCGGCTGGTACGGCCCCTGGACGCACCGCCTCGCAAGCCGTGCCCGCGAGGTGGTGACCGTGGAACCGGTCCCCCACCTGGCCCGTCTCCTCGCCGACGGGGCCCCGCCGAACGTCCGCGTGATCCGCGCCGCCGCCTCCGACCGCCCCGGCATGGCCCGTCTCTGGCTCCCGGCGGACGACTCCGGCGACCGGGGCGTGTCCTCCCTGGTCCGTCGCGACATCCACAGCCGTGCGCTGAACGTCGGCTGCATAGCCCTCGACGACCTGGGGTTACGCAATGTCGACTTCATCAAGATCGACGTCGACGGCGGCGAACTGGCCGTCCTGCGCGGGGCGACGGCCATCCTCTCCCGCGACCGCCCGGCCCTGTTCGTCGAACTGGAAGCCCGCATCCAGCCGATAGCCCGGGTCGTCACCTACCTCTCCCTCCTCCGCTACGACGGCTGGGTCCTGCCCGGCGACGCCTGGGTCCCGCTGGCCTCCTTCCCGCTGGAGGCCCACCAGGCGCAGGCCGCCCACGTGGTCTCCCAGGGCCTGCTCCCCCGCGTCCTCCCCTTCCGCCACCACTCCCGCTACGTCAATTCGGTCCTGTTCCTGCCGGACGGCCGCCGTCCGGGCGGTCGCGTGGTGAGCGACGAGATGAGCGACGATGGGGGACATGCCGTCCGCAACGCGCCCCCAAGGCCCCTTCACCCCCCTCGACTTCCAGCTGGTCCTGCTGCGCCGCATGGCCGACCACAATCCGGACCTGGTGGCGGACGCACGGACTGAACTGGGCGTCTCCATCGCGGACATGCGCGAGGCCAACAAACGCTGGCAGGCGATGCTGCACTCCCCGCGGTCGCGTGCGGCCGCGTCCCGCTACCGCTCGATCCTCGGCACCCCCGAATCGACGACCTTGCGCACCATCGGCGACCTCAAGTGCGAGGCCATGCAGTGGCCGGTCCCCCTCTGGGCCGACCTGCGCTTCGAGGTCCTCGTCGCCCCGAACGGCGCGGCCTGGAACGAGTGGCTGGTCCGCGCCCCCGGCGCCGAGGGCCCGCACTTGCGAACCCTGGACGACCTCACCCCCTGGTCCTGCACGGTCGACGAGGCCGCCCACGCCTTCACCCCGGCCCGGCCCCTGGAGGGGTCGGCCCCGACCCGCTGGGGGCTGGCGTTCACGGCGCCGGATGCGGAGGGGAGGGCGCGGAAGGTCGTTGCCGAGTTCACTTGGGGATTGTTGCAGCGGACGGCGACGGGCTCTGATTGAGTGCAGGTTGGTCACGGGGCACCCCGGCTACTCAGGCGGGGACGGGCTCCAGGTCAGCACCTTCAAAGGGTGGGTAGCTCTCGCTGCCCACTCGCTCGGCCTCTGAGGTGCTACCAGGATGATTCTGCTACCGGCGCACGCGTGGGGTCGAAACGATCCCAATCCAGGCCCCAAAGCGCATTAAATCCGCGCAAGTAAGCGAACTCCCGCTCTGATGAATGAATCGGATAGGCTCCGAAAATTTCGACCACGTCTGGAACTTTCGCGCCGCCCTCCTCGCCGCCTAGATCGAGCGACCCCGCGCCAAGCTCAAGGGCGGGCTCAGCCAAGACGATGCTGCTCATGAAAGAACCTCCAACATACGGCTCTTTATACCCAAGAACTTGCCCCGGATTAAAGGGGCAGATACCTCGCAATGCGGCAACCACCCTTGCGGGAACCTGGGCCCATTCGACGTCACCAGAGCGAACGGTGATGGACAGTTCGCACCCCCTTTCCCCCCAATCTGCATGACGAGACAGGGAGAGTCCATAGGTGAAACCCGTAACGTATCCAGGTTCCGGTGTTCCGATGTATGAGATGGCGCGAACCGGCCCGTCTCCTATCACCCGCGGTTCAACGTCGCTGATGACAGACGTCGCACCGGTAAGAGAATCCAGCAACTCGCAGTATCGACCGAACCGGTCACGCGTGCCATGGCCAGACATCATTCCCCCCTGAGTCAGCACTCTCCCTGAAGCGGGTGGGTGCTGCCAGCGTCACGCTTGCAGCGCCCACCCCACTATTTTCTTTCACCTACCCAGATGGCGGATAGAAGTGCCCCAGCGCGGCGTCCCACCATTGGGTCTTGCTGTGATCGATGTACGAGTTGAACTCCTCAATCCTGCCGGCCGGTATTCTCCATTCAGTTAGACCGTTAACACCATTCGAGTTCGGCAACTCGAATTCAAAATCCCCGAAGGCTTCTCGGAACCCCGACTTCATCACAAACCAATGGAATCCCATTTCATGCCCGTTTCCGGCATACTGTGGGGCCCCTCCGGTTTATTGGAGAGATAAGCAGTGGGATTAGGCCCTGAATGATTATCCGCATTGAGGCCCCGCTCCTCACTCGCTCGCTTTCCTTCAGCCGGCGAGCGGTAGAGAACCGTCTCTCCGCAGTTATGCACCAGGACCGGCGTGGCCCCGCCAGCACATAGTACGTGTGCAGCGCGACCCCCTTTCACCTGCTCCTTCGCTGGTCAGCGCAGGTTTCGGGTTCCGCTGGTGTCCGTGGTTGTACGGGGAAATCCGTGGCTGTTGCCGTCGCTACTGCCGTCAGCCGGTTCAGCCCAGGTAGGGCCTTTCACGCTGTTCCAGGAAGTGTTGGAGCCTGAGCCGTTGGGTGTGGTGCATCGGCAGCTGCTCGATCTCTTCCGGCGGCACGAACCGGAGCTCGGTGGACTCGTCGGAAATCTCCAGCCGGCCGCCGGTGATGCGGGCGGTGAAGCAGACGTTGAACTGTCGCCGGACCTCGCCGTCGGTGTAGGCGATGATGTGTTTCGGGTCGGTGTAGGTGCCGACCAGGCCGGTGATCTCAACGTCCAGGCCGGTCTCTTCCTTGACCTCGCGGACGGCCGTGCCGGGCAGGGAATCGGTGAGGTCCATGCCACCGCCGGGCAGCGCCCATAGATCGTTGTCCCGGCGGCGCTGGAGGAGGATGCGCCCGTGGTCGTCGGTGACGACGGCGGATGCGGCGACGACCATGCTGTTCGGCTTGGGCGCATTCGGGTCGTCGTAGTACTCGGTGCGGGCCACGGTCAGCCTTCCTCTCGTACGGGCGTCGCCGTCGCCCATACCGCGTCGAAGCTCTCGGCGTAGGTGTCGAACATGCCGCCTGTCTCGTGTCGACGAAGATGCCACACCGGGGCGGCGTAGGCGTTGACGCCCCAGACATGGGCGTTGACGAGTTGCTGATCGTCGGCACGGTAGAGGGAGTTGTAGAGCGTGGTGTCGTGGGCGCGGACTTCTATGCCGGGGGTGCCGGCGAGCGGCCTGTAGTGCATGAGTGCGAGGCGGCAGCGGGATTCGATGCCGTGGCCGAACCGCTCCTCCTGGCCGCGGGCTTGGACGTTGTCGCTGTCGGCGTCTCCGATCGCGATGCGGACGGTGCAGCCTTCGGCGGCGCGTTCGGTGAGGAGTTCATTCAGCCGCGGGTACGCCTCGTGGAGGAAGACGGCCGCGTAGACGAGGATGTCGATCCGTTCCCGGGCCTGAGCGAGGAGGTCGGTGAACGTCGAGACGGGGATGTCGGCCCGCTGTTCGTAGAGCGCTACCAGTTCGGGGCTGATGGCGCGGGCGGGGCGGGCTTGGTGGAGTGCCGGCCAGAGTGCGTGCACGTCTTCTCCCAGGGCCTTGGCCGCCTGGAGGGCTGTGGCACGGCGTGGGGTGCGACCGAGGTTCACCCAGCGCTCGACCGACTTGGGATCGACCTCGACCTCCTGGGCGAGGGTCGCGTACGTCCAGCCTCCGGCCGACATGACGGCTCGCAGTCTCTCGTTCGGCACGAGTCTCCCCCTCCATCTCAGGACGGCACCAGGGACGTTCTACACAGTGCAGGACGTCCCGAAGTGGGCTTTGGTGGAGGTTCCTTCGTCCCGGTGACCGGCGTGAGGATCGGTGCCGACCCTGCGGCATCGATACGCCCGGGGGCACGGTCTACGCTGCCGAGGAGCGTCAACGTGCGAAAGAGCGCCACCCCATGTGTTCCCGCCCTGCGACTTGATGCCCGGTCGCGGACCGCCTCGCCGGGGTGGTCACGATGACTGACCGCAAACCTGATGCGATCCAGCACAACGCTTCGCTCGGTGTGGGTGCCGTAATGGTCGACCGGCGGAACGGCAAGGTGGGCGTAGTGATGGGGCATGTGGGGCCGTACGTGCAGCTTCGGCCGCCGCGCGGTGGCCGGGAGTGGGACGTGCCGCCCGAGGACGTACGTGCGCCGACTCCGACGGAGGAGTTGAGCGCCAAGGTGGCCGTGGCCAACCGGAGGTGGGGACGGTGACCCCTCGTTCGGTCCTGCGATACGAGACCTGGACGCTCCAGCCCGACCGCGAGCCGGACACGGAGCTGGTCCTGTACGCGATGCAGTGCGCCGTGGACGGAGAGACCTCGCCGACGAGCGAGGACTTCGCTGAACCGCAGAACTGGGTGCTGCGGCACTGCGGCCGAAACCCGTCCCACCACACCTACCGGGAGATCATCACTCGGCCCTGGCGGGCCTGGCGGCAGATGTGACCGGCGCCGGTCGCCCAAGCGCCACCCCGCGCCGACTCATTCGACTCCCGTCCCTGCCGAGCGTGACCGATCGAGGCTCCCCCGTCCTCATCAGCCCCGGCAGGGACGGGCCCTCACATGCCGGGCCCATGGCCATGGGGTTCTGGCCTCAGCCACAGAAAGTCAGCCACGACGGCGGGGCTGCTTTCTTGCACACTCTTTGGTTAGCCGTCCGTAGAACTCAAGCCAACGAGAAGACGGAATTCAAACCCCGGTTCCGCGATTAACCAAGAAATCCGAATAGCCCATTATTGATCACTCCCCTCACCCGCAAGCAGGGCCCGGAGACGCCTAACCTCTTCCACAAGGCGCGGCACAGCCTCCCGCGCCATTGCAATGAAGGCCGCGTTCTCGTCCCAGCGTTCGTCGCCAGAATCGACGTATCGCGGATGCTGAACCAAAGTTGCTGCAATCATGTCTCGGTGATCAAAATTCGGCCACCTCTCAGCAGCGCCAGTGTCGGGAGCGGTGCTCACCGCCACAAGATTCATGGCGGAGTCATCGTCCAAGGTTCTAACGAACCAAGGCGCCGGAGTGGCCGCAGAGCACAACTCCTCGATCTCCTCGAGTTCATCTTCACGCATGTGGCCACCTTCTACCAGCCTTTTTACCCGGTCTGGGGTGCCCCGCAAGCTAGTAAGCTCGAGGCACCCCAAACAACATGATCAACTAATATCGCTCACTCGAATATCCGAGCCTTTCGATGTTCTTGTGGAATCTCTTGTCGTTTGTAACGATCGACAACCCATCCTGTATCGCTGAATGCAAGACCGAAGCGTCGTCGTCGGCAATCATCGGATTGAAGAACTTACCCTTCCACATGCCCCCTGAGGCGAGCCTGGAGTGATGCAACGCCCTCACTGGTGGAAGCCGGTCCCATGCGCCCTCCCCACTCCGACAACCACTAGAACTCAAGCGCACCCGACGGGGCTTCAATTTCGCTATCGCGAACAGCTTCCCGCGAAGGAAACCTTGAGAAAAGGATGGAGACATAGCCTGTTAGCGATCAATCCAGGCTCTCGGCGAGCTCGATCCAGTCAGCTACTTCCCTCTCCCAATGAGAAGGATCATCAGTCTCAAGGAAGCCCGCCGCTGACCATCGATCCCACAACCCTTCGGATGCAAGTAGATCTTGCGAAGCCGTTGCACCCAGGCGCCTCTCGATATGTAGCAGTGCACCAAGGCACCACGGCTGGTTCCCTCGATTTTGAAGCTCGCTCAGACTGCGCTCTAGATACTGCTTCAACGCATACGCATCAGAGGGTTGACAGAACCGAGCCAGCGCGAAGGCGACACCTTTTCCCGTGCGCCTGGCATCTCCTTCCGTGATGAGCCTGTGCAGCGCGTCTCGAAATTCAGATTTCTGCGCAAACCCGATGAGCCAACACGCGGTAAGAGCCTCCCGCCAGTCGCCCCCCAGGAGCTGTTCCAGCTCGCTCACCGAAGCCTGCCGACCGTCGTCCCTCATGGCCGCACCGAACTTAAGGGCCTGCTCACGACCAGCCCTCATGAAGCTCACGGAGAGGAGTTTCTTATACCTGTTCCCAGGCAAGCAATAGCGCGCAAACAGATCACCCGCACTGGTTTCAGACACTCAAAACTCCTCTCCCGGACACGGCTATTCGATTCCGTCACCCAAAAGGCCCCCATTCACAGCTCACCTGACAGCCTGTGACGCGACCCTCAATGAGGACTTCCAACTCTTCGAGTCCCCGCTGCCCGGCAACTCTCATGCGGCTCGGATCTATTGCACTGCGCGAAATTCTGAGAACCAAAGCCCCCGCACTACCGAACTCCTCTGAGAATTCTCGCGCTGTCTCTAGGTCAGGTGACCACGAAGTGAAAACACTCTCCGTGTTATCACCCGAGTGCGCAACAGGATCGCTGTGGCCGCCGCGGGGCTCCGCAATTCCTGCTCTCGCTTCCGCCAGCTTGTAGTGATTGTTGGTGACTCCCCGGTAGAGGTATTCGCCACTGGAGTCGCCGAGCTCCGCAGCCCGGTCAAACACATCGTCTACCGACGGGCCGCAGTTGTGAACCAGGACTGGCGTGGCCCCCGCCAGCACATAGTACGTGTGGTAGTCGGCGACGGTGAGGTTGTGGACGGTGGCCGACGCCGCCGTCCAGCGCTCAAGGGCCGTGACCTGCACGCGGGTGCCGGCGCCGGTCTGGAGCCACTGGCCCGCCTTCAGGTCGGTGGCGTCGATCCATTCGCGGAGTTCGGGCACCCAGAAGGGGTGGCCGTCGGTGGCGGTGACCGTGGAGGTCTTGGTGCCCTTGGCGCCGTCGACGTCGACGTCGACGGTGACGGTGACCTTGACCAGGTGCTTGGCGCCCTGCCCCTTGATGGTGGCGTCGACGGTCTTGGGCTCCGTCTTGCCCGTTTCGGGGTCGGTGGCCAGGACCTTGTCGCCGGGTTTCAAGTCCTTGATGGCCTTGGTGGAGCCGTCGGCAAGGAGGACCTTGGTCTCAGGCGTGAAGCTGTTGCTGACACAGGAGCCTCCGCTGCCGCCCCCACCACCGCCACCGCTGTCGGCCTTGCGCGCGGCCTCCGCCGCCGTCTCGTCGGCCTTCTTCGCCGCCTTCGCCGCATCGGCCTGCTTCCGCCAAGCCGCCATTTCCTCCGCGTACTTGGCCATGGCAGCGGCATCCGCGTCGGCCCGGCGCATCACACCGACCGCCCAGCGGACCTCCTCGTCCCACTTGTTGTAGGCACTCCAGGCCCGGTCCAGGGCCTTGACCACCCGCTTCGCCTTGCCGGCCCACGGCACGGCGGCCTCCAGCGCCAACATCGCGCAGGTACCGAGGTCGCCCCCAATACAGGCGACGACGTCGTTGTAGCCGCTGGCGTCCTTCAGGACCTCCATCGCGATGCGCCTGATGGCGTCCATCCGGCTCTGCTGCTTGAGCAACCGAGCCCGCTCGACGTCCTCCTGACTCACCGACGGCGTGGGCTTCGACGGCGCAGGAGGCACGGCACCACCGCCGCCATAACTGCTGTCACCGCCATCGCTACTGTCACCGCCATCGCCACTGGAGCCGCCCCCGCCACCACCGACAGGCACCCGAATGTTGCATGCCTCGTCTGCGCAGAACGCGCGTCCCGTCGGATCCGGGAAGGTGACCGGGCTGTTGTTGCCGTATGCGTACGGGTTCATCGTCTGCGACTCGGCCGTGTTCATCTGCGGGTCGACCGAGATGAACCGCCCCAGCGCCGGGTCGTACTCGCGCGCCCCCAGATGGGTGAGTCCGGTGGACTCGTCCATCGTCCCGCCGACGAAGCCCTTCTCCCCCGGCCACGCCGACGGCTTGGCGCCGCGCGCCTCGCCGAACGGCGTGAACTTCCGCCGCGTAACCGTCTTCGTCGTGGCGTCGACCGAGGTCGTTGCCGTGCCGTTGCGGTCGCCGAGCAGATACGAGGTGGTGATCTTGCCGCCCCCGGCGGTGCGGACCATGGTCGGACCGCCCGGGTAGGCGTAGTAGCGGGTGCCCTTGGCTACGTTGCCGTCCTTGTCGAGCTTGATCTCCGTGCCGGGGAGGTAGAGCGTCGTACCGCCCGGGTCGCGGCGGATCAGTCGGTTGCCGCCCGCGTCATAGACGTACGAGGTGGTCTCGCTGCCCTTCTTGACCGTCGCCAGATGGCCCTCGTGGTCCCAGACCAGGCTCTGCGGCGCCGGGTCCACCTCGGGTTCGCCGCTGCCGGGCGCGGCCGTGTTGTCCACGGCACGCTCGGTGGTGTTGCCGGCGCCGTCGTAATGGAAGGTTTCCTTGCGCTCGCCCTGCGAGCCCTTGGTGAGCACACTCTCCAGCCGACTGCTGGTGTCCAGGCCCTTGGCGTAGCTGTAAGTGCGGGTGGTGTCCTTCGCCGGGTCGCCGCCCGCGTCGTGCTGAATCTCGGTCTGCCGGTTGCCGACCGCGTCGAAGGTGTACGACGTCCAGTACGGGTCCGGCCCGCCCACCTTCGGTTTGCTGGTCCCGCCCGGCGAGGGCCGGGCCGCGCAATCGTCCGTGGCGGTCCAGGCGTCGGTCATCCGGCGCTGATAGTCGTAGGCGAAGCACTGGGTGTCGGTCGTGGCCGTGGTCGGGTTGGGGCCCTGGGCGTCCGTGATCTTCGTGATGTTGCCGACCTGGTCGTACGCGGTGCTGGTGTCGCTGATCCGCGTGGTGACGATGGTGTCGGAGACCGTCGACTCCTGGTCGTGGACCGTCCGGGTGGGCCTGCGGGTCTGCTCGTCGAACTCGTAGCTCGTGATGAGTTGCTGCCCGAAGGTGCCGACGCGAGTGCGCACGACATCACCCAGCGCGGTGAACTCGGCATCGGCCACGAAGGACTTGCCCGCGACCGACATGCCGGTTACCTGGTCGAGGCCGTGATAAGCCATGGCGACGCGCTCGGACGGCAGGCCCCCGGCCGCGGGATGGGTGACCGTCTGCGCGAGGCCGACGGTCTTCGTGTAGGTGTTGGTGTACGTGTAGGCGCCCGCCAACTTCCCCTCGGAAGCGGGAATCGTGATCTTCGATCCCAGCGGCCGGTACTCGGTGTCGTACCCGGTCACCGCTTGCGTGTACGCGTTCCCGTTGACGTACCGCGTCGAGGTGACCGGCATGCCGAGGGCGTTCGGCAGCGTGTCATAGGTCTGCTCGGTGAGCTTCTTGTCCGGCGCGACCGAGCCCTCGTACGTGGCCGTCTGCCGGCCGAGCGCGTCGTAGGCGAAGGCGATCGTCCGTCCCGGGGCGCGGCCGTCGGTGACGGTTTCGACGCGGTCGCCCTTGTCGTAGGTGACCGTCGTCGTGCCCTTGTCCGGGTCCTCCGTCTCATAAGGCCGACCGCGCAGGTCGTACTTGTACGACCAGACGTTCCCGGCCTGGTCGGTCACCGACTGCAGACGGCCGTGGGCGCTGTACTTGTAGTCGATCTTGTCGAAGTCGCCGGTGGGACCTGCGCCCTTGAACTGCTGGAGTTGCGTCTTGCGGCCCTTGGCGTCGATCAGCGACTTGGTCGGGGTGTCGCCGCTCGGCGGGTCGACGGCCACCCAGTCACCGCCGTACGAAGTCGTCGTACGCCACGTCTCCTCGCCGAACTTGCGGGCGATGGTGGCGATCGGGCGGCCCATGCCGTCGTACTCGGTGCGGGTCGAGGACGACACCTTGTTGTCGGCCGAGTCCCACAGGTCGGGTTTGGGATCCTCGTTGTTGTAGTAGGCGCCGTTCTCCTTCCACACCAGCCCGCGGCTGTCGTAGAAGGTGTCGGTGACGGCCTTGCCTCCGTTGAGAGCCTGCTGCTGGGTCTGGCGCAGCCGCAGCAGACCGTCGTAGATGTCGTGGCTGACGCGGTAGTCGCCGCGCTCCAGCAGCTTCTTGTTGGTGATGACGACGGGGAATCCCGGCCGTACGTCGTAACTGAACTCGGCGTCCGGGATCTGGGTGGCCGGGTTGCGGTCCGGCGACCAGACCTTGGTGAGGCGGCCCAGGGCGTCGTACTCCATGACCTCGCGGCGCTTGTTCGCGTCCTCCTGGGCGAGCGCCAGGCCGCGGCCGGGGTCCAGTTCGATGGTGTTGGTGTGGCCGAGGGCGTTGGTCGTGACGACCTTGGTGGCCACGGAATCGGAGGGCGGGTCGTACTTGGTCTTCGTCGTGTTGCCGTAGATGTCGGTGGTGGAGATGGGACGGCCGTAGGCGTCGACGGTCGTGGTACCGGTCAGGGAGTAGACGGGCTTGCCGTCGGCGTACGAGGAGAGGGATTCGGCCTTGTCGACGTTGCCCTTGGCGTCGTAGTGCACCCGCTTGTCGGAGATGACGTCGTCCGGGCGCTTGACGGTCGTGGCGTCACAGGCCTTGGCGGTGGTCTCGACCCGGGTCTGGAGGGCGAGGAGCCACTGCTTGGTGTCCTCCACGTACTCGTAGCGAATGCACGAGTCGTCGGCCGTCTTGCTTACGTCACCGTGGTCGGTGGTGTGCAACAGTCGGCCGCGGTCGTCGAACTTGTGCTCCACCTTGGTGCGGCGCTGGCCCCGGTCACCCGACAGCACGGTGCGGGAGGCGACTTCGGTGGTCCCGAACACCCAGGCTTCCAGGGGCGAGGCCCCTTCGCCTTCACGCTTTCGGGTGGCTGTCGGACCGTGCCGCCACGGGGTGTAGAGGGTGGCGGACTCCAGGGCACCGCCTTCGCCGTTGTAGTAGAGGGTCTCGCGGACCTGGCCGGCGAACTCCTCGTGGTCGACGACCTCCTTGTTCTCGCTGTCCTTGATCTTCGCGGACCGCTTGCCGCCGGGCTCGGAGGGCTGCTTGTCGCCGTCCAGGCCGCGGAAGTAGAGGTTCTCGACCAGGGAGCGCTTGTCCGGCGCTGCGCCGACCAGCGTGCGGACGCGCTCGTAGCCGCGCCACTGCGACCAGGTGCGGACCTTCTCGCTGACGTTCTCGCTCTCGTCGTCGTACGCCCAGGCGGGCTTACCGACGTACTCGTACGTCGTCTCCTTGGTCGGAGAGATGTTCTTGGCGTCCTCCTCGCGGATCTGATCCACGCGGTGCTTGTGGAAATAGTCGGTGCTGTAGACCTTCTTCATCCCGGTCGGATCGGTGGGATCCGGGGTCTCCAGGACGACGGGGTAGCAGCGCAGCGTGTTGGACTCAGGCGCAGAGGGGAGTTTCTTCGGTTCCTTGGCGCTGCACTCGGGCTCGGCGTACTCCACGAGGATCCGGGCGCCCGTCTCCGTCTTGACCGCCTCGACGCGCCAGCGCAGATACGGCGGATTGCCGTCGGTGTTGTTGTCGACCCGGTTGGGCAGCTGCTTGCCCTGGAAGGTGACTGCCGGCAGGGAGATGGCCTTGCCGTTCTTTCCGGTGTGCTGGATCTGGGAGAGCCAGAGCGGGTACTCGCCGTTGACTCCACCGTCACCGGCGCGGAGGAAGTCCTGCTTCAGGGTCCAGGTGTCGACGGGCTCGGGCTTGCCGGCCTTGAGGACCCAGGTGCTGACCGACTCCAGCATCTTGCGGGAGAAGAAGGTGGGGGCGTAGCGGTCCTTGCACTCATTGGCCGCCGCGCAGAGCTGGTCGGCCGGTACGTCCGGCCAGTTGCGGGCGATTTCCGGCTTGGCTCCGTCGGCGAGTTTGTCCTCCGCGCAGTCGAAGCTCGTGGTCTTGAGGCAGCGTTCGGCGACGGTGAAGGTGACCTGGGCGGGAGCGGGGGCGAAGAGGTCGTCGGAGCGAAGGCCATAGGAGATCTGCTTCAGCCAACCGCCCCGGTCGTAGCCGCGGCTGGTGGACTTTCCGTCCTCCTTGACGTTGGAGCCGTACTTGTTGCGCTCCTTGGCGTACCAGTACGTCATCGCGTTGCCGCGCGGATCAACGACGTAGTCGAGGTTCCAGCGCCAAGCCTGGTCGCAGACGGAGTCGGCGTAGGCGGCCTTGTGGCAGTCTTCGTCGGCGTGGTTTCCGTAGACCGGCACGGTCCAGGTGGAGTTGGTCTCCGTCTTCTTGGCATCGTTGGCGCCATCCCAGCCGGGGAGGCGGTTGAGGCCGAAGTGGTACTGCACGCCCTTGGTGTCGGTGACGACCCAGTACTCGCTCTCGTTGTCGAGGTTGCCGGTGGCGCCGGTCTTGAGTTCCACGCGGGAGCCGTCGTCCGAGGCGGGCCGCCACGTCTTCTTGTCCTTGTCGTCCAGGACGAGCTGGGTGGAGGAGCCGTTCAGGGAGAGCGTGACCATGGGCGGGCCCTGGCAGAGGTCGCCGGTGGGGTTCTTCGGGTTGTTGTAGCCGGCTTTTTTGCGATCTTCCGCACACGGGACGTACGTGCGCTCGATGAAGTTGGAGCTGAGGTCCCAGCCGTCACCGACCCAAGAGGGCTGCTGGGAGGTCGCGGAAGTCCGGCCGTCCACGCTCGCCGAGGAGTAGCTGAGGCCGAGCGAAGGGCCGGGGCCACCGAGAGAGGCGGGAATCTCCATGGGGTACGACCAGGAGAAGTCACCGGAGGCTCCGCCGCCCTGCCAGGAGCCGGACGGGGTGAGGGAAGTGGCACGGTAGTCGCCGTTGGTGCCCTGAGCGCCGGCGGTCGCGGCGAGGACTACAGCTTGGGATGTGGCGGTAGCGGTACGGGGTGCCGGCTGGATGGTGGCGGTCAGGGTGCCAGTGGCCGCGTTGTTGCGGGTGGGCACCGGGGTCCGCTTCTGGCACTCCGGCTTCCCGGGGGTGGTCAGCACGCACTCGGGAAGGGCCACGAAGTTCAGCCGGGAGCCCCAGTTGCCGCCGTAGGCATTGCGGAAGCCGCGGTAGTCGAGGTCGACGCTGAGGGAGGTGGCGACGCTGGTGCCCGGGCCGGCGGTGTCGGTCCGCTCGACCTTCAGGAGCAGACCGTCGATGCCCGCCTTCGTCGCGGTGGAACGATCCTCCACCTGGACTTTGGCCCTGACCTTGATGTCCGAGGGCTTGCCGCCCGATCCGGCCGCCAGGCGAACCGGGAGGGAGCCCGCCTTGACCCGAGGTCCGGTCTTGCCGCGGGCCGAGGTGGCATTCTTCGGCGCGGCCGGGGCAGGCGGAAGTGTCACGGAAGCGGTTTCACCCTTGGGCCAGGAAATGGCCGGGCTCCCCTTCCAGGAATGCTTCCGCATGGAACTCAGTGAGGCGGATTCCCTGCTCCCGCCGCCATCCGAGAGCTTGGCCGGCTCACCTGGGACGTTCGTCAGCTGCTGCGATTCGGGAAGCTTTCCGCCGGCGGCCGCTGCAGCTGCCGGAAGAGCAGGAAGTCCCGTTACCAGCAAGGTCATGGCAAGCGAAGGAAGCGACCATCTCAGCGCCCTCCGCACCTGTTTGCGGACATGAGTCCGCCCACCCCGTATGCGCATGCAGAAAACTCCCCCGCACAGCAGAAAAAGCTTGGTCGACTTCGGACCGTACACCGGATCTACACAGCATGCACATAACTTTTTGGGCACCCCGGATGCGCAAAGTGCAGACAAATCACCCGACGCGCCCTCGCCGGAGCAAATAGGAGGATAGCCAACCTCAAGTGGCAATCAGGGGCGAGTCGTTGGAGACGTATGAACGCTCGCGCGACCTATGCGACTCCTGCTAGAAATCGACTGAGGCACGCTCTGAAGACCGCTGAGCTACGCCGTCCAGGAGGCAGAAACCCTCTGGAAAACACCTGAGGAAATTGATCGGGATACGGGGAGAATACCTTGAATGCAAGGATGAAATATCCAGGAATAACCTTGCGGAGAACGGTGTCCTTCATTGCCGTAGCGGCAATTTACGCAGGACTTGCGCCACTTTCGCTCACCCACGCTTCGGCAGCGTCAAAAACAGCCGAACAAGCCCATTCTGCGCCATCACTGAAAGAGAGACAGAACGAGGAAGGAATGGTCGCCCGTGGAAAGGCGGCTGCCACGGGAGAGCGCGTCGAAATCATCTCCGAGCGAACCGAGACCGAAGAAGTCTTCGCCAACCCGGACGGCACTCTCACCGTCGAGCGCTCGCTTCTGCCCACACGTGTCCGGCAGCGGGGCGAACTCGTCCCCGTCGACACCTCACTGGCCGTACACGACAACGGCCGGCTCTCTCCCAAGGCGACAGGAACCACGCTCTCCTTCTCCAACGGTGGTGACGGCCCTCTCGCCACCATGGCCAAGGACGGCCGCGAGATCGTTCTCTCCTGGCCTGGCCGCCTCCCCCGCCCGACGCTCGCCGGAGACACGGCGACGTACTCCGAGGTCCTCCCAGGTATCGATCTGACGGTCACCGCCGCGGTGGACGCGTTCTCTCACGCCCTGGTCGTCAAGAACGCCGAGGCAGCCAGGAACCCGGCGCTCGCCGAGATCGACTTCGGTCTGACCGGCAAGGGACTGGACGTCACGGCGGAACCGACCGGAGAACTCAGCGCCCTCGATCCGACCGGCACCCCGATCTTCTCCGCGCCGAAGCCACGGATGTGGGACTCGGCCGGAACCGAATCGCGTGCGTCCACGGCCGCCTCCCGCACAGCCGACGGTTCCGAGAGCCGAAGCCTGCGGCCACTGGGCGATGTGCTGGACGGCGCCGCCGACAGCTCCCTCCAGTCCGATCTGGACGTGAGCCTGACCGGCCGTACGCTGACCCTGAAGCCCGACCTGGAGATGCTCGCCGACCCCGCGACCGTCTACCCCGTCGTCATCGACCCCGCCTGGGCCAAGGACTCCTGGAAGAACGCCTGGTCCATCGCATACAAGCACACGGCCTATCCCGGCTCGGAGAACACCGTGTACTGGAACGGTGGGACGCTGTCGGACGATGCCCGCGTCGGCTATGCGAACGACGACCTGAGGGGCGGCACGATCCGCGCCAACACCTACTTCCGGATCCCCACGTCCAGGGTCTGGAACAAGCAGATCCTTGAGTCGACACTGCGGATCAAGCAGACATACGCCGGTTCCTGGTCCTGCAAGTCCGGTGACATTCAGGTACGTACGATCGGCAAATCCCTCCCCACCAACATCAGTTGGAACAATCAGCCGTCGTGGGGCGACCTCGTCGACTCCTCCGGCGAGTCGTTCGGCGGCCGCAACTGCCCGGCGGACAGCGCCGGACTGGTGGAGTTCGACGTCACCTCGGCCATCAGCAAGGCCGCCAAGAGCCACTGGGGCAACTGGGCCTTTGTCCTGTCCTCGAAGAGCAACTCCATCGATGTCTCGTACCGGAAGTTCGATCCGGCCTCCGTCCGGGTGTCGACGCGCTACAACACCAAGCCCAACACGCCCACCGGCCGGTCGACCGACCCGTCCGTGCCGTGCACAGGTGGCACGTTCGGCACCACGGACTACGTAACGCTGCGAGCGAAGGTGAACGACGCCGAGGACAACAGCCTGACGGCCGAGTTCCAGTACAAGAAGCAGGGCGCGGAAAGGTGGATCCCGCTCAAGAAGAAGGCAAGCCGCGGGTCGGTCGCCGGCGTGCGGATCGATGGACAGTCCCTGTCCACCGGGGACTACGTATGGCGGGTCAGGGGAACCGACAGCACCCCAAGCAGCAGTGACTGGGCCGGTACCTGCAAGTTCACATATGACAAGACGCGTCCGTCCAAGCTGCCCGGGGTGTCCTCGAAGGAGTTCCCGGAGGAGGAGAACGGCAATCTCGCCCGCACCAATGGCACGTTCATATTCACTGCCCGTGGTGTCGCCGACGTCATCAGCTACGAATGGTGGACGGACTCGGACACCAAGGTCAGGACCGTCAAGGCCACCAAGCCCGGCGGACCTTCGGAGCCCGTGATCCACAAGCCGCTCAGTGCCGGACCGCAGTACATGTACGTGCGGAGCCTTGATGCCGCCTCGAACCGGTCGGATCTCAGGGAGTACCTCTTCTACCCGGTAGGCAAGGCCGAGCGGGACAAGCCGCGTGACCTCAACGGTGACGACACGACAGACATGTGGTCGGTCGACCCGGGGGACGGTGCTCTCTGGATGCACCCGGGGCAGGCCAACGGCAAGTTCGGCGTCGGCCAGCAGGCGGACGACACGTCGTTCGGCGAGGCTGTCACGACGCACTGGGGCAGTTGGGACGAGGACGCCTACGAGGACCTCGTCGCTCTACGGCCAGGCATGGAGGATCCCACCCTCAAAGAACTCTGGGTCTACGAGAACCGTGGCAACGGTCAGTTGGGCGGCGAGGACGACGCCCAACGCGAATTGACGGTCATCGTGGATGACGCCAACCACTGGCGCAATGCGGACCAGATCGTCGCCGTCGGCAGCTTCAATGACGACGACCCGGACGGCAAGATCACTGGCTCGGACGCTCCCGACCTCCTGGTGAAGTCCGCAGGGGAACTGTGGCTGTACTTCGGGAGCAGAGAGGCGGCGGGGTTCCTGGACGACGTTCCACCGGTCTCTCTCGGCAACGCCGACTGGCAGAACTTGACCCTGATGGCCCCCGGCGACCTCAACAAGGACGGCCTGCCGGAGCTCTGGGCTCGGGACACCAAGACCGGCAAGATCCATCAGTACACCAGCCGTCCCAACCCGGTCGCAGGTGACACCACTGCCGCCGATCTCACCGTCTACGGCGAGCCCGGCCCTCGCGAGACGTCGATCGGGATCGGCTTCACCGCCGCCACGTACCCGCACCTGTCGACCAACGGTGACTTCGAGGGCGACGGCTTCGTCGACCTATGGGCACGGGACGGCCAGGGCAGTTCCGTCGAGTTCCCAGGCAGGGCGCTCTCCGACGGCTCCGCCTTCGGCGCGGCCCGTCCCCTCGTCACCGGCGGCACCCCTTGGGCCGAGTGCCAGAACTTCAAGTCCTCGGCCACCGGCGAGCACACGCTGTGCGGCCCGATTCTCGCGAAGTACAAGGCGCTTGGAGGGCCGTCGGACTTCGGTTACCCCGACACCGACATCATGACGCCACCCGACAAGACCGGGCGGTACGTCCACTTCCGTAGCCCCGGGGCCACGGCCATCAACCGGTCCATCTACTGGAGCCCGGACACGGGCGCGTGGTCGGTGAGCGGCGCCATCTGGACCAAGTGGGGTGAGCTGGAGCGCGAGGCGGGCTACCTGGGCTATCCGACCTCGGACATGCGTCGCGCCGGCAATGGTTCCGGTCGCGTCACCACCTTCCGCAAAGCGGGCAAGGCCGGAGCCGTCTACTGGGAGCCCGATATCGGAGCCTTCGCGATCACTGGCCGCATCTACGCCAAGTACCGGGAGCTCGGCGGCCCGGTATTCATGGGCTTCCCTATGACGGACCAGAAGACGACATCCCCGAAGGCCGGTGCCTACCAGCGGTTCCGCGAACCCGGTGAGGACGACTACACGGCGTCCATGTTCTACAGCAGCGCCACCGGCGCCTGGCCGGTACTCGGCTCCGTTCAGAAGAAGTGGGAGGAACTCCGAGCGGAGGACGGCTGGCTGGGCTTCCCCACCTCGGTCGAGTACGAGGTGGCCGGTGGGGTCCGCACGGACTTCGAAGGCGGCTACATCCGGTGGAACCGCACAAGCGGAGTCGCAGGCGGGCACAAGGCTGACGACCGGACCGCACACCTGCGCACCGACCTGTCCGGTGATGTCAACGGCGACGGCCGCACCGACCTCATCACGGTCTACAACTACGAGAACGCGTCCACCCGGATACACGTCCTGACCGGCACCGCGGCCGGCGGATTCAATGCTCCGGACGAGGAACCGGCGTGGGCAAGCACCCGGGCCGGATACGACTACACCCGCAGCAAGTGGGCCGCGGGTGACTTCAATGGTGACGGCCGCGCGGATGTGGCGGGCTTTTACGGCAACGCCGACGGAAGCATCACTGTGTGGTCCTTCCTCGCCACGGCCGAAGGCACCTTCATGGAGACCAAGGCGCTGACGATCCCCAAAGGAAGCTGGGACTGGGACAAGACGACCCTGCTCGCCGGCGACATCAACGGCGACAAGCGGGCCGACCTCATCGCCTTCTACGACGAAGGAAACGGTACGACGAGCGCGCACAGGTTCCTTTCCAAGGCCGATGGCACGTTCAACGCTCCGGTGAATGTGTGGACGAGCAACGCCGGCTCCTGGCACTACGGGAGCGCCAAGTACGCGATCGGTGACACCAACGGAGACGGCAAGGACGATCTGATCGGCTTCTACGGCTACAGCACCGGAGCCGTCGCCCTCATGACGTTCCTCGCGACGACGGACGGTGCGATTGGCAACCCGTTCAGGTCGTGGAACGTTGAGCCGGGCAACTGGGCGTTCGAGCGTGTGGAGCTGACCAGCGGTGACTACAACGGCGACGGTCGCGCTGACGCCACCGCGATGTACGGCGAGGACGGGGGTGTCACCGGCCTGCGCACGTTCCCGGCCAAGGCGGACGGCGGGTTCGGAGACCCGCTGAGCAGTTGGCGTAGCAGTGCGGGCAGTTGGCACCTCGGCAATTCCGGCCAGCCGCTGTCCGGAGAAACTGATGGCGATGGGCGGGAGGATATCGCCGTCATGTACAACTATGCGAACGGCTCGACGAGGGCGATCTTCTTCCGCAGCCGGGAGGACGGCGGATCCGACGGTCCGCGAGGTTCCTGGTACGCAGAACCCGGTACCTGGTAGGGCCGCGGGCGACTGTACGAGAGGTGCCGCTGGACAGGAATGCAGGCGTCCAGCGGCGCTTCTCCGTCTGCGCTGGTTCGTGGACGGCACCCGGCTGATCCAGTTCGCCCGGCACAACGACATCTCCCTTGGGTCGGTGCTCGACCTCGGGTTGCCGTGTCTGTCACCTGCGGAGACGGTCCACAGGTGGACCTCAGTGGAGGTCACGCGGGACGACTCACTCGCGAGCAGAAGGGCCGCTTCCAGCGGCCGCAGCCAGAACCGCCTCGACCACACCCGCCACCGACCCCGGATGCAGGAACAGGAACAGATTCGGCTCGACCAGCTCCAGTTCCATCACGCATGGTTCGCCGTCGGGGCCGTCGACCAGGTCCACGCGTGCGTACAGCAACTCGGCCGGCTCCGGTACGGCGGTCAACGCTCGTTCGGCGACGGAGAGTTCGGTCGGGGTCGGGGTCCAGGGCTCGAGGTCGGGGTGGGCGACCTTGGTGGAGTCGTACGCGGTGCCGGGGGACAGGACCGCGCCCTTGCGGCTGGCGTGGAGGAAGTGGCCGCCGAAGAACTGGAGGGCGCGCTCGCCGCTGACGTCTATGCCGGTCAGGTACGGCTGCACCATCGCCGTGAGGTCCTCGGCGTGCATCCGCGCAAGGTGACGTAGGGCCGTGTCGTGGTCGTCGGGCGTGTAACGGGCGGCGTAGCGGGCGCCCGCGCCGGAGGTGGGCTTGATGACGTACTCGTGGTCGGTCGGGAGGTCGGCCGTGTCTCCGGGGGCGAGATACCTCGTCGGCACGACGGGCACTCCGGCCGCCGCGAGGTCCCCTAGGTACCGCTTGTCGGTGTTCCACCGCACGATCTCGACCGGATTCGCCAGCCGCGTGAGGGCCGCGCACTTCTGCGCCCACGCCAGGAATTCGTCCGCCCGCCAGCTGTAGTCCCAGGTCGAGCGGAGGACGGCGAGGTCGTAGGCGGCCCAGTCGGCGTCGGGGTCGTCCCAGTGCACGGCGTCCGCCTCTGCCCCTGCCTCGCGCAGCGCCCGCAGCAGTACGGGGAGGTCGGCGTCCTTGCTGGGCTCCGGTCGGGGGTCGTAGGTGACGAGGGCGACTCGGGGCACGGCGGGACTCCAATTCTCTGCGGCTCGGCTCGCCCGCAGGCTAACCTCGCGCCCCGCGGCCGGGACAATCCATTTCACGGACGTGATCCCGGTCGCGGAGCGGTCAGCGGTCAGCGATTCCGGTTCAGGAGCCGTAGAAGTCCCGCGAGCGCCCCCGCCGGTCCCGTGCCCTGGCCAGCAAGCTGCCCGGGTACTCCACCGCCCAGTAGCTCACCGTCGCCGTGAGCAAGGCCATGATCGTGACGATCACGACGGCCAGGGGGAAGCCCGACTTCGAGTGTTCGGAGGGGAGCAGGCCGGTGTCGTAGAGGAAGAGCATGACCGGCTCGTGCCAGATGTACAGGCTGTAGCTGATCAGCCCGACGGCGGTGAGCCAGCGGGCCCGTAGGGCGCCCTGCCAGCGTGGTTGCACGCTGTTGTGGAGGATGGCGTACAGCAGCGCGAACCAGAGCAGGGCCGCCAGCGGGTGGTAGTACGTGCGCCAGAAGCCCTCGGGGCCGGTGGCGTGGGCGATGTACGACAGGGCGTACAGGCCGGTTGCCGCGGTCGCCGTCAGTGCCGTCGCCGTGCGCACGCCCAGCCGTCCGCGGTCCTCCGCGGCGACCAGCAGCACCGCGAGGCCCATGCCGGCCGCGAAGCCGCCGAAGCGGGCCTGCGGGCCGAAGTAGACGGGCCAGTCGGTGTGCGGGATGCCGAGGACGTAGTGGGCCAGGGAGATCCACACCAACGGGAAGGTGTACAGGGCAGCGCAGCCCGCCGCGCAGGCCGTGATGCGGGCCCGGCGGGTGGTCAGGCGGTGGCAGGCGCGGATCGCGAGCGGGCCTACGGCGATCAGGACCAGGTAGAAGCTGATCTCCAGGGACAGGGACCAGGTCGGGCCCAGGGTGTAGAAGATCCGCTCGCGGTCGAAGATGTGCGTGAACGTGAGGTGTTCGAGCAGGTCGCGCCAGTCGCCGGGTAGGGTCGGATTGCGGCTCGCCCAGACGACCAGCACCGCCGTCACGTACACCGGCAGGATCCGGATCGCCCGCCGGAACAGGAAGTCCCGGCCCGTGCGGACGCTGCCCTCGCCGTCGATCGCGGCGCGTGCGTACGGGAGCGTGAGCAGGTACGCCGACATCACGAAGAAGAGGTCGATGACCTCAAGGGAGAGCAGCGCGGCCAAGTGGGGGTTGTCGACAGGGGGATGGCCGCCTGCCGCGTCGTAGACGTAGTACTGCTGCCAGACATGGAAGGCGACGGTGCTGAGGGCGGCGAGGCCCCGGACGCCCTGGAGTTCCTGGGTGCGGGTGCGCTTGCGGGTTCGGGTGGGTACGGGTCGTGTCTCGGGCGGAGCTTCTGTCACCGTCATCGCGCCACCGCCTTCGCCACCGCACGCGGCGTGACCCGCCAACGGCGGTCGCCCAGCAGCTCCTTGAGGTGTGACTCGCGGGCCACCATGTTCTTGAAGTGGGTGTAGAAGACGGTGGACACCAGCAGGTAGCGCCAGAACCAGCCGCGGCGGCGGTGCAGTTCGGGCACGGCGAGCCGCCACGCGAACGCCGCCTGCACCGCGCCGGCCGAGATGGTGAACGCGGCGGCGAGCAGGCAGGTGGGTACCGCCCAGTCGATCCGGTCCACGCCGCCCGCACGCCACACGGAGTGCAGCAGGATCGCGGGGATCTGGAGGGTCAGCCAGGGCTGCACCTCGCGCCAGCCGAGCAGCACGAACAGGCCTGTTTTCTGGCGGGCGGTGAAGGCGTCCGAGCGCAGCGCCCGCCACAGGTGGCGCAGCGACACCTGGAGCCAGCCCTGCGCCCAGCGCGAGCGCTGGTTCCACAGCGGACGCAGGGTCGTCGGCGCCAACTCCCGGGAGATCAGCGTCCGGTCCACGGCGATCCGCGCGCCCTGGGTCAACGCGCGTAGCGTCGAATCGATGTCCTCGGTCAGCATCGAGCCGTGCATGCGGGTACGGGCGAGGACGTCGGTGCGCCAGAAGCCGTTGGAGCCGCCGAAGATGCCGAAGCCGTACATCCGGGCCCGGCCGGGATGGCTGACCGCGTAGATCGCCTCGAACTCGGCGGCCACCTGCCGCGCCACCCAGGAGCCGTCGCCGTTGCGGATCACACAGTGGCCCTGCACGACGTCGTGGCCGTTGGACAGCCAGTCCCAGGCGTGCCGGAAGGCGTCCGGCGCGGGATGGTGGTCGGCGTCGAAGATCCCGACGAACTCGCCGCGTACGTGGGTGACGGCGGCGTTGATGTTCTGCGCCTTGGAGGTGCTGCCCGGCACCTGGAGCAGGACCAGGCGCGGGTCACGGGCGGCGACGGCCCGCAGGGTGTCCTCGACCGGCAGCGGATGCGGCGTGTTGTACGCGAGGACGATCTCCAGGTCGCCGGGGTAGTCGAGGCTCAGGAACGACCCGACGGTGTCGACGATCGTCGCCGCCTCGTTCGGCAGATACGCGGCGATGACGGCACTCGCGGGCGGATACGGCTGCCCGGGCTCGGCGGGCCGTCCGGGCGCGTCGAGCGAGAAGAGGCACTCCAGGATGATCAGCGCCGCCGACAGCAGCAGCCCGGCCACCACCACCCAGTACACGACTCCGGCGAGGTCCCAGCCGAGCACGTCGTACGTCTGCTCGTAGAGCAGGAAAGGGGCGCCGATGCCGACCAGCAGGGCCAGCAGCGGGGACGTCGCGAGCAGCAACGGCCGTATACGAGGGCGGCGTCGACGGCGGTGCGGGGTGCTGGCCCGCATCCACGGTTCGTAGCGGACGGGCCGCAGGTCCCGGTGGCGCAGC
Organism: Streptomyces sp. NPDC051963; assembly: GCF_044593495.1. Lineage (NCBI taxonomy): Bacteria > Bacillati > Actinomycetota > Actinomycetes > Kitasatosporales > Streptomycetaceae > Streptomyces > Streptomyces sp. NPDC051963. The sequence goes on along the minus strand of NZ_JBIUCC010000002.1, from coordinate 457,479 downwards.
GCCTCGGCGACCGCGGCGACGGACTGGGCCGTGACGTGGCCTGCCTCGCCGTCCTGATCGGCCAGTGGGACCCAGCCGACGGCCGGGGTCAGCCGTACGTTCTCGTCGGCCACGACGAACCGGGTGCCCGCCGCGGTGGTCGCGAACTGGTGCAGCCGGCGCCGGGCCGTCTCCTCGTCGAGGGCCGGCATCAGGACCAGCAGCCGCCCGTCCTCGTCCCGGCCGAGCCGGTCGCAGCCGCCGCCGAGCCGCTCGACGACCTGCGCGAGCCGCTCGGCCACCTCCTGCCGGACCCGCGGCCCGAACCGCTCCTCCAGCGTGGCCATTTCGGCGACCTGGACGACGGCGAGGACCCCGGCGCGCCGGCCGGTGACCGGGCGGCGGAGTTCACGGTCGAGTTCGGCGCGGAAGTGGGGCGCGGAGTACAGGCCCGTACGCGGGTCCAGGGCCAGCCGTTCGACGGGTACCGGGACTCGGTTGAGCTTGGCGGTGATGCGCGCGGACAGTTCCAACGGGTCGGAGGCGTCCGGTACGCAGTCGTCGGCGCCGTGGGTCAACAGGTCGGCCACGGCGGCCGGTCGGCTACCGTCGGTGACCATGAGCAGCGGGACGGTCTGTCCCTCGGGGGCGGTACGGATCTCCCGGACGACGTCGACGCCCCGGGCGTACTCGTCGAGCGCGACGATCGCGTCCGGCGGGGCCTGGCGGACCTGCCGGTTCACGTCACCGGGCAGGGCGTGGACGACTTCGTAGCCGGTCGATTCGAGGGTGCGGGTGAGCCGTTCGCGCCTCGGGCCGGGGGTACCGACCGTGAGAACACGTCCGGCCGCCTCCGTCGGAGGGCAGGCCACAGCGTCCCGGGGCGCGGGTGCGCGCCTCAGTTGGGTGTGCATGTATGTGGGTCCAATCCTGTTCGGATGTGGGGGGAGGACCTGATGTGTTGTGCGTGGTGCGATTGTTGTGCGATGCACCAGCCTCGGTGACCGCTGTGACACTGCCCCTTCAGCGGCGTAACACTTTTATGTCGTGTTCATGCCCAAATTGCGGAGGCGGGACGGTGCCGTCAGCCGTTGTCGCTGACGCGAACTCCGTTGGCGGCGGTGTCGAAGACCGGTCGGTACTTGTGCCATTGCGCGTTCGGCGCGGAGAGGTAGACCACGTACTGGGTGCCCTCGGTGCTGGAGAACGCCAACTCCGCCGCCCGGTACTTCCGCGCTCTGCCGTCGAAGGTGAACTCCCAGTACCCGGCGGGTCGTCCGCGGAAGGTCGTCTCGGCCATCCGCACCCGTTCATAGCCGGGGTTGTCGCGGGCGGTCTGCTCCTCTTCCGTCTCGCGCCAGTGCCGCAGCGGATCGGTGCCTGCGAACTCGACGACGTTGACCCTGAGCCCCACCAGGCCGGACGGGTCGATGTAGACGACTTCGCCGCCGGCCAGCGTCTGCCGGGTCCAGCCGTCCCGTACGGGCACGGAGAAGCCGTCGCCCGCCTTCTCGAGGTGATATCCGGCGGGCACGGGCGGCGGGGTGGAGCCGGCGCCGGGAGAAGCGGAGGCGGAGGCACTGGACCCGGACGGGCGGGAACTCGGCTCATCGGCACCGCCCTTGACCCACCACAGCGCGCCGCCCGTCACGGCGGCGGCGAGGGCCACGGCCACGACCGACCGCACCACCGCGCGCCGAGGGTTGGCGCTGCCCGTTCGTGCGGGAGGGGAGGCGGGAGCGGAGGGGGTGCCGGCACGGTCCGACCGCGTGGGCGGATCGAGGTGGGCGGTGCGTGTGCCGGTCACCTCGCCCAGGCGGCGTTCGACCTCGTGAACGTCCATGCGCTGCTCGGGTTCCTTGACGAGCAGACCCTCGATCACCGGGGCCAGGTCCCGGGCGTTGCGCGGTGACTCGTACGGATCCGTTGCGATGGCGTACGCGGTCTCGATCGGGGTGTCGCGGCCGAACGGGTGCCGCCCCTCGACCGCCTGGTACAGCGTCGCCCCCAGCGCCCACAGGTCACTGGCGGGGCCGGGCTCGGCGCCCCGGAGACGTTCGGGCGAGAGATAGCGGATGGAGCCGATCAGCTCGCCGGGCTTGGTCAGTGAGGACGTTCCCGACTCCATGGCGATCCCGAAGTCGGTGAGGACGATCCGCCCGCCGTTGCCGAGCAGCACGTTGGCGGGTTTGACGTCCCGGTGCAGGACCCCGGCGTCGTGGGCGGCACGCAGGGCCGCGGCCATGGCCAGCCCGATCCGGGCCGCTTCTTCGGGCGGCAGCGCGCCCATCCGCTTCATGACGTCACTCAACGTGACCGAAGGGACGTACTCCATGACGATGCACGGCAGGCCCTCGTCGTCGACGACGTCGTGCACCACGATCACGTTGGGGTGGGTGATCCGGGCGGCGCTGCGGGCCTCACGGCGGGTGCGCTCGTGGAGCGTGTGGACCTCGTCGTCATGCAGGTGCGGCGGAATGTGCAGCTTCTTCACGGCGACATGGCGGCCGAGCAGCTTGTCCTCGGCCCGCCACACGGTGCCCATGCCGCCACTGCCCACCCGCTCCACCAGCAGGTACCGGCCGGCGACGAGCCGTCCAAGATCGGACACCGAGACAGTCACCCTTCTCTGCTTCCCGTTCGCGAACAGTCGAGGTCGAGGACGCACGATAACCCATTCGGGTTCACGGACAGGGCAGCCGGTCGACCGGGCGGTGGGTGGGGCTACCCCCAGCTTCGAGGTTCGGGGCTGCCGGATGGGCCTGCGGATTGGCGCTGCGTAGCGTCCCAGGTGTGTTGATGACCGTGCGGAAACAGTTGGGCCGGCTGGCCCGGCCGAGGGTGGCACTGGCCGTGGCCGGTGTCGTAGCAGTCGGAATCACCGCCGTGCTCGGCTCGGCGGCCTGGGCGCTGGGCGGCGACGCCGGCCCGGCGATCGACGGCCGGTTGCAGCGGGATGCCGCTGCGGTGCGGGACACCGGCGCCTCCGGTCTGATCGTGCAGGCGCGGGACGCCGGCGGGCGGAACCGTGAGGCGAGGGCGGGTGTGCGGGATCTGGAACAGGGTGGGAGGGTCCCGTTCGACGCGTACTACCGGATCGGCAGCGACACCAAGACCTTCGTGGCCGTGGTCGCTCTCCAGCTGGTGGCCGAGGGCGAGTTGAGCCTCGACGACACCGTCGAGAAGTGGCTGCCCGGGGTGGTGACCGGCAACGGCAACGACGGGAGCCGTGTCACCGTCCGCAATCTGCTCCAGCACACCAGCGGCCTGCCGAACTACACGGACGTGCTGTTCAGCGACCCCGCGGAACTGACGCCCGAGAACTACCGCGCGAAACGGTTCACGGCGCGCACCCCCGCCGAACAGGTCGCGTTGGCCATGACGCGCGCTCCCGGCTGGCTGCCGGACGCCGGGGATCCCGGGTCCGAGACCCGGTGGGCGTACTCCAACACCAACTACGTGCTGATCGGCATGATCGTCGAGCGGGCCACCGGACGCCCCTGGGAGCAGGCGGTCCACGAGGGGATCATCGAGCCGCTCGGTCTGCGCCACACCCTGACCATGGGCACCTCCGCCTACATCCCACTGCCCACCGCCACCGCCTACCTCCAGTTCCCCGGACGCGACGACCTCACCGACACCACGCTCCAGGTGGACGGCGGTGCGGACGGCGGCATCGTCAGCACCACCACCGACATGAACACCTTCCTCCGGGCCCTGATGGACGGCAGGTTGCTGCCGGCCGAGCAGCTGGAGCAGATGCGCACCACCGTGCCCGCACCCGACTTCTCCGGCGGCGACAAGGCCCGCTACGGACTCGGCATCGCCTGGCGGCCGGTCGCGGGCTGCGACGCGGGCGTCTGGTACCACGGCGGCACCTCCTTCGGCACCATCTCCGAGGCCGCCGTCACCCCGGACGGCGACGTCTCCGCCGCCGCTGCCGTCTTCACCACCCGCTTCGGCGACCAGGAGCGCTCCGCGGAGCAGGACAAGGCGACGTACGCCATGATCGAGAACGCTGTGTGCGGAGAGCGCCGTTAGTCGGGCGTAGGGGGATCAGCGGGCCGAGTCGGCCTGGGCTGGAGCCTCGCGGCTACTCCCCCTCGCCCGGATCCCAGTCCAGCAACCGCACCTTCGCCACTGTCCGGACATGCCGCCGCATCGCCGCGGCGGCCGCTCCCGCGCGGCGGTCGGTGATCGCGTCGAGGATGGCCTCGTGCTGGGCGTACGAGCGGGTGGGGCGGCCGGGCTGGCGGAGGGACTCGGTGCGGCTCTCGGCGATCTGGTCGGAGATGGAGCGCATGAACTCGGCGAGGATGCTGCTGTGCGCGGCCGCGGTGACCGCCGCGTGGAACAGGCGGTCGCCGTCGACGCCGTGCCGGCCCTGCTCGATCTCCTCGGCCATGTGGGCGAGCGCCTGACGCATCGCCGTCAGGTCCTCCTCCGTGCGGCGCTCTGCGGCCAGTTCGGCGAGTTTGGTCTCCAGGGCCTCGCGGGCGTCGAGGACATCGGGGAGGCGCTGTCGGCGCTCGACCAGCTTCTCCACGGGCTCGACGTCGAGGCTGTCCCGGACGAGGTACGTGCCGCCCCCGTGCCGCGCCTCCACCAGGCCCTGTACCTCCAGGACCACGATGGCCTGCTTGACCGAGGCCCGGCTGACGCCCAGGCGTTGGGCGAGGTCGCGCTCGGGCGGGAGACGGTCGCCGGCCTTGAGGCCGCCCTCGGTCACGTAGTCACGGAGGCGGTCGAGTACCTGCTCGTAGAGGCGCTGCTTGGTCATGGGGCGCAGGGCATCGGTCACGGGGTCCCCCCTCTCTTGGGGAGAGTAACACCGGGTGGTCGAGTGGATCAGTGGCCCAGTGGATCAATGGTCGAGTGGAAGAGTGGCTCAGCCAATTTACGCGAGACCCCTTGACGCGCCCGGCGACCGGGCCCACGCTATCGAGCCAACAGAGGCCAAGTGGCTCAGCCACTCGACCACTCATCCCGGCCAGGCCGACCACTCGTCCCAGCCCAGCCCCACCACTCCCCCAATCAGCCCCACCACTCACCCCAACCAGCCCCACCCCCACCGCTCCGGGACCCAAAGACGGGAGCCCGTATGTCCTCCGAGCTCATCTCGATCCTCGTGCTCGTCGTGGTGTTCGTCATCGCCACCACGCGTTCCATCAACATGGGCGCGCTCGCCTTCGCCGCCGCCTTCGTGGTGGGCGAGCTCGTCGCCGACCTCGACGCGGACGGCATCTTCGCCGGCTTCCCCGGGGACCTGTTCGTCGTCCTCGTCGGCGTGACGTATCTGTTCGCGATCGCGCGGGCCAACGGCACCACCGACTGGCTGGTGCATGCGGCCATCCGGCTCGTACGGGGGCGGGTGGCGCTGATCCCCTGGGTGATGTTCGCGATCACCGGGGCGCTCACCGCGATCGGCGCGGTCAGTCCGGCCGCGGTCGCGATCGTCGCGCCCATCGCGCTGAGCTTCGCCTCCCGCTACGGGATCAGCCCACTGCTGATGGGCGCGATGGTGGTGCACGGCGCCCAGGCCGGCGGCTTCTCGCCGATCAGCATCTACGGTTCTATCGTCAACGGGATCGTGGAGCGCGAGAAGCTCCCCGGCAACGAACTCGCCCTCTTCCTCGCCTCGCTCTTCGTCAACCTCGCCATCGCGGCCGTGGTGTTCGTCCTCTTCGGCGGGCTGAAGCTGTGGGCGCAGGGCGCGGTGCCGTTGGAGACCGGGGCCGATGCGGATGGCCCCGAGGGCAGCGGCACCGGCAGCAGCAGCAGCGGTACGGGGAAGCAGGGCCCGGCGCCCGAAGGTACGGGCACCTCCCCCGCCCCCACCACAACCGCCGTGGTCACCCGCCCCGACGCCCCCGACGACGTCCGCCTCACCCCCGCCCGGATCACCACCCTCGTCGCCCTGGTCGCCCTCGTCGTCGCCGTGCTCGCCTTCGATCTCGACGCGGGTCTGACCGCGATCACCCTCGCCGTGGTCCTCAGCGCCGCCTGGCCGGAGGACAGCAAGAAGGCGGTCGGGCAGATCGCTTGGCCCACGGTCCTGGTGATCTGCGGTGTCCTCACCTACGTCGGCGTGCTCCAGGAGATGGGCACGATCACCTGGGCCGGCGAGGGCGTCAGCGACATCGGCGTCCCGCTGCTGTCCGCCGTGCTGCTGTGCTACATCGGCGCGATCGTCTCGGCGTTCGCCTCGTCCGTGGGGATCATGGGCGCGCTGATTCCGCTCGCGGTGCCGTTCCTGGCGGAGGGGGAGATCGGGGCGGTCGGGATGGTGGCGGCGTTCGCGGTGTCGGCGACGGTCGTGGACGTCAGCCCGTTCTCGACGAACGGCGCGCTGGTGCTGGCCGCCGCGCCCGACGTGGACCGCGAGCGATTCTTTAGGCAGCTGATGGTGTACGGAGGGATCGTGGTGGCGACGGTACCGGCGGTGGTGTGGCTGGTGCTGGTCGTGCCCGGCTGGGGGTAGGTCCCGATAGGTCCCGGTAGGTCCCGTACCCGCCGGCTCAGTGACACAACAGACAGGAGTACGACGCGTGTCCTCTCTCTTCTCCGCTCTGACCGAGGGCCCGACCGACCGGCCCGCGCTGCGGTTCGGCGACCGCTCCCTGACCTACGGGCAGCTCGCCGCCGCGGCGGGCGTGACGGCCGGGAGAATCCGGGGCGCGGGACGGGTGGCCGTGTGGGCTACCCCGGCGCTGGAGACGGCCGTCGCCGTGGTGGCGGCGCTGGAGGCCGGGGTGGCCGTCGTACCACTGAACCCGAAGTCGGGCGAGAAGGAGCTCGGGCACATCCTGGCCGACAGCGCCCCGTCGGCCGTACTGACCGCCCCGGGCACCGAACTCCCCTCCCCGCTGGGCGACTTGCCGCGCATCGACGTACAGGCGACGCAAGCCACCGGCACCCCCGCCCCCACCCCCGCCCCCTCGGTCTCCCCGGAGGACGCGGCCCTCGTCGTCTACACCTCCGGCACCACCGGCCCGCCCAAGGGCGCCGTCCTCCCGCGCCGCGCGATCGCCACCACCCTGGACGCGCTCGCCGACGCCTGGCAGTGGACCGGCGACGACGTACTGGTCCACGGTCTCCCCCTGTTCCACGTGCACGGTCTCGTCCTGGGCATCCTCGGCCCGCTGCGCCGCGGCGGATCCGTGCGCCATCTCGGCCGCTTCACCACGGACGGTGTGACACGCGAGCTGAACGACGGCGCGACCATGCTGTTCGGCGTACCGACGATGTACCACCGCATCGCCCAAACCCTCCCCGACGACCCGGAGTTGGCGAAGGCCCTCGCCCGTGCCCGGCTGCTCGTCTCCGGGTCGGCCGCGCTGCCCGTGCACGACCACGAGCGGATCGCGGCGGCGACGGGACGCCGGGTGATCGAGCGGTACGGCATGACGGAGACGCTGATGAACACCAGCGTGCGGGCCGACGGGGAGCCGCGGGCGGGGACGGTGGGCGTACCGCTGCCCGGTGTCGAGCTGCGGCTCGTCGAGGAGGACGGGGCGCCGATCACGTCGTACGACGGCGAGACGGTGGGCGAGATCCAGGTGCGCGGGCCGAACCTGTTCACCGAGTACCTCAACCGGCCGGACGCGACGGCCGCCGCCTTCACGGCCGACGGCTGGTTCCGCACCGGCGACATGGCGGTGCGGGACCCCGACGGCTATGTCCGGATCGTCGGCCGCAAGGCCACCGACCTGATCAAGAGCGGGGGTTACAAGATCGGGGCGGGCGAGATCGAGAACGCACTGCTGGAGCACCACGGCGTGCGGGAGGCCGCGGTCACCGGTGAGCCCGACGCCGACCTCGGCGAGCGGATCGTCGCCTGGATCGTTCCGGCGGACCCCCAATCCCCGCCCGCCATCGAGGAGTTGGCCGACCACGTGGCCCGCCGCCTCGCCCCGCACAAGCGGCCGCGCGTCGTCCACCACCTCGACGCCCTCCCCCGCAACGACATGGGGAAGATCATGAAGCGGGCGCTGCCTCGTGGCTGACGGTCTCTCCGCACGCGAGACGATCGCCCTCGTCACCGACGACTTCACCGAACTCCCGCCCCCTGCAAGGGAGTCCGGGCCCGACGGCCCGCTCTCCTGGCACGGCTACGACGCCTCGCGCGCCCGCGCCGCCGAACGCACCGGCGAGCAGGAGTCCGTCGTCTGCGGCACGGCACACGTCGAGGGCACGCGCGCGGCCCTGCTCGCCTTCGAGTTCGGCTTCCTGGGCGGCTCGTTGGGCGAGCGCACCGGCGACCGGCTGGAGGCGGCGTACGCACACGCCCGCGCCCACCGCCTCCCGGTCGTCCCGCTCGTCGCCACCGGCGGCAGCCGGATGCAGGAGGGCATGCTCGCACTCACCCAACTCCAGCGCGTGGCCCGGCAGTCCGTCCTCACCCGCGAGGCGGGCCTGCCCCAGATCGCCGTGCTCCGCGACCCGACGACCGGCGGCGGCTGGGCCACCCTCGGCGCGGGCGCCGACATCATCCTCGCCCTGCCCGGCGCCCAGGTCGGCTTCGCCGGCTCCCGCGTCCGCCCACCGAACGCCGACCCCGCCGCGTACACGGCAGAGGCGCAGGTGGCAGCGGGCGCGGCGGACACGGTCGTACGACCGGAGGAACTGCGGAAGACACTGGGACGATGGCTGAGGCTGCTGACGGGATCGTCGACACAGGCGGCGCCGGTGCCACGGGCACCGGGCGCGGCGGAGGTCGGGGCCACGGACGGCAGCACACACCAAACCCCCCACACCAGCCGCACCCCACAACCCCCCTCCCTCACCGACACCCCACCCCTCCCGCCCACGGGCTGGAACGCCGTCCAGCGCGCCCGTTCCCCTCAACGCCCCCGCGCCAAGGCCTACTTGGACGCCTATTTCACCCACCGAGTCGCCCTCGCCGGCGACCGTTGCGGTGGCACCGACGCGGGGATGCTCTGCGGGTTCGGCGAGCATGACGGGCGTACGGTCGCGTATGCGGCGCAGGCCGGGACGGCGACGCGGCCGGCCGGTTACCGTACGGCCGCCCGGCTGATCCGTCTCGCCGACCGGCTCGGCATCCCCGTGCTGACCCTCGTCGACACCCCCGGTGCGGCGAACGACGCGGAGGCGGAGCGGCAGGGCGTGGGCGGCGCCGTCGCGGATCTGTTCGCCGCGGTGGCGGCCGCACGGACGCCGATCACCAGCCTCCTCATCGGCGAGGGCGGCTCGGGCGGCGCGCTGGCGCTGGCGGCGCCCGGCAACACCTGGGCCACGCCGGACAGTTACTTCTCGGTGATCGCACCGGAGCTCGCGGCGGCGATCCTGAAGCGCCCGCCGGCCGAGGTCGAGGCGACGGCGGACCAACTCCGGATCCGGCCTCAGGACTTGGTAGAGCTGGGCGTGATCCGAGGTGTTACGGACACCGGGCGTTCCTGAAGGCCCGGATGATGGCGCCGCTTCCCGTCCGAGGGAGGCGACGCGCCGCACAACCGTCAGAAATCACCCGTCCAGCCGCACCCCGCCCGGCCCCCCACAACAGGCGCCCCCCACCTCCGCCCCCGCACGATGCCAGGGAGAGGTTCGCCGTCCGGCGGCCCGCGAAACGAGGCCCGGCCACCCCACCCGGCGGCCGCCACGGTCTGCACTCGGGAGGATCTGCCGTGACCGAAAGTCTGGGGCAGTTGCGCCGCTGCCATCTCGCCGTCGACCTGGGGGCGGCACGGACCCGGGTCTATGTGAAGGGCGCCGGGCTCGTCGTCGACCAGCCGTCGGCGGCGGCCGTGAACACCAAGACCGGGGCGCTGATCGCGGTCGGGGAGTTCGCGGAGAAGATGACGGGCCGTACGCCGCACTACATCCGGGTCGTGCGACCCGTGTCAGGCGGCAGCGTCGTCGACATCGAGATGGCGCAGCGGATGCTGCGGCATCTGCTCGGTGACAAGATCCGCCGTTCGCTGCGCCGCAAGCCGATACTGCGTGCCGCCGCCTGCACTCCGCACGACGCGGACCCGCTGGCCCAGCGGGCGACGATCGAGACGCTGGTCGGGCTGGGTGCCCGGCGGGTCGAGCTGGTGGACACGCTGATCGCCGCGGCCGTCGGCTGCGGGCTGCCCGTCGAGCAGCCGGAGGCCACGATGGTGCTGGTGTGCGGGGCGGCGGCCACGCAGATCGCCGTACTCTCGCTGGGTTCGATCGTGACCGCCGAGCGGATCTCCGTGGGCGGCGAGGCGGTCGACCACGCAATCGTGCAGCACCTGCGGCACGAGCACGAACTGATGCTGCCGAGCCAGTCCGTACGGCCGCTGCAACTCGCCCTCTCCGGCAACGGGCTCACGCCCCACGGGCCCACCTCCACCGAGATCCACGGACGTGACGTCGCCACCGGTCTGGCCCGTTCTGTACAGGTCGACACCGCCGCCGTACGCGAATGCATCACGACCCCGCTGACGGCCGTGCTCGACGGCATCGGCAAGGTGCTGCGGGACTGCCCGCCCGACCTGGTGGCCGACCTCGCCGACCGCGGGATCACGATGGTCGGCGGAAGCGCGCTGCTGCCCGGACTCGACCAGATGCTGCGGCAGTTCACCGGTATGCCGGTGCACATCGCGGAACGGCCCGACGTATGTGCCGTACAGGGTCTCGGCTACATGCTGGAGGGCAAGATCGAGCCGCTGGCGCTCGACACGTCGACGAACTGACCGTGCCCGAGGACTCCCTGCCGGCGCTCCTCGAAGCCGTCCTCGGTGTCGGCACCGACCTCGAACTGCGCACCACGCTCCAGCACATAGTGGACTGTGCCGCCGAACTCACCGGCGCCCGGTTCGCGGCACTGGTGCCCGTGCAGGACGGGGGCGACGGTCCCCATCCGTCCGACACGGTCAGGGTGCCGGTCCGTGTGCAGGACGAGGAGTTCGGGAACCTCCACCTCGCCCAGAAGCGCGACGGCAACCCGTTCACCCGCGAGGACGAGCAGCTGCTGCGGGTCCTCGCCGTGCAGGCCGGTATCGCGATCGGCAACGCCCGGCTGTACGAGACGGCACGGCAGCGCGAGCGCTGGATCGACGGCGCCGGCGCCGTCACGACCGCGCTGCTCAGCGGGGAGACCGCCGCCGACGCGCTGATGACGGTCGCCGAACGGGCCCGTCTCCTCGCCGACGCCGTAGCGGGCGTCATCCTCCAGCCGACCGCAGAGGGCGGCATGGAGATCGTGACGGCGTCGACGTACGAGGATCCCGGCGACATCGTCGGCACGACCATCGAGCCCGGCAGCCCGGTCCTGGAACAACTCCTGGGCGGGGAGCCGGTGTTCGTCGAGGACTCGGCGTCCGACCCGCGCATGACGACGCATGTACGGCACCGGTTCGGCCCCAGCATGATGCTGCCGCTCCAGGCCGACGGCCGTCTGATCGGCACCCTCGCCCTGCCCCGCCGCCGCGGCGACCGCCCGTACACGGCCGTCGAGCGGCTCCTCGCCACGCAGTTCGCCTCCCAGGCCGCCCTCGCCCTCGTCCTCGCCGACACCCGGCACCGCCGCGAACGCCTCGCGGTCTACGAGGACCGCGACCGCATCGCCCGCGACCTGCACGACCTCGTCGTCCAACGGCTGTTCGCCACCGGCCTGATGCTGGAGTCCACCCGGCGCCGCGGCGGGGCGGAGGACGTCCAGGAGACCCTCGGCCGGGCGGTCGACGAACTCCAGTCGACGATCCAGGAGGTCCGTACGACGATCTTCGCGCTCCAGCAGCCGCCCGCCGAGGCGCCAACCACCTTCCGCGGCAAGGTACTTCGCGAAGCGGCGGGCGCCGCCGCCCTGCTCGGATTCCAGCCGTCCACCCACTTCACCGGCCCCGTGGACAACCTCATCCCGAACAACACGGCCACCCACCTCCTCACCGCCCTCCGCCGAGCCCTCACCACCGCCTCCCACCGCCCCCACGTCTCCCGCATCGACATCACCATCGACGCCACAACCACCCTCCCCGAGGGCAACCGCCCCGGCGTGCGGCTGACGGTGTACGACGACGGCACGACGGACAACGGCGACGGCACGGGAACGACGGTGACGTGGCAGGCGCCGCTGTGATCGCGCCGCCCGCCGCGCCCCTCGCGAAGGTGCTCAGGTGCGGGTGACGGTTCCGCAGGACTCCTCGCGGTTCGGGTCCGGGGTGCGGCTGCGGTCGTAGGGGTCGACGGCCGATCCGGAGGGCGAGGGGCCCACGGGGGCGTCCGAGTCGAAGTCGGGGTGGAGGAAGCCGTCGTAGAGGTCGCAGGCGGAGTTGCCGATCTCCTGGTCGTAGCTCTGCACGCTGAGCTTCCCCGGGGTGACCTGATAGCGGCTCGGGTCGAGGAGCTGGACGTCGAGCAGGCGTCGTACGACGGTACGGGCCACCTCGGTCGCGCCGTCCGCCGCCTTCACCAGCGGGTAGACGAAGGTGTAGTCGGCGTGCACGACCACCGAGCCCTCCTTGCCGCCCGCGAAGGTCATCCGCCCGCGGGTTTTGACCACGTCACCGACCAGCCGTACCTCGGTGGGGTCGAAGCGGCTGAACATCGTCAGCGGGTCGTGGTTCTTGTCGGGCTTGCGCAGCGAGGTGTTCAGCAGCTCGACCAGCTCCGGCTGCCGGGTGTCGAGCACACCGAGCGCGGTCTCGGGACGCCCGCCGCGCAGCGTGGCCGGGTCGAGGTTGGCGTCGACCAGCAACTCCCGTGTCTGCTGGAGGGCTTGCGCGACCTGGTCCTTCGAGAACTTGCCGACCGCGGTGGCCCTTGGCGCAAGGATCCCGGCCGCGCCGTCGGCGTACTGCTTGGCCGGTGAGCCGGCGAACGGGTCGGCGAGGGTGGGGGTGTCCGGGGCCATGGCGGAGGGCGCCGCGGTAGGGCGGCCGGTTTCGGCGGGCAGCGGGGAGGCGGCGGAGTCGGCCGGGGCGCCGGATCCGAAGGGGTTCCCGGGCAGCAGCGACGGCCTCACCGCGACCAGCGCGACCACGACCGCGACAGGGACTCCGATGACCGCCCACATCCGCCGGCGCCGAGCGGTACGCACCTCCGGCCGGGCGGGCCCGGTGCGCCACCCTGCGGGCGCCTCTCCCCGCGCCTCCTGCTCCCGCAGCCGCGCGGTGACCATACGCGCCCGGGCGGACGGCTCCTTGGGCGCCGCGTCCGGGGTCTCCCGCTCCGCATCCTTGAGGAACTTTTCCCACTCGTCGTCAGATATGGGCGACTCGTCGGACGGCTGTCTGGCCATGCTGATACTCCCCCTCACGCTCACCACCGGACCACATCGGGATCACTCCCGCCGGTCCCCCCAGAGACCGCGTCGCCCTCCCGCAGGGACGGGACCGACGCGCAGGCGCAAGTGTAAATGTGCCATGGACATGGCCGACGACGGAGCCTGCGTCCGGTGCTCTACACCCACGAGCCGAGCCACATACGGGCCTGCCACGAGTCGTAGGGAATGCTCACGCCGGCGTAAATGGCGAAGAAGTAGATGAAGTTCCACACGATCAGCAGGGTGAGTGCGCCGACGCTCACCGCGCCCCGGACACGGCGTCGTCGGCCGGCCCCGGGCGGTCCGGCCATGGCGCCCGCCATCATGGCCACGGCCAGGCACAGGTAGGGCAGGAAGACGATCGCGTAGAAGGAGAAGGTGGTGCGGTCCTGGTAGAGGAACCAGGGCAGCCATCCCGCCGCCACCGCGCACAGGATCGCGCCGGCCCGCCAGTCCCGTCGTAGCGCCCACCGGTACAGCACATAGACGAGGGCGCAACAGGCCGTCCACCACAGCAGCGGCGTCCCCAGCGCGATGATCTCCCGGGCACAGCCGGCGGCCGCCCGGCAGCCGTCCTGGCCCTGCGCCGAGGAGTGGAAGTCCACGGGCACGGGGCGTCCGAGGACCGGCCAGCTCCACGGGTTCGACTTGTACCGGTGCCAGGCGTCCAGGCCGACGTTGAACTCGTAGACCTGGTGTTGGTAGTGCCAGAAGCTGCGCAGGGGTGCGGGGATCCACGCCCACGGGCCGCCGCGGCCGTCCGCCCAGTGACGACCGTACCCCTGGTCGGAGGCGAACCATCCGGTCCAGGTGAGGAGATAGGCGGCCAGAGCGGCCGGTACGAGGGATGCCAGCGAGGGGGCCAGGTCCTTGCGCAGCACCGCCCGGACGGGGTGCCGGGCTCCGGCGACGCGGCGGGAGCCGACGTCCCAGAGCAGGGCCAGCGCCGTGAAGGCGACCAGGAAGTACCAGCCGTTCCATTTGGTCGCCGCCGCAAGCCCCAGACAGCCCCCCGCCGCCCAGCGCCAGGGCCGCCACCCCATGCTTCCCCGGTCGGCCAGCCGGGCGCGTGCCCGGTCCCGGTCGAGCAGCAGACAGCCGAAGGCGGCCAGCACGAAGAACATCACGATGAGGTCGAGCAGCGCGGTACGGCTGAGGACGTAGTGCAGTCCGTCCACCGCCATCAGCAGCCCGGCCAGGCACCCCAAGTAGGTGGAGCGGAACAGGCGTCGGCCGATCCGGCACAGCATCAGCACCGACAGCGTGCCGAGCACGGCCGTGGCGAAGCGCCAGCCGAACGGGTCGAGGCCGAATGCCCATTCACCGGCCGCGATGACCCACTTGCCCATCGGCGGATGGGCGACGAACGCGCCCGTCTCCGACAGCGGGATGACCTGTGGATCGGCCAGCACCTGCGGGTCGGCGATCTTGCGGTCGGGCCACACCCCTTCGTAGCCGAGCCGCAGCTGCGACCAGGCGTCCTTGGCGTAGTACGTCTCGTCGAAGAGCAGGGCATGCGGCCGGCCGAGCCGCCAGAAGCGGATCACCCCGGCGAAGGCGGCCACCAGCAGCGGCCCCAGCCAGCCGGTCGCCCCGGCGAGACGTTCCGCGACAGCGGGCGGCAGTCCGATCAGCCGCCACAGCTGGACCGGCGGCCCCGGGAACGGCGGTACAAGACGCTCCCGCGCACTGGTCCACAGGGGCGACACATAGCCGAAGCGACGCAGCCGCACCGGCCATCTCGAAGGCGCGTCCTCGGTCCGGTGAACCGTCCGTGTATCCCCTGCACTTGAGCCCGGCACACGACGGAAGCGTTCATCGTCGAGGTCCATGAAGCGGCCGCCCCCCAGCAGGTCGCATCGTTTCTGCACGAAGAGTGCGTGGTGGGGCGGGTGGGACTCGAACCCACGGCCGACGGATTATGAGTCCTTTGAGGATCTTGGCGGCCCTTGTCGATCCATGCTCATCTTGGCAGTGTTCCCAGGTCAGAACTAGGAGACCGGCTCCAAAGCGGTACACAGCGGATTCCCCTTCCGGATGCGCAGAGGCTCCGCCCCTACACCTCTCACACTCCCGGCCGCCGCACCGACACCGGCGGCGATGTCGGGGCCGGCCCCGACGGAGTGAGCGTGACATCCGCGAGATCGATATCGCCCCCCGCGATGACTCTGCCGAACAGCCACACCAGTCGGGTCGCCCGCGCCACCCCCAGGGCTATGGCCACTTCGGCCAACCAGTGTGCCCCGCCCGGGTCCCGCTGCGTCGTGTCGAGGATGATGGCCAGCAGGCACAGCCCTGAGATCACCAGCGTCGCACTGAGGATGCTCATCCAGTTCCGGCGGAACTGCGGCCCCTGTACCGGATGCGTGCGCAGCGTGCGCATACGTTGCCCGGTGGATGCGGCGTACAGGGTGACGGCCGCGGTGATGAAGCTGCCGACGACGGCGGCGACGGTCGCCGTCGCGGTGTAGGCAGCGATCCTCTGTTCCCTGTCGGGCCAGGCCAGCACATCCCCGCCACCCGCGATCTGCACAACCGCTGCATGCACGCCGGTGACCGACAGCACGAGGACCCAGTCCACCGTCGGCCGCCCCACCCATCGCCGCCACAGCCAATCCAGCACGTCAGCCCCCAACTCCTGCGCTGCTGCTCAGGTTAGCGGCCCTACTGACAGGCTTCCTGGAGCGCACGTTCATGCGTACGGGCCGCGGCGAAGATCGCGTCGACGGCGTAGTGCAGATCGACAGACCTGCCGTCGGTGAACGCGATCGGCACATCGCACTGCGCCGTGATGCGGTGTGCCAGGAAGTCGAGCGACTCGTACTCCAGGGATTGTCGGTGTGGGTCCCGGATGGCGACCTGGCCGCTGACCGAGCGCACCACACCCGACTCGTCCATCCACTCATCGAGGTCGGGAATGAACTGCAGTACATCGCTGCGCAGTTGGGTGGCGGCACGGTTCCTGCGGAGTTTGCTCAGCCGTCCCCCGCGCCTGGGAACCTTCAGCGAGAGCGTGATGGAGGTGTCGGGATGACGCTGCCCGAAGCTCCGCAACGAGTCCGCGAGGTCACCTCGCGCGCTCAAGGCACTGACCGTGTCCGCCGGGGCACCTTCGAGCTGCACTGTGAACTCCGACACCGCCTCGATGCGGTTGAGCTTCTCACGAGCCCGCGCGTGAATGACCGGCTTGAGTACGACCTCGCCGCACGGAAGTCCGATCCCGTTCAGCCACTTGGTGATCGCGCTCACCCGTGGGGCGGAGAAACCGCCGTGCAGGGCCCCGATGATGTTCCCGAACGGCAGGAAGCACAGGGTGGTTACGTGGACGACGTCCGTGCCGGCCGCGAGTTGCAGGGCTTCGATGGTGCCGTTGTTGTGGTCGAGTTGGTGCGGCACCTCACCGGTGATCTTGGCGAGCTGTAAATGGTCAGCCACGGTGGCAGGGTCCACGATGCCGACCAACTGATCGTCCGCGCTGCGCACGATCCGCTCGTGCGGCTCCGAGACAGCGACGCGGTCGAGGAACTCTCTCCATGGTTGGGGCTCCATGCGGGGCTGGCCGTCCTTGGCTTCTACGATCTCGAAGAAGAACACAGTTCGTCGCCGCGCCGTCCCAGCCATGCCCATCTCCCCCAACTACACCTATTCAAAAGCCACTTGATCGTAGATGGATACGCCATCACGTATGGCATACCAGCCACAGAATGGCCGAATCACTAGACCGCACGGCGCCGCCCACCTGACAAAATGACCCATTCGCTTGTCTGACGATATGACCAGGCCGCGATTCACCGCATCTCATCATGCTCCCCACGGATCACATCGACAGACGCGTGGATCGGGCAGATGAAAGGTGCGGTGAACGGTGGCGGCGGCATCAGTCGGCCAGGCGACTCCCAGGCCCGGTCCACCTCAGGTGAAACGCTGGTATCAGACGCAGCCGTCACCGTTCCCCTGGGAGCAGACGGCCCTCGATCACATCAAGCAGCGGATGCCCGTCACGGCCCCGCACTACGGCTGTGCGACCTTCTCCTTCACCGCCATGAGCGGCCGTATCAACGAGTGCGATCTCTTCATCGCCGTACCCCGCGGCCTGTACCTGGTCGAGCTGAAGGGGCATCCGGGCCGTGTCGTCAACAGCGGTGACACCTGGAGCTTCCACGCACCCGACGGCCGGATCCGCACGATCCGCAATCCGCTGCACCTCACCGACCTGAAGTCCAAGGAACTCAAGTCCCGCCTCCAGGAAGCCGCCCGCGAGATCTGCCCGGGGGAACGGATTCCGCGCATCGATCCGGCCGTCTTCCTCTCCGATCCCCTGCTCGACAGCGAGCTGGACACGGTGCAGCGCACTCACGTGTACGGGCGCGATGGCTCCACGACGGGACTGCCCGGCATCTGGGACGACTTCCTGAGCCTCCCGCCGGAACGGGAGAACTGGCGGATCACCGAGAACTTCGCCCGCCACCTGCCCGCCCTGATGAAGAAGATCGGCGTACGGGCCTCCACCGCCCACCTCGACTTCGGAGACGGCTGGAAGCTCTCCTCCCGCCCTCTGGACGCGGGCCCCACCTGGGAGGACCGGCTCGCGGAGCGCAAGGAGATGATCCACGAGGAGGGCCGGGTCCGGGTCTATCTCGTCGAACAGTTAGCCAGCGAGGATCAGCGTCGTTCCGCTTCCCGAGCCGCGGAACGCGAGTACCAGGTACTCCAGGGCATCACCCACCGCGGCATAGCCCAGGCCGTCGCCCTCCGCCAGCACCAGGGCGGTCCGGCCATCCTCTTCCGGCACCGCGAGAGCGATCTGCGCCTGGACAACTACCTTGCCGTGCACGGCCCGAAGCTGACCGACGCGATACGCCGCGACATGGTCCGCCAACTCGCCGAAGCCGTCCGCTACGCCCACCGCCGATCGCTCTACCACCGCGCTCTGGCCGCCCGCTCGATCTACGTCAGCGCGCGGGACAACGGCAGCAACCCGGTCCTGCGGATCATCGACTGGCAGGCCTCCGCCCGCGACTTCGACACCACCTCGTTGCGCTCGCTCGGCGAGTCCTCCTTCACCGGAGAGCACATCGAGGACGCGGCCCAGTGCTACCTCGCGCCCGAGACCGACGCCGACTTCCCCGACCCGGTGGACCTGGACGTCTTCGGCCTCGGAGCCGTCGCCCACCACATCCTGACGGGGATGCCGCCCGCGGAAACCCGTACCGCCCTGAAGGAACGACTTCAGGCGGACGGCGGACTACACATGTACGCGGTCAGTGACGCCGTCGACTCCGGTCTCGACGAGCTGGTGTACGCCGCCACCCGAGCATCGGTCGACGACCGCCTTGACTCCGCCGACGCCTTCCTCTCCCGGCTCGACGAAGCCGAGCAGACCAATGCCGCCCAGGCCATCGCCGTAGAGGCCGATCCTCTCGACGCCACCCCCGGGCAGGCCGTCGACGGCAACTGGACGGTGGAGCGGGTGCTCGGCACGGGCGCGACCGCTCGCGCCCTCTATGTGACCCGTGTCAGCGAAGACGAACGCGGGCGCAGGAAGGACGAGGAACGGGTCCTCAAAGTCGCGCTGGACGCGGAGAAGAACGAGCGTCTGGACTCCGAGGCGTCAGCCCTGAAGCAGGTCAGCAGCGGCCGCATCGTCAAACTGTACGAGGGTCCGCGCACCCTCGCCGGCCGGAGCGTACTGGCCCTGGAGTACGCGGGCCCCGAGACGCTGGGCCGACGGCTGCGCAGCCACGGACCGCTGGGCTACGAGGAGTTGGCGTCCTTCGGCGAGGACTTCTTCACGGCGCTGGACGACTTGGCAGCCAGAGGCATGCGCCACCGCGACTTGAAGCCCGACAACCTCGGGATCAAGGTCAGGGACGACGGCGAGCAGCAACTGATGCTGTTCGACTTCTCTCTGGCTGCCGTCTCCGACCGGGACATCAAGGCGGGCACCCGCGGCTACCTCGACCCGTTCCTGGGTGACGCACGGCGACCTGGGTACGACGACTACGCGGAGCGGTACGCAGCCGCCGTCGTGCTCCATGAAATGGCCGCCGCCGAGCGTCCGACCTGGGGCAATGGCACCGACGATCCACTGACCGCCATGAAGGACGAAACGCCGCTTCTCGCCTCCGACACCTTCATAGTCGTACTGCGTCCGGGACTCGAGACGTTCTTCGAGCGGGCCCTGCACCGGGACGTCAACCGCCGATTCGAGACCCTGCGGCAGATGCGGGACGCCTGGCGGGCGATCTTCACCGCCGCCGATCGGACCCAGCCTCCTCCGACGACGGACACGGTGACGCTCCTCGGCGTCGGCGGGCTGCCTGACGGGTTGTCCGAGGACGACATCCGCGACGTGTACGCGGACAAGGCGAAGCTCTCCACCACGCTCAGGGACGCGGGACTGACCGAGCGGGCGGCGGCGGTGGCCGAGGAACTCGGCGCGGTGACGGTCGGCGAGCTGCTCGACGTACCGCTGCCCCGATTCCGTAACAAGCGCGGAATCGGCGCGGTCGTGAAGAAGGAGCTCAACCGGCGCCACCGACAGTGGACGATGGCGCTCCGCCCGAAGAAGCCCAAGGCCACGCTTGCCGTCCCGGTAAAGCCGGTCGAGGCTGTCGGGCCGGTCACCGACGACAAGCTCAGCGCGCAGCACGAGGCCCGGCAGAACGTGGAGCGGCTCGCGGCCCTCCTCAATCCGGACCCGGCAGGCCGCAAGGACAACAAGCGGCCGCAAGTCGTCGCTGCCTGGCTCGGGCTCGACGGCAACTCGGAAATCGGTGCCTGGCCGACCAACCGACAGGTCGCGGCAACGGTCAAAGCCTCCGAGTACACGGTCTCCAGGCACCTCGGCTCAGCCATCGGTGACTGGGCCGGGGCTGGCTGGATGGACATCCTGTGCGGTGAACTGGTCGACGCGGTTCGAGACGCCGGGCGTGTGATGACCGCCCGCGAGTTGGCCCGGGTGCTCGCCGCCGGCCACGGTTCGGAGAGCGAGACGAACGAGGGTACGGAGGCCGCCGCGCTCGCCGTCGTACGGGCGGCGGTCACCGCCGAGACGCTGCTCACCGGCCGCGACGAGGAGCACGAGCCCCGACTCGCACAGTTTCGGCGCCGCGGGCGGCTGATGGTGGCCCTGGAGTCGCTGGACGGCTCCGACGACCCGACGTCGGATGAACTCGCCGCGTACGCCATGGCGTTGGGCGACGCGGCCGCGAGGATCGTCGCCACCGATCCCCTTCCCGACCGGAGTGCGGCCCTGCGTGACCTGCGTGCCGTGAGTACACCCGAGGGCATGGACCCGCTGCCCGACGCTCGGCTGGTCACCCTCGCGGCGGCGACGTCGGCGGAGGCGGCCGCCTCACCGCGCCTTGAGGTGTACCCCAGGTCACTGGAGCTGTGGCGGGCCTTGCAGATCTCGCAGGCCGCGGCCGGAGTACGCCGCGAGGTCGGCATCAGCCTGGACGGGCTGCTGGCCCGGCTGCGTTCGCGCTTCCCCGAGATGGCTCTGGGCAAGCCCACGTATGTCGAGGTCGAGGACGCGCTGCAGAAGGCCGGCTTCCCGCTGGCGTACGAGACGGCCGAGCAGCGTTTCAAGCCGCCGATTCCGGTCGCGCCGGTGGGCAGCGGCAGCAGCTGGCTGTACTCGTCCTCCACAGGAACGGTGACGGCGACCGCCCGGGCTCAGGCTGCGAGGGCGGGGGCGGGACGGGAGCCGGGGGTTCTGCTCGCGGAGAAGCTCAACTCCGCAGTGCGGGAGGGCGGTTTCCTCGCTCTGAACGTCGCGGTCAAGCGGATGCGGAGCGAGAACGGATCGGTGTCAGAGGCGATCGCGAGTGCGTTCCCGGTGCTTTCGGTGAATCTGGCGCGGGTCTTCCTGAAGGAGTTCCGGGCGCTGGCCGGCGAGCACGGTACGGACTGGTCCAAGGTGCTGGGCGCGGACACCCGGTACACGAGGAGCGGTGAACTGCCGGGCGGACTGCGGTCGTTCGTGGTGCGGGTATGGCCCAGGGTCGCGGAGCGGCTGGAGGAAGCGGCTGGGCGAGAGCCGGGGACGATTGTGTTCATCCATACGTCCGGACTGCTCAGTCACTACTACTCCGCCGGCGGCCACGAACTACTGGTGGGCCTCCAACGGGAGGCCCGCAAACCGGGCGGCCGACCCCACGGACTGTGGCTGCTCACCCCCACGCAAAACGCGCACGGCGCACCGGAGTTGGACGGACGCACGGTGGAGGTGACCGGCGGCGACGCGGAACGCGTGGTGCTGACCGAGGACTTCCTGAAGAACTTGGCTGCATATCAAGGGGGATAAGCACAGTGGGTGCACGCGGCAGTGGCAAGGACGGATTACTGAAGGACCTCCGCAAGCAGGTCGCGGTCCTGGAGGACGACTTACGGGCACGCAGCGAGTCGGTGGAGGAGTACCGGGAGCAGTTGGGCGCCGAGTACGGGAGGGCGTACGGCGCAGGGCGTACGGCGGCGACGTACGAGGCGTGGCGGGACGAGCGGGTCACGCAGGTCGCGGCGGCGTGGGTACTCGGCTGCGTCTTCGTACGCTTCTGCGAGGACAACGGCCTCATCGCCCGGCCTTGGTTAGCAGGCATCGGCGAACGTCTCAAGGACGCGGAGGACCACGACGCAGCGTTCTTCGCCGCGAACCCAGAGAAGAACGACCGCGACTGGATCACCGCGGCCTTCGACCACCTGGCCGGGACCAACCCGACGGTCGCGGGCCTCTTCGACCGGGCGCACAACCCGATGTGGGAGATCGAGCCGTCGTACGAGGCGGCGACGGGGCTGTTGAAGTTCTGGCGGCGGGTCGGGGCGGACGGTGAGATCGTCCACAAGTTCGTGGATGAGGACTTGGACACTCGTTTCCTGGGCGACCTGTATCAGGACTTGAGCGAACACGCCCGCAAGACGTATGCGCTCCTCCAAACCCCGGTGTTCGTGGAGGAGTTCATCCTCGATCTGACGCTGGAACCGGCGGTGGCGGAGTTCGGACTTGTGCCGGTCGTCGAGATACGCGACGGGCACGGCGAGATACGCGAACTCCCGGCGGGGCTGCGGACGATCGACCCGGCGTGCGGGTCGGGGCACTTCCTGCTGGGGATGTTCGAGCGGCTACTGGAGAAGTGGCGGGACGCGGACAAGATAGCGGACGAGTGGACGCTGATCCGGCGCGCGCTGGCTTCGGTCCACGGCTGCGACAAGAACCCGTTCGCGGTGGCGATCGCACGGTTCCGGCTGCTGGTGGCGGTGCTGAAGGCAGCGGAAGAAGCGCCGGAAAGGCGGCTGCTGGATGCACTGCGAGAGTTCCCGATCAACATCGCGGTAGGGGACTCGCTACTGCACGGTCGCGGGGCACCGAAGCGGGAGAGCGAGGACCTGTTCTCCTCCCAGGAGGTCTTCCACTACCGGACCGAGGACATCGAGGACTACGCGCAACGATGCGACCTGCTGACTCGGGACACGTACCACGTGGTTGTCGGTAACCCGCCGTACATCCCCGTCGAAGATGAGCAGGAAAACGAAAACTACCGCGCTGCCTACGAAACATGTTCCGGCAGCTACCACCTCTCCGTGCCATTCGCCCAGCGAATTTTTCAATTGGCAACTCGATCAAGCGGATCAGATCGACACGCTGGATTCACCGGGCAGATCACTGCAAATGGATTCATGAAGCGTGACTTCGGAAAGAAACTGATCCCTTGGTTCCACCAGACTGTCGACTTGACCCATGTGATCGACACTGCAGGTGCCCATATCCCTGGACACGGAACACCAACAGTTATTCTAATCGGTCGCAATCGAATTGCGCACCAGGGGGACTCGACACGAGTAGCTCTCGGGATTCAAGATGAGCCGGGCCAACCTGACGATGCGGCCGAAGGTTTCGTCTGGAGTGCCATCAAGGCGCAGATTGGCGACCTCAGCAGCGAGTCCCCGTGGATCAGCGTAGAGGACTTCCCCCGGTCGCGCCTGGCTGACCATCCCTGGTCATTGGCTGGCGGCGGCGCCGCCGATCTCGTCGCACGATTAAACACGATAAAGGAAGATCTAAAGATTCAAACCGACGCAATTGGCCGCACAACGGATGCAGGGGAAGAAGCTGCATGGATCCTGCCCGACCCGCAGACAGCTCAACGACTAGGCGAGCAGCAGTACGTAAAGACGCTCGTAACCGGAGAGTTTGTTCGCGATTTCCTAGCAATCTCGCCGACCTTGATCAGGGTCCCATACGCCGATAGTGCACAAAAGACACCAGTTAACAAGGGGCATTGGCTGCCAACCAGACCCCTCTGGATATATAGAACTAGACTTAAGGGCAGGACAACCTTCGGGAAAACCTTATCAGACAAGGGGCGCCCCTGGTATGAACACATGGAGAATTACTCAAGTAAGTTGAAATCTCCACTGTCACTCACCTTCTCCGACATTTCTACACATTTCCATTGCGCTCTAGACAGAGGGGGTAAGCTATTCAATCGGTCGGCGCCTGTGATTAAACTAAAATCCGCCGACATTGAAAAGCACTTCCCGCTTCTTGGGATTTTGAATAGCTCTACCGCGTGTTTCTGGCTCAAGAAAGTGAGTCAGCCGAAAGCAGGGGGAGGCATAGGAAGAGGGATTCAGGATGAGCCGTGGGAGGAACGGTATCAATTTACCGCTGGGAAAGTTGAGAGACTCCCCCTCCCGCCGGTGCTGCCTGCTGAGCTCGGCCGCTCCCTCGACGCCCTCGCCCAGGAGCTCGCCACCTACGCCCCCTCCGCCATCTGCGCCGCCGACGAGCCGCCCACCCGCGCCCGTCTCGACGCCGCCCACGACGCCTGGACCCTTACCCGACAGCGCATGATCGCGTTCCAAGAGGAGCTCGACTGGGAGGTCTACCACTCCTACGGCCTCCTCACCCACGTCGAGAAGGCCCGCCTCACCGCCCCCTCCACCACCATCCCCCAAGTCAAGCTCGGGGAGCGCGCGTTCGAGATCGTCCTCGCGCGCAAGCAGGCCGCCGGAGAGTTGAAGACCGCCTGGTTCGAGCGGCACCGATCCACCCCCGTCACCGAGATTCCAGCCCACTGGCCAGACTGGTACCAGGCCATAGTCCAGGCCCGAATAGATACCATCTCCACCCGCCGCGACCTCGCCCTCATCGAGCGCCCCGAGTGCAAGCGACGCTGGGCCACCGACCCCTGGGAAAAACGCGAAAAGGCCGCGCTCCGCACCTGGTTGCTCGACCGCTGTGAGGACAAGTCACTCTGGTTCCACGTCCTCAACGACTTCGAGCAGCCCCGCACCCTCACGATCGCTCAACTCGCCGACGAACTCGAAAAGTTGCCCGATGCGAAAGCCATCCTGAACACGGCCCACCTCTACGCCCTCCACCTCGGCAAACCGAATCTCTCCCTCGCCCAGGTCCTGACCGACGTGGTGGACGCCGAGCACGTCCCGTACCTCGCCGCGTACCGGTACAAGGACACCGGCCTGCGCAAGCGGGCGCAGTGGGAGGACGTCTGGGAGCGGCAGCGTGAGGAGGACCGTACCGGGGAGCGGCTCAACATCCCCGTGCCGCCGAAGTACACCTCCGCCGACTTCACCAAGCAGTCCTTCTGGTCGAACCGCGGAAAACTCGACGTACCCAAGGAGCGTTTCGTCTCCTACCCGGACGCGAACCCCGACTCCGACCCGACCCTCCTCCTCGGCTGGGCGGGCTGGGACCAGCGTGATCAGGCGAGCGCTCTGCTGAACATCGTCAGCGAGCGTCGCAAGCAGCAGGACTGGCCGACCGAACGGCTCGTACCGCTGCTCGCCGGGATCGCGGAGCTCATGCCCTGGCTGCGCCAGTGGTTCGGAGAGGTCGACGAGGAGTGGGGTGAGGAGTCGGCCGCCGAGGAGTTCCAGAGCTTCCTGGACGGGGAGTTGGCGAGCGCACAGCTCACCCCGGCCGCGCTCGGCGACTGGCGCCCGGTGAAGAAGACCCGGGCGCGCAAGGCGGCAGCCACACCAGCGAAGACGACAACGGTCACGACGGAGACGGTGGAAGACGATGAGTAGCGGCAGCGGCGAACTCTATCTCCGCGACGTACTGGACCTGTCCGAGGTGGTCCGTGCCGGGTCGTTCAAGATCGAGCTGTCGGGCGGTTTCGACGAGACCGCCAAGCGTGTCAACGAGTACGTAGTCACCCCTCAGTTGGAACAGGCGCTGCGCCGCGCGCTGAAGATCGTCGAGGCGTCCGTCCGGGCAGGGTCGTCCGACGCCGCCTATCTGCACGGCTCCTTCGGCTCCGGCAAGAGCCACTTCATGACCGTGCTGCACGCGATCCTCTCGAACGACCCGGCCGCCCGCGCCAAACCGACGCTCCAGCCGATCATCGCGGATCATGACGCGTGGCTGCGGGACCGGAAGTTCCTGATGGTGCCGTTCCACCTGGTCGGCGCGACCGATCTCGATTCAGCGATCCTCGGCGGCTATGTCCGCACAGTCCGCCAACTGCACCCGGACGCACCGGTGCCGCCGGTCTACCGGGCTGACGCGATGTTCGACGATGCCCGGCGCCAGCGGGAGTTCTTCGCCGACGACGAGCAGTTCGTCCGCTGGCTCGGCAACCCCGCGCTGCCGAAAGAGGAGACGGCGCCCGCACAACAGACTCCGGCAGCCGACGACGAGGACGACCTGGTCGACCTCGACGTCAAGGAGGCCCCGGCGGTCTGGACACCGGCTCTCCTCGACCAGGCCCTGGCCGTCTCCCCTGAACCCAAGGTCCGCGAATGGCTGGCGTCCGCGCTGCTGTCCGGTCCGTACTCCTCGTACTCCCGTGGCGCTCTGGGCGCGAAGAACGCCTTCCTGCCGCTGGAGAACGGTCTGGACATCATCAGCCGGCACGCCAAATCCCTTGGCTACGACGGTCTGATCCTGTTCCTCGACGAGCTGATCCTCTGGCTCCAGGCTCACCTGCGCGAGCGGACCTTCGTCAACGACGAGGTCAACAAGCTGGTCAAGCTGATCGAGTCGGGTACGGGCGGACGGGCGCTGCCTGTCGTCTCCTTCATCTCCCGCCAGCGCGACCTGTCCGAGCTGATCGGGTCGGACGCGGTCGGCGCCGAGGCGAAGAACCTCGAACAGCAGGTCAAGTACCTGGCAGGGCGCATCGACCCGATCAGTCTGGAGGACCGCAACCTTCCCGAGATCATCAAGGAGCGCGTCCTCAAGCCCAAGGACGATGCGGCGAAAGCCGCCCTCGAAGCGGCGTTCGCCCGGATCGAGACCTCGAACCAGTCGGTACGTGACGTACTCCTCGACGCCAATGGCGTCACCCACGCCGACTGGAAGGACTTCAAAGCGCTCTACCCCGTCTCACCCGTCCTCCTCAACGTCCTGGTGGCCCTCTCCGGCGCACTCCAGCGCGAACGCACGGGTCTCAAGCTGCTCCAACAGATGCTCTATCAACGGCGCGAGGACATGAAGGTCGGCGAGCTGATCCCACTGGGCGACCTGTGGGACGTGCTGGCCGAGGGGATGGGTGAGGCGTTCACCGACCGGCTGCGCAGCGAGGCCGAGGCGGCGACACGCTTCCACGGCAAGGTGAAGAACCACCTGTTACAGAAGTACGGGTCCGCCGAGGACACCAAGTACAAGGCCGACGAACGCTTCGTCAAGACGATGCTGCTCGCCTATCTCGCACCCGAGGTGCCGGCTCTTGCCCGGCTGACCGGACCGCGGCTGAACGCGCTGAACCACGGGTCGATCCGCTCGCGTACCGGTCAGGAGGACCGGATCGTGGTCAGGCGGATGCAGGAGCTTCAGGCGGAGTTCCCCGGAGAGCTGCGCAGCGACGGTCATGATCTGGACCCGGTGTTCACGCTGCATCTGTCCGATCTGGACGTGGAGCCGATCCTGGACAGTGTCGGTGAGAAGGACACTCTCGGGGCACGCAAGCGGTGGGTGCAGGAGTGGTTGTGGCGGGAATTGAGGATCGCCGACAACGGCACACTCGTCGCCGACCGTGAGATCGTCTGGCACGGAACGCGCCGGATCGCCGAATTCGTCTTCGAGAACGTACGCGACCCCCAGATCCTGCCCGACGCGCAGTTCGAGCCGTCCACCCCTGACCGGATCCGCTTCGTCATCGACTATCCCTTCGACGAGGACGACAAGGTCGGACCCAGCGCGGGCGAGATCCGGGTCTACCGCCTACAGCGGGAGAAGCCAGACGCGGCGACCGTCATCTGGCTGCCGTCCTTCGTCTCCGGCCAACGGGGTACCCAACTCGGCCGCCTGCTGAAAACCAACTACCTGCTGGACCGCGATCGTTTGAAGGACTTCGCGACCCATCTGGGTTCGGACGACCAGGTGCGGGTCCGCCATCAGTTGGAGGCGCAGCGCGAAACACTCGTCGCGCAGTTGGGTCAGGTGTTGCAGCAGGCGTACGGGATCGCCAAGGCCAACGAGAGCGACCTGGGCGCACAGGTCACTGAAGGCAAGCACGTCCACGCGCTGTATGCCGGGCACAGTCCCCAGCTCCAGGGCGGCGGGGCGTTCGAGTACAACCTGCTGAAGCTCGCCGACGGGCTGCTGGACGCCATGTATCCCAAGCACCCGAACTTCGACCGTCAGGAGAGCCGCAAGCCGGTCACCGCCGCGAAGTTCAAGATGGCGTATGGCTGGATCGTCAAGGCCATGGACGACAGTTCACGCCGGGTCGTCGTCGACAGCCGAGACCTGGGCGATGTGGCACGCATCGTTCATCCGCTGGAGCTGGGCGAGGTGCACGACGGGCCGCTGAACGTGTCCACGGACTGGCGCCGGCACATCGACCAGCAGGCGGGCAAACACGGTGCGAAGGGCGACTTCGGAGTCGAGGAAATCCGCACCTGGATCGCCGAGTTGGGCTGGACGGGGCTGGACCGACTGGTCTCCAGCCTGGTGCTCGCGACGTATGCCCTGCTCGCGGACCGCTCCTGGGTCTACAACGGCAAGGCGGAGAAGGCTCCCTCCCTTGACCAGATAGGCCCCGGCTGGGCGCTGCGGGCGCAGGAGAGGCCGAGCGAGGAGGAGTACACCAGGGCGCACGAGCGGGCCGCTGCTCTGTTCGGCACGAGTGTGCCGACGATGCTGAACACCCGAAACGTCAACGCCCTCGCGGCGGATGTCCGTACCAAGGCGGAGGCGCGCGAAAACGCCGTCAGTGGACTACGACGGGCTCTGGTCCGCTACCGCTCCGCCCTCGGCATCACCGGCGAGGCACCGACCTCACGCGAGCAGTCGGTGCGGGACGCGGCCGACCTCCTCGCGCGGATCAAGCAGACTCCGGAGGCGACGCCACTCGCCCGTGACCTGGCGGCGGCGACGTATGTGACCTCGTACTTCGAACTGGGCAAGGTGATCTCCTCGGCCCAGGACGTGCTCGACGCGCTGGAGGACACCGACTGGGAACTGATCGACAGCGTACGGAAGTACACCGGCCGCGGGGACGGTCTCGCCGACCGGTCCGGGCGGCTGCTCGCGGAGATCGCGGACGCCGCGTCGAGGAAAGAGCCCGACACCAGCCTGAAGCCGGTCCTCAACGGGGCACGAGGCCAGGCCGTGGCTCTGATCAACGAGGCGGCTCGGCTGAGCACTGTCGCGCCTGTGCCGCTCCCTCCCCCGCCGGCCGTCAGACCCGAAGTGAACTCCCCCAGTGCCGGCACAGGTCACAGCGGTGCAAGCCCCACCGTCGACGACCAGCCACCACTGCCCTCCCCGCCCACCAGCGCGTCGGCGGTCCCTCGTCGCTCGCGGCGGGTGAAGGCCTCGGAGGGTGGGCGCGTGCAGGAGCACCTGCTCAACCGCGCTCTCACCGACGTACAGGACGAGATTCGCGACTATGCCGCCGCGCACCCGGACGTAGAGGTCAAGATCAATTGGGAGGTGGCGCAGGCCGGTGAAGGTGATGGCTTGAGCCTGCCGGAAGGTGATCTCTGATGGGAGCCCTCGTGCCCGAACTCGACCAGCGGGTCATCGCCGGGCTGCTCACCACCCGGCTGGCTCGCACCAAGGGCCGGCGATTGCTGCTGGTGCACGGGAAGTACGCGGCGAAAGGGCCCGAAGAGTTCAGCGTGCCGGTCGGTGACGGGACACGGCGCAAGGTCCGGGTCACCCACGCCACCTGCGTGCTCGGGCTCACCGACGCCTGGCAGGCCCATCTGGCCGCCGAGGACGCGGACTTGCTGGTGGTCACCACGGATGTGCCGGAGGAACGCATCAGCCACGATCTGCTGGGCGAGATGGTGCGCCCGCAGATCGTCACCGTCAACGAGGCCGACATCGTCAAACAACTCTTCGGCGCCGCCGATCTCGACCCGCGGATGCGACGCGATCCGTGGCTGTGGCTGCCGTCCGCGCTGATCGACGCAGAACCCGACGCGGCCCAGGGCGGCTGGCCTCAGCACGGCACCGTGCTCACCCTGGACGCGGCGATGCGCGCGTTGGTCGGGGTGCGGCTCGGGCTCGAGGGCCTCTTCGAGGGCGGAGCGTCGGTGGACGTCGACGCTCTGCTGGCCTGGTCCCGCACACCGGGCCATCCCGAGCGCCTCGCCACACTGTCGGAGGCCGAACGCCGGGGCATCGCCGAATGGCTGGCACAGAGCGCGGGCGAGGCCGCGCCGGTGCTGCTGCGGCTCGCGCTCCAGGGACGGGGAGCCGAGGCCACCGCGCTGGGTGTACTGGCGTCCGTCATGACCGGGGAGACAGCGTCGGCCGATGCTGCCGTGGCACTCGGCTCGGTCTTCGGGTTGGGATCCCGGCCCTCCGAACTGCGCGCCTACGCGCGAGCGGTGGAAGGCACCCTGACCCGCTGGATCGGCGAGGCGTCAGGCCGTGGGCCGCAGAGCGAGGAGGCCCGGCAGCGGGTCGTCGATGTGCTGTACCAAGCCGACCGGCTGGCAGGCGACGCCCATCTGACCGCCGCGCTGGCCGGCAACCCGTTTCTTCCTTCCGGCTTCCAGACACGGCTGCGCGGACTGGCCGACGCCCTGTCCGAAGGACCGCAGGCCGCTCAGGCCGCCTGGGAACATGTGGCGGAGCATCAACTCGCCGCCGTCCTCTACCCGAAGCGGGTCGAGCTCGCACGCATGGCAGTACGGCTGCTTCGCTGGCTGAACGCACCGGAACCGGCCGTCTCCTCGGTCGGTCAGGCAGTGTGTGCGCATGTCGCGGACTGGGGGTGGGTGGACCGGGCGCTGGCACGGTTGCGGGAGGGTGACAGCGAGGCCGAGCCCGCGCTGGCACAGGCGTATCGCTCGGTGCACGACGCTGTGCGACGGCGGCGGGCCTTGGTCGACGAGGCTTTCGCGGCTCAGCTCGGTCCATGGGTCCAGCACGCCTCCTCCGCGCAACCCGATGGAGCGCTACCCATCGAGGACGTACTGCGGACGATCGCGCTGCCGCTGGCGAAGGTGCGGCCGCCGCTGGTACTCGTCCTGGACGGGATGAGCAGCGCGGTCGCGGCCCAGCTCGGCGAAGAGCTGACCGGGGCAGGGCGGTGGAGCGAACTGTCCGGCGACGGACGGCGGGCCGCCGCCGTCGCGATGATCCCTTCGGTGACGGTGATCAGCCGGGCGACGTTGTTGTGCGGACGGCCGGTGTCGGGAGGCCCGGATGAGGAGAAGGAAGGGTTCGCCGCCTTCTGGAAACAGCACCGGCACACGGCGGTTCTCTTCCACCGGACCGAGATCCCCGGACCGGCCGGGCAACTGCTCGACCCGCGGTTGGTGGCGGCGATCGCTTCGGACGACATCATCGGTGTCGTACTGGACACGATCGGCGAGAGTCTCGATCACGGGCAGTGGAACGCATCCGCCGACTGGTCCGTGAGCCGGGTGAAATACCTCACCGAACTACTCAACTCCGCGCGTGGGCAAGGCCGTCCGGTGGTCCTCGTCTCCGATCACGGGCATGTGCTGGACCGGACAGAGGCCGAGCCGTCCGCCGCCGAAGGCGTGGAGTCGGCCCGCTGGCGTACGGGGCCGGAGGTCGGTGAAGGTGAGATCTCGCTTTCCGGACCCCGAGTGCTGGAGAACGACGGCCGGATCACCGTGCCCTGGTCGGAGGAGATCCGCTACACCCCGCGCAGGGCCGGGTACTACGGCGGTGCCGCGCTCGCCGAGATGACGGTGCCGGTCCTGGTCCTGGCGCCGTCCGTAGAGCTGGCACCCGCGGAGTGGAGCGAGCTGCCACGCGAAACCGTACAGCCGTCGTGGTGGGGGGCGGAAGCCACATCCCTACCGGTGCCTATCCCTGTCAAGCCGGCGAAGAGGGCAGCGAAGGTCAGGCCGAAGCCACGGCCACAGGAAGGTGAGCTCTTTGCCGACGACGCGGTCGAGGTGCCCGCCGCCACCCCACCGGCGGAACAGGCCGTGCTCACGCTCGGTCAGCAGATCCTCGACACCACGGTCTACAAGCATCAGCGCAAGTTCGTCCGCAAGCCGCCGGAGCACAAGGTGGTGGCCGCCGTCATCGACGCGCTCGACCACGCGGGCGGCACGCTCTCGCTCGCGGCGGTCGCCGCGGCGGCCCTCGGTTCGGGTGGCCGTACGAACACCCGAACCGAGGGCCTTGTGACCGTGCTGACCCGGCTGTTGAACATCGAGGGCTACGAGGTCATCAGTCTGATCGACTCCCGGACCAGGGTCCGGCTCAACCGCGAGACGCTGCGCGAGCAGTTCGAGCTGTCCGAGGAGAGCGTGTGAGCGCCGCACCGGTCAGTGCGGCCCGCCGCCGCGAGGTCATCGACGCGCTACGGCGCGGGACGGTGCCGCAGTCGGGGCTCGACCTGTTCGCGGTCGGCCTGGAGCGTTTCGCGCCCGCGCTGGACGAGCGGATCTCCACGATCGCATCGGGCGGCGCGTCCTTCCACGCGATTCGCGGAGAGTACGGGTCCGGCAAGACCTTCTTCGCACGCTGGCTCGCCGAACGGGCCAAGCGGTCCGGGCTCGCCACCGCCGAGATCCAGATCTCTGAGACGGAAACCCCGCTGCACAAACTGGAGACCGTCTACCGTCGGCTCACCGAGCGGCTGACCACCGCGACCGAACCGGCCAGTGCGCTGCGCTCGGTGGTCGACGGATGGTTCTACACCCTTGAGCAAGAGGTGGACGAGGCGCATCCCGAACTCGCCGAGGACAACGAGGCGTTGGAGGAGGCGGTCGAGGACCTGCTGGAGACACGACTGCGCGCGGTCGCCCGGACCACGCCGGCGTTCTCAGCAGCTCTGCGCGGTTACCGCAAGGCCACGCTTGCCGGGGATTCGGCGACCGCCGAGGCTGTGATCGCCTGGCTCGGCGGCCAGAAGTCGGTGGCCGCCTCCGCACGACGAACCGCAGGAGTACGCGGAGACCTGGACCATTTCGCGGCGCTCGGCTTCCTCCAGGGTCTGCTCACCGTACTGAAGGACTGTGGGCATCCCGGGCTCTTGGTGGTCCTGGACGAGATCGAGACCTTGCAGCGGGTCCGGGGCGACGTACGTGAGAAGGGGCTGAACGCACTGCGTCAGCTTCTCGACGAAATCGACGCGGGCCGTTTTCCCGGACTCTTCCTGGTGATCACCGGAACCCCCGCCTTCTACGACGGACAGCAGGGCATACAACGGCTCCCGCCGCTCGCCCAGCGGCTGACGACCGACTTCTCGACCGATCCGCGCTTCGACTCACCGCGGGCGGTCCAGCTGCGACTGACCGGCTTCGATCTCGTACGACTCGGCGAACTCGGCTGCTCTGTAAGGAACTTGTACGCGGGCGCGGCCAAGCACCCTGAGCGCATCGCGGCACGGGTCGATGACGCGTATGTCGCCGAGCTGGCCACCGCCATGACAGGCAAGCTCGGCGGGCGGGCCGGGATAGCCCCACGGCTGTTCCTGCGCAAGCTGGTCGCGGACGTACTGGACCGGGTCGACGAATTCGACGACTTCGACCCACGCAAGCACTACGCGCTGACAGTGAACGCCACTGAGTTGAGCGAGGTCGAGCGCAACGCGGCAGCAGGCAGCGCCGACGAGATCGAGCTGGAGCTGCCATGACCGGCGCCCCCGAACCACTCGACCGGTTACATCCCGGACTGGTCCATCACATCGTCAACACCCTGGGATGGCCCGAGCTCCGCCTTCTCCAGGAGGAGGCCATCGAGCCGCTGCTCGAGGGCTCGGACGCTGTCCTTCTGGCCCCGACCGCCGGCGGGAAGACCGAGGCCGCCTCCTTCCCGCTGCTTTCGAAGATGGCGCAGGAGAACTGGACCGGCACCTCGGTGCTGTATGTCTGTCCACTGAAGGCGCTGCTGAACAACCTTCTGCCGCGCCTGGAGACGTACACCTCCTGGCTGGGGCGGACCGCCGCACTGTGGCACGGAGACGTGTCGCAGCCGCGCCGCAAGAAGATCCTGCGGGACCGGCCGGACGTACTGCTGACCACACCGGAATCGCTGGAAGCGATGCTGGTCAGCACCAATGTCGATCACCGGGCGTTCTTCTCCGGACTGCAGGCCATCGTCGTCGACGAGGTGCACGCCTTCGCGGGGGACGACCGGGGATGGCACCTGCTGGCCGTGCTCGAGCGCCTGCAACGGGTCGTGGGACGACCGGTACAACGCATCGGGCTTTCCGCGACGGTGGGCAACCCGGATCACCTGCTCACCTGGCTGCAGGGTTCAGGGAGCGAGCACCGACCGGCGCGAGTCGTCGCCCCGCGCCAGCGCGAGAAATCTCCTGCGCTGCCACCGCCCGGCGACATCCAGGTCGACTATGTGGGTTCCCTGGAGAACGCGGCCACTGTGATCGCTGCCCTGCACCGCGGCGAGAAGCGACTGGTGTTTTGCGAGTCGCGTCGCCAGGTCGAGAAGCTTGGAGAGAGCCTGCGCACCAAGGGCGTGACCACGTTCCTGTCCCACGCGTCCCTGTCGGTGGATGAACGGCGGCGGGCAGAAGAAGCCTTCGCCGAAGCACGCGACTGCGTGATCGTCTCTACCAGCACCCTCGAACTCGGCATCGACGTAGGAGACTTGGACCGCGTCATCCAGATCGACGCACCCGCCACCGTGGCTTCCTTCCTCCAGCGCCTTGGCCGTACGGGTCGACGGCCGGGTTCCACCCGCAACTGCCTGTTCCTCACCGTCGACGAGGACGGACTGATCGGCGCGGCAGCCCTGCTGCTGCTGTGGTCGCGCGGCTGGGTGGAGCCGGTGGTGGCCCCACCGGAACCCCGGCACATCGTCGCCCAACAAGTGCTGGCCCTCTGTCTGCAGGAGCACCGAGTCGGGGACCGGCTGTGGCAGGAATGGTGGGGAGGGCTCGGTCCCTTCGGAGCCTCGGCCGAACCTATCGTGCGCCACCTGGTCGAGGAGGGATTCCTGGACCAGGACGGAGGGATGCTCTTCATCGGCCCCGAGGCGGAACGCCGCTTCGGCTACCGGCACTTCATGGACCTCACCGCGGTGTTCACCGCGGCTCCCGAATTCACGGTGCTCGCGGGCCGTACAGAGATCGGCACGACCAATCCCGCGCTGCTGACCGAGGAGGTGACGGGTCCTCGGCGCCTCCTCCTCGCCGGACAGAGCTGGCAGGTGACGTACATCGACTGGTCCCGGCGGCGATGCTTCGTCGAACCGGTCGACGGCGGCGGCAAGGCGCGCTGGGGAGGAACGGGTGCCGGCCGGACCGCCTCGTACGAACTGACTCGCGCGGCACGGGAAGTACTCCTCGGCGCCGACCCGCCGGTCACCCTCACCGGGCGCGCCAGGACCGCGCTCGCCCAAGCACGGGAGAGCAGCTCGGAACTGGTCCACCCAGACGGGACGGTGGTCGTAAGGGGCGGACGTGACACCAACGTGCGCTGGTGGACCTGGGCCGGTTACCGGGCCAACGCCACCCTGGCCGCCACACTCACTATGATCGCCGATCCCCTCCAGCGGCCGACGGACGCCTGCATCCGGCTTCGCGAGGACGTGACGCCCGCAGAATGGAGGAAGGCCGTTTCGGAGGCAGCCGATCAACTGTGCCTTCCCGCAGTGGACGCGCGTGCGCTGAATGGCCTCAAGTTCAGCGCGGCACTGCCGACCCGGCTCGCGGAGGCCACCCTTGCCGCACGGCTCGCGAATCTGGACGGTGCGACGGCCGCGCTCAGAGGACCGACCAGGTTCACTGCTCTGGGGCAGTGACTTGGGCATCGATCATCGATGGGGCCAACAGACCGACAAAGTGAACCGGCTCCAGAAGATCAGGCTCGTACGTCCCGCTGCTGAACTTCCTTGAGCACTCCGGCCACTGTCACGAAGTCGTTGTCCACGTGGAGAACGGTATGCCCATGGTGTACGGCTGTCGCACACACCAACAGATCGATCGCTCCAGCCGCCCGATGCTGGCCCCGCTGGGTCAGTTTGTACTGGGCGGTGTCGACCCAACGCCAGGCGTTCTTCGGAACCGGAGAGAGCAAGCAGAGCGCGTCCAGTTCCTCTGCGAGCTCATCCCGATGGGACGGGCTGGTTGCCGAGTAGAGAAATTCGGCACGTGTCGGCTCGCAGATGTGGAACACCCCGGCGGCGATGTGTCCCTCCCAAGGGTGCAACGCACCCGGAGTACGGAACAAGTGCCACAGAGCCGAGGTATCCACCAGATACGTGATCACTCGAAGGCCTCGCGTCGCGCACGCTTCTCCGCGTCATGCGCCGCCGCGGCTTGCTCGAACTCACCACGCGCACCCCGCGCGACCAACTTCTCCGCAGCCTCAAGCCGCTTGATCCGCGCCACGTAGTCCCGAAGGGCCGCGTTGACGGTCTCCTTCTTCGTCGTAACACCCATCAGCCGCATGGCCTCGGCCAGCGCCTCGTCGTCGAGATCAATCTGTGTGACGGACATCGGACACCTCCAACATCCACGATGTATGCACCCAAGATACATCACCAACATTGAGTGCGGCCATCGATCACAAACAGACCACGCGAGGGAAGTGCGCCGAATGTCGGGGCGTTCCCATGGGTCGCTTCCCGCCACGGGGCGAGGCGGCGAGACCTGCTCGACGTCGACACGAAATACCACATAGACACCATGCCCGACTTGACCGGAATCGACGTCCAGAGTCTGTCCAGACGATCATGAAATCATGATCGCGACAGGGTCGCCACGACCCTCAACTCGCCCGACCCTCCAGCTAAGTTGCTGGTCAGATCGATTCTGCTCGCGTAGCGCGAAGTGGGGCGGGTGGGACTCGAACCCACGGCCGACGGATTATGAGTCCGCTGCTCTAACCGGCTGAGCTACCGCCCCATAGCGGCGTGTCGCGCACATTTGTGCGCGCCGTCTGCCGCAGCATAGCCGCTCATACGATCTCCTGCCTCGGATGGTCGACTTCGCACGCCCATGAGGACTTCGGCCTGCCCCGGGCGGTTCCACCAGGCATGAAAAAGGACCCCAACGGGGTCCTCTTCTAAGTGCTCTCCCGACTGGACTCGAACCAGTAACCTGCCGGTTAACAGCCGGCTGCTCTGCCAATTGAGCTACGGAAGATCGAAGCTCCCCCGACTGGACTCGAACCAGTAACCTGCCGGTTAACAGCCGGCTGCTCTGCCAATTGAGCTACGGAGGATTGCCTCGCTGCATCGAACGTACCTCCCTGGGTATTCGCCAGGGGGCGCGCGCTCGCTGCGACACATACATTAGCGCAAGCAGGGGGGTGCTCCGCCAATCGGTTCCCCGTCGTCAAGGAAGGTGGCCGCCATGCGCTACCGGCTCACGTTCGTCGCCGGACTCGCTCTGGGTTACGTGCTGGGCACGAAGGCCGGGCGCGAGCGCTACGAGCAGATGAAGAAGTCCGCCCGTCAGATCTCCCAGAACCCCGCCGTCCGCAACACCGCCGAGTCGGCCGCCCACCAGGGCCGCCAGTTCGCCGGCAAGGCGTACCACACGGTCAGTGAAAAGGTCCCCGACTCCGTGGCCCAACGCGTCCGCTCCCTGCGCGAACGCAACGGCAACGGCGCAACGGAGGACGACTGGGGAACCAGTAACACCTGAACGCCGGCACCGGTGAACCCTCAGCCACACGACCAGAGACACCCCCACGGCGCACGCCCCATAGAATTTTGGCCATGGGGATAGTCGCCGGGTTGGACAGTGCGCCCGATTTCACTCGCATCGTCGTCTGCGACGCGGACTCCGGAGCCGTGCTCAGGCAGGGGTACGCCCCGCATCCGATCGAAGGTGCCGAAGGCGGCTCGCGGCCCTCCGACGTCGATCCGCAGGCCTGGCTGCTGTCCCTCGGCGAGGCGGCCGGCGGCGGGCTCCTCGAAGGTGTGCAGGCCATCGGCGTGTCGGCCCAGCAGAACGCCGTGATCCCGCTGGACACACAGGGCAACACCGTGCGGCCGGCGATGGTCGGCGGTGACAAGCGGGCGCAGGTCGCGGCGGCCGATCTGATCGACGCGCTCGGCGGACGTGAGGCGTGGGCGCAGGCGGTGGGATGTGTACCGCAGGCCGCTCAGCCCGTGACCAAGCTGCGCTGGCTGGCGAAGACCGAACCCGAGAACGCCGTACGGGCCGCCGTGCTCATGCAGGCGCACGACTGGCTGGTGTGGCAGTTGCTCGGGCGGCCGGTGCGCAGGACGACCGATCGCGGCGGGGCTTCCGGTACGGGGTACTGGTCCGCGGCCACCGGCACCTACCGGGGTGATCTCGTCGAGCTGGCGCTCGGGCATCAGGCGATGCTGCCCGAGGTGATCGGGCCCTCCGAAGCGGCCGGTACGACGCCGGAGGGGCTGCTGATCTCCGCCGGGACCGGCGCGACCATGGCCGCCGCCTTCGGGCTCGGGATCGGGCTCGGGGACGCCGTCGTGTCGCTGGGCGCCTCCGGGTCGGTGATGGCCGTGCACCCCGAGGCGCTCGTCGACCAGACCGGGATGATCACCTCGCTCGCCGACGCGACCGGTATGCATCTGCCGGTCGTCACCACCCTGAACGCGGTGCGCACCCTGCGCGGGACCGCCGAACTGCTCGGGCTGCCCGACCTGGAGAGCCTGTCCGACCTGGCGATGAAGTCGACGCCGGGCGCCCACGGTCTCGTACTCCTCCCCTATTTGGAGGGTGAGCGGACGCCGAATCTGCCGCACACCGCCGGGACCCTCGCCGGGCTGCGGCGGGAGTCGATGAGGGCGGAGCATCTGGCGCGGGCGGCGTTCGAGGGGATGCTGTGCGGGCTCGCGGACGCGCTGGACGTGCTGCGGGGGCGCGGGGTCGAGGTGCGGCGGGTCTTCCTGCTCGGGGCCGCCGCGGAACTGCCCGCCGTACAGGCGGCGGCGCCCGCGCTGTTCGGGGCGCAGGTCGTCGTACCGCAGCCCGCGGACTACGGCGCGATCGGGGCCGCCCGGCAGGCGGCGTGGGCGCTCGGCACCTCGCAGGGCACCCTCGACCCGCGCACCCCGCCGGCCTGGCAGGGGCCCGCCGCGCAGGTTCTGGAGCCCGGCGAGGATCTGGCGGTGGGACAGGCGGTGCGGCAGCAGTTCGTGTCGGTGCGGGAACAGACCCATCCCGGGGCGTTCCGGGCGTGAGATCAGCGTTGCGGAAGGTAAGAGACCGGTAGGAGTCGGCGCGATCCGCACCCAGAAGGCCGTACGAAGCACTGCTGACGGCTTAATCGGTTGAGGTAACACGGGTGGAGTGTTCGACGATAGGGGCCAGGGGCAACCACCGTCCCTACCGCCGACTCCGAGAGACGTAGCGTGCTCATACGACTTCTGCGGACCTATCTCAGGCCCTACAGGAAACCCATCGCTCTGCTGGTGCTGCTTCAGTTCCTCCAGACCTGCGCCACCCTCTACCTGCCCACGCTGAACGCCGACATCATCGACAACGGTGTCGTGAACGGAGACACCGGCTACATCCTCAGCTACGGCGCCCTGATGATCGGCATCTCGCTGGTGCAGGTCGTCTGCAACATCGGTGCCGTGTACTACGGCGCCCGTACGGCGGCGGCGCTCGGCCGGGACGTCCGGGCCGCCGTCTTCGACCGGGTGCAGTCGTTCTCCGCCCGTGAGGTCGGTCACTTCGGCGCGCCCTCGCTGATCACCCGTACGACGAACGACGTCCAGCAGGTGCAGATGCTGGCCCTGATGACGTTCACGCTGATGGTGTCGGCCCCGATCATGTGCGTGGGCGGCATCGTGCTGGCGCTCGGCCTGGACGTTCCGCTGTCCGGGGTGCTGGTCGCGGTGGTGCCGGTGCTGGGCATCTGTGTGACGTTCATCGTGCGGCGGCTGCGGCCGCTGTTCCGGACCATGCAGGTGCGGCTGGACACCGTGAACCGCGTGCTGCGCGAGCAGATCACCGGCAACCGGGTGATCCGCGCCTTCGTCCGCGACGAGTACGAACAGCAGCGCTTCCGGCAGGCGAACGCCGAGCTCACCGAGATGTCGCTGGGCACCGGCAGGCTGCTCGCGCTGATGTTCCCGATGGTGATGACGGTGGTGAACCTGTCGTCGATCGCGGTGGTGTGGTTCGGCGCGCACCGCATCGACAGCGGTCAGATGCAGATCGGCGATCTGACGGCGTTCCTCGCCTATCTGATGCAGATCGTCATGTCCGTGATGATGGCCACCTTCATGTTCATGATGGTGCCGCGCGCGGAGGTCTGCGCCGAGCGGATCGAGGAGGTGCTGGACACCTCCTCCAGCGTGGTTCCGCCGACCGCGCCCGTGGTCAAGCTGCTCCGGCACGGGCATCTGGAGCTCCGCGGGGCCGGCTTCCGCTACCCGGGTGCCGAGGAGCCGGTGCTGAAGACCGTCGACCTGGTGGCCCGGCCCGGCGAGGTGACCGCCGTCATCGGCTCGACCGGCAGCGGCAAGTCCACGCTGCTCGGGCTGGTGCCGCGGCTGTTCGACGCGACCGACGGGGAGGTGCTCGTGGACGGTGTCGAGGTGGCGTCCCTCGATCCGAAGCTGCTGGCGCGGACGGTCGGGCTCGTCCCGCAGAAGCCGTATCTCTTCGCGGGCACGGTGGCGTCCAATCTGCGGTACGGCAATCCGGACGCGACGGACGACGAGCTGTGGCAGGCGCTGGAGGTGGCGCAGGCCAAGGAGTTCGTGCAGCGGCTCGAGAACGGACTCGAATCGCCGATCGCGCAAGGCGGCACCAATGTCTCCGGCGGTCAGCGGCAGCGGCTCGCGATCGCCCGCACGCTGGTGCAGCGCCCGGAGATCTATCTCTTCGACGACTCCTTCTCCGCGCTCGACTACGCGACCGACGCGGCGCTGCGTGCCGCACTCGCCCGGGAGACCGCCGAGGCGACCGTCGTGATCGTCGCCCAGCGGGTGGCGACCATCCGGGACGCCGACCGGATCGTCGTACTCGACGAAGGACGGGTGGTCGGCACCGGCAGGCACCACGAGCTGATGGCGGACAACGAGACCTATCGGGAGATCGTGCTCTCCCAGCT
The DNA here is from genome assembly GCF_044593495.1 of Streptomyces sp. NPDC051963. Lineage (NCBI taxonomy): Bacteria > Bacillati > Actinomycetota > Actinomycetes > Kitasatosporales > Streptomycetaceae > Streptomyces > Streptomyces sp. NPDC051963. Next base: position 416,807 of record NZ_JBIUCC010000002.1, on the reverse strand, counting down.
CACGGAAGCGGAGGCTGCCTGATGGCCGGGCCTATGGGGCGGATGATGGCCGGGACCGGCCCCGAGCATCGCTCGATGGAGTTCAAGGTGTCGGGCAAACGGCTCGTCACCCAGTTCAAGCCGGAGCGGCTCACCATCTATGTGCTGCTGCTCTGTGTGGTGGTGAGCGTGGGTCTGTCGGTGGTGGGGCCGAAGATCCTCGGCGAGGCGACCGACCTGGTCTTCGCGGGCATCGTCGGGCGGCAGTTCCCGGCCGGGTCCACCAAGGAGCAGGTGCTCGCGTCGATGCGGGAGCGGGGTGACGGTTCGGTCGCCGACATGCTCCGCAGCACGGACTTCACTCCGGGCGAGGGCGTCGACTTCGGTGCGGTCGGCTCCGTGCTGCTGCTCGCGCTGAGCGTGTTCGTGGTGGCCGGGCTGCTGATGCTGGTGGCGACGCGGCTGGTGAACCGTTCCGTGAACCGGACGATGTTCCGGATGCGCGAGGACGTGCAGACGAAGCTGTCGCGGCTGCCGCTGTCGTACTTCGACAAGCGGCAGCGCGGCGAGGTGCTCAGCCGCGCCACCAACGACATCGACAACATCGGGCAGACGCTCCAGCAGTCGATGGGCCAGCTCATCAACTCCGTGCTGACCATCATCGGTGTGCTCGCGATGATGTTCTGGGTGTCGTGGATCCTGGCGCTCGTGGCGCTGGTGACCGTGCCGCTGTCGTTCGTCGTCGCCACCCGGGTCGGCAAGCGCTCGCAGCCGCACTTCGTGCAGCAGTGGCGCTCGACCGGCAAGCTCAACGCGCACGTCGAGGAGATGTACACCGGGCACACGCTGGTGAAGGTGTTCGGGCGGCAGGACGAGTCGGCGCAGCAGTTCGCCGAGCAGAACGACGCGTTGTACGAGGCCGGGTTCAGGGCGCAGTTCAACAGCGGGGTCATGCAGCCGCTGATGATGTTCGTGTCGAACATCAACTACGTGCTGGTCGCCGTCGTGGGTGGCCTGCGGGTCGCTTCGGGTGCGCTGTCCATCGGCGATGTGCAGGCCTTCATCCAGTACTCGCGGCAGTTCTCGATGCCGCTGACGCAGGTCGCGTCGATGGCGAACCTCGTGCAGTCCGGGGTCGCCTCGGCCGAGCGGATCTTCGAACTCCTCGACGCCGAGGAGCAGCAGGCCGATCCGATGCCGGGCGAGCGGCCGGAGGAGCTGCGCGGGCGGGTGGCACTGGAGCACGTCTCCTTCCGCTACGACCCCGAGAAGCCGCTCATCGAGGACCTCTCGCTGAAGGTCGAACCCGGGCACACGGTCGCGATCGTCGGACCGACGGGTGCGGGCAAGACCACGCTGGTCAACCTGCTGATGCGGTTCTACGACGTCTCCGGCGGGCGCATCACCCTCGACGGCGTCGACATCGCGCGCATGTCACGGGACGAGCTGCGCGCCGGGATCGGCATGGTGCTCCAGGACACCTGGCTGTTCGGCGGGACCATCGCCGAGAACATCGCGTACGGCGCCTCCCGCGAGGTCACCCGCGGGGAGATCGAGGAGGCGGCCCGGGCGGCGCACGCGGACCGTTTCGTCCGTACGCTGCCGGACGGGTACGACACCGTGATCGACGACGAGGGGGCCGGGGTCAGCGCCGGTGAGAAGCAGCTGATCACCATCGCCCGGGCGTTCCTGTCCGATCCGGTGATCCTGGTCCTGGACGAGGCCACCAGCTCGGTCGACACCCGTACGGAGGTGCTGATCCAGAAGGCGATGGCGAAACTGGCGCACGGGCGTACGTCGTTCGTCATCGCGCACCGGTTGTCGACGATCCGGGACGCCGACACGATTCTGGTCATGGAGAACGGCGCGATCGTGGAACAGGGCGCGCACACCGATCTGCTGGCGGCGGACGGTGCGTATGCGCGGCTGTACAAGGCGCAGTTCGCGCAGGCGGTGGCTGAGGTGGACTGAGCCGGTGCCCGGCGTTGGGGCTGGGGCGGGGGGGCATGGCGCAGCCCGGCGTGGCGGGGTGCCGCTGCGCCCACCCGTGCCGCCCCAAGGGGCGCGGGGAACTGCGCGACCGGCCCCCACGCTGCGTCAGTCCAGGTAGCCCCTCAGCTGGTCGGCGAAGGCGTGGTCGCGGAGTTTGTTCAGGGTCTTGGACTCGATCTGGCGGATCCGCTCCCGGGTCACGCCGAAGATGCGGCCTATCTCCTCCAGGGTGCGGGGGCGGCCGTCCACCAGGCCGTAGCGGAGTTGTACGACCTTCCGCTCCCGCTCGCCGAGCGTCGACAGCACGGCCTCCAGGTGCTCCTTGAGCAGGAGGAACGCGGCGGATTCGACGGGGCTGGCGGCATCGCCGTCCTCGATGAGATCGCCGAGGGCGACGTCGTCCTCCTCGCCGACGGGGGCGTGCAGGGAGACGGGTTCCTGGGCGAGGCGCAGGACTTCGCTGACCCGCTCGGGGGCGAGGTCGAGGTGGGCGGCGACCTCTTCCGGGGTCGGTTCGTAGCCCCGCTCCTGGAGCATCCGGCGCTGCACGCGGACGACGCGGTTGATCAACTCGACCACGTGGACCGGGACTCGGATCGTGCGGGCCTGGTCGGCGAGGGCGCGGGACATGGCCTGGCGGATCCACCAGGTGGCGTACGTGGAGAACTTGTAGCCGCGGGCGTAGTCGAACTTCTCGACGGCGCGGATCAGTCCGAGGTTTCCCTCCTGGACGAGGTCCAGCATGGTCAGTCCGCGGCCCACGTACCGTTTCGCCACGGACACCACGAGCCGCAGGTTCGCCTCGATGAGCCGGCGTTTGGCCATCCGGCCCATGACGACGAGTTTGTCGAGGTCGAGGGCGAGCTGGCTGTCCAGGTCGGAGGCGCTGCCGAGCTTCTCCTCGGCGAACAGACCGGCCTCGACGCGACGGGCGAGTTCGACCTCCTCGGCCGCGGTGAGCAGCGGGATGCGGCCGATCTCGCGGAGGTACTGGCGGAACAGGTCCGAGGACGGGCCGCCGGTGTCGGCGCGGCTGCGCGGCAGCTCCACGGGTTCGGGGGCCTCGGCCGGCGGCTCTTCGGGCTCGGCCGGCGTGTCCGGCTCCGCCGTCTCGGGGTGGTGCACGGCGCGGCCCTGCGGGGGTACCGCGATGAGCACCTCGGCCTCCGCTTCCGGTTCCGTGCCGTCGGTGATGTCGGTCTGGGTCAGGGTCTGGGTCTGCACGGGGGCGACCTCCAGGATGATCGCTGCTGAGGTGTGCGGCAGCGCTGCTTCGGGGGCGGAGTCGGCGGCCACGCCACTGTCCGTCCCGTACGCGATGAGCGGAACCGCGGGGGTGTGGGATCCGTTGGGGACGGATCGGCCGCGCTCCGAGGACTCAGGCACCGGAACCCAGTGTGGAGTACGACACATCGCCGCCACGAGGGGCGTGCGGTGACTTTTTGAGTCCGGTCCGTGACCGCGTGGTTACCCTCACGGAGAACTCGGGTGCTTGTTCGCGCCCTGATCTGGGACGATCCGCGGGTTCGGTTTCCCTGTGGGGACCTGCCCGGCGCCCACTGTCTCGGGTTCCCGTTCGCCCGCCGACGAACCGGCCCCGCGCACCCCGGAGGGCTAGAGCGCCGCCGCCCCCTGCTCCCGCAGCGCCTGGCCGTACTGCTGGAGTGTCCACAACTCGTTCTGTACGGCGGCCAGTTGGGCCGGGTCTCCGCCGCTGGTGAGGCGGGTGAGGGTGCCCTGGATTTCCTGGATGCGGCGGTCCACGGCACGGCGGCGGACCATGACGAGCTGGTCGCCGGCGTACACCTCGTCGACCGTGCGGCGCATGATCGCCTCCACCGCCAGCTCCGTCACCATCGCGCGGACCCCGTCGTCCGGAGCCGCCTCTCGGACGCGGACCAGGTACTCCTGGGGGTCCGATACGCCGTACTCCGCGCCGCCCGCGTCCATGACGGTCTGGCGTACGGCTGCATACGGCGGGGCGGTGAACTCGTCGACGCCGTATGCGTCGAAGGCCGGGGAGACCAACTCCGGGCGCTGGAGGGCCAGTTTCAGCAGCTCGCGCTCGGTGGCGTACACCGGGTTGCGGAGGTTCAGGGCCGGGCCGGAGGGGGCGCGGACCGCGTCGTACGTCTGCATGGGCTGCTGCCGGCTCGGTGCCGGGCCCTTGCCGCCGCGGTCCCTCGCCCAACGCGCCAGCTGGGCGACCCGCTTGACCACGAACTGGGTGTCGAGGATGCCGAGCATGCCGGCGAGCTGGACGGCGACCTCGTGCTGGGCGCCGCTGTTCTTGATGCGGGCGACGATCGGGGCCGCCTCGTCCAGCGCGGCGGCGCGGCCCGCGGGGGTGTCGAGGTCGTAGCGGACGACGATCTGGCGGAGCGCGAACTCGAAGAGCGGGGTGCGGGGTTCGACCAGGTCCGCGACCGCCTCGTCGCCCTTCGCGAGGCGCAGCTCGCAGGGGTCCATGTTGTCCGGCGCGATGGCGATGTACGTCTCGGCGGCGAACTTCTGGTCGTCCTCGAACGCGCGCAGGGCCGCCTTCTGGCCGGCCGCGTCGCCGTCGAAGGTGAAGATCACGCGGGCGCTTCCGTTGTCCATCAGCAGCCGGCGCAGGATCTTGATGTGGTCGCCGCCGAAGGCCGTGCCGCAGGTGGCGATGGCGGTGGTGACTCCGGCGAGGTGGCAGGCCATGACGTCGGTGTAGCCCTCGACCACGACCGCGCGGCTGGACTTCGCGATGTCCTTCTTCGCGAGGTCGATGCCGTACAGCACCTGGGACTTCCTGTAGATCGCCGTGTCGGGGGTGTTGAGGTACTTGGGGCCGTTGTCCGACTCGTACAGCTTGCGGGCGCCGAAGCCCACCACTTCGCCGCCGATGTCGCGGATCGGCCACATCAGACGGCCGCGGAAGCGGTCGATGGGGCCCCGGCGGCCCTCCTGGGAGAGGCCGGACAGGAGCAGCTCCTTGTCGGTGAAGCCCTTGCCGCGGAGGTAGCGGGTGAGGTGGTCCCAGCCCTGGGGGCTGTAGCCGACGGAGAAGTGCTCGGCGGCCGACTGGTCGAAGCCGCGCTCGGCGAGGAACTTGCGGCCGGTGTCGGCCTCGGGGCCGGTGGCCAGTTGTTCCATGTACCACTGGGCGGCGATCTTGTGGGCCTCGACCAGGCGGATGCGCTCGCCGCGCTGGTGGGAGGGGTTGTACCCACCCTCCTCGTACCGCAGGGCGATGCCGGCCTGGCCGGCGAGGCGCTCGACGGACTCCGAGAAGGTGAGGTGGTCGACCTTCATCACGAACGTGATGGTGTCGCCGCCCTCCTGGCAGCCGAAGCAGTGGAAGAGCCCCTTGCTCGGGCTGACCTGGAAGGACGGTGACTTCTCGTCGTGGAAGGGGCAGAGACCCTTGAGGTTTCCGCCGCCGGCGTTGCGCAGCTGGAGGTACTCGGACACGACGGCGTCGATCGGGACCGCGTCCCGTACCGCCTTTACGTCCTCGTCGTTGATCCGTCCTGCCACGAGGTGATTCTACGGTGGTGCGCCGACACTCAAGGGACGAGGTTTTCGAGTGGAACGTGTGGATCCGCCAGTGCCTCGGTGTCTACCCGGGCCCTGGACCGGATCAGCCGCTGAATCGGCTCTGTGACGTCCCACACATTCACGTTCATCCCGGCGAGCACGCGGTCGTCCTTCATCCAGAACGCGATGAATTCACGCTTCCCGGCGTCGCCCCGGATCACCACTTCGTCGTAGGAGCCCGGGGGCGCCCAGCCGGAGTACTCCATGCCCAGGTCGTACTGGTCGGAGAAGAAATAGGGCACGCGGTCGTAGGTGACGTCCCGTCCGAGCATCGCGCGGGCGGCTGCCGGGCCGCCGTTCAGGGCGTTGGCCCAGTGCTCGACGCGCAGCCGGGTGTCGAAGAGGACGTGGTGGAAGGCGGCGACGTCGCCGGCGGCGTGGATGTCGGGGTCGGAGGTGCGCAGCTGGGCGTCCACCGCGATGCCGCCGCCGTGGGCGCGGTCGACGAGCTCCAGGCCGGCCGCCTCGGCGAGGCCGACGCGGGGGGCCGCGCCGATCGCCGCGAGGACGTCGTGCGCCAGGTGCTCCTCGCCGTCGTCGGTGCGGGCGGCGAGGACCATGCCGTCCTGGCCGGTGATCTCCGTCAGCCGGGCGCCGAAGTGGAAGCGGACGCCGTGCTCACGGTGCAGTTCGGCGAAGAGGTTGCCGAGTTCGGGGCCGAGGACGCCGTGCAGCGGGGTCGGTTCCGGCTCCACGACGGTGACTTCGGCGCCGTACTCGCGGGCCGCCGCCGCGACCTCCAGACCGATCCAGCCACCGCCGGCGATGACGAGGTGGCCGTTGTCACGGCCCAGGGAGGCCAGGACTCCCTTGAGGCGCTCGGCGTGGGCGAGGCGGCGCAGGTGGTGCACGCCCACGAGGTCCGTGCCGGGGATGTCCAGACGGCGGGGCTCGGCGCCGGTCGCGAGGAGCAGCTTGTCGTAGCGGACGACGGTGCCGTCGCCGAGGCGGACGGTCTTCGACCTGCGGTCGAGGGCGACGACGGGGAGGCCGAGGTGCAGCTCGATGTCATTGCGGGCGTACCAGGCGGGCTCGTGCACGAAGACGCTGTCGCGCTCTTCCTTGCCGAGGAGATAACCCTTGGAGAGCGGCGGGCGCTCGTACGGGTGATCGCGTTCGTCGCAGATCAGTATCACGCGGCCGTGAAAGCCCTCCGCGCGGAGTGTCTCGGCCGCCTTGGCGCCGGCCAGTCCACCTCCGACGATGACGAATGTCTGATCCGCGTCGACCACTTGATGCCTCCTCGTAATGGTGCCGCCACATGTGAGCGTCCCGCACGCAGCGTGATGGGGGAAGAGGGAGTGGCCCGATCAGGCCACGGAGGGTCACATTCGGGCTTGTTTCACCTCACTGGCGACCCGTGAGCCTCTCGTGCAACGAACGCGCGGACGCGTCCGTGAGTGACGCGATCTGGTCGACGATCACGCGTTTGCGGGCGCGGTCGTCGGGCGCCCGGTCGAACAGGGCGCGGAACTGGGGGTCGAGGCCGTCGGGCGCGCGGACGGTGAGCGCGTCGGCGAGTTCCGCGACGACGATGCGCTGGTCGGCGCGGAGTCGTTCCTGTTCGGCGCGCTGCATGACGTACCGGTCGGCGACCGCCTTGAGCACGGCACATTCGAGGCGGACCTCGCGCGGTACGACGAGTTCGGCGGCGTATCTCGTGAGGCGGCCGGTGCCGTACGCCGCGCGCGTGGCGGCCTCGGCGCCGAGGCAGAAGCGGCCGATGAGCTGGCTGGTGGCGTCCTTGAGGCGGGCCTGTGCCACCGCCGTGCCGTCATAGCCGTGCGGCCACCACTCCTCGTCCAGGAGACGGTCGAGGGCCTCGGCGAGTTCGGCGGGGTCGGTGTCCGCGGGAACATAGCGGCCGATGGCGACCGCGAAGACCGCCTGTCGTTCCGGTTCGGCGTGCAGGCAGTTGGGGTCGATGTGGCCGGCGTGCAGACCGTCCTCGACGTCGTGCACCGAGTAGGCCACGTCGTCGGACCAGTCCATGACCTGGGCCTCGAAGCAGATGCGGGCGCCGGGGGCCTCCTTGCGGAACCAGTCGAAGACGGGGCGGTCGTCCTCGTAGACGCCGAACTTCGGGGACTTGGGGTCGACGGGGTGCCCTCCTCGGGGCCAGGGGTACTTGGTGGCCGCGTCGAGGGCGGCCCTGGTGAGGTTGAGGCCGACGGAGCCCTCCGGCGTGAAGCGTTTGGGCTCGATGCGGGTGAGGAGCCTCAGCGACTGCGCGTTGCCTTCGAAGCCGCCGCAGTCCTCCGCGAATTCGTTGAGCGCCTGTTCGCCGTTGTGGCCGAACGGGGGGTGGCCCATGTCGTGGGAGAGACAGGCGGCTTCCACGAGATCGGGGTCGCAGCCGAGGGCCGCGCCGAGTTCGCGGCCGACTTGGGCGCATTCGAGGGAGTGCGTGAGGCGCGTTCGTGGGCTGGCGTCCCAGATCTGGCTGCGTGTGCCCGGGGTGACGACCTGGGTTTTACCGGCGAGCCTTCGCAGGGCGGAGGAGTGGAGGATGCGGGCGCGGTCGCGCTGGAAGGCGGTGCGGCCGGGGCGTTTGTCGGGCTCGGTTGCCCAGCGTTCGGTTGACGGCAGGTCGTACGACATGCCTCGACAGTACGGGCAGGGGGTGACAAAGGGAGTGCGCCTTTGCGTCTGCCGGGTTCTGTCAGGTGGCGAGTGCGGGTTGCTTGTGGCTGGTCGCGCAGTTCCCCGCGCCCCTTGGGTGGGCTACCTGGTCGTACCTGTGGAGGAGTAGGCGAGCTATCGCGGGGTGGGTGCCGAGAGGGGCCGAGGCTATCCAGGGGGCCGCCTCTGCGCACTGCGTTGCGAAGTAGCCCGGGGCCGTGAAGTAGCTTGCCACGGCTACTCGGTGGCAGCCTCTCGCGGTCAGGGCTCGTACCGCCTCCTGCACGGTGGGCTTCGCGGCCGAGGCATAGGCGGGGATCACCGGTACGCCCAGACGGTCGGCGAGGAGCCGGGCCGTGCGACTGGTGTCCAGTGCCGACTCCGGATCCCGGGAGCCTGCCGCGGCCAGGACCACTCCTCGCGCGTCCTCGTCCGCTCCCTTGTGCCAGCCCGCCTCCACCAGGCGGTCGTACAGGGCCTCTACGAGAAGGGGGTGCGGACCCAGTGCGGGGGCCACGCGGGTGCGGGCCGGGGCCGCGGCGGCCATGTCCGGGATGTCGCGCTTGACGTGGTAGCCGCGGCTGAGGAGGAGCGGCACCAGGATCGCTTCGCCGGTGTCGAGGGAGGCGAGCGCGTCGGGGAGCAGGGGCTCGTTCAGCTCGATGTGGCCCAGGTGCACGGACAGGCCGGGGCGCAGCTCACGGACGCGCTCGACCAGGGCGGTGACCGTGCGCAGCGTGCGCGGGTCGCGGCTGCCGTGGGCCACGAGGACCAGGGCCGGTGCCGGAGGTGGCGTCGTCCGCCCGGCAGGCGCCACTTCCGGCACCGGCCCTGGCGCCGGCGGCTCGGGGCGCCGTCTGCCGTCGAGCGAGACGCGGCTGAGCTGGCCTGCGAGCTGGCTGGTGATCCGGTTCATGATGTGCGCCGTACTGTCGAGGGTCGTGGACTCGTCGTGAGGTGGTTTCGACGCCGTCATGAACCGATGGTGGCGGCGGGACGTTGCCGCCCCGTTGCACGGGCATCACGGGTCTTTTCGGGGGGTTCACGGTGGGGTGCAGGGGGTGTGTGAGCAGTCGTGACCTGCGGCTTCGTCGAGGAGAGTGAAGCTGATCACGTGCCTCGACACGAACCACGGCGGCCGTTGGGACGTCTGTGAGTGTCGAGAGCCCACCAGGGAGGGACCGTGAGAATGCGCCGACCTCGTCTGCCGCGCACCCGTACCGGGCAGCGCCGGCTGGTGCAGGCCGTGATGCTCGGGTGCGGGCTGGCGCTGCTCCCGGCGACCTGGATGTACGTCGCGGCCGGTGACCGGCTGCGGACCACGGCGGACGTGCCGCGCACCGACGTCGCGGTCGTCTTCGGCGCCGGTCTGTGGGACGGCGAGCCGTCGCCGTATCTCGCGCACCGGCTGGACGCGGCGGCCGAGCTCTACCGCGAGGGCCGGATCAAGGTCGTCCTCGTCACCGGCGACAACAGCCGCGAGGACTACGACGAGCCCGACGCGATGCGCACCTACCTGACCCGGCAGGGCGTGCCGGACACGCGGATCGTCAGTGACTACGCGGGCTTCGACACCTGGGACTCCTGCGTCCGTGCGAAGAAGATCTTCGGGGTGGACGAGGCCGTGCTGATCAGCCAGGGGTTTCACATCCGGCGGGCGGTCGCGCTGTGCCAGGAGGCGGGCGTGACGTCGTACGGCGTCGGCGTGACCGACGTACACAACGCCACCTGGTACTACGGCGGTGTCCGCGAGCTGGTCGCTGCCGGGAAGGCCGCCGTGGACGCGGTGTTCGAGCCGGATCCGAGGTTCCTGGGACCGAAGGAGCCGGGCGTGGCGCGGGCGCTGACCGCCGCCGGGTGAGCGGGGTGGATGTGCACGCCTCACGGCAGACCGGCTGCCGCGGGGAGGTCGCCGTCCCGGCCGCGTAACAAAGAGCCGTCCCGGCGCGTAACAAGGACGAAGCATGCTGAATGGCATGCAGAACACCGCGACGCCCACGCACTGCCCGTACTGCGCCCTGCAGTGCGGGATGAATCTGACGCCGACCCCCGACGGGACGGTCGAGGTGACGGAGCGCGCGGACTTCCCGGTGAACCGGGGCGCGCTGTGCGGCAAGGGCCGTACGGCGCCGGCGGTGCTCTCGTCCCGGGTGCGTCTGACCTCCCCGTTGGTGCGCTCCGAGGGCGAGCTCGTGCCCGCCTCCTGGGACGAGGCACTGGACCGGATCGCCGAGGAGCTGTCCCGCACGCGCACGGAGCATGGTCCGGACGCGTGCGGGGTCTTCGGCGGCGGCGGGCTGACTAACGAGAAGGCGTACACGCTCGGCAAGTTCGCGCGCGTGGTGCTGGGCACCTCCCAGATCGACTACAACGGCCGCTTCTGCATGTCGTCGGCGGCGGCCGCCGGGACGAAGGCGTTCGGGCTGGACCGCGGACTCCCCTTCCCGCTGGAGGACATACCCAAGACGGGCTGTGTGATCCTCGTCGGCTCGAACCTCGCGGAGACCATGCCGCCGTCCCTGCGGTTCTTCACCGAGCTGCGCGAGAACGGCGGCACGCTGATCGTCATCGACCCGCGCCGCACGAAGACCGCCGAGCAGGCGGACCTGCACCTGGCGCCCCGCCCCGGCACCGACCTCGCGCTCGCGCTGGGCCTCCTCCACCTGGTCGTCGCCGAGGGCCGCACGGACGAGGAGTACATCCGCGAGCGCACCTCCGGCTGGGAGGAGGCGCGGGCCGCGGCGATGGCGCACTGGCCGGAGTACGTGGAGCGGATCACGGGCGTCCATGTGCCCCAACTCCGCGAAGCCGTACGGATGTTCTGCGAGCCCGAGGCAGCGATGGTGCTCACCGCGCGCGGACCCGAGCAGCAGTCCAAGGGCACCGACACGGTGGGCGCCTGGATCAACCTGTGCCTGGCGACCGGACGGGCCGGCCGCCCGCTGTCCGGCTACGGCTGTCTGACCGGGCAGGGCAACGGACAGGGCGGGCGCGAACACGGCCAGAAGGCCGACCAGTTGCCCGGCTACCGCAAGCTGACCGACCCGGCGGCGCGACGGCATGTGGCGGAGGTGTGGGGCGTGGACCCGGACTCGCTGCCGGGGCCGGGGAGGAGCGCGTACGAGCTGCTGGACGCGCTGGGGACGGATATTCGGGCGCTGCTGCTGATGGGCTCCAACCCGGTGGTGTCGGCGCCGCGCGCCGCGCACATCGAGGAGCGCGTCAAGTCCCTTGATTTCCTTGCCGTGTGCGATGTCGTGCTGTCGGAGACGGCGGCACTGGCGGACGTCGTCCTCCCGGTCACGCAGTGGGCGGAGGAAACGGGCACCACGACCAACCTGGAGGGCCGGGTGCTGCTGCGTCGGCAGGCGATCACTCCGCCGGACGGCATCCGCAGCGACCTCGACGTCATGCATGAACTGGCCGACCGGCTCGGCGTGGAGAAGGGCTTCCCGACCGACGCCGAGGAGGTCTTCGAGGAACTCCGCCGGGCGAGCGCGGGCGGCCCCGCGGACTACTCCGGGATCACCTACCGCAGGCTGGCCGAGGAGAACGGGGTGTTCTGGCCGTGCCCGGCCCCCAAGGCTGACATCGAGGACGCGGAGGACGCGTCGCTCGACGCACGGGACGACGAGACGGACGTCCACCCCGGCACCCCCCGCCTCTTCCTCGACCGCTTCGCCACCGAGGACGGCCGCGCCCGCTTCGTCACCGTCTCGCACCGGGCGACCGCGGAGGAACCGGACGACGAGTACCCGGTGCTCCTGACGACCGGCCGGGTCGTCGCCCAGTACCAGTCCGGCGCCCAGACCCGGCGCGTGGACGAGCTGAACGCCGCGGCGCCGGGCCCGTTCGTGGAACTGCACCCGCGACTGGCCGAGCGGCTCGGCGCCCAGGAGGGCGAACCCCTGGCGGTCGTTTCCCGGCGGGGCCGGGCCGTGGCGCCCGCGCGGATCACGACGACGATCCGACCGGACACGGTGTTCATGCCCTTCCACTGGTACGGCGAGGGCCGCGCCAACACGCTGACGAACCCGGCGCTGGATCCGACGTCGCGGATGCCGGAGTTCAAGGCGTGTGCGGTTCGGTTGGAGACCGTGAAGCCGTAGACCGGCTCCTCCCGCGGGGCGCTCGGCACTCCGGTGGACCTCCGTCTCCGCTGTGCGGCGGAGACGGACCCGGCTTGCGAACGATGCCTGCGGGAAGGGGAGTTGACGACGATCAGGGGTATCCAAACGCCCTCCGATCGGAGCCCCGCATGCTGAACAGAACCCTGCGCGCCACCGCCCTCCTCGCCCTCGTGGCCGCCGTCGCCGCGCCCGTCGCCGTCGCCGCACCCGCCCCGTCCTCGCCGACTGCGCCGAAGACCACCACCGTCTCCTCGCTCAAGGGCGACGCGCGCATGGACTACCCGGTCGCGAACCAGGAGGTACGGGTGTCCGTCGACGCCCGTTCCACGTACACCGTGGGCAGCATCCCGCAGCGCTCCTGGGGCACCTTCCGCATCTCGCACGCCCAGGACGGCAAGCTCTACTGGAGCGAGTTCGAGGTCGACTGCCTCACCACGGGCGGCCCCACGGCCACGGTCACCGGCCGCCTGGTCCGCACCAGCCCGGGCCACCCCTGGCTCACCACGCTGGACCCGCACACCCGCATGGGCGTGAGCTTCCTCGTCCCGGAGAGGGGCGAGGCCCGTATCGGGCTCTCCGGGGCCACCGAGAAGGGCAAGCCGCCGCTCACCAAGTGCATGGCACCCGCCGCCGACGCGAAGGTCGTCGACGGCGGGTACACCCTGAGCGACCGCGACAGCGACAGCGACTAGACACTCCGCCAAGCCTGCGTACTGACTCTTACTGTCATGTGGCGGTGACCGCCACATGACAGTATGGGGATCGGCAGGGACGGCAAGCCGGTGGGCGGAGGGTGGCGAAGTGGGGCTTCGGGAGATCAAGATGGAGCGGACCCGCCGGCTCATCGCGGACACGGCCATCACACTGTTCAGCGAGCAGGGGTTCGACGCCACGACGATCGATCAGATCGCCGCGGTGGCGGAGGTCGGCCCTCGGACGGTGTACCGCTACTACCCGACCAAGGAAGCTCTCGTCGTCCACTTCGCCGCGGACACCCTGCACACCGCGCTCGAAGAACTGCGCGGCCTGCCCGAGGAAACCCCGCTGCCTCAGGCCCTGTACCAGGTACTGGACAGTGTCCGGCGCACCATCGAGGGCGACTCGGAACGACGCATCGTCGCCTTCCGGATCGTCTACCGGACGCTGTCCCTGCATGCAGAGCTGCGTGCCGTGACCTGGCTGTGGCGCGAGAGCCTCGCAGCGGAGATCCACCGGCGCACCGGCGGCCGCACCACTGAAATGGCCGCGGCCCTCGCCGCCGCGAACATCGCGGCCGTCATGGAGCTCTCGATCCTGGAGTGGGCGCGCAGCGGGGAGCCCGCCGCCATGACTCTGGCCGTCGGGCGAGCTGTCGAACTTCTGCGTACCGGCGATGTCCCCATGCCGACACCTCCCATGTGAGACAAAGCCCGACCGACGCGCGGCGTACGACGGCAGATCACCACCTGTGGGCCATGGGTGACGCCGCGGCGCGCGCGGAAACTTCACCCCCTCTCCACCTGCGCGACAGGAGCTGCCTCACGGCAGACCGCGCCGAGTGGCAGTCGCTGCCATATTATGTTTAAACTGGCACAGCGAAACTGATTCGTTTCGATTTTCCTCTGTGCTCCCGGAGAGTCCCATGCCCATATCCCCCCAGCCGCTGACCGAGGAAGCGGCAGCGTCCCCGCCCCGGACCGACATCGCGGTCGGAGACGCACCGGAACCTCGCCGCTGGTGGGTACTGATCGTGATCGCGATCGCCCAGCTGATGGTGGTGCTGGACGTCACGATCGTGAACATCGCCATGCCTTCCGCACAGCGCGACCTGGGATTCAGTGACGGAAACCGGCAGTGGATCGTCACGGCCTACGCCCTGGCCTTCGGCAGTCTGCTGCTCCTCGGCGGCAGGCTTGCCGACCTCTTCGGCCGGAAGATCGTCTTCCTGGTCGGTATCGCAGGCTTCGCGGGCGCCTCGGCGATGGCCGGCGCGGCGCCGAACTTCGAGATTCTGGTGACCGGGCGCGTCCTTCAGGGGATCTTCGGCGCGCTGCTCGCCCCGGCGGCTCTCGCCGTGCTCAACGTCACCTTCACCTCGGACAAGGACAGGGCCCGCGCCTTCGGCGTCTTCGGCGCCATCGGCGGCGCGGGCGGCGCCTTCGGACTGCTGCTCGGCGGACTGCTCACCGAGCACCTGAGCTGGCGCTGGACCCTCTACGTCAATCTGGTCTTCGCCGTCGTCGCGTTCATCGGCGGACTCGTCCTGATGCGCAAGGGCGCCCCGGCCGTGCGGCCCAGGCTCGACCTCCCCGGCACCGTCCTGGGCTCGGCCGGTCTCTTCAGCCTGGTCTACGGCTTCGCGAACGCCGAGACGTACGACTGGTCCTCGCCGATGACCTGGGGAAGCCTGACTGCCGCCGTGGTGCTGCTGGCCGCCTTCGCCTGGTGGCAGACCCGCGCCACGCATCCGCTGCTGCCCCTGCGTGTCCTGGCCGATCGCACCCGGGGCGCGTCCTTCATCGTGATGGCCATCGCCAGCGCCGGACTCTTCGGTGTCTCCCTCTTCCTGACCTACTACCTCCAGGCCTCGCTCGGCTTCACCCCCGTCAAGACAGGGCTCGCGTTCCTGCCGATGATGGGCAGTCTGATGGTCCTCGCCCAGCTGTCCATCAGCGTGCTGCTGCCCAGGATCGGCCCCAAGGTGCTCGTGCCCCTGGGCCTGCTGCTGTCGGCCGCCGGCCTGGCCCTGCTGACGGCGCTCGACCTGAACAGCAGCTACGCCGCCGGTGTGCTGCCCGGACTGCTTCTGATCGGTTCCGGTATCGGCCTGTCGCTGCCGCCCGCGATGAGTCTGTCCATCCACGGGATCAGCGACGAGGACGCGGGCGTCGGCTCCGCGACGGTCAACACGATGCAGCAGGTCGGAGGCGCCATCGGCACCGCTCTGCTCAACACCCTCGCCGCGAGCGCCGCAACCGCCTATCTCGTCGGCAGGAAGCCCACTCCGGCCACGCTGGCCCAGGCTCAGCTCAACAGCTACTCGACCGCCTACTGGTGGTCGGCCGGCCTCTTCGTCGCAGGCGCTGTGATCGCCGCCCTCATGTTCCGCAAGGGCCGCCCCGAGAGCAGTGAACACAGCGGCCCCGTCGTCCACATGTGACCACGACCCTTCCAATGCCCACCTGACCAGGCGATGCAGTCAAGGAGGATGCCATGACAGATCTCGACAACGCACCGGCGGCAAGCAGCACCGACACCCCCTTCGTCGACCGGTACGGCCCCTGGGCTCTTGTGGCCGGCGCGTCGGAGGGAGTGGGCGCCGCCTATGCCCGCGCGATGGCCGAGCGCGGTCTCGACGTCGTGCTCCTCGCCCGGCGCCAGGCCGCTCTCGACGAGGTGGCCTCGGCCATCCGCGCGGACACGGGTGCCGACACCCGGACCCTCGCCGTCGACCTCTCCCACCACGACGCCATGGAGACGATCGTGGCGGCCACCGCCGGACTCGACATCGGGACGGTGATGTACTGCGCCGGCGCGGACCCCGACTACGAACCGTTCCTGGCCAGACCGGTGGAGACCGCGGTGGCCATGGTGGACCGGAACTGCGTCATGCCCCTGCGGCTCTGCCACCACTTCGCCGCACCCATGCAGGCCCGCGGCAAGGGTGCCATCGTGCTGCTCTCCTCGGCCGCGGGGCTCTACGGCTCCACCAACCTGGTGGCCTACTCGGCCACGAAGGCCTTCGACATGGTGATGGCCGAGGCGCTGTGGACGGAGTTGCACGGCAACGGCGTGGACGTCCTGTCGCTGGTGCTGGGGGCCACCGACACCCCGGCCCTGCGCCGGATGCTGGTCGCCCAGGGGATCCTGGTCAGCCCGGACGATCCGGCCCCGCTCCCCGGTGTCAGCACGCCGGACGAGGTCGTGGCGGCCGCGATCACCAACCTGCCGAACGGCCCGACCTGCTTCGTGGGCGACCAACTCGGTGAGAGCGCCCGCCAGATGGGCGCCCTCACCCGCAACGACGCCGTCAAGACGATGCTCCGGCACAGCAGTGGCGGGATGTTGGCCGCCGGCTCCCGGCAGGAGGCGGGCGGATAACGACGGGGTCGACCTGTCGAGATCCACGACCTCACGACGGCCACTGCTCAATGAGCTTCCCCCGCGCCCGCAGTCGTACGGCGACTGCGGGCGCGGCCACGTACACCCACGCGCGTACGGCCGCACCGTCCGCCTCCCGCGTCACCTCACGCACCACGCGCTCATAGAGATTGCGCGGGTCGCCGGGGATGTACTCCTCCAACCGGTCGAGGGCGGTGAGGAGTTCGTCGTACGCCTCAGGCCGGGCGGTGACGAGTTCCCCGTACACCGGGCCGCCTCCGGCCTCTTCGACGGCATACGGATAGCCGGGTCCGTCGTACAGCACCGCGCCCGCGAGCCGTCCCGGCTCCTCCGTCTGCGTGCGGCCGCGCAGGAAGAGGCCGTGGTTGTGCTCGCCGGGGCGGAGGGTGCCGTAGACGAAGAACGGGAGGCTCACAGAAACGATTCTCTCCCCTCACATATCTCCTCGTCAGCGCCATGGACATGGCAGGTCGGCGGGCCTTGAATCGCAGGACCCGCAAGAACGATCACCGCCCCCGTCCCCACGCGCCCGCCCCAAGGCGCCTCCCCGAGGAGATCCATGAGCCGTATACGGATGCGGACACGGCACATCCGAGGTTCCCGTCTCACCGCGGCCGGCACGGCGGCCACCGCAGCCGCTCTGCTGGCCGCCGTCCTCTCCCCCACGGCGGACGCCGCCGACCGCCCGTCCCGCACCACCGCGCTCGAGAACGCGGCCGAGGCCCTCGCCGAGCACGCCACAGCCCTCGGTCTCACCTCCGCCCAGGACACCTCCGTCCGGGACGTCATCGTCGACGCGGACGGCACGCAGCACATCCGCTACGACCGGACGTACCGTCATCTCCCGGTCCTGGGCGGCGACTTCGTGCTCCACCTGGCGCCGGACGGCACGTTTCGGAGTGTCTCGCGCGCCACTCGGCAGGCGATCGCGCTGTCGAGCGTGACTCCCCGGCTGTCGGGGCCGAAGGCGGCGGACCTGGCGGCGAACGCGCTGCGGGCGGCCAACCTGGGTGAGACGCTGCGGAAGTTGACGTCGAGGCCGCAGCTGGTCGTCGACGCCCTGCACGGCGCCCCGAAGCTGGCCTGGCGGACGGACGCGACGGCCCAGGACTCACTCGGCAATCCGGTCGCACGCACCGTGCTGACCGATGCCGCCACCGGCGACCAGATCGACGCCTGGGACGTGCTCGAATCGGCGACGGGAGACGGGAAGTCGCTGTACGCGGGGACGGTCCCGCTGGAGACGACGGCGTCGGGATCGACGTACGCCCTCAAGGACCCGACGCGCGGAAACACGTACACGGGCGACGCGGCGAACAAGACAGATCTGTGCCTGCTCACGACGATCTGCCTGAGCCGGGCGCCGTCCACGGTGTTCACGGACACCGACAACCGATGGGGCACGGGCGCGAGCACCGACCGCGCGTCGGCGGCGGTGGACGCGCAGTACGGCACCGACGTCACCTGGGACTACTACAAGAACGTGCACGGGCGTTCGGGTATCCGCGGCGACGGCGTGGGCTCGTACAGCCGCGTCCACTACGGGACGCGGTACAACAACGCCTTCTGGGACGACAGTTGCTTCTGCATGACGTACGGCGACGGCGACGGGACGCAGCTCGGCCCGCTCGTGTCCCTGGACGTGGCCGGGCACGAGATGTCCCACGGCGTGACGTCGTCGACGGCGGCGCTGACGTACTCGGGCGAGTCCGGCGGCCTGAACGAGGCGACGTCCGACATCTTCGGCACGCTGGTGGAGTTCTACGCGGCGAACGCCTCGGACCCGGGTGACTGGATGATCGGCGAGAAGATCGTCCGGTCGGGCCTGGGCCGCTCCGCCCTCCGCTACATGGACAAGCCGTCCAAGGACGGCAACTCGGTGGACTGCTGGAGCACCGGCACCGCGAAGCTGGACGTCCACTACTCGTCGGGCGTCGCCAACCACTTCGCCTATCTGCTGGCGGAGGGGAGCGGACCGAAGACGATCGGCGGGGTCGCTCACAACTCGCCCACGTGCGACGGGTCTTCGGTCGCGGGGATCGGGCGGGGGAAGCTGGGGGCGATCTGGTATCGGGCGTTGACGGTTTATATGACGTCGTCGACGGATTACGCGGGGGCTCGGGTGGCTACGTTGAAGGCGGCCTCGGATCTGTACGGGGCCGGGAGCGCGGAGTATGACGCGGTGGGTGCGGCTTGGAGTGCTGTGGACGTGGGGTGAGGTTGGCGTGGGCGGCCGGTTCGTCGGGAGCGACGGGGCGGCCGCGCCTTGCGTGGCGACGAGGCGTCAATCAGCGTTCTTCTCGATGAGCACCAAGTCGATCTCGCCGTCGGCGACCATCCGCCGCATACGCTCCACGGCCGTGGCACGTCTACGCCGTTCGGTATCTGAGGCGGCCTCGTCGTCAAGATCACCGGGTCCCACCTCCATCTGAATCACCTCCCAGGCGAGATTTCGATCAAAGCGAGGGAATGAGCCTGACCACAGTCACCGTCAGTACGGATCACGGCCGATGGTCCGCGGCATCGCATCCCGGAATCCCTCGGCGTTCCGCATCTTGGTCAGGGTGTCGTCGGCGGGCGGCGCGTAGGTGATGCGGTAGCTCAAGCCGCGCCTCGCCTCTCGGCCTCGTCCGCTGCCAGCCGCTCCAGGATCGCGTCGGCCTCCGGGTCGGGTACAGCCTCCAGCATCCATTGCCGCATGACGTCGTGGATGTCGTGCACGCCGGCCTCGTTGATCGCTCGGTCGAACTCCTCTCGTCGCTCGCCCGGGAGGGCCGCGCGGATGTCCGGGATGCTGTTGGGCACCTCGACCTCTACGCCATTGACGAAGGTCTTGAGCGGCTCGGCCATCGTCATCCTCCTTGGAGACCGTGGTTCGATGGGCTCACGGTAGTCGGGCGAGGCCTCTTCTCGTACAACGTCCAGCTCGCACCACACCGATTTGCCGACGGCCTGTTCACGAACGCCCCACCGAGCTGCGATCTCCCGCACGATGAGCAGGCCTCGCCCGAACATGTCGTCGTCCGACGCGCGGCGTGGGGTTGGGAGTAACTCACCCTTGGGGTCGGAGACGGCGATGCGTAGAGCGCGCTCGGTGAGGGTGAGCTCGACGCGGAAGAGACGGTCGCGGAGGCATCCGTGGAGGACGGCGTTGCCGCCGAGTTCGGAGACCAACAGGGCGGTGTCGGCGGCGAGTGCGGGGTGGCCCCAGTCGGTCACGAGGCGGTGGGCTCGGCGGCGGGCGAGGGTGACGCTCTTGGGGAACGGGGTGTAGTCGAGGCGGTCGTAGTGAAGCGGACCTTCATCGGGCTTGTCAGGGGCGATCATGTCGCTCTCCTCCGGGCAAGGATGGGCAGGGCCAGGTGATAACTGACGCCGCCTTGCGAGCAGTTCGTCACCGACGGTAGGGCGCGCCGACACGCTCCGCAAGTTACTCCCAGAGTTATTCCTCCGAAAGTTGTTTGCGGCGCCCTGGGGTACCACGCCAGACTGACCGCGCACCAACGCCAGGAGGAGCACCACCGTGACAGCAACCCGGCCGACGCAGGGCAACAGCACATCCACCGTGCTGGGACGCCGACTCGGCGGCGAACTCACCAAGCTGCGCACCGCTGCTGGTCTCAATCAGACTCAAGCAGGTAAGGCGCTGACCGCGTCTACGACCAAGGTCGCGAAGATGGAGGGCGGCTGGGTTCCCATGCGCGACCCGGACATCCGGGCCTTGTGCGAGCTGTACGGCGTCCACGACCCCGGGATGGTGGGCGGGCTTCTCGAACTGGCCAAGATCGACCGGGAACGCCGTAAGGCCAAGGGCTGGTGGGACGACTACACAATCCATGGCGTCATGCACGAGTACGTCTCGCTGGAGAGCGCTGCGACAACCATCAAGATCTGGCAGCCGGCATTCGTCCCTGGGTTGCTTCAAACACCCGAGTACGTTAGGGCGTTGCGGCAAGGGCCCACGGCGGAAGTAGCCAAGAGCCCGGATCCGGACGAGGAGTTCATCACGGCACGGCTCACACGGCAGCGACGCCTCTCCGAAGACCCGCCCCTCTCGCTGCAAGTCGTGATCTACGAAGCGGTGCTCCGAAACTTCCCCAACGGGGCGGCGACAGCCGGAGGGCAACTCGAACATCTTGCACGAATGGCCGAACTACCGAGCGTCACCCTCCAGATCTTTCCCCTCGGGGCCGGTACGCACCCCGGCCTGAACGGTTCCTTCAACATCATCTCGTTCGCAGAGCCCGGAGCCATGGACGTCGTCTACGTTGAGGCCCCCTTCGCCCAACGCTGGGTGGAAGGCGGAGACGCTGCGGCCGCCTACGATGAGTTGTTCGAGAAGATCGCCGAACGCTCTCTCAGCGAGCGGGAGTCGGTCTCGTTCCTCCACAAGCTGTTCAAGGGACCGTGAGCCGTGCCTGACTTCGATTACCGCAAGTCCAGCTACAGCGACCAGGCGGCCGAGTGCGTCGAAATAGCCACAAACATCCCCCACACCGTTGCGATACGGGACTCCAAGAACCCGGACGGCGCCTGCCTCCAACTCCGCCCCACCATTTGGAAATCCTTCGAGTCAGCCCTGAGGGAGGGGGACCTGTAGCCGCAATTGCGCAATGCCCTGGCTCTCCTCATCCAAGGAAGCCACGGAGCAGCGCCATGGTGACCACCACCGCACCGCCAAGTGCCGCCCAACACAACGCGGCACCCATCACTCGCCGGCCTGACATCGGGAACCCGCCATCAGCAGCCGGCGCCCGTCGGGCCCACAGCGGCCGGGGCTCCGACCAGTAGTACGCCGGGAATCCGGCCGCGAAGACAAGCGAGGCAAAGATCCAGTAACCCGCGCTCAGTGAGCGGGGTTTCTTGTGCATCACCATGTCCATGAGTGCGACGACGCAGCAGACCGCGACCGGCCACGCGAGGTAGGTCATGATCCGCCACCACATGAGCGGAATAACAGCTCATCTCAATTGGTGAGCGGAGGCTGAGAAGGGCGCGCCGGACAGTGTGCAGCAACGGTTGAATGCCGCCGTGGAGAACATCTGGACGCCAGCGCATCAAGCGGTGGAGGACGAGGACGCAGGGGCTTTGGCTCAGTTGCTGGCCAAGGGAGTCGACCCCGACGAGGTATGCGGCAACATGACGCTCCTGATGCACGCCATTGACGCGGAAGGTGACGGCGCCTTGCAGAGCGGTGGCCCGCTGACGGTGCATACCACCGCTGTGCTCTTGGCCTTCGGTGCTGACCCGCAACTGCCAGGGCCTGACGGGCAAACGCCCATGGACCTCGCCGTGCACTACGGCCATGACCTGGCAGTCAAGCTGTTGCTCCGGCACATCAGCGGGTGATGCGGCGTAGGCAGATGAGGGTGCAGGCGATGCTGGTGAAGCCGAGGAAGTGTTCGGCCTTGCGTTCGTAGCGGCGATGAAGGCGGCGGCAGCCGGCCAGCCAGGCCACGGTCCGTTCAACGACCCAACGGTGGCGGCCCAGCCGCTGGGAGCTGTCCCTCCCCTTGCGGGCGATCCGGTGCCGGATGCCGCGTGCCGATAACCATCGTCGCAGGTGGGCGTAGTCGTATCCCTTGTCGGCGTGAAGCTTTGCCTGTCTGCGCCGCCGAGGTCCGCGGCGGGAACGGACAGGCGGGATGCCCTGCACGAGCGGGACCAGGGCCTGGCTGTCGTGGACGTTGGCCGCAGAGATTCCGACAGAAAGGGGCAGACCGTTCCGGTCGGTGATCAGGTGGATCTTCGAGCCGTATTTGCCCCGGTCGACAGGATTCGGACCTGTCAGGTCCCCCTTTTCAGGGCCCGCATGTTGACCGAATCGATCGCGCAGCGGGACCAGTCCAGCTCGCCACGGGAACCGAGTTCGTCGAGGACCAGGCGGTGCAGCTTGGCCCACACCCTGGCCTGCGTCCACTCGGTGAACCGGCGGTGAGCCGTCGCTCCCGACGGTCCGAACGAAGCGGCGGGCAGCTGCTGCCACGTGCAGCCCGACGTCGCCACGAACACGATCGCGGCCAGCACCTCGCGGTCACCGTGCCAGCGCCGGCCCCCGCCCTGAGGCCGAGTCGGCGCCTCCGGCACCACCCGCTGGAACAGTTGCCACAACTCGTCCGGCGCCAGCCGCTCAACGATCCCCACCACGGGCCACAGCCTATCCAGCCAAATGAGATGAACTGTAAGTGGGTCGATGAAGCCGAAGGCGTCGAACTGGTCACCACGCTCGAAGGTCACCGCATCGGCACTTTCGCCCAGCCGCCTCTTCACGTCCGCCGCCAACTGCTCGTCCGGCGAAGCGATACCGCCATCGGTCAGACGTAGCTCGTAGTGATCCGTGAACTCGTAGTCCCGCAGATATCCAGCAGACCAATAGACATGTACCTCGCCGGCGCCATAACTGGCGACCTGCACGACAGACGTGTCCTCATTCCGAACGTCCCGCACGAGCTCTGGCACCCCCGACTTCACGGGGAAGACCACCGAACACAGGCCAAGGAAACCTGCCGCCAGCACGACCAGCGCCACCACCCGGAAGATCCGGCCGACCTGGGCCGCCTGCCGACCGACCAGGGCGGCTGCCACCACACGGAGCCTCGCTACGCCACGCGTCACAAGAGTCATTCGCTCACCGTCACGGTCCAGTAATAGACCTGCCGAGAGGGGCCTACTGATAGCCTCCGGCCGACCACAGGGGGACGTAGAGCAGGTATTTGAGGCGCGCCTTCACGATCGTTCTCTTCGACGCCGCTCTCCATGGAGGCAAAGAGGGTTTTGAACCTCCTTGGCGTCCGGCTGGCTACCACGCGGGCCGGTCGCGCCGAACGTACCCACGCACATCTGAAGGTCACCACCAAGTCCCTGCCCGGGAGCTGCCTTCTCTCCGTCACCACCCGGATCGCCCGCGCCGTCCTCATCCGACCCAGCTCGAATACATCCGCACAGCCTCAAGGATGATAAGCAAGAGAGGACCGAGAAGAGGTCAATAGACCCTACAATCCCTCAGACAATGCATACTCAATAAACTCCGAAAATGAAGCCTCTTCCGATCTCAATCCGCCACCCTCAACGCTTGAATACCCGTAGACTGAAGGATCAGCACTCCCCTCACGCATACAAAAGAAGATGTAACCTTGATGCATCATGAAGACAATATAGCCGTCCAAGGAAACGTCATCACCCCCATCACGTAGCGCCTCCATTGCAGCACCCTTGATTCCATGGAGGTCTCTAGAGTAAATATTCTCCGATTCCAAAACACCCCCTTGCGAGTTACCGCAGAACTCCAGAAACTTCCTATAGGAATCCGGGATCCGCACACCCTGCTCGCGCTCCACCTCCTCAATCTCCACAGAGGACATACCCTTGATTCGAGTCTCAGAGAATCCGTTCGAGACGCTTACAGCAAAAGCTGCCTTATATTTTTCGATGAAATCCATACCACACCTTCTCAACGTTTACATTGTCCAGTCGGCCACGCCCAAGCGGGGCCGACTGGACTTTTAACGTATCGCAGACTACTCGCCGACGCCGATGCGTAGCCAGACGTTAGGGTACCGCTCCCGGAACTGATCTATAACGCCGCGACAGGAAGTGCAAGGCGTCTTGCCTACTTGGATAGTGAGAACCCCTCGCTGATTACCAGGCTTCCCGAGAATCCCCGCAGCCCCCTCCATTATCTTGTACTCCGCATCCGCATTGCGAGCAAAGTTCCCCTTCTTTCCTGTGTTCTTTGTCGTGAATACCGGATTGGTGGGCTTTTCCATCAAGCCACTCTTTTCAGGACCACTGGCCGACCTGAAGATGACGGCGCCATCCTCTGTCTGTAGAACACCAGCTGCAACAGTGCGCTGCTTTCCAATGTCCCACGTGGCCCGAATGCCCTTGATTGCAGCAACGGCTACGGAATCGTGAACGGCCAGCAACTTGCTGACGGCCCCCAGCCGAGCGGCACCCGAAAGTGACTTCCCAACGACGCCCCCAAATTTCCCCCACGGGAAAGCAGCAGCACCGAGAAGTAGGCAAGAACCGACAGCCCCTTCCTTGCATTTCATTCCTGTACCAGCAGGAATTAGCCCCAGTGAACTGTATTCAATTTGTTGAGCAAAACACATTGAGTTGCAGACCCAGCTAGGCACTTGGATAGGCGGTGCTTGTGGCTGCGGACTCGGCGTGCTGTCATCCGACGGCCCTGTCTTCAAGGGAGGCTCGGGAGTAGGCCCAGTACCTCCACCATCAGAGGTGCTGGCAGTGCCCCCGCTGTCGCTGCCGCCGCCTCCGTAATTGCAGGTGTAGTAGCAGCCGTCTGTGCCGGTTCCGCCCGCCGGGACACCGGGCGTCGAACTCTGGCCACCGCCGCCTCCGCCAGGGCGTGGTTCGTTGTGGCCGGTTCCGTCGTCGAGCCACAGGCCTGTGGGGTCGCTGAAGGTGGCCGGATTGTTGCCGGCGTAGCTGTAGCCATTCAGGGTCTGGTGGCGGTCAGGGGTGAGAAGCGGGTCGACGCTGATGAACTGGCCGATTCCCGGGTCGTATTCGCGGGCTCCGATGTGGGTCAGGCCTGTTGACGCGTCGGCGGGTTTGCCGAGGAAGCCCTTGTCGTCGGGCCAGGGGCCGAAGAGGGTGGTGCCGCGCGGGGCGCCGAATGGGGTGGTGTAGCGCTTGGTGACGGCCCAGGTGGTGGCGTCGAGGGCGACGCTCGCAGTGCCATGGGGATCGGTGGAGAGGAAGGAGAGTTTGGTGGTGCTTGTGCCGGCTGTGGCGGTGCGGACGGCGATTGTCTGGCCACCCGCGGCGTAGTACCGGGTGCCTGTGAGGGTTTTCGTTGTGCCCTTGACCGTGAGACGGACTTCGGTGTCCCCGAGGTAGAGGACGGTGTCGCCGTCGCCGGTCGCGCGGCGGATCAGGAGGTTGCCGTCGGCGTCGTAGATGTAACCGGTCTGCTTGGCGCCTTCGGTGAGCTTGGCCAGGTTGCCTTCGCTGTTCCAGGCGAGGGTTTGTGCGGCGGTGGCTCCGGAGCGACTAGTGGTGTTGCCCGTCTTGTCGTAGGCGTACGTGGAGTTCTTGGCGCCGGTGGTCTGGCCCAGCGGGTGGGGCTGGCCGTTGGTGGTTCCGTAGACGTAGTCGGTCGTCTGCTTTGCGGCTGCCAGGTTCTGCGTTTCGGTGTCGCGCTGGCCAGATGCCGTGTAGGCGTACGACGTCCAGTACGGGGCGGCGCCGCCGAGGTTGGCGGTGGTGCGGCCTGTGCTGGCGCAGTCGGCCGTCTTGGGGGTCCACGCCTCCGTCATGCGGCTGTAGCCGTCGTAGGCGAAGCACTGGTTGTCCGCCTGGCCGGTGCCGCCGAGCGTGCTGGCGTCCTTGATGGAGGTGACGTTGCCCGCGTCGTCCTGGGTGAAGGTGAGGTCCTGTGGCTTGTAGCTGTGAGTGTCGTCGGTGATGTAGGACCGGGTCAGGCGGCGGGTGCCGTGCTCGTACTCGTAGTTGAGGTACGCCTTCTTCGCCGAGCTGGTGGAGTCCATGCCCAGTGTGAGCATGGTCAGGTCGCCGAGTTCGGAGTAGGCGGCGCCCAGGAGGTAGCCACTCTTGCCGTTGACGGTTTTCGGGTTGCCGAAGTCGTCGAAGGTGGTACTGATGCCTTCTGTGGCAAGGCCCGCGACGGCGGGGTCGCCGATGACGGACAGCTGGTTGGCCGCGTTGTAGCTGGCGGTGAAGTTCAGCGTCGCAGGGACGTACTTGTCCGCGACCAGAGGCTCAGTGGCCGGCAGGGTCAGCGAGGTGCCTGTGGCGTTGTAGAGGCCGTCGAATTTCGTGACCTTCTTGACGTACGCGTCTCCAGCGGTGCCGCCGACGTAGCGCGTGGACGTGTCCTGCTGGCCCTTGGCGACCTGGTCATAGTCCCAGTGGGAGAGCTTGTTGGCGGCGGTCTTATCGGTCTGCCATAGGTCGGTCTTACGCCCGAGCAGGTCGTACTGATAGATCAGCTTGTTGTTCTCCGCGTCCAGCGTCCACTCGACCTGGTCGAGGTTGTCGTAGTGGGTGCTGGTCGTGCCCGAGTCGGGGTCGGTGGCGCTGGTCTGGCGGCCGAAGAGGTCGTAGACGTAGGACCAGACACTGTTGTCGTGCGCGGTGAGGGTCTTCTGCTGACCGGCGGGCGTGTAGGTGTAGCGGGTGTGGTTGTAGGAGCCGGTGCCGTTGGGCTCGGCGTATTCGCGGGTTTCGGTCGTCTGGCCCAGCGCGTTGGTCAGGGTCGCGGTGGCCTGGCCCCCTGCGGGAGCCGTCTGGATGACTCGGTCGCCCTGGTACTTGGTGGTCGTCGTCCAGCGGTGGACTCCCTGCACCTTCGTCTCGCTGGTGATCGGGCGGGCGGCGGCGTCGTAGGTGGTGTCCACCTGCAAGGGGGCCTGGCTGCCCTCCACTGTGGCCGGGTCGTCGCCGGATGGGGCGTTGTTCGCGTCCCAGATGTCCGAGAGGGTGGAGCTGACCAGGCCGCGGGTGTCGTATTGGGTCAGGCTGACGATGCGGCCGCCGGACGGCGAGGCGGTTTGGGTTTCCCGGGCTCGCAGCAACGAGTCGTAGATGGTGTACGTGCTGTTGTAACCCGAGGCGGTCGGCGTGAGGGAGCTCGTCGAGACCCAGGACGCCGTGCCCTTCGACAAGTGGTACTCGTACTTGAAGTTCGGTGTGGCTCCAGCGATGCGCAGCCGATTGGGCAGCCATACCTGGGTGACGCGTCCAAGACTGTCGTACGTGGTCTCGGTGATCTTCGAGTTGGGGTCGGTGGCCTTGGTGGTCGCACCCGTGGCGAAGTCGATGACGCTCTTGGTGGTGAAGGTCTTGGCGTCGGCGACCGTCGTGGCGGTCAGGGGGCCGGTGGCGGCCGGCGTATAGACGGTCTCCCCCTGCTGGACGTCGTTTGTGTCCTTGACTATCCGAGGCCTGCCGAGTGTGTCGAACGTCGTCGTGGTGACCTTTTGCCAACTCGGCTGATCGCTCGCGTCATAGCCGCTCGCGCGACCGGTCCACCGCGGCTCACCCAGTGTGGGTGACTGGCTCGCGGTCCAGGCCGACGTGGCGTCATACGTGACGGCCGTGTCGGAGATAACGTCGCCTGCGGTGGTGGAATCGGCGGGCAGGTTGAGCGCGGTGTCGGCAGTGGCGCAGGGGTCCGCGGTGGTGCGCGTGCGGGAGACCAGTGACGTCAGGCCCACGGACGCATTGCGGGCGTACCAGGTGCGGGTGCAGGTCTCGTCACCGGAGACGGCGTCATCGCCCTTGTCTTCCACGGTCTGGGCCATGCCGTAGTCGTCGTACGTCGTGACGGTCGATCGCGTGCGGTCTACAGGCGTGCTGCTGGTGATACGCGTACGAGCGTGGGAGGCACCGGTGCGGACGTAGTACGCCTCGGTGTCGGCGTACGACTTGTGCTGGGTGGCGGTCCTTCGCGACCAAGGGTCGTTGACCGTGCCGGACACCTCGTCGGCGCCGTTGTAGGTGACCGTCTCCCGGGTGAAGCCCGCGTACTGGTCGGCGTCCGTGATGGCCGCGGCCTTGACGCCGGTGATCTCAGCGCTTCTACGGGCGTCCGGGTCGAGCGTCTTGCCGTCGGATTGCAGCAGGCGGTCGCCGTTCATGCCACGCATGTAGACGGTGACCGTCTTGCTCCGCGGGCCGGCGGCGGGGCCGGTGAGGTGGGTGACCTTCGCGAAGCCGCGCCAGATGGACCAGGTGCGCTCCTTCTCGGGGGTCATGGGGTCGTCGTTGTAGTGCCAGGCCCCGCTGTTCGGGGGGTACTCGTAGGTGTCGGAGATCGTGCCGGAGGCTCCGATCTCGTCGGTCGTGTTGACAGCGATCACCGGGTACTTCTGGAACCAGTCCAGAATCGGATCGACGTCTCCCCCGTTCGGCCTCCAGTAGACGGGGTAACAGGTGCTCTTGTTCTGGTCAGGACGGGGTCTCGTCTGGCCCGCGACGCATTCGGCCGCGGCATAGGTGACCGCGGTCTTGGCGCCGGTCTCGGTCACGATGCCGGTCAGACGGGGCTTGGCCAGTGGCAGGATGTCGTCGGATTCGCCGTCGACGCGGTTCTTGAGGAACTCGCTGGTGAAGGTGATCGGCTCCGTCGACAGCGGCGTGCCGTGCTCGCCAGTGTGCTGGATGGACTGCAACCACAGGGACTGGTCGCCTGAAGAGCCGATCTCACCGGGGTCCTTGTACGCCTGCGTGAGCTTCCAGGAGTCGACAGCGTCGAAGTCCGCGCTCGGGGCGAGGGCCGCATTCCACGCATATGTGGTGATGCCGGTCAACCGCTTGCGGGTGAAGAAACTGGGGCCGACATTGCCCGTGCACTTGTCGCCGTCCTTGCAGATGGCGTCGAAGGGCACGTCGGGCCAGTGCGGGCTGGTGGATGCGGTCAGGGAGTCGCAGCCGTCGTCGGTGCGGATGCAGCGCTCGTCGTAGGTGAAGGTGACCTTGTCGGACGCGGCGGGGGTGCCGGAGAAGAGAGCGCCGGCCCGCTGGCCGTAGAGGATCTTGGAGAGGTATCCACCCCGCGTGTACGAGGTGCCGGTGCTGTCGTCGCCGAGTGTGTCGTAGTTGTTGGCCTCGGCCGTGTACCAGTAGCTCATGGCGTTGTCGTGGGTGTCCTCGACGTAGTCGAGGTTCCAGCGCCATGCCTGGGTCTTGGCTCGTCCGCTGAGAGAAGTGCCGCTGCTGAAGCCGGGCTCTCCGTTGTCGTCACCGAAGACCGGGACGGTCCAGACACTGTTGGTGCGTTCGCTGCCCGCGCCATCCAGCTTGTTGAGGCCGAAGACGTACTTGGTGCCGTCGCCTGTGGTGACGGTCCAGTACTCGCCCTTGCCATCGGTGGCGGCGTCGCCGTCATCACCGTTCTCGGCGCCCGTGGAGTGGGTCACCATCGAGGCGTCGTCGTCCTTGAGCCGCCATTTGCCCGTGGTGTCGTCCTTGACCAGCTCGGTGGCCTTGCCGTTGAGGACGAGAGAAGCGTTGTCGTACTTCCAGCACAGGTCGTACTTGTCGTCCTGACCGTCGTCGTCGCAGGAGCCGTACTTGCGCTCGATGTAGGACGAGGTCAGATCGAAGCCCTCGCCGATCTGGCTGCCCTGGTTGTTGGTGTTCGCGGTGCGGCCGTCCACGCTGCCGGAGTCGTAGGAGACGGCGAGATTGGGAGCGGGGCCCGCGGCGGCCGGCGGGGTCTTGATCGGGTAGTTCCAGGTGAAGGTGCCCGAGGAGCCGCCGGCCTGCCAGGTGGAGGAGGCCGACAGAGGGGTGGCCTTGTAGTCGCCGCCGCCGGACTTGGTACCCGCCGCGAGTGCGAGCACCATCGTCTGGCCCTCGGCTGTCGCCGACTGTGCTGCGCTGAAGGCGAGTTGGGTGCGGAGTTCCTCTCCGCTACGGTCATTGGTGTACGTCAACGGTGTCGTGACGCGGCATGAGTTCTTGCCGGGTTCGGCCAGGGCGCAACCCGGCAGGCGCAGGACCTGAAGGCGACCGGCCCAGTCACCGCCGTAGGCGCCGGCGAACGCCGAGTAGTCGATGGCGAGATCGGCCGTCCCACCGCTGGGCGGTGCCGTGACGGTCAGGGCGACACCCTTGATGCCGAGAGCCCTCGTCTGCTTCTGGCTCAGCACCGTCACCTTGACCGACTGCGCTGCCTTCTCGGCCCGGCCCGACTTGGCCGTAGAGGCGGTCAAGGACAGGGGCAGCGAGCCCACGGTGGCCTTGGTCGTGCCAGTGGCGGGCGTGGTGATGGTTGTGGCCGCAGGGGTCGGCCATTCCGCCTTTGCCGCCTGGTCGCGCAGTGCCCGATCCACTGCCTTCTTGCCCGCGGCTTCCTGACGGGCGATCAGGCGAGAGGTCGCCGTCTTCTTCGGCTTCAGCGGAACGGTCTCGGTCGAGACCTGCTTCGGACTATCGGGACGGCCCAACGGCTGCGGCTCTTGGGCCACCGCACTCAGCGGGCTGAGCAAGCCGGGCAGGAGGGCGAAAGCAACGGTGACGGCGATCCTGCCGTGTCGGCGGGGTCGGGCCTTGGTTGCGGTAGGACGGCGGAACGGCGGCATGGGTCTCATGTCCAAGCTCCATCAACAGCGCCCGAAGGGGCATGAGTGGGGAGGCCGTGCCGTGGCACGGCAAGAGAGGTCAAGGGGATCAATCGCTGGAGACGACGCGCGAGATGACTTCGTCGGGGGTCATAGCTCCAGCCCAGATCCGCAGTCGGCTCAGCTTTCCCGCGAAGTAACTGCTGCTGGACGTGCCGCCCATGGCGAGACTTCCGGCACCCTGCTGAGGCGTGGTGTCAGCATTGTTCACGCCGTCGTCCACAGCCTTGGCACCCACGTACAGGTGCATGCGGCCGCCCTGTTCCTGCGCGTCGTACACACCGGTCAACGTCGCCGAGGAGCTGGTGTCCGCCAGTTCGGACAGGTCGTCACATCAGCCGTGGCCACGGATGTCCCGGAGGGCGTGGTGCGGACGAACTTCCATAGATACGCGTCGGCGGCCAGCTTCTGCACGACCAGGGCCCATGAGGCTCCGCCGCTTCCGGACTGACTCGCAATCTGGGCTTGATAGCCGTCGGGCTTCTTGTTGAGTTCAGCTGGATTCAACTGAACCTGCGCGGAGACCGTGAAGGAACCCGTTTCGTCGATCGCCGGCCCAAGGACCGACGCATGGCCGCCGCTCCCGTCGAGTACCAATGTGCTGGACTCGCCGTCCAAGCTCGCCCCTGATTTCAATGACATGGCACCGATCGGGTAGGGCGTCAGCTCACTGACCGACGCTCCCGACGACGTCTCCACGTTCCAGTCGGCCACCAACTCGACGGTGGGAACGTCGCTCTCGCTTGCCTTGGCCTCCTTGGCGACCTCGTCGGCGGACAACGCGCTCTGCCATATAGCGACTTCATCGATGCGGCCACGGAAGTACTGCCCGGCAGTGCCCCGCACGATCGAGCGGCCCACCTGTAGGCCCTGCCCGGCCACCCAAGGCTTGTAACTGGGCGCGGCGGCAGACAAGTTGACCGGCTCCCCCTGAGCACGACCGTTCACGAACAGCTGGATCGTGTCCTTTTTGGCATCCGTTGTGGCGGTGTAGACGCCCG
Organism: Streptomyces sp. NPDC051963; assembly: GCF_044593495.1. Lineage (NCBI taxonomy): Bacteria > Bacillati > Actinomycetota > Actinomycetes > Kitasatosporales > Streptomycetaceae > Streptomyces > Streptomyces sp. NPDC051963. The sequence continues at coordinate 385,295 of NZ_JBIUCC010000002.1, read as the reverse complement.
CCACGTGAGTCCAGACCCGTAGTGGCGGATCGGCAGCAGTGGCAGCGGACCTCACAAAGACCGGAGTGGCCGAGTCCGTGGCCGTGTAGTGGAAGACGTACGACCGCGAGGACGACGAGTAGTACAACGCGAACGCCTGCGCCTCCTTGCCGGGCGCGGCAAGAATCATCCGGCTGGACGAGGCATCCGTGAGATAGACCCAGGCCGAGACGGTGAACGAATGCGCGGTGTTCACCACCGGCGCGGAAGCGTCGGCATACGCCTGCTGCAGTTCGGGTTGGCTGCTGTCCAGCCACAGCGAGGTGTCCTCGTCGCCTCGTCGGGCCATGGTGGAGAACCCGGCCCCGTCGCGCAGCGTCAGGTTGTGGGTTGGTGCCTCTTCTTCGTGGTTCGGGTCCTCGGCCGAGCTGTCCTTGGCTGTGGCAGGTCCGGAAGAGGGAGGAACGTCATCGAAGCGCCAGCGACCGATCGGGCCCGGCGGAAGGATCACTTGGAAGTCGAACGTCTCCGGTGTCCCGGTGCGATTTCGAACATCCATGGACCACACCTTGAGATGGTGCGTGCCACCCATGCTCGGGGTGACGGTCGTGACTTCGGCCGTGTGAGTGTCCTTCGTCGCGTCCACGGTATGCGCAGGTCCGACCTGCCCGTTCGGGCCGGTCAGCGTCCACCGGTACTTGAGGATGTCGTCATCCACGGCGTTGGGCTTGAAGACGAAGCTGCCGGCAACGCCCGGCCCGCCCTCGGCCGGACAGGCATCCGTCACGCACTCCAAGTAGGGAGAGCCCTTGACGGGATCCTTCGGCTCGATCGTCGGAGCCTTGGGCGCGGTGGAGTCGATGACGAAGTAGCACCAGGGCGAGAACGACGAGTACAAGTCACCGCTGGCACCGTTGTACGACCAATGAGACTGGGTGCGGGCACGATAGCGGTACTGCGTGCCGTCCGTGCGCTTCGTCGTTTGTTTGTCCAGCAGCGTGCCGTCCGGAACGTAGCCGGAGTCGGGCGCATCGTCCGCCCAGATCTCCTCCCACGCATCGCCCACGAGGCGCGCCATCCGGTAGTTGACCTTCAGCTGGCCCTTGCTGTCATTCGCTCCCGGCGAGACCTCGGTCTCCACCCGGGCACGGACCGTGGGCTGGTCCACCGTGACGGCCAGCGGATCACTCGCCGGGTGGCAGTAACCACGCAACCCCACCTTGGCCACACCCGGAATCACACCAACGTTGATCGGCACACCAGGGTCCGGAACGTAGTCCACCGTGAGCTGGGCGTTGTCGTCGAAACGCTTCCAAGCACGCGGTTCGCCTTCGTCGGCGGCCCTCAGCATCAGCGTGAGCCTGGAGAACTTGCCGTCGGCGAAGTCCCGAACGTTCTTGGTCAGGTTGCCGTTGAACTCAACCCAGGAGTCGGGCTGGGCAGGGCTGCAGTTGTCCCCCCGGCCGGCTGACACCTTCCGGGAGTCCATGAGGGCCCCGATCGTCGGCCCGGGCCACCGCGTGCCCTCGGAGATGTTTCCGGTGCGCTCCAGATTGACCGTGTAGGGATTGCAGTTGAACGACCAAGTCTCGTACGCGCGGAACGTGGCGTTCAGAACGTGCTTGCCCGCAAGGGCGCTGGGGCTGAACTCGAAGTACATGCGGTTCGCGTAGTTGCTCGTGAAGTTGGAGTCGCACGCGTAGCCGTCCGCAGGGGCACAGCGCCCCACGCCGTAGTCACCCGAGAATTGGTAGAACTTGTCCCCGTCCGAGGACAGCACCGTCCGCTCCGCGCGCGACAGTCCCACCGACGGGTCGATGTAGACCGGGTACACCGTGCTGTCGCCGCGCAGCAGGTTCAGGTCTGGGGTGACAGCGATACTGTCGTCGCTGACTTGCACGGGGAGGTGGGCGGTGGCGGCACCGTCGCCCGGCTCCATCGGGGCATCGCCATCTGCTTCCGCCGCTACGGCTGTCCCCGTGTCGGAGGACGGCTCAGCACCGGACATCCGCAGCGTTTGAGCCTGAACACCGCTGTCATCTCCGGCGGAGTCCCACATCTGCCCCGCCGGCCCGATGAACACCGCGTTGCCGTCGGCATCGACCGCGCGCAGCCCGCCACCAGCTCCCGTGACCAGTGAGACACCCCTGCCCGCGACGGCAAACCTCAGTTGCTCCAGGGCTTCGCTCTGCGCCGCCTCCGCCGACTTGACCCGCAGAACCTCGCGATACCCGTCCGGCACCGCCGTCAGCTGCAGATCCACGCCGGGCATGACCTCCGCGTAAGTGGCCGTCGCCCCCTCGAGCGACGGCTCGGGAAGGTCTCCGGGCCAGCGGACGGACAGCGCCCGCTGATCGTCTTCCAGGCGGACCATGTCCTGGTTGCCGCCGCCCGAGAACGACTCACCCACGGCTGCATAGCGCGGCCCGATCGTGCCATCAGCCCTGCGCACCAGCGTCGTGTCGATGTCATGCCACTCGCCCGAGGCGTCCTTCGCCCACTGTGGCGCCGTCGCCTGCTTCAGCGTGTACGTCCCGTCCGGGTTCGCGAACGTCTGCGCATACTCCGTGCGCTCCGCCGTCACCTCGACCGGCTCGCCCGTCACCGCGGCCTGCTCGGACGGCGTCTGGGACTCCGACGTATCAGCGTGGACAGCTGGAGCGTTCAGAAGAACCACACCGCTGACAAGCAGCGCCCACGCCAGCAGTCTCGCAACTGCCCTACGCATCCACGGATTCCGCAGCGGAAACCGTGCCCCCAAATGCGACTTCACAACCTCACCCCATGTGTCACACAAGCATCGCAAGTATGGCGGGGATCATAGACATGCCAACTTAAGGGAAATCGAGAGGACCACAGATCATTCAGCCAGTTTCGGCCGAGAGTTAACGTGACCAGACGACTCGCCGCTCCATCTGAATACGAAGAGAAGGCGAATCTAAGGTGTACGCAGGAGAAGGGCAGCCCAACCCCCAACCTCCAGCCCCACCACACCAACTGATCCAGCATCACCTTCACCGCCGCGTCCGGCATGGACGGCTCCTTCGTGTGGCCCTCTTCATCGAAGGACATCCCCGCGTTGTGGAAGGAGACGGTGTCGCGGATCGTCACGGCGTGGAGTTCGGCGTAGACCTGGCGGAGGTGTTCGACGGCGCGCAGGCCGCCCCCGGGCGCACCGGGGTGCCCTCTGCCACTGGTGTGTTCGGCCAGGGCTTCAGGACCGCGTCGCGTGTCACCGGAGGCGTGAGGGCGAGGCAGTCGGAACACCACAAGCACCCTTTTGGCGCCGGTCTGCGGCATCAGATCACGTGTCGCCGTCGGTTCTGGTCGGCGATGTAGTGGCGCCTGCGGTCTGCCGGCGGCTGATGGTCGTCCCGGCGACCCGGCCGCGCGGGTCCGCGTCAGCGGGCCTGCCTGAGACGTTGTCTCACGTGGCAAGTTTCGCGAGCTTCTCGTAGCGCGTCAGGGCGGCTGCCATGGCCAGGCCTCGGTTCTGCCAGTCGTTGCGGACCACGTACGGGATCTTGAGAGCATGAGCGGCCCATGGCAGGCTCATGCCGCATGATCGATGACTTCGCGAAGGACAACCTGCACGGGAGACTGCGGCGGGACCGCAAGGCGCTGCTCTGGAAGCTCGACGGCTTGTCCGAGTACGACGCCCGCCGACCTCTGACAGCGACCGGGACCAACCTCCTCGGCCTGGTCAAACACGTGGCCACCGTCGAGGCCAGGTACTTCGGCGAGGTCTTCGACCGCCCTTCCCCGGAATCGCTGTGCCGGTGGCAGGACTCCGACGGCAGCGATCAGTGGGCGGCCGAGGACGAGACCCGCGATCAGATCATCGGGTTCTACCGGCGCACGTGGGAACACTCGGACGCGACGATCGACGAGCTTCCCCTCGACGCCCCCGGCCACGTGCCGTGGTGGTCGGAGCCGTATCCCAACACCAACCTGTTCGCCGTCATGGTCCATGTCCTCAGCGAGTCCGTCCGGCATGCCGGGCACGCCGACATCCTGCGCGAGGGCATCGACGGCCGGACCGGGTTGCGCGCCGAACACGAGCAGCCGATCGACGAGGAAGCGCGCGCAGCCTACTGCGCGAAGATCGAGCAGGCCGCCAGGTCGGCCGCACCAATCAAGGCTTAGAGGTGGCTTTAGAGGGGGCTTAGAGGTGGCTTTGGAGGGGGCTTAGAGGTGGCTTTGGAGGTTGTCTCATGTGACGTGATGTTCGGCTTCGGCAACGTCGCCCGCCACCGCGCATCGCCGCTTCACGGTACGGACCGTGGCCGGTCCGTGGCGTCGGCTGCACCGGGCGGTGCTGGACGGACTCGGGGCCCGGGGCGAGGTCGATCGCGGGTCGATCCCGGCAAGAAGGGCAGCAAGCTGCGCGAGCGCGGGGCTGATCTGCTGCCGGACGTCATGCCCGCCCAGGTTGTGCGGGCTCAGTCGTTGGCCGCCCCGTAGTGCAGGACTCCGTCCAGCGGAAGCAGGTAACCGATTCCGCGTGACTCCGGCAGCCTGCCCGCCAGCGTCGCCGCATCGGTGCATCCAGAGACTTCGAAGCCGATCACGGCGAGGCTGAAAGGCGTACGGCGGAAGGCTCGGGCCCCTACGGCTGCAAGCCAGTCGTCCATGACGGCGGACCTGAAGAACGATCCGCCGTCCCAGTAGGCGATACCCGCCTTGCTCAACGCTCCGACGGGAACGTAGAAGTCCAGCCAGTCGCTGCTCTCATCGCCCCCGCGGATCGCCACGCAACCGCACACCGCCGGCCGGCCGGTCGGCAGGCGCACCTGACCGCGGAGGTGGCCGTACTCGGCCAGGGAGGCGGCCGAGCACGACACGGGCTCCTGCTCCTCGGGCTCACGGTCTCGGAACGCAAAGCACCCCTGCACACCCGCCGCGGACCAGACCGCACCCAGAACTTCCTGGATCCGGGCGTCATCGGTTGATCCAACCTCGATGGCCAGTTCGTAGAAGCCATCGGCCCAGTTGCTCTGATCGCGGAATGAAGCAGGATTCGACATGAGGCGATCATGGAACACGGCTCTGTCCTCCGGCATCCTCTTTCAGCGCCGAGCGGCACCAATCGAGAAGACCTGCCACCCACCACCCCCTACCCCACATACGGCCACCGCCCCCGCGCCTCCCGCAACCCCCTCCCCCACCACACCAACTGATCCAGCATCACCTTCACCGCCGCGTCCGGCATGGACGGGTCCTTCAGGCGGCCCTCGTCGTCGAAGGACGTCCCCGCGTTGTGGAAGGAGACGGTGTCGCGGATCGTCACGGCGTGGAGTTCGGCGTAGACCTGGCGGAGGTGCTCGACGGCGCGCAGGCCGCCCGCGAGGCCGCCGTAGGAGACGAGGGCGACCGGCTTGGCGCGCCATTCGGTGAAGTGCCAGTCGATGAGGTTCTTCAGGCCGGCGGGGAAGGAGTGGTTGTACTCGGGTGTCAGGACTACGAACGCGTCCGCGGACGCCAGCTTCGGAGTGACCTCGGACAGTTCGGCGGTGGCCTGCGGGGTCGGAGCGAAGGACGTCGGGAGAGAGATCTCAGCGACATCCACCACCTGCGGGGTCAGATCTTCGTGGTCCTGGATTCGGTCGAGGAGCCAGTCCGCCACCACCGGGCCGAAGCGGCCGTGGCGGTTGCTGCCGATGACGAGGGTCAGGTTGAGGGGGGCCGTCGGGAAGAGGGAGGGGGAGGATGCGGATGCGGGGGCTGGTTGGGTCTGCATGGGGCACAGCCTCGTAGCTCAAGCTTGGTTGAGGTCAAGCCTCGGCGCGCCGGCCCCCGGGGTCACCCGTTCACACCCTTGCCCCCGCACTCTTCGGGTTCTTTGCCGACGGTCACCTGCCACACGCTCGTGACCTGCCGAAACACCACCACGGGAGGTCCCACGGAACCCCCGCCCGACACCCGTTCACCCCATTTCTGACGCCCGCTCAGGAAGCGCGCTCGGCCTCTTGGCTTTTTCCTCGGTAGGGAAACCAATGATGAGCTCGATCGACGGGGAGCCCCGATGCGACGTACCGCCCGCCTGCTGTCCGGTGCCGCACTCGCCGTCGCCGCCGCGGGCCTCGGCACCGCGCCCGTGTACGCCGCGGACGTCGGCAGTCTGGACGTGTATCCGTCCTCCGTCGTCCCGGGCGGCCAGGTCTCGGTGAACACGAAGGCGTGCGGTGACACGGGGACGGCGGCGGGCGACGCCAGCGCGGTCGGCGCGGGGGCGTTCACGCTGGCGCCGAGCACCCACGAGGACAACGCCATCGGACAGTTCAGGGTGCCGCCGAGCGCGCAGCCGGGGACGTACGAGATCGTCGCGACCTGCGCCAAGGACGGCAAGCGGGTGGCGGGCGACCTGGTGGTCACGCTGACCTCGGCCCGTGAGCAGGTGCACCCCAGAGGAAGCGTGAAGACGGGGGTCGGCGGCGCACTGGGCCCCGATCCCGTACAGACCGCGGCCGGCGTGGCGGCTCTCGCCGTCGCCGCCGCGGGCGGTACCTGGCTCCTGCATCGCCGGGCGAGAGGCGACGGGATCTGACGGACACCCTCCGCTGTCCGTCCGCCGGTACCGCACGTCCCCTCCCCCTCCGGGTCCGACGCCCCTCGCGGCTCGGAGGGGGATCGGGCCCAGCTCCAGGAGGTCGTGATGCGCAGGTTGGGCAACGCCGCGATAGCGGGCGTGACCATAGCCTCTCTGTGCTCCGGCGCGTGGCTGCTGAGCAGCGGCGCCCGGACGCACACGCCGCCGCAGCCGTCCGCGGCGCAAGCGCACGCCGACCTGGCCCCACGGTCCGCCGCGCCCGCGCTGCCCCCCTCCCCGCCGGACCGCATCCGCATCCCGTCGATCCGCGTGAACGCCCCGCTGATGGGCCTCGGGCTGACGAAGACCGGCAGTCTGGACGTGCCGCCGGCCAAGGAGAAGAACCTCGCCGGCTGGTACGAGGACGGCACCACCCCCGGCGAGACGGGCACCGCCATCGTCGCCGGGCACGTCGACAACACCGAGGGCCCCGCCGTCTTCTACGGCCTCGGCGCCCTGAAGAAGGGCAGCACGGTCGAGGTGGACCGGCGTGACGGGGGTGTCGCCCTGTTCACCGTGGACGCCGTCGAGGTGTACAACGCGAAGGACTTCCCCGACGAGAAGGTGTACGGGGCGGCGCGGCGGCCCGAGCTTCGGGTGATCACCTGCGGCGGGGGCTACTCACGGACGACCGGCTATCAGGGGAACGTGGTCGTGTTCGCGCATCTGACCGGCAGCCGTTGACCTGAATCAGGCCACGCGATTCCGGTGCGCCGAAGCCCTCTCCCCCTACGCCGGCCACTGCTCATACGCCATCTTCGCCACCAGCGTGAAGACGACGGTCAGCAGCACGGCCCGCACGAACCCGCTGCCCTTCTTCAGGGCGGTGTGCGCCCCGACCATGCCACCGACCAGGTTGAAGACGGCCATCAGGGCGGCGAGCTGCCAGTACACCGTGCCCTTCCAGGCGAAGGTGGCCAGGGCGCCCGCGTTGGTGCAGCAGTTGACGATCTTGGCGGTGGCGGAGGCGGTCACTAGGTCGAGGTGGAGCATCGCGGTGAGCGCGAGGACGAGGAAGGTGCCGGTGCCGGGGCCGATCAGACCGTCGTAGAAGCCGATGCCGAGGCCCGCGAGACCGATCGCGGCGAGCACGCGGCGCGGCGAGACGGGCGTCGTCGCGGGGGCCGTCCCGAAGGCGGGGCGGAGGATCACGAAGGCTCCGACGCCGACCAGCACCACCATCACGATCGGCTTGAGCAGGTCCGTGCTCATCCCGGCGGCCACGAAGGCCCCCGCCGTCGACCCGGCGAGCGCCGCCAGCCCGATCCGTACGGCGAGCCGCACGTCCACCGGGGTCTTGCGGGCGTACGTCACCGCGGCCCCCGTGGTGCCGACGATCGCGACCGCCTTGTTCGTGCCGAGCGCGTACTGGGCCGCCGACGCCGAGTTCGGCAGGCCGAGGAGCAGGGTGGGGAGCAGCAGGAGACCGCCGCCGCCGACCACGGCGTCGATCCAGCCGGCCGCGAGGGCGGCGGCGCACAGGACGACGACCATGGTCAGCGATATGTCGGGCATGATCGCGACCCTATGGACGGGGTCCGTGTGGCGTCCATCTATTTGAGGGGCATCTGAGACTGAGCTTCTGGGACTCAGCCCCTGACACTCGGTCTCTGGGACTCAGCCCCTGACACTCGGCCTCTGGGACTCAGCCCGTGCTCTCCAAATACCTCAGTACCGCCAGCACCCGCCGGTTCCCCGTGTCCGACGGCGGCAGGTCGAGCTTGGTGAAGATGTTGGCGATGTGTTTCTCGACGGCCCGCTCGGACACGGTGAAGGCCGTGGCGATGGCGTGGTTGGTGCGGCCCTCGGCCATCAGCGCCAGCACCTCGCGTTCACGGGGTGTGAGCGCGTCGAGGGCGTTGGTGCGGCGGCTCGCGCCGAAGAGCTGGGAGACGACCTCGGGGTCGAGGGCGGTGCCGCCGGCCGCGATCCGCTCCAGCGCGCCGACGAACTCGGCGATGTCGGCGACCCGTTCCTTCAGCAGGTACCCGAACCCGGCCGGGTTGCCGAGCAGTCGGGCGGCATGCGCGGTCTCCACGTACTGCGAGAAGAGCAGCACACCGGTGCCGGGGTGCTGCTCACGCAGTCGTACGGCGGCCCGTACGCCCTCGTCGGTCTGGGTGGGCGGCAGCCGGATGTCGACGACGGCGACGTCGGGGGCGTGCTCGGCGACGGCGGCCAGCAGGGCGTCGGCGTCCGCGACGGCCAGCGCACGGAAACCGAAGGTGGCCAGGGCGAGAGCCCGGAGTCGGTGAGCGAGCGCACGGAGCCAGGACATGGACAGCAACCTAGGCAATCCGTCCCGACGGCAGCTCCGCCGGCCACAACTGGAGCGCCGCCTTGCCCCGCCCTGACGTGCCCGCTGCCTCGCGAACCAGAACATTCCGGGCACCGCCCATCTGGCGCCTCCCTCGGCATGAGCTGCTGGAACCCCACGTCTCCACCCTGCCCCCGCCCCACTTCGTAGACGATGGTGGGGACACGGAAGCCGCTGGTTCGGTTACCCGTACCGGGCTCGTCTCACAGCCCGCCACCTGCGTGCCGTCCGAACCCTCACACGCTCTCCCCACCTCCGCTGAGGGCAGCGTTCCCCGCGGGAAACAGACGTGATGCGGTCGGGTAACACCGGCACCGCACGCTCAGGGGCATGACCTCGAATACGCGTGTGGTGGTGATCGGCGCCGGCCTCGCGGGCGTACGTCTCGCCCGGCGGCTCGGTGAGCTCGGCACGCCCGTGACGCTGATCGGCGAGGAGGAGCACCGCCCGTACAACCGGGTGCTGCTCGCCGAGGTGCTGGCCGGCCGGTACGCGCCCGAGGTGATCGCCCTGCCGACGCCCGCCGGGCTCGTCCGCACCCAGGTCACCGGAATCGACCGCGCCGGGCGGCAGGTGGAGTGCACGGACGGTTCGAAGATCGCATACGACACGCTGGTCCTGGCCACCGGTTCCAACCCCGTACTCCCGCCCCTGCGCGGTCTGTTCACGGGAACCCATGAACTCCCCGAAGGCGTCCACGCGTTCCGCACCATGGACGACTGCCTCGGCCTGTCCAAGGCGGTACGGCCGGGCGTGCGCGCGGTCGTCATCGGCGGCGGGCTCCTCGGGGTCTCCGCGGCCCGTGCGCTCGCCATGCGCGGCGCGCAGGTCGTCCTCGCCCAGCAGGCCGAGCGGCTCATGGAGCGCCAACTCGACCCGGCCGCCTCGAAGCTGGTGCTGCGGCATCTGAAGGACCTCGGTGTCGAGGTCCACACCGAATGCCGGGTGCGCGACGTGCGCTGTGTCGGCGGCGCGGTCCGCTCGGTCGAGATGGCCGACGGATACGCCCTCGACGCCGACGTCGTCGTGCTGGCCTGCGGGGTCCACCCGCGCGTCGGCCTCGCGCAGATCGCGGGGCTCGCCGTCCGCAAGGGCGTCATCGTCGACGACGAACTCCGTACGTCCGACCCGCACATCCGGGCGATCGGCGACTGCGCCCAGCACGACGGCGTCATCTACGGGCTCGCCACACCGGCCCTCGAACAGGCCGACGTACTGGCCGAGACGCTGGCGGGCCGGGCCGGCGCCCGCTACACCGGCACCCGTTCGCTGACCCGGCTGACCCTGAACGGGACGGACGCGTTCGACCTCGCCGCGTTCGGCGAGACCGTGCCGCGGCCGGGCGACGACGTCGTCCAGCTCGCCGACGCCACCCGCGGCACCTACCGCAAGGTCGTCGTCCGCGACGACCGCGTGGTCGGCGGCGTTCTGGTCGGCGAACTCGGCACCGTCGGCGCCCTGGCCCGTGCCTGGGAGGGAGCAGAGCCGCTCCCCGCCGACGGCGCCCCCCTGCTCCACCTGCTCACCAACGATGGAGGCTCCTGAATGACCGCCACTGAGGGGGCCACCCCCACGATCGTGCTCGTCGGCCACGGCATGGTCGGCCAGCGCTTCCTCGAAGCGCTCGCCGAGCGCGGCATGACCGCCACGCACCGCGTGGTCGTGCTGTGCGAGGAGCCGCGCCCCGCGTACGACCGCGTCGCCCTCACCTCGTACTTCTCGGGCAAGACGCCCGAGGACCTCTCGATGACCGACATGGAGTTCATCGAGAAGGAGGGCATCGAGCTGTACGTCGGTGACCCGGCGGAGACGATCGACCGCGAGGCGAAGAAGGTGACCGCCAGCTCGGGGCTGGTCGTCGACTACGACATCCTCGTCCTGGCCACCGGCTCCTTCCCGTTCGTGCCGCCGGTCCCGGGCAAGGACGGCACGGGCTGCTTCGTCTACCGCACGATCGAGGACCTCCTCGCCATCGAGGAGTACGCCAGTACCCGCACGACCGGTGCCGTGGTCGGCGGCGGTCTGCTCGGCCTGGAGGCCGCGGGCGCGCTGAAGGGGCTCGGACTCACCAGCCACATCGTCGAGTTCGCGCCGCGCCTGATGCCGGTACAGGTGGACGACGGCGGCGGTGCCGCGCTGCTGCGCACCATCGAGGAGATGGGCCTGGCCGTCCACACCGGTGTGGGCACGCAGGAGATCGTCGTCGACGAGGACGGCGCGGTCACCGGCATGAAGCTGTCCGACGGCTCCGAACTCGCCACCGACCTGGTCGTGTTCAGCGCCGGTGTCCGCCCCCGCGACCAGTTGGCCCGGGACTCGGGCCTCACGGTCGGCGAGCGCGGCGGCATCGCGGTCGACGAGCAGTGCCGTACGGTCTCCGACCCGCATGTGTTCGCGATCGGCGAGTGCGCGCTGGCGTCGGACGGCCGGGTGTACGGCCTGGTGGCCCCCGGCTACGAGCAGGCGGAGACGGCGGCGGCGACGATCGCCTCCGACGAGACGGAGCAGTTGACGTTCACCGGCGCCGACCTGTCCACCAAGCTGAAGCTGCTCGGCGTGGACGTGGCGTCCTTCGGCGACGCGCACGGTGCGACCGACGACTGCCTGGACGTCGTCTACTCCGACTCCCGCGCGGGCCTGTACAAGAAGCTGGTCATCGGCCGCGACGGCACCCTGCTCGGCGGCATCCTGGTCGGCGACGCGGAGGCGTACGGCACGCTGAAGGCCTTCACCGGCTCCGTCCCGCCGGTCTCGCCCGAGTCGCTGGTGCTGCCGGCCGGCACCGGTGAGTCCGCCCAGCTCGGCCCGACCGCGCTGCCGGACGACGCGATCATCTGCTCCTGCAACAACGTCCGCAAGGGCACGATCCGCGGTGCGGTCACCGAGCACAAGTGCACCACCGTGCCCGAGGTGAAGAAGTGCACCAAGGCCGGTACGACCTGCGGCAGTTGCGTCAAGGTCCTCGGCCAGCTGGTCACCGCCGAGCTGGAGGCGAGCGGCGTCGAGGTCGACAAGGGCCTGTGCGGCTGCTTCGCACAGACCCGCGAGGAGCTGTACGAGATCGTCCTCGCCCTGCGCATCAACACCTACCAGGACCTGCTGGACCGCTACGGCCGCGACGACGCCCGGGGCGGTGACGGCTGCGAGATCTGCAAGCCGGCGGTCGGCTCGATCATCGCCTCCCTCGCCCCGACGATCGGCGCCGACGGCTACGTCCTCGACGGCGAGCAGGCCACCCTTCAGGACACCAACGACCACTTCCTCGCCAACCTCCAGAAGAACGGCTCGTACTCGGTCGTTCCCCGTATCCCCGGCGGTGAGATCACCCCCGAGGGCCTGATCGTCATCGGCGAGATCGCCCGTGACTTCGGCCTCTACACGAAGATCACCGGCGGTCAGCGGATCGACATGTTCGGCGCGCGGGTCGAGCAACTCCCGCTGATCTGGACCCGGTTGGTGGACGCCGGCTTCGAGTCCGGCCACGCCTACGGCAAGTCCCTCCGTACGGTGAAGTCCTGCGTCGGCCAGACCTGGTGCCGCTACGGCGTCCAGGACTCGGTCCGCATGGCGATCGACCTGGAGCTGCGCTACCGGGGCCTCAGGTCGCCCCACAAGCTGAAGTCGGCGGTCTCCGGGTGCGCCCGCGAGTGCGCCGAGGCCCAGTCGAAGGACTTCGGCGTCATCGCCACCGCGGGCGGCTGGAACCTGTACGTCGGCGGCAACGGCGGCGCCACCCCGCGCCACGCGGACCTGCTGGCCCAGGACCTCGACGACGCCGAACTGATCAAGCTGATCGACCGCTTCCTGATGTTCTACATCCGCACGGCGGACCGTCTGGAGCGGACGTCGACCTGGCTGGAGCGGCTCCCCGGCGGCCTGGACCACGTACGCGACGTGGTCGTGGAGGACTCCCTCGGCATCTGCGAGGAGCTGGAGACGCTGATGACCGCGCACGTCGCCCACTACCGCGACGAGTGGGCCGCCACCATCAACGACCCCGAGAAGCTCGCCCGGTTCGTGTCCTTCGTGAACGCGCCGGACACCCCCGACCCGGTCGTCGGCTTCGTGCCCGAGCGCGACCAGATCAAGCCCGACCTGCCGCTGCTGTCCATCGGCATGCGCCCCGCTGAAGACGTCCTGGAAGGAACCGCCCAGCGATGACCCTGGCACCCGAGACGACCGACCTGAAGGTCCAACTGAGCCTCGACGACAGCTGGTTCACGGTCTGCGACCTGAACGTCCTGCTGCCGGGCCGCGGTGTGGCGGCCCTGCTCCCGGACGGCCGGCAGGCGGCCCTCTTCCGCGACCGCGCGGGCAACCTCTACGCCATCGACAACCGCGACCCGTTCACCGGCGCGGCAGTCCTCTCCCGCGGCCTCACCGGCACCCACAAGGGCCGCCCCTTCGTCGCCTCCCCCCTGCTGAAGCAGCGCTTCGACCTGGAGTCCGGGCAATGCCTGGACGACGAGGCTGTGCGGGTGGGGACGTACGGGGTGCGGACGGCGTAGTCGGCATGATCGGCCCGGTCGGCCTTGCGGAACGCCGGTGTCACTCGGTGCGCCGGCGTTCCTCCCGCTGTCGGGCCAGTTCCTCGACCGCGATCGGGAGCGTCGTCTCGAAGTCGATCAGCTTGGCCCAGGTCGGGGTCACGACGATCCGGACCATGCCGTCGTAGAGCGAGCGGATCTCGGTCTCCCACTCGACCCGCTGCTCGGGCGTCATGGTGTAGGTGCCGTTCATCTGGAGAAACTCGTCCGGGATGCCCTCGACGACGTCCAGCTCGGCCCGGCCGCGGAGCAGCAGGATTCTCGGCGGGTGCACCTCGGTGTCCATCGTGAGGGCGACGGCCGGGTTGCGGCGGAGCGCCGTGAGCTTCGGGGCGTTCTTCGGCGTGCACATCACGATCTCGGAGCCGTTCCAGGTGAATCCGATGGGGATGGCCCGGGGTGTGCCGTCCTTGGCGATGTAGGCGAGGCGGGTCAGGTCGCGGGCCAGCAGCTCCTGGCTGATCGGACGGTTCAGGACCTCGGTGATCTCGTTCGGCTGCACGGTCAGCACTCCCAAGTGTCGTTGTTCGCCACCGCTCCGACCGCCCGTCTCGGGCCGGCTCGGTAATGGTGACCGACGGCGGGACGGAAACTCATCGCCTCGCCGACTGGCCGCCTCAGCCCAGGATGAGCGGGAGTTTCGCGGCCCGCTCGCCCAGCGCGACCGTCTCCGCGGCGGTCGGGGTACGCCGTCCGGTGCCGATCAGCAGCGCGTCCCGGTCGGAGAACGAGGCGGGAAGCGCGGTCCCGGCGATCTTCTCCAGTGACGCGCGTGCCGCCGCGAGGGTCTCGGCGGGCGGCTCGGCGGCCGACGGCAGGTGCGCGATCAGGTCGAGGTGGTGCAGGGTCCATTCGAGTACGTACGCGGACAGGTAGTCGCCGATGGTCAGGACCCTGTCCTGGGTGCTGACGCGGGCGGCGGGGTCGGCGAGGCCGGCGGCGCGTCCCGCTGCCGAACCGACGTCGTCGAGATGGAACTTGAGCCACCTCGGCTCGCCGTAGGCCGTGGCCAGTCGGGGGATCAGCGCATCGAGCGGGTCGTCGCCGGCCGGGGGTTCGGCGAGGAGGTCCCAGTAGGTGACCGCGTCCGCGGACGGTTCCGTGTCGGCGGGTGTGACCAGGGTGATCAGGACGTCCTGGGCGTCGATGACCAGGTGGCACACCAGATCCCGTACGCGCCAGCCGGTACAGCCGGACGGTCGCTCGAAGTCCTCGTCCGGGGTTTCGGCGACCGCCGTGAGCAACGCCGTCCATGCGCGGGAGAAGAGATCCACCGCGGCACCGTAGTGCGGGACCTGAACGGCGGACAAGCGCATTCGGCGGCTCATCGCCGGGCCGCCGCCGACGCGCGCGGGCTCGTGCCCCGCACCACGGTCACCGCCGCGAGGGCGACCACCAGACCGACGGCGGTCTGAACGGTGAACGGCTCGCCGAACATCGCGGCGCCCCAGATCGCCGTGACGGGCGCCATCAGGAACATGAGCGTGTTGACCCCGGTCACCCCGGAGCGCTGCAGCACGAGCCAGTAGAGCCCGTATCCGCCGAACGTCGACAGCACCACGAGCCATCCGATCGCCATCCAGAACGACCCGGTGGCGGGCGGTGCGGCACCCCCGAGCGCGAGGGCGGCTCCCGTGAAGACGAGCGCGCTGGTGGTGCAGTGGACGGTCATCGACACCAGGGGCGTGACGTGCGTCGGGGATCGCTGGTCGAGGAAGGTGGCCGCCACCAGGGAAAGCATTCCGGCGAAGGGGACGAGATAGGTCCACCAGGCGACGCCGGTGTTCGCCGAGGCGTCGGCCGTGGTGACGAGGGCGACGCCGCCGAGTCCCAGACACAGGCCGAGCCACTGTCTGCCCGAGACGTACTGACGCAGCAGCGGGCCGGCCAGCGCGCCCGCGACGAGGGGCTGGGTGCCGTCGATCAGGGCGGTCGTGCCGCTGGAGACGCCGAGCTGGATGGCGTAGTAGACGGTGAGCAGATAGCCGCTCTGGGAGAGCAGCCCGATCGCGGTCTGTCGCGCCACGTCGCGGGCGGTCAGTCCCTGCCACGACGCTCGGCGGCTGCCCACGGCCACCGCGACGAGGACGACGGCCAGGGGCAGGAACCGCCACATCAGGATCGTCACGGCGGTCGAGCTTTCCGTGCCGAGTTTGGCGCCGACGAATCCCGAGCTCCAGCAGAGCACGAAGGCGACGGAGAGGAGGAGGTTCACGGTTCACCACCCCATGGCGACTATACAGATCGGTATACCTCAGCTCGTGGACCTCACTATACAGATCGGTATACTTGATGGCCATGGGCACCCGACGGATCACCCGGACCCCCCGGATCACACGGATCGCGATGACCCCGGGCGCGCGCCGCGTTCTCGCAGCCGCGTCACGGCTCTTCTACGAGCACGGCATCCACGCGGTCGGCGTGGACCTGATCGCAGCCGAGGCCGGGGTGACGAAGAAGACGCTCTACGACCGGTTCGGCTCCAAGGACCAGGTCGTCGTCGAGTACCTCGCCGACCGCGACGAGCGCTGGCGGGCGTTCCTCGAGGAGCGGCTCGCGGACGTGGGGTCGGGACCCGTCGACCGGGTTCTCGCGGTCTTCGACGCGTCCCGCGCATGGATGACCGAGAGCAGCCCGAAGGGGTGCAGCATGGTCAACGCCCACGCCGAGATCAGCGATCCCGCCCACCCGGCCTACGCGATCATCACCGGCCAGAAGGAGTGGATGCTGGAGCTCTTCACCGATCTGGCCCGCGAGGTCGCCCCGGAGAGGGCCCAGGAGTCGGCCCGCACCCTGATGCTGCTCCACGAGGGGGCGCTGGTCGCCCACGGCATGCGCATCTTCCCGGACCCGATCGGCCACGCACGCGACGAGGCGGGCAGGGTCCTGTCATAGGTGCTGCGGCGGGGGCGTCCGCGTGACACGGACGCGGCGCCCCCGCCGCCGGGCCGCTACGACCGGAACGGCCCCGTCACCTCGTAGGTGATCCCACCGGACGAACTCCCGCTCGTCCCCCGCTGGCTGGAGAAGTACAGCCGGGAGCCGTTGGGCGAGAAGGCCGGCCCGGTGATCTCCGACCCCGACTGCCCGTCGATGCGCAGGAACGGCGCGATGACGTCGTCCGGCGTGATGACGCAGATCTCCATGTTGCCGCCGTCCTCGGCGACGAAGAGGTCACCGGAGGAGGAGCCGGTGATGTTGTCGACGCCGGTGAGGGGGGCCGTGCCCGACGTCACCAGGGAGTCGTCGTACGCCAACTCGTAGGTGTTGTTCGTCAGGTTGAGCTGCCAGACGCGGTTGTCGCCCTTGGTGGTGAACCAGACCGTGTTGTCGGCGTAGTGGCAGCCCTCGCCGCCGTTGAAGGACTTGGAGCCGGAGACCTGGGTGCGGGTGGAGGTCGGGGAGCCGTCCGGGTCGGGGACGTCGGCCCAGGTGAAGGAGCCGGAGGTGGCGGAGCCCGCGACCATGACCTGGAGGGTGCCGGAGGAGAGGTTGCCCCAGGTCGTCGGGACGAAGCGGTAGAGGCGGCCGTTCGTCTCGTCCTCGGTCAGGTAGATCACCTGGCGCACCGGGTCCGCGGCGGCGGCCTCGTGCTTGAAGCGGCCCATCGCGTCCCGCCGTACGGCCGTGTTCACACCCCACGGGTCGGTCTCGTAGACGTAGCCGAGGGACACCTCCTCGCAGGACAGCCAGGTGTTCCACGGGGTCCTGCCGCCCGCGCAGTTCTGCCGGGTGCCCGCCAGGATGCGGTACGCGCTCGTGATCGTCCCGCTCGACGAGAACTTCACCGCGCTCACGCCGCCGGACGGGTTGATCTCCGAGTTGGAGACATAGATCCAGCCGCTGCCGTCGGCGTAACAGGCGCCGCCGTCAGGGGCGTTGTGCCAGGTGTACGACGTGCCGGACACCGTCTGGCCGGAGCGGGCGATCACCCGGCTGGTGAAGCCGCTCGGCAGTCTGATGCCATTGGCGTCCGGCGAGCCGAGCGCTCCGTAGGGGCCGGTGCCGGGCTGTGCGGGCGCGGCATACGCGGCGCCGCGCCACAGGGTTCCGCCGAACACGGCGGAGGACCCGCCGAGGACGGCCGCACGCAGGAGGGTACGACGTTCCACTCTCGCTCCAAGGGTGGCGTGACCGCCCCGTCGCCGATCGGCGACGGGGTCGTGCGGTGAGGGACGTTAGGGGCGCGGGGTTACCTCCCTCGGGCACTGTGGGTTGACAGGTCATGGACAGGCTGTGGCGGCCGAGTACGCGTCGGAGGGCTGCGCCGGCCGCCCACCGCCGTAGGCTGAACCGGGTCCGCACACCGGAGGGAGCCCCGTCATGCCCGGCTGGAACGCGAGTGACATGCCCGACCAGAGCGGCCGCGTCGCCGTCGTCACCGGCGCCAACAGCGGCATCGGGTACGTGACCGCGCGGGAGCTGGCGCGCAGGGGCGCCCGCGTGGTGCTCGCCTGCCGCAGCGAGGCGCGCGGCCATGAGGCCGGGGACCGAATGGTCAGCGAAGTACCGGACACGGACGTGGAGTTCGGCCGGCTGGACCTCGCGGACCTCGGTTCCGTACGGGAGTTCGCGGCCTGGTATCCGTACGAGCGGCTGGATCTGCTCGTCAACAACGCCGGGGTGATGGCGCTGCCGTACGGGACGACGGCGGACGGCTTCGAGACGCAGTTCGGGGTGAACCACCTCGGCCACTTCGCGCTCACGGGACTGCTGCTGCCGGTGCTGAACGCCACCCCCGGGGCACGTGTCGTGACCGTCTCCAGCTTCATGCACGCCCTGTCCAACATCGACATCGACGACCTCAACAGCGAACGACGCTACAACCGTTGGACCGCCTACGCCCGCTCCAAGACGGCCAACCTGCTCTTCACCCACGAGCTGGCCCGCCGTACGGCCGCCGCCGACTCGAACGTCCTGGCCGCCGCCGCGCACCCCGGCTACTCCGACACCGACCTCCACACCGCCGGCCCACGCATGACGGGCAACAAGCTCACCGAACGCATGCGGCACCTCGGCAGCCGAACCCTCGCCCAGCCCGCCGAGAACGGCGCCCTCCCCACCCTCTACGCCGCCACCGCCCCCGACGTACCCCCCGACTCCTTCACCGGCCCGTCCTTCGCAGGCTGGCGCGGTTCACCGGGCCCGTCCCGCCGCGCCCCCTGGACCCTCAACGACCGCGCGAGCGAACGCCTTTGGGAGGCGTCGGAGGGGTTGACCGGGGTGGTGTACGAGGGGTTGAAGGTCTGACGCTTCCCGGGCGACGGGCGGCGAGGGCTCACACTCCGACCACTCATGCATCACAAGATGGTCACTTCACCTTCACAACTTGTAGCGCGCCAATACGGTCATCTCCTCACGTAACACCTTTGGGGGATGAGCATGAGCAACGCGTACAACACACCGCCTGTGCCGCCACAGCCCGCTCCTGGAACCACGCCCAGATGGGCCCGGAAGCGGTACGTCCTGCCGGCGCTCGCGGTGGCGCTGTTCGTCGGTGTCGGGATCGGCAACAGCGGCGGGGACACGACGACGGACCAGGCGCAGCCCACGGCGGCCAAGCCGGGGCCGACCGTCACCGTCACGGCGACAGCCACCGCCACGGAGACCGCCGAGCCCGAGGCGGCACCGACGGCGACCGTCACGAAGACCGTGCGGGTCACCAAGACCGTGACCGCCCGGCCCGCCGCCGACGACGCCGGATCCGGTGACGACAGCGGCGGCGGCTCCGACAGCGTCTACTACGACAACTGCGACGCGGCCCGCGCCGCCGGCGCCGCGCCCGTGCGCGTCGGCGATCCCGGCTACGGGTCCCACCTCGACCGGGACGGGGACGGCGTGGCATGCGAGTGAGGGGCAGCGTCCAGACGCCCGCGAAAGGGTCGAGCGTGGCGCGGGAGCGGTTGTGAACGAATCGACACGGCAGCTGGGTCTCGTCCTACGGGGCAGGCCTGATGTCGACCAGGAGGAGCTGGACGAGCTCACCCTTCGGCTGCGCGAGCAGATCATGCTCGAACTCGACGTCCACAACGTGGAGTTGCTCAGATCCGATGGAGTCCCTGAGGGAGCGAAACCGGGCGAAGTGATCGCGCTGGGCGCCATGACCGTGACGGTCGCGCCGTTGGTGCTGCGGGGCGTGCTACGACTGTTGGAGACCTGGATCCAGAACCGTCCTGTGCGCACGGTGAGCATCACCATCGGCGAGGACGTTCTTGAGGTGGAGGCGACCTCGTCAGCGGATCAGCGGCGGTTGATCGACGCCTTCATCCATGCCCACACCGGCAATCAGCCGGCGGCACCTGGCCTTTCCTCCGGCTCGGGCCCTGAACCGGAACCGGAGGAGGTGTCGGGTGGATGAGGAGGCTGCAGTGTCTCGTGGCCGTGACGCCCTCCTCATCGCAACCAGCCGATACGACCACGCGGGCCTGCGCCGACTCCGCTCGCCGGCACGCGACGGCCAGGGCCTGGCCGAGGTGTTGCGTGATCCTCGCATCGGCGACTTCGAGGTGACCCAGGTCGTCGACGCGCGACAGCATGAGGCCAACCGCACCATCGAGGAGTTCTTCCTGGACCGTGGCAGGAACGATCTGCTGCTTCTTCACCTCTCCTGCCACGGCCTCAAGAACGACAGCGGCGAGTTGTTCTTCGCCGCTCGGGACACCGATCCGCGCCTGCTCGCCTCCACCGCTGTCTCTGCCTCGTTCCTCCGCTCCCAGATGCAACGCTGCCGAGCAAAATCGATCGTCGTACTGCTCGACTGCTGTTACAGCGGCGCTTTCCTCCCCGGCAGCAAGGGGGACAACGCCGTCCATCTGCAGGAAGAACTGGCCGGCCATGGCCGGGTGGTCATTACAGCCACCAGCCGCACGGAGTACGCCTGGGAAGGCGATCATTTCAACGAGTTGGGGCCAGAGCCTTCCCAGTTCACAGGCGCTGTGATCGAAGGTCTGCGGACAGGGCGGGCCGACGTTGACAAGGACGGCCTGATCAGCGTTCTTGACCTCTACGACTATGTTGCCGAGCGAATGCGCGCCTCGGGAGTCAAGCAGCGGCCGCAGCTGTGGACCGAGTTGGAGTATCGGGTCATCCTTGGCAGGTCCGTCCTCCGCACCACCAAGACGTCGCCGACAGCACGTGCGATGGCCGCGGGTGCGCTGGCGATCTCAGTGACGACCGAGAGCGAGACGATCCGTCAGTGGGTTACTGAGGGTGAACTCCGCAGCCTGGTGGAGCGCATAGGTGGCACAGAAGACCATTTCCTCGTCGTAGAACGGATACCTGCCAAGCCGGACGTGTACATCCAGGTCTGGCACGATCGCGGTGGCGACTATCAGCTTGAGTACCGAGATGGCGCCCCGGACCGACACGTCCGCACCTTCCTGCCGTCCTCTCAAGCCGTCACCGAGACGATGCTCCGCTGGGCAAGGCAGGAGTTCGGCTGGCACGTATGGGAACGAGTGGACGACCTCTAGGGCAAGGCGGGTAGGCCTTCGCGCAGTTCCTGCTCAAGGTGGACGGTCTGCTCCCGGCGTCATCGACGCGCGCCCGAACGTCCAGCCGCTCCACCGATCGACCCGAATGGCGACCACGGGACCCTGGGGAGGAGAGTCCTGGTACTGGTCGTACTTGTCGCGCAGCAAATCCACCGCGCGGTGCCGCTCTTGCCCGTCCTCCAGAACCTCCCCGCGGCCGTCGGCGCGAGCCCACCACAAGGTCGACCAGTCCTCGGAGTAGTGGTCGACCAGGATCGTCACTGAGGGGTTCTCCCGGATGTTGCTGAGCCGCCGCAGCTGCCACGTGCTCTTGGGCTTGTGGTCCACCGCGAAGTACACGACGTCGTCCAGGACGGCGAAGGTCACCGGCACGGCGTGGGGCACCCCATTGGCATCGGCTGTCGCCAGCCGTGCGACAGGTGACCCGACGAAACGTTCCCGGGCGACGAGCGGCGACAGTTGCATGCACTCCACGGTAGAGCTGAAAGGCCCATGTCCGCCGTAGCCACGGAATCCCCCGACCCGTCGGCGAGTTGACGGGGCGTAACCGCGATCCCCGAGGAGCCGTCATGCCCGACGAGTCAGCCACCGACACCGCCGTCAGCGAACTCCGCCTGGTCGTCACCGCCGACGACTACGACGCGGCGCTGCACTTCTACCGTGACGTACTCGGCCTGAGCGAGCAGGCGGCGTTCTCCTCGCCCGGTGGGCGGGTCACGATTCTCGATGCCGGGCGGGCGACGCTGGAGTTGACCGATCCGAACCATGCCGCGTTCATCGACGAGGTGGAGGTCGGGCGGCGGGTGGGCGGGCACATTCGGGTGGCGTTCCAGGTTGACGACTCCACGGCCGTGACGGCGAAGCTGGCGGCGGCAGGGGCCGAGGTGGTGGCCGGGCCGACGCGCACGCCCTGGAACTCGCTCAACTCCCGGCTTGAGGCGCCCGGTGCGCTCCAGTTGACGCTGTTCACGGAGCTCGGAGAGGCATGAGGGAGAGGGCGGCACCCCCCGCACGGGGTGCCGCCCTCTCTTCGTGCGCCGGAGCCGCCGCCCATCGGTGAGGGTCGGGGACGGACGACGGCTCCGGGGACTGGTGGCTAGCGGTGGTCGCTGCCCTGGGACTGGGACGCCGCCCGGCCCGCCTCCAGGCGTGCCACGGGGATGCGGAAGGGAGAGCAGGAGACGTAGTCCAGGCCCACCTCGTGGAAGAAGTGGACGGACTCCGGGTCACCGCCGTGCTCGCCGCAGACGCCGAGCTTGAGGTCGGGGCGGGTGGCCCGGCCGGCCTCGGCGGCCAGCTTCACCAGCGAGCCCACGCCGTCCCTGTCGATCGTCTCGAAGGGCGACACCCCGAAGATGCCCTTCTCCAGGTACGCCGTGAAGAACGAGGCCTCGACGTCGTCCCGGCTGAAGCCCCACACCGTCTGGGTGAGGTCGTTCGTGCCGAAGGAGAAGAACTCGGCGGCCTCGGCGATCTGACCGGCGGTCAGTGCGGCGCGCGGCAGTTCGATCATCGTGCCGATCGACAGCTTCAGCTGCGCACCCGTCGCCGCCTCCACCTCCGCGATGACCTGGTCGGCCTCCTCGCGGACGATCTCCAGCTCCTGGACCGTGCCGACGAGCGGGATCATGATCTCGGCCCGCGGGTCGCCCTTCGCCGCCTTGCGCTCGGCCGCGGCCTCGGCGATCGCCCGTACCTGCATGGTGAACAGGCCCGGGATGACCAGACCCAGCCGCACACCCCTCAGCCCCAGCATCGGGTTCTGCTCGTGCAGCCGGTGCACGGCCTGGAGCAGGCGCAGGTCGTTCTCGTGCGGGTCCTTGCGGGACTCCGCGAGGGCCACTCGGACCGACAGCTCGGTGATGTCGGGGAGGAACTCGTGCAGCGGGGGGTCCAGCAGCCTGACGGTCACCGGCAGACCGTCCATCGCCGAGAACAGCTCCACGAAGTCCTTCTTCTGGAGCGGGAGCAGCTCCTTCAGGGACTCCTCGCGCTCGGCATCCGTGTCGGCCAGGATCAGACGCTCGACCAGCTCACGGCGGTCGCCGAGGAACATGTGCTCCGTACGGCACAGGCCGATCCCCTGGGCGCCGAAGCGGCGGGCCCGCAGCGCGTCCTCGGCGTTGTCCGCGTTGGCGCGCACCCGCAGGCGCCGCTTGCGGTCGGCGAACGCCATGATCCGGTGCACGGCCTCGACCAGTTCGTCGGCGTCCTGGGCGCCCGCGTGCATCCGGCCCTCGAAGTACTCGACCACCGGGGACGGGACGACCGGCACCTCACCCAGGTACACCTTGCCGCTCGACCCGTCGATCGAGATCAGGTCGCCTTCCTCCACCACATGCCCGCCGGGCACCGTCATCCGGCGCCGCTTGGTGTCGACCTCGAGCTCCTCGGCACCGCAGACACAGGTCTTGCCCATGCCGCGTGCCACGACGGCGGCGTGCGAGGTCTTGCCGCCGCGGCTGGTGAGGATGCCCTCGGCCGCGATCATGCCGTCCAGGTCGTCGGGGTTGGTCTCCCGGCGGACCAGGATCACCTGCTCGCCCGAGCGCGACCACTTCACGGCCGTGTACGAGTCGAAGACCGCCTTGCCGACCGCCGCACCCGGCGAGGCCGCGATGCCCCGGCCGACCTTCTCCACCTTCGCTTCCTCGTCGAAGCGCGGGAACATCAGCTGGGCGAGCTGGGCGCCCGTCACCCGCTGGAGCGCCTCGGCCTCGTCGATGAGGCCCTGGTCGACGAGTTGCGTGGCGATACGGAAGGCCGCGCCCGCGGTGCGCTTGCCGACGCGGGTCTGGAGCATCCACAGCTGGCCGCGCTCGATGGTGAACTCGATGTCGCAGAGATCCTTGTAGTGGTTCTCCAGGGTCGCCATGATCTGCATCAGCTGGTCGTACGACTTCTTGTCGATCGTCTCCAGCTCGGCGAGCGGGACGGTGTTGCGGATGCCCGCGACCACGTCCTCGCCCTGCGCGTTCTGGAGGTAGTCGCCGTAGACGCCCTGGTGGCCGGAGGCGGGGTCACGGGTGAAGGCGACGCCCGTGCCGGAGTCGGGGCCGAGGTTGCCGAAGACCATGGAGCAGACGTTGACCGCGGTGCCCAGGTCGCCGGGGATGCGCTCCTGACGGCGGTAGAGCTTGGCGCGGTCGGTGTTCCAGGAGTCGAAGACCGCGTGGATGGCGAGGTCCATCTGCTCGCGCGGGTCCTGCGGGAAGTCCCGGCCGGCCTCGGTCTTGACGATCTTCTTGAACCGGGTGACCAGCTTCTTGAGGTCGGCGGCCTCCAGCTCGGTGTCGACCGTGACCTTCTTGGCCTCCTTGGCCTTCTCCAGCGCGTCCTCGAAGAGTTCGCCGTCGACGCCGAGGACGGTCTTGCCGAACATCTGGATGAGGCGGCGGTAGGAGTCCCACGCGAACCGCTCGTCGCCGGCCTGCTTGGCCAGGCCCTGCACGGACTTGTCGGAGAGCCCGATGTTGAGAACGGTGTCCATCATGCCGGGCATCGAGAACTTCGCCCCGGAACGTACCGATACGAGGAGGGGGTCATCGGCCTGTCCGAGCTTCTTGCCCATCGCCGCTTCGAGGCCGTCGAGGTGCGAGCTCACCTCGTCACGCAGTGCCACCGGCTCCTCGCCGCTGTCGAGGTAGACCTTGCAGGCTTCGGTGGTGATCGTGAAGCCCGGAGGGACGGGAAGACCCAGGTTGGTCATCTCGGCGAGGTTTGCGCCCTTTCCGCCAAGGAGGTCCTTCAGGTCCTTGTTGCCCTCGGTGAAGTCGTAAACGAACTTTTTGTTTTCCGACACGGGTCCCAACTCCTCAGAGGACGCGGTGGCTGCCCTGACGGCGAGGAACATACCCAGATCGAAGGCGTCTGGGTACGTCCACTTGTGCGTCATGAGCCCGTAACCAGCCGTCCGCCACAGGATCGAAAGTCAAGGCTTGGCAAGGAATAGCCCAGCGATGTGTTCACTTCTTGAACGAATGCACCCTCACGGGCCACGGATATCGCTCGTATGAGCGTCTCTCGACACGTCTGATTTCGATCGATGAACGATCAAGGGGTGGCACTGAGTGCCACCCCTTGGAGAAGTGCAGCCGCTCAAGATCCGCTCATCTGAGCGCAACCCTTATCAAGGGTGGCGAGAATCACGCTGCCACAGGCGGCGGAATTTCACCATGCGGACGACATACGGACGGTCTGCGGACAGGTATCCGAACCGAAACGCGCTGCTTACATCCCGAGCGCCAGCAGACGCTCCTCCACCCGCTCGGGCGCGTACAGATACTCCACGACCAGCACCCCGGCCCCCACCAGCCCGGCCCGCTCACCGAGCCGTGAGGTCACGACGTCGAGGTGGGCGGTGGAGCGGGGCAGTGCCCGCTGGTACAGCAGCTCGCGCACGCCCGTGAGGAAGGGAGTTCCGGCCAGATCCCCGGCGATCATCAGAACCCCGGGGTTCAGCAGCGTCACGACCGTCGCCAGCACGTCCCCGACCGCGCGTCCGGCATCCCGCGCGAGCGCCGCCGCCTCCGGATGCCCGGACGCCAGCAGGTCCCGCACATCCGAGCCCGACGCCGCCGGCACCCCGGCCTCGGCCAGCCGCCGGGCCACGGCGCCACCGCTGGCGACGGCGGCCAGACAGCCGTACGAACCACACCGGCACAGCGCCTCCGCGCCCACCCGGATATGGCCGAGGTCGCCCGCGCCGCCGTCGACGCCGCGGTAGAGCGAGCCGTCGACCACGACGCCGGCGCCGATACCCGTCGACACCTTGACCAGCACGAAGGCCGAGCAGTCCGGGTATCCGGTGCGCTGTTCGCCGTACGCCATGAGGTTCGCGTCGTTGTCGACGAGTACCGGCACCGCGGCGGCACCCGTGTGCTCGGTGAAGGCCCTGGCGAGGCGGCCTCTTATGTCGTGGCCGTCCCAGCCGGGCATGATCGGCGGCTGGACGACGCGGCCGGTGTCGCTGTCGACGGGGCCGGGCACCGCGAGTCCGATCCCGCAGACCTCGCCGGCCTGATGCCCGGCCTTCTCCAGGAGCTCGGCGAACCAGTGGCCGAGCTCGCCGAGTACGGCGTCGGGGCCGTCCTCGATGACCAGCGTGCCGGAGTGCTCGGCGAGGATCTCGCCGGTGAGGGAGAGGACGGCGGCGCGGGCGTGCCGGGTGTCGAGGTCGGCGGAGAGGACGACCGCGTGCTCGTCGTCGAATTCGAGCGTGATCGAGGGGCGGCCGCCGAGCGGGGAGTCGACCGGGCCGCCGGCGCCCTCGCGCAGCCAGCCCGCGCGGAAGAGGCGGTCGAGACGCTGGCCGACGGTCGCGCGTGAGAGACCCGTCACCTGTTGGAGGGCACCGCGGGTCGTCGCTCGGCCGCTACGCACCAGTTCGAGCAGTTCTCCGGCGCTCGCCTGACTCCGACCGGCCATGCGCACCCCCTTGTGTTTCTCAAGCCTGCATTACATATTGAGTTTTGCGTGTTAAATAGACGTAACTCTACGGTAGCCACTGCCGAACTGGTCGGCCGGACGTCTTCGGGGAGCCCCGAGTGGATCGCACTGCCCAACTCACCGCACGCCCCACGCAGCGTGAGCTCGTATACGATCCGCCGCCCACGAAACCTTCGCTGCACCTCAGAGCCGTGCGCGTGCTGGAGGACAACTGGACCGGCACGAACACCGTGCCCTCGCGCAGCCTGTACCCGCACCAGTGGTCCTGGGACTCCGCGTTCATCGCGATCGGACTGCGGCACATCTCGCCGTTACGGGCGCAGACGGAGCTGGAGACGCTGCTCGACGCCCAGTGGGGCGACGGCCGGATCCCGCACATCGTCTTCAACCCTTCCGTGCCCCTCGACGCGTACTTCCCGAGCCCCGACTTCTGGCGCTCCTCGACCGCGGGGCGCGCTGCGGGCGCCCCGCGCACCGTACAGACGTCCGGCATCGTGCAGCCACCGGTGCACGCGCTGGCGGCCTGGCTGGTGCACCGCGCCGACCCCGGTCTGTCCCGGGCGCGCGGCTTCCTCTCCCGGGTGTATCCCCGGCTGGCCGCCTGGCATCGCTATCTGCTGCACCGGCGGGACCTGGGCGGGGGCTCTCTCGCGTCCGTCGTGCACCCGTGGGAGCAGGGCATGGACAACAGCCCCTGCTGGGACGCGCCGCTGAGCCGGATCACGCCCGCCTCCGCCCGCTCCTTCAGGCGCGCCGACCTCGACCACGGGGCGGCGGAGGACCGGCCGACCGATCTGGACTACGGACGGTATGTGCGGCTGGCGACGGACTACCGGGACGGGGGCTATCAGGACGGCGGAGGCCGGTTCGCCGTCGAGGACCCCGCGTTCAACGCGCTGCTCATCGCCTCGGAGCATGCGCTGGCCCGGATCGCGCACGAGCTGGGGGCGACGGGGACCGCCCGGCACGCGCGCGCGGAGCGGCTGACGGCGGCGCTGGTGGAGCGGCTGTGGGACCCGGCGGCGGGCATGTTCTTCTGCCGGGACGTACGGGACGGCACGACGGACGGCGCGACGGGCGGTGCGGCAAGCGGGGCCCTCATCCCCGAACGCAGCGTCTCCGGTCTCATCCCGCTGCTCCTGCCGACCCTCCCCCGCGAGATCGCCACGGCCCTCGTACGCACGCTCCACGGACCGCACTTCGGGGGCGGCACCCGCCTCGTCCCGTCGTACGACCTCCTGGGCGAGGCCTTCGATCCGCACCGCTACTGGCGCGGCCCCGCCTGGTTCAACACGAGCTGGCTGGTGGAGCGCGGACTGCGGGCGCACGGCGAGAGCGCGCGGGCCGACGCACTGCGGGCGGCGGTGCTGGACACCGCCGACACCTCCGACTTCGCCGAATACGTGGACCCGTACACCGGCGAGGCCTGCGGAGCCACCGGCTTCAGCTGGACCGCCGCGCTCACGCTCGACCTGCTGGACAGCGACACCTCGGCCGGCGACACCTCGGTCACGGCCATCGCGGCGATCAAGGGAGGGGACCGGGCATGACGGACCGGCATCATCTGCTCGTGCACGGCGGGACGTTCGCCGCCGTCGGCGACGGCGGCGACATCAGCGGCGTACGGGGCGGCAGTTCCCCGGACGGGTTGTTCGTGCGTGACGCCCGGCACCTCAGCCGCTGGCAGCTGACGGTCGACGGGGCCGTACCGGAAGCGCTCAGTCCCGTCGCCGACGGGGACACCGCGCGCTGTGTCCTGGTCCCGCGCGGCGGCCGCCAGGAGCCGCCCGCGTACACGATCTTCCGCGAACAGGCCGTCACCGACGGTGCGTTCGTCGAGTTGATCCGGGTGACCAGCAACCGTCCGGTGCCGACCACGGTCCGCCTCGCGGTCACCGCCGACGCCGACTTCACCGACCAGTTCGAGCTGCGCTCCGACCACCGTACATACGCCAAGATCGGCGCCACCCGCGCCCGTCAAGTCCTCGACGACGGCGTGGAGTTCACCTACCAGCGCGGTGAATGGCGCTCGCTGACGACGGTGACGGCAGAGCCCGTGCCGGATGCGGTCGAGGAGACCGGCACCGGCGCGCGACGCCTCGTATGGACCCTGGACCTGGAGCCGCACGGCACGGCGGAGCTGGCCCTGCGGGTGATGGCCCGTCCGCACGGCGACAAGAGGGCCCGCCGGGTACCCCGCTCCCCCGCCGCGGTGACCGACCAACTCCTCTCCCTGGAAGGCGAGTTCGTGGAGGGCGTGGCCTTCCCGACCGGCTGGCCGGAGCTGGCCGCGGCCTGTGCGCGCGGCCTCGCCGACCTGGCCGCGCTCCAGGTCCCGGCGGCGGGCCCGGACGGCGAGGAACTGCGCGTCCCGGCGGCCGGAGCGCCCTGGTTCCTGACGCTGCTGGGCAGGGACGCGCTGCTGACGTCCTTGTTCGCCCTCCCCTACCGCCCCCAGCTGGCCGCCGCCACCCTCCCCGCGCTCGCCGCGGCCCAGGCCACGGAGACCGGCGTGGGCTCGGTCGCCCAGCCCGGCAAGATCGTGCACGAGGTGCGCCACGGCGAGCTGGCGCACTTCGGGCAGGTGCCGTACGGGCGTTACTACGGCTCGGTGGACGCGACCCCGCTGTTCCTGGTCCTCCTCGGCGCGTATGTCGAGCACACGGGGGACACGGAGCTGGCCGGGCGCCTGGAGTCCCACGCCCGCGCGGCGGTCGGCTGGATGCTCGACCACGGCGGGCTCACCTCACGCGGCTATCTGGTGTACCGCGCCGACCAGGGCGGCCTCGCCAACCAGAACTGGAAGGACTCCCCCGGCGCCATCTGCTCGGCCGACGGCACCCGCGCCAGCGGCTCGGTGATGGCGGCGGGGGCCCAGGGCTATGCGTACGACGCGCTGCGCCGTACCGCGCTGCTGGCCCGCACCGTGTGGGACGACGAGGTGTACGCGGCTCTGCTGGAGCAGGCGGCGGGCGATCTGCGGGACCGTTTCCAGCGCGACTTCTGGATGCGGGACCGGTCCTTCCCGGCGCTCGCCCTGGACGGCGAGGGCCGCCATGTCGACGCGCTGGCCTCCGACGCCGGGCATCTGCTGTGGTCGGGGCTGCTCGACAAGGAGTACGGCGAGCTGGTCGGCCGGCGCCTGCTGGAACCGGACTTCTTCTCGGGCTGGGGCGTCCGTACGGTCGCCTCCGGCCAGCCTGCGTATCACCCGCTGTCGTATCACCGGGGTTCGGTGTGGCCGCATGACAACGCCCTGATCACCCTCGGTCTGGCCCGCTACGGCCTGCACGACGAGGCCCGTACCGTCGCCCACGCCCTGGTCGATGCCGCGACGGCGACCGGGCATCGTCTGCCCGAGGTTCTGGCGGGCTACGGCCGGGACACCCACGCGGAGCCGGTGCCGTATCCGCATGCGTGTGTGCGGGAATCTCGCTCGGCGGCGGCGCCATTGGCGCTGCTCACGGCGGTTGGGGGTGCGTAGTCGCTCCGCGGGGGCTCGTTGTTGACTGCGGGTGCATGGGGGCTGGTCGCGCAGTTCCCCGCGCCCCTTCGGGGCGCGGTTGTTTGCCGGGTGTTTGCCTAGTGCTGGGCGAAATGGCTGAACACCGGCCGGAGGCGGACCGTACGGGATGACACCAGATCCTGGGCCTCGCACGGAAGGACTTCGGGTGCCCGTCTTCACGCGCCAACGTCACCTGCCTGCTACGACCGACGAGCCGGCGCCCGCCGACGGCGAGAACGCCCCTGAGGGGCCACCCGCACCCGACGACGAAAGCAGCACGGGGGGTGCGGGTGGGAACGAAAATGCCGAAGGCGAAGCCGAGGCCACCAAGCCACGAACCCTCCGCACACGAATCGCGACCTGGCCCTCCCGCCACCCCACCGCCGCCCGCAACCTCGGCTGGACCACGACCGCCCTCGCCGCACTCCTGGTCATAGCCGCGCTCCTCCTCCCGAACGCATGGCCGGCACTGCGCCCGAACAGGTTCCTGCGCCTGCCTGCGGAGGCGATCGTCGGCGCGGTCATCCTGCTCAGCCTGCCGCGCCGCCCCCGCACGGCACTCGCCGCGGTGTCCGGTGTGGCCCTCGGTGTGCTGACCGTTCTGAACTTCCTCGACATGGGGTTCCGGGAGTACCTCGGCCGGGGCTTCAACCTGGTGCTGGACTGGGAGTTGCTGGACGACGCGCAGTCGTACATGGCGGACTCGATGGGCGGTACGGTCGCGGCGGTCGCCGCCATCGCAGTCGTACTCCTCGTCGTGGCCCTGCTCGTCGTGATGGCGCTGGCGACGGTCAGGGTCGCCGACTTCCTCGCCCGGAACGCCTCGGTCGCCTCGCGCGGCACGCTGATCGCGGGCACCGTCTGGATCCTGTGCGCGGCGCTCGGCATCCAGATATCGGGCATGCCGGTCGCCGCCGACCGCACCGTGGACACATTGAAGATGCAGGTGCGGCGGGTGCAGGACACGCTGCGGGACGAGGCGGCGTTCGCGAAGGAGGCCAAGGCGGACACGTTCGGCGGTACGCCGGGCAGTCAGCTGGTGCCGGACCTGCGGGGCAAGGACGTCATCTTCACCTTCATCGAGAGCTACGGCCGCAGTGCGATCGAGGACCCGATCATGGCGCCCGGCGTGGACAAGACGCTCGACACGAGCACCGAGGCTCTGGCGAAGGCCGGCTTCCATGCGAAGAGCGGCTGGCTGACGTCGGCGACCTACGGCGGCAGCAGCTGGCTCGGCCACTCCTCGTTCCTGTCCGGCCTGTGGATCGACAACCAGCAGCGCTTCCGCACCGTCATGGCCAGCGACCGCCTCTCCCTCACCAAGGCGTTCCAGAAGACCGGCGCGTGGGACACGGTCGGCGTCATGCCCGGCATCCAGAAGGGCTGGCCGGAGCAGCAGTACTACGGCCTGGACAAGGTCTACAACGCCTTCCAACTCGGCTATCAGGGACCGAAGTTCAGCTGGTCGACGATGCCGGACCAGTACGCCCTGGAGGCCTTCCAGCGCCAGGTGCACGGCAAGAAGCGCGACAAGCCGCTGATGTCGGAGGTGATCCTGACCTCCAGCCACCAGCCGTGGTCACCGATCCCGAAGATGGTCGGCTGGGACGAGCTGGGCGACGGCTCGATCTTCGACGGCATCCAGAAGGCGGGCACCAACCCGTCGTCCGTCATGGCCGACAGCACCAAGTCACGTGAGGAGTACGGCAAGTCCATCCAGTACTCGGTCACGTCACTCACCCAGTGGCTGGAGCGCTACGGCAGCGACGACACCGTCATGGTCTTCCTCGGCGACCACCAGCCGATCGCCCGGGTCAGCGGCGACAACGCCAGCCGGGACGTCCCGGTGTCGATCGTCGCCAAGGACCCGAAGGTCCTCGACAAGATCTCGTCCTGGAACTGGACCGACGGCCTCAAGCCCGCCCACAACGCCCCCGTCTGGAAGATGAACGCCTTCCGCGACCGCTTCCTGCTGGCCTACGGCTCGACGCCGCACCCGACGAAGAACTGACGACGTTCCCGGTCCGGTGACCCAGCTCACACCGGGCTTCTGTCAGGAATCGCTGCGCTGTCCCGCTCAAGGGTCAAACGATTCAGACGGGAGCCACACCATGAAGCACCGCATCCTCGTCCTCGGCGCCGGATACGCCGGGGCCTTCGCCGCCGGGAACCTGGCCCGCCGCCTCTCGCCCGCCGACACCGAGATCACCGTCGTCAACGCCGAGCCGGTCTTCGTCGAGCGGATGCGCATGCACCAGCTCGCGGCGGGCCGGGAACTCGCGACCTTGCGCCTCGCCGACGTGTTCGCGGGCACCGGGGCACGGCTGCGCGTGGCGCGTGTCACCGCCGTGGACGCGCAGCGCAGGACCGTCGCCGTGACCGGCGAGGGCGGTGACGACGAGCTCGGCTACGACACGCTGCTGTACACGCTCGGCAGCCGGGTCGCCGACCACGGTGTCCCCGGTGTGGCCGAGCACGCCTTCGACGTCGCGGGACGGCCCTCGGCGCTGCGGCTGCGCGAGCGCCTCGACCGGCTCGACACTCTGGGCGGAGGCGGCGCCGTGCTGGTCGTCGGCGAGGGCCTGACCGGCATCGAGACCGCGACCGAGCTCGCCGAGTCGCGTCCCGGTCTTTCCGTGGCGCTCGCCGCCCGCGGTGAGCTGGGAGCCTGGCTCTCCCCGGGGGCCCGGCGCCACCTGCGGGAGGCGTTCGACCGGCTGGGCATCACCGTCCACGAGCACACCCGTATCGAGGGAGTGGGGGCGACGAGCGCGGTCGGTTCGGACGGCACCTCCTTCCCGGCCGACGCGACCGTGTGGACGGCCGGGTTCGCCGTCGACCCCATCGCGGCCGCCGCCGGTCTGGAGGTCACCGGGGAAGGGCGGATCGTCGTCGACGACTCCATGCGCTCGGTCTCGCACCCGGACGTCTACGCCGCGGGCGACGTCGCGTACGCGATCGGCGACAACGGCAGGCCGCTGCCGATGTCCTGCGCCTCGGCGGGGTACACCAACATGCAGGCGACCGACGCGATCGTGGCACGGCTGACCGGACGCGCGGTTCCGAGGGGCAAGAAGACGTACGTCGGCAACCACATCAGCCTCGGGCGGTTCGACGCGATCTTCCAGATGGTCGACGGCGACGTACGGGCGAAGTCCTGGTTCGTGGGCGGCCGGAAGGCCGCGCGGCTCAAGGCGAGCATCCTCAGGGGCAGCCTGTGGGCCACCGCGCACCCGACCTTCGGCATGCCGAAGCGCAAGCGCCACGTGACCCCCGGCACAACGGCTCCCGACGCCACGGCCGTTGCCCACGCGCCCGAGAATGCCGCCGCATAAAGTCGACCGCATGGAGAGCACCGCCACCGATCGCTTCGAGGCCGGCCGGGCCCGGCTGGCCTCGCTCGCGTACCGTCTGCTCGGCTCGGCATCCGACGCCGAGGACGTCGTGCAGGACGCGTACCTGCGCTGGCACGCCGCCGACCGGGAGCGGATCGAGGTGCCGGAGGCGTGGCTGACCAAGGTCGTCACCAACCTGTGCCTGGACCGGCTCCGCTCGGCACCGGTGCGCCGCGAACGCGCGGCGGGAGCCTGGATGCCCGAGCCGCTTCTCGACGGCGACCCGATGCTCGGCCCGGCCGACACCTTCGAGCAGCGCGAATCGGTGTCGCTCGCCGTCCTGACCCTGATGGAGCGGCTCTCACCGGTCGAACGGGCCGTCTACGTCCTGCGCGAGGCGTTCTCCTACCCCCACTCCGAGATCGCCGGGATCCTCGACATCTCGGAGTCCGCGAGCCAGCAGCACGTCCACCGGGCCCGGCGCCGGGTCGCGGCCGCACGCCGCGGCGGCGGTGAGGTGGACCCGGCGTCCGCGCGCAAGGTCCTGGAGGAGTTCCTCGCCGCCGCGTCCTCGGGTCGTACCGAACGTCTGGTGGCACTCCTCACCGACGACGCGACCGCGGTCTCCGACGGCGCGGGACTCGCCAGGACGCTGTGGCGCTACGAGACCCCCGAGCGCATCGCCACCTTGATGCGGACCGCCTTCAAACCGACTCCCGCGAAGCGGCGCCTGGCCGGCGGCTCGCCCACCATCCACCTCGGGCAGGTCAACGGCTGGCCCGCCGTGCTCGCCGTGCTCGACGACCGGGTCGTGGGCGCTGTGGCGTTCGAGATCAGTGACGGCAAGGTGGCGGCGGTGCACGGCTTCGCCGCCACGGAACGGCTCGCCCGCCTCACCGAGATGTGGCCGCTGCACGAACCCGACGCGCCGGTCATCGGCCAGTGGTAAGCGGCGCCTCCGTCACCCCGAACCGAGAACCTCAGTAGCCACCGCACCCCCGTGGACGCCCTGTCGCGTCAATCCACTGATGCACTTTTGCTTCAAGTGAGGCATTATTGCGTCAGAAGGAAGGGATGGTGTGCCGGTGCGTACGGACATGGACGCGGTGCTGGAGCGGGCGATTCGGGTGATCGCGGAGGACCGCGGGGCGTCGATGGGAGACCTCGCCGCGCGGGTGGGGGTGTCGCGGGCGACGCTGACGCGGCTGTTCTCGACCCGCGAGGGGATGATCGACGCGATGGGCCGCAGGATCCTCGCCCACTGCGAGGAGGCCCTCGAAGAGGCCCGCCTGGACGAGGCGCCGGTCGACGAGGCCCTGGCCGTGCTGGTGCGGAACTACGACGTGCTCGCCCAGCTGTGGTCCGTGGTCTACGTGGAGGCGGACGTGCTCGGCGTGGCCGAGCTGAGCGATGCCGCGGACGCGGTCGTGGAACGCATCACCGCCTTCGTCGTCCGCGGCCAGGGCGAGGGCCTGTTCCGCACGGACATGCCGGCGGCCTGGCTCGCCTCCACCCTGTGCTCGCTGGCCGAGTGCGCCTGGGAACTCGTCGGCGAGGGCGTCATGGGTGAACGCCAGGCCCCGGACTACCTCAGCAAGCTCCTCCTCGACGGTGCACGGTCCTGACCGCTCAGTCCCCCGTCGGCATCCACAAGGAGAGAAGGACATGACCGCAATGACCAGACGCTGGTTCCTGACCGCCACCGGAGCGGCCGTCGCCGCCGGTGCGACATCCTCGTGCGGCACCACCGGGACCGACGGCAGCGGGTCGCACGACAGCTCCGTGCCCGAGCCGGTCGCCTCCCTGCGCACGTCCTGGTCGACCGACCCGTTCGCACTCGGCTCCTACTCGTACCTCGCCCCCAGCCCGCTCGGGCCGTCCGTACGCGAAAAGCTCGCCGCCCCCGTCGGGCGCCTGCACTTCGCCGGTGAGGCAACCTCCGCCGAGGCGCCGGCCACCCAGGCCGGAGCCCTGCTCAGCGGGCGCAGGGCAGCCGCCGAGATCATCAAGGCGGCACGCCCCGGCGAACACGTGGTCGTCGTCGGCTCCGGGTTCTCCGGCCTCGGCTGCGCACGCGCCCTGACCGACGCCGGCGTGCGCGTCACCGTCCTGGAGGGCCGCGACCGTATCGGCGGCCGGACCTGGACCGAGCGCCTCGACGGCATCCCGGCCGAGATGGGCGCCTCCTGGATCCACGGGCACGAGGGAAACCCGCTCACCGAGCTCCTGCGCGAAACCGGCGGACGCTCCTATCCGTTCGACTACGACAACTCGGTCGGCCAGGACGAGGACGCGCTGGCCGAACTCGACACCTGTCTGGCGAAGGCCGAGGACGTCGAAGACCCCGACACCACCCCCTACTCCGCCCTTCTGCCCCGCAAGATGTCACCGGCGCTGCGCTACGCGGCCAGCTCCGTCCTGGTCCAGGAGTACGGCGCCGAACCCGAGGACCTCGCCGTCGCCGCCGACGAGGAAGGCACGGGCGGCAGCGGCAGCGACTTCCTGCTGCCCGACGGCTACGACCGTCTCCTCGCCCATGTCCGCGGCAGCATCCCCGTACAGACCGGCGCGGTCGTCACCCGCGTCGCCCGCGGCACCGACGGTGTGACGGTCGCCCTCGCCGGCGGCGAAGTCGTCCGAGCCGACCGGTGCGTCGTCACCGTCCCGATCGGTGTCCTGAAGGCCGAGAAGATCACCTTCGAACCGGCACTGCCCGACGGCAAGCGCGAGGCCATCGCCGCCCTGGGATCCGGGCTCCTCGACAAGCTCTGGCTCCGGTTCCCGTCCGTCTTCTGGGACAGGAAGGCCGACGTGATCGAATGGTTCGACCACACCGACCCCGGCCGCTGGTCCCTGTGGGTCAACGGATACCGGGCCTTCGGCAAGCCCGTCCTGCTCGGCTTCAACGCCGGCCGCCCCGCCCACGACCACGCCCGTCTCACCGACCGCCAGGTCATCGACAGCGCCATGGACGCCCTGCGCCGCATGCACGCCTGACGGCTGGACCGAAGGGGGCCGCCTCAGCCCCCGGACGTGTCCAGCTCCGCGTCCTCGCTGATGCCGGCGCAGTCGTACGGGTCCTTCAGCCAGCCGTCCGGGAGGACCACGCGGTTGTTTCCGGACGTACGGCCGCGGGGGCCGTCGGCGCCGGACGGCCAGGGCTGGTCGAGGTCCAACTCGTCGAGGCCCGAGCGGAGTTCGTCGAGGGACGACGTGATCGCGAGACGCTTGCGCATCTCGGAGCCGACCGCGAAGCCCTTCAGGTACCAGGCGACGTGCTTGCGGAAGTCGATGACACCGCGCGCCTCGTCGCCGATCCACTCGCCGAGGAGGGTGGCGTGCCGGACCATGACGTCGGCGACCTCGCGGAGCCCCGGCCGCGCGATGGCGTCGCCGCGCCCCTCGAAGACCGCCACCAGGTCCGCGAACAACCACGGACGGCCGAGGCATCCACGCCCCACGACCACCCCGTCGCAGCCCGTCTCCCGCACCATCCGCACCGCGTCCTCGGCCGACCAGATGTCGCCGTTGCCGAGCACCGGGATCTCCGGCACATGCTCCTTGAGGCGGGCGATCGCGTCCCAGTCCGCCGTACCGCCGTAGTGCTGTGCGGCGGTGCGGCCGTGCAGTGCGATGGCCGTCACGCCCTCCTCGACGGCGATACGCCCGGCGTCGAGGTAGGTGATGTGGTCGTCGTCGATGCCCTTGCGCATCTTCATCGTGACCGGGAGGTCACCGGCGCCGCTCACCGCCTCGCGGAGGATCGCGCGGAGCAGGTGGCGCTTGTACGGGAGCGCCGAACCGCCGCCCTTGCGCGTCACCTTCGGGACCGGGCAGCCGAAGTTCAGGTCGATGTGGTCGGCGAGGCCCTCCTCCGCGATCATGCGGACGGCCTTGCCGACGGTCGACGGGTCGACGCCGTACAGCTGGATCGAGCGCGGCTTCTCGGTCGCGTCGAAGTGGATCAGCTGCATGGTCTTCTCGTTGCGCTCGACCAGCGCCCGGGTCGTGATCATCTCGCTCACGAACAAGCCCTTGCCGCCGCTGAACTCCCGGCACAGCGTGCGGAAGGGCGCGTTGGTGATCCCCGCCATCGGTGCCAGCACGACGGGCGGCTGGACGGAGTGCGGACCGATGTTCAGGGTCGAGTTCATCGTGGACGTGGGCGTGGGCATCCACCCATTCTCACGTACCGAAAGGGGTGCGGCGAAACTCGTTAGTTAGGCGTACTATTCACACATGCCCGAGCTCAGCCCCCGCCGCCGCATGCTGGTGCTCGCGATCTGCTGTATGAGCCTGCTGATCGTGAGCCTCGACAACACCATCCTCAACGTGGCCCTGCCCTCGATGCAGCGGGAGCTGCACGCCAGCACGGCGGGCCTCCAGTGGACGATCGACGCCTACACGCTGGTGCTGGCCTCGCTGCTGATGCTCGCGGGCTCCACCGCCGACCGGATCGGCCGCAGGCGCGTCTTCATGGCGGGCCTCGTCATCTTCACGATCGGCTCGGCGCTGTGCTCGATCGCGCCGAACCTCGAGGCGCTGGTCGCGTTCCGCATGGTGCAGGCGGTCGGCGGTTCCATGCTCAACCCGGTCGCCATGTCGATCATCACCAACACCTTCACCGACCCGCGCGAACGCGCCCGCGCGATCGGGGTGTGGGGCGGAGTCATCGGCATTTCGATGGCCGCTGGCCCGGTCGTCGGCGGACTGCTCGTGGAGTCGGTCGGCTGGCGGTCGATCTTCTGGGTCAACCTGCCGGTCGGCCTGGCCGCGCTCCTGCTGACCCTGCGCTACGTCCCCGAGTCCCGCGCCCCCAAGGCCCGCCGCCCCGACCCGGTCGGCCAGCTCCTGGTCATGGCGCTGTTCGGCTGCGCCACGTACGGGATCATCGAGGCGCCGAACTCCGGATTCGCCGCCGTGCTGCCGTTCGCGGTGGTCGCGGGCGCGGCGCTGATCGGCATCCT
Source organism: Streptomyces sp. NPDC051963 (assembly GCF_044593495.1). Classification (NCBI taxonomy): domain Bacteria; kingdom Bacillati; phylum Actinomycetota; class Actinomycetes; order Kitasatosporales; family Streptomycetaceae; genus Streptomyces; species Streptomyces sp. NPDC051963. The sequence goes on along the minus strand of NZ_JBIUCC010000002.1, from coordinate 347,115 downwards.
CTGGTACGAACCCCGGCGCGCCGAACCCCTCATCGATCTGCGGTTCTTCCGGTCGGCGCCGTTCAGTGGGGCGACCGTGATCGCGATCAGCGCGTTCGCCGCGCTGGGCGGGTTCCTGTTCCTGTCGACGCTGTATCTGCAGAACGTGCGGGGGCTGGACGCGCTGCACGCGGGACTGTGGATGCTGCCGATGGCCGCGCCGACGCTGCTGTGCGCTCCGCTGGCGGGGCGGTTGGTCGGGAACCGGGGGCCGCGGTTGCCGTTGCTGATCGCGGGGGTGGCCATGACGGCCAGCGCGCTGCTGTTCGCCGTGTTCGACGCGGAGACATCCGATGTGACGCTGTTCCTGGGTTACGTCCTGTTCGGTATCGGGTTCGGGTTCGTCAACGCACCGATCACGAACACGGCCGTCTCCGGTATGCCGCGGGCTCAGGCCGGCGTGGCCGCCGCCGTTGCCTCGACCAGCCGTCAGTTGGGGCAGACGCTCGGCGTCGCGGTGGTGGGAGCTGTGCTGGCCACGGGCGTGGGGGCGTCGTCGTACAAAGCTGCGTTTGTGTCGGCTGCCGTGCCGGGGTGGTGGATTCTCACCGGGTGTGGGCTGGCTGTGCTGGTGCTGGGGGCGGTGACCAGTGGGCGGTGGGCTCGGGGGACTGCTGAGCGTACGGCTGAGAGGTTGTCGTCTTTTGAAGTGCGTCAGACCGTAGGGGTTTCTGAGCGTCGGTGACTGCGGGTCCGTTGTGGCTGGTCGCGCAGTTCCCCGCGCCCCTAGGGGCGTCACCTCGCCTGCGCTACTTTGTGCAGCTTCTCCAGTCGTTGCCTCGACTCCTCGTCCGCCGGGGCGTACGTCACCATCCGCGACCCCTGAGCCGGGCCCAGCCACAAGTCCGTGTGGTCCACCGTGATCCGGCCGACGTGGGCGTTGTCGAACTCCTTGCGTTTGCCGCGTACGGAGAGGACCTCGTGGCGGTCCCAGGCCGTGCGGAACTCCGGGGACTCGGCGCTCAGGCGCTTGAGGAGCATCTTCCAGGCGGGCTCGGCGAGGTTGCCGGCCATGGAGCCGCGGAAGCGGGCGGCCATGAGGCGCTGGGTCTCCTCCAGGTGGACGATCGACGAGCGCCAGTCCTCGTTGGTGAAGCAGAGGATCATGCAGTTGCGGTCCTCGGGCGGGATCGCGTCCAGGTCGCAGAGGAGCAGGCCGTAGGTGCGGTTGTAGGCGAGGATGTCGTAGCGGCTGTTCTGGAGGCAGGCCGGCATCGGCTCGAGTTGCTCCAGTACCGCACGGAGTGCGGGGGTGACCGACGAGCAGGTGGTCGCCGGGGTCGGGTCGACGGCGCCGGCGAGCTGGAAGAGGTGGCCGCGCTCACTCGGGTCGAGGAGAAGGGTGCGAGCCAGGGCGTCCAGGACCTGGACGGAGACCTGGATGTCACGGGCCTGTTCGAGCCACGTGTACCAGGTGACGCCGACGGCGGAGAGCTGGGCGACCTCCTCGCGGCGCAGGCCCGGCGTGCGGCGTCGGCGGCCGCGGTCCAGGCCGACCTGCTCGGGGGCGATGTGCTCGCGGCGATGGCGGAGGAAGGCGGCGAGTTCATGCCGGCGGATCTCCGCTTCGCGGGTCGCCTGGGGCTGTCGTACCGGCGTCTCCTGGGCCATCGTCGTCATACCTCCAGCCTGCCGCCTCGCGGACCCTGTTGCCAGGTAGTGCTACTACCAGGACAAGAAGACTCTGGTACCAGTCTGAGCGCGCGCGCAAGCTCATCTTCGTGACCGAAACCACGATGTCAACCACCACGGTCCGCTCCCCCGCCGCGTCACCCGTACTCGGCGGTCTCGGACTCTTCACGGTGCTGCTCGGTGCGGCACTTCCGCTCATCGACTTCTTCATCGTCAACGTCGCCCTGCCGACCATCGGCCGGGACCTGGCGGCGAGCGAGTCCGTCCTGGAGCTCGTCGTCTCCGGGTACGGAGTCGCGTACGCCGTCCTGCTCGTCCTCGGCGGCCGGCTGGGCGATCTCTTCGGCCGGCGCCGTCTCTTCCTGGGCGGCATGGCGGCCTTCGGGCTGACCTCGCTGGCCTGCGGGCTAGCGCCCACCGCCTGGACGCTGGTCGCGGCCCGGGTCGCGCAGGGCATGGCGTCCGCGGCGATGCTGCCGCAGGTGCTGGCCACGATCCAGGCGGCGACGTCGGGGCCGCGCCGGGCGAAGGCCATGGGCCTGTACGGCGCGACGGCCGGCCTGGCCATGGTGGCGGGCCAGATCCTCGGCGGCGTCCTCGTGTCCGCGGACATCGCGGGCACCGGCTGGCGCTCGGTGTTCCTGGTGAACGTGCCCGTGGTGCTGGTCGGCCTGGTGCTGGCCGCCCGTACCGTCCCGGAGACCCGCTCGCAGCGCCCCGAGCCGGTGGACATACCCGGCACGGTCCTGCTCGCCGCCTCCCTGCTCGCGCTGCTGGTCCCGCTCACCGAGGGCAGGACGGCGGGCTGGCCGCTGTGGACGTGGCTGTCGCTGGCCGCCTTCCCGCTGCTGGCGGGCGCCTTCTACGCGGTGGAGCGCCGGGCGGACCGTCAGGGCCGTACGCCACTCGTGCCCCCGAGCCTGCTCGCGCTCACGTCGTTGCGGCGCGGGCTGGTGCTGCTGGTCCCGCTCTCCATCGGCTTCAGCGGCTTCATGTTCGTGATCGCGGTGGCGCTCCAGCGGGGCGCGGGCCTCGGCCCGGTCCAGGCGGGACTCGCGCTGGCCCCGTTCGCGGTGGTGTTCTTCCTCACCTCACTCGCCGGGCCGCGGCTGGTCGCCCGGTACGGCACGCGCGTGGTGACGGCGGGTGCCGCGCTCCAGGCGGTGGGTGTGGGGCTGATGGCGCTGGCCGCGTGGCGTTCCTGGCCGGACCTCGGCATCGTCGAACTGCTCCCCGGGGCGGCGCTCGCCGGAGCGGGCCAGGCCCTCCAGCTCCCGATCATCTTCCGGGTCGTCCTCTCCGAGGTGCCGGCCGTCCGCGCGGGTGTCGGCGGCGGCGTGATGATCACCACCCAGCAGACGTCACTGGCACTGGGCGTCGCCACCCTCGGCACGCTCTTCCTCTCCCTCGTCCCGGGCTTCGGCATGCGAGACGCGCTGGTCACGACGTTGGCGGTGCAGCTGGTGGGGGTTGCGCTGACCGGGCTGCTGAGCCTGCGACTGCCGCGGACGATCGGCTGAGCGGGACACAGCTTGCCCAACTCAATGTGAAGGACCCCCTGTTGATGTTGGTCTTGCTGCACACTCCTCCTTGACTTTCCCAGGACGCTGGAGGCGTCATGCCGCAGATCGACTCGAGCAAGGTCAGCCGCTGGGACCAGCACGGACGCGAGCACGTCGTGCGGGTCCAGCGCACCGGAGTGCAGCGCACGATCAGATGCGACACCTGCGGCTGGCGCAAGCCGGCGCAGTTCCTGCCGTGGCTGAAGGCGGAGGAGCATCTGGCGGAGGCGCATCAGGCGACGGTGGATCCGTCGGCGGCGTAGGGGCGGCCGCGGCGGCGATGATTTTCCGGGGCGGCAGCGGTCGTACGTACGAAGGCATACGACGATCAGCGCGGAAGGCCGGCCGATGAGCGCTCTGTACGACACCCTGCGACGGCACGTGGACGACGGTTCGGTCCCGGGAGCCGTCGGGCTGGTGGCACGCGGCGACGACGTCGAGGTGGCGGCCGTCGGCTCGCTGGGCGTCGAGGGCACCGCCCCGATGACCCGGGACGCGATCTTCCGGATCGCCTCGCTCACCAAGCCGATCACCGCGGCGGCGGTGCTGATGCTGGTGGAGGACGGACGGATCGGGTTCGACGATCCCGTCGGGGAGTGGCTGCCGGAGCTGTCGAAACCGATGGTGGTGCGTACGCCGTCGAGTCCCGTGGACGACGTGGTCCCGGCGGCCCGTCCGATCACGGTGGAGGACCTGCTGAGTTCCCGGACGGGCTGGGGCTGGGCGTCCGACTTCTCCTTCCCGGCCGTGCAGGCCCTCGCCGAGGTGCAGAAGGACAGCCGGGAGCCGCACACCTACCCCGAACCGGACGTATGGCTACGGCGGTTGGCGCAGGTGCCGTTGCTCCACCAGCCGGGCGAGGGCTGGCTGTACCACACGTCGTCCGACCTCCAGGGCATCCTGGTCGCCCGGGCGTCGGGCGGTACGCTCCCGGACTTCCTGGCGGATCGGATCTTCGAACCGCTGGGCATGCGGGACACGGCCTTCGAGGTCCCGGAGTCGAAGCGGCACCGCTTCACGACGTACTTCCGCACGGGCCCGACCGGCGCCCTGGAGCCGAGGGACACCCCGGACGGCGACTGGAGCCGCCTGCCCGTCTTCCCGTCGGGCGGCGGCGGACTGGCCTCCACGGCCGACGACCTCCTGGCCTTCGCCCGCCTCCTGAGGTCCTCCGGGGAGGCGAACGGCCACCGCCTTCTGAGCGCCGGCTCGGTCAGCCGTATGACCAGCAACCACCTCACCGCCCGCCAGCGCGAACTGGGCATGCTCTTCCTTCAGGACCAGGGCTGGGGCTACGGCGGCCAGGTCGACGTCACGCCCAGCGACCCGTGGAACGTCCCCGGCCGCTACGGCTGGGTCGGCGGCACCGGCACGACGGCCTACCTGGTCCCACTCACCGGAACGATCACCATCCTGCTGACCCAGGTGGGCGTGGAAAGCCCGGCCCCGGTGCGGCTGTTGCAGGACTTCTGGTGGTGCACAGCACACCCCTGAGCCGACCGAGAGGAACCACAACCGTGAGCGCATGGCAGCTGACCCGGACCTTCCGCAGCACTTCCGGCGAACTTCGCTGGGACAGCCTCGGAGAACCCGGCCGGGACCCGGTCGTCCTCCTCCACGGCACGCCGTTCTCCTCCTACGTCTGGCGCGCCGTAGCCCGCGCACTCGCCCACCGCCACCAGGTGTTCGTGTGGGACATGCCGGGTTACGGGGCCTCGGAGAAGTTCGCCGGCCAGGATGTCTCCCTGGCCGCCCAGGGCAGGGTCTTCACCGAGCTCCTGGCCCACTGGGGCCTGACGGAACCCCTGGTGGTCGCCCATGACTTCGGCGGTGCCGTCTCCTTGCGGGCGCATCTGCTGCACGGCGCCCGCTACCGTGCGCTCGCCCTCGTCGACCCGGTCGCGCTGGCGCCGTGGGGCTCCCCGTTCTTCCGGCTGGTCGGCGAGAACTCCAAGGTCTTCGAGCAGCTCCCGCCCGCCCTGCACCAGGCCCTGGTGCGCGAGTACGTGACTTCGGCCAGCAGCCCCGGCCTGCACCCCGCAGTCCTCGACCAACTCGTCCAGCCCTGGCTCGGCGACCTCGGCCAGCCCGCCTTCTACCGCCAGATCGCCCAGGCCGACCAGCTCCACACCGACGAAGTACAGGACCGCTACGGCGAGATCACCATCCCGACCCTGATCTGCTGGGGCCAGGACGACACCTGGATCCCACCCACCAAGGGCGAGGAACTCACCACCCGCATCCCCACCGCCCACCTCACCCCCATCCCCGACGCAGGCCACCTGGTCCAGGAAGACGCCCCTGCGGAACTCACATCCGCCCTGATCGCCTTCCTCCAGCAGGCCCCTCCCGGGTCACCGCGCTAGCCGGCTGCGGCCCGCAACCCCCGCACCAGCAGATCCACCAACGCCTCGAACTCGCCCTCGATCCCGGCCCGTTCCCACTCCCGGTGGTATCCGGGGTCGTGGTAGTGGGCGGTGGCCTGGAAGAGGGCGGTGGCGGTGGTGGACGGGGACGGGGTGGTGAAGGCGCCGGATTCGACTCCCGCTCGGACTATCTCGGTGAGCTGGGTGGTGAGGTCGGTGAGGTGTTCGTCGACGGCGTCGCTGTTCTCCGTGGTCAGGACGGTGTACGTGGCGAAGAGTTCCGGGTCGTCGCCCGCCTTGTGGCGCTTGGCGTCGAACAGTGCACGCAGCCAGTCGCGCACCCGGGACTCCGGGTCGCGGTCCGTCGCCGCCGCGATGCCGGACAGGACCTCCGACGTACGGTCCAGCCACCGCTTCGTCACCGCCTCCCGCAACGCGGCCTTCGTGCGGAAGTGCCGGTACACGCTCCCATGGCTGACGCCGAGCGCGCGGGCCACGTCCACCACGGTGGCCTTGGCCGGGCCGTGGCGGCGCAGCACCTCCTCGGTCGCTTCGAGGATGCGCTCGGCGGTCAGGGTCTCGGAGGTCGGTGACATGGGGAGACCGTACCTGCCGCTACTTGGCGCCGAGGTGGCTCATCTGCGCGGCCGGGTAGCGGTCGCCGGCCGCCGCGTCCGCCGGTACGGCCCGCTCGATCGCGGCGAGGTCGGCGGCGTCCAGCGTGACGTCCAGCGCACCGAGCGACTCGGTCAGCCGCTCCCGGGTCCGGGCGCCGACCAGCGGCACGATGTCCTCGCCGCGGGCCAGCACCCAGGCGATGGCGATCTGCGCGACGCTCACGCCCTTCTGCTCGGCGATCTTCCGCAGCGCCTCGACCAGGCTCAGGTTGTGCTGGAGGTTCTCGCCCTGGAAGCGCGGCGACAGCGCCCGGAAGTCGTTCGCGGCGAGCTGCCGGTCGGCGGTGAAGTGGCCGGAGATCAGCCCGCGGGAGAGCACGCCGTACGCCGTGATGCCGATCCCCAGTTCACGCGTGGTCGGCAGGATCTCGGCCTCGATGCCGCGCGAGATCAGCGAGTACTCGATCTGGAGGTCGGCGATCGGTGCCGTGGCCGCCGCCCGCCGGATGGCGTCCGCACCGACCTCGCTCAGACCGACATGCCGCACATACCCCTTCTCGATCAGCTCCGCGATCGCACCGACCGTCTCCTCGACCGGCACGGCCGAGTCGAGCCGGGCGATCCGGTACACGTCGATGTGATCGACACCCAGGCGCTGAAGCGAGTACGCGGCGAAGTTCTTCACGGCCGCCGGACGTCCGTCGTATCCGCTCCAGCCGCCGTCCGGATCCCGCAGCGCACCGAACTTCACGCTGACGAGCGCCTGTTCACGCCGGGCCGCGGGCGCGGAGCGCAGGGCCTCGCCGATCAGCAGCTCGTTGTGACCCATGCCGTAGAAGTCGCCGGTGTCGAGCAGGGTCACCCCTGTCTCCAGCGCGGCATGAATGGTCGCGATGGACTCGGCCCGGTCCGCGCCGCCGTACAACGCGGACATGCCCATGCAGCCGAGGCCGAGGGCGGAGACCTGGGGGCCGGTGGTACCGAGAGTTCTGGTCTGCATCGTCATGCGTCCACCATGACATGACAGCTGACAGATTTCAATATCTGTCAGCTGTCATCCGTCACCCGTTACCCCTCCCACATCTCCCCCGTTGACTTTCGAGTGGTCCAGACCTATTGACTAAAGGTCTGGACCGCGCGACTGTCATGCCTACGACACCTCACCGCACCCCCCACCGGGAGGCCTCGCATGATCCGCAGGAGACTGCGCCTGCTCGCCGGCGCCCTCGCGGCCGTCTGTCTCGCCCCGCTCTCGATCGCCCTCGCCCCCACCGCGTCCGCCGCCGACACCTGCGCCGTGAAGTCGAAGCCCGCCGGCAAGGTCCTCCAGGGCTACTGGGAGAACTGGGACGGCTCCGCCAACGGCGTCCACCCTCCCTTCGGCTGGACCCCGATCACCGACTCCCTTATCGCCGCACACGGCTACAACGTGATCAACGCGGCCTTCCCCGTCATCCGCTCCGACGGCACCGCGCTGTGGGAGGACGGCATGGACACGGGCGTGAAGGTGGCGACGCCCGCGGAGATGTGCGCGGCCAAGGCGGCCGGTCAGACGATCCTGATGTCGATCGGCGGCGCGACGGCCGGCATCGACCTCAACTCGACGGCCGTCGCGGACCGCTTCGTCGCGACCATCGTGCCGATCCTGAAGGCGTACAACTTCGACGGCATCGACATAGACATCGAGACGGGCCTCACGGGCAGCGGCAACATCGGCCAACTGTCCACGTCCCAGGCCAACTTGATCCGCATCATCGACGGCATCCTGGCCCAGATGCCGTCGAACTTCGGCCTCACCATGGCCCCGGAGACCGCATACGTCACCGGAGGCAGCGTGACGTACGGCTCGATCTGGGGCGCGTATCTCCCCGTCATCAAGAAGTACGCCGACAACGGCCGCCTGTGGTGGCTGAACATGCAGTACTACAACGGCAGCATGTACGGCTGCTCCGGCGACTCCTACTCCGCCGGCACCGTCGAGGGCTTCGTCGCCCAGACCGACTGCCTCAACAGGGGCCTGGTCATTCAAGGTACGACGATCAAGGTGCCGTACGACAAGCAGGTCCCGGGTCTGCCCGCCCAGTCGGGTGCCGGCGGCGGCTACATGGCACCGTCCCTGGTCTCCCAGGCCTGGCAGCACTACGGCACGGGCCTCAAGGGCCTGATGACCTGGTCCATCAACTGGGACGGCTCGAAGAACTGGACATTCGGCGACAACGTCAAGTCCCTGCAGGGCCGTTGATCATCAACGTGCCGTGACCGCCAGCTTCGCCCCCAGCGCCACGAACGACCCCGCAAAGCTCCGCCGCAGCCACGTCATCACCCTCGGCCGGGAGGTGACGTGGCTGCGGACGGAGGCGGCGAGGATGCCGTAGGCGGCGAAGACGACGAAGGTCAGCAGCATGAAGACGCCGCTGAGCGCGAGCATCCGGAGCAGCGAGTCGGGCTCGCCCGGGCTCACGAACTGCGGCAGGAACGCGAAGAAGAAGATCGTCAGCTTCGGGTTGAGGATGTTGATCAGGACGCCCCGCACGATCACCCGGCGCGCGGACTGCGGGGCCGTCTCCTCGTCCACCGCAATCGCGTCCCGGTCCTTCAGGGTCGCCCACGCCATGTACAGGAGGTAGGCGACACCGGCGTACTTGAGGACCTGGAAAGCCGTCGCGCTCGCGTGCAGCAGGGCGGCGACGCCGGTGATCGAGGCCAGCATGTGCGGGACGATGCCGAGGGTGCAGGCGGCCGCCGCGACGACGCTCGCGCGGCGCCCGCGCGACAGCCCGGCCGCGAGGGTGTAGACGACGCCGGTACCGGGAGTGGCGACCACGACCAGGGTGGTCAGCAGGAACGCGATGCTCATGCCGCCACCCTGTCGGGGCCGCCACGCACCCGTACAGGGCCAATCACACGTCCGGTACGGGGACCACTCAGCCCTGCTTCAGCGGCAGCGCGAGGTCCACGACCGCCCGGCCGCCGTCGAAGGTCCCGGCCCGCGTCACTGAACCGTTCAGCAGGTCCACGCGGTACAGCCGCTGGGCGCCACCGACCTTGAAGACGCCGTACGCCGTGTTCGCACCGCTCCTCGTGGACGTGTAGATGTCGAAGCCGGCGCTCGGCCCCGCGTCGACGCCCAGCTTGCCGGTGGGGGCGAGGTTGCCCGCGTTCGCCGGGGACTGGACCGAGACCTGGTCGTTCACCGTGTCCACGTCGAAGAGCGTGGTGGCCGTGGTCTGGGAGAGGTCGTTGTTCGTGTACGCCGCTCCCGTCACGCCCTGCGCCGTGGCGCCCACCGTCGCGGGCGGGACCGGCGGGTTGGTCAGGGTGCCGTCGACGGCCGTGGTGCCGGCCGCCGGTGCGCCCGCCGGGTCGTCGATGTTGTGGCGGAGGTTCTGGCCGGTGTCGCCGATGACCCGCAGACGGTTGGCGGCCGGGTTGAAGTCGACGCCAAAGGCGCCGCCTTGGAGGGCCACGCTCAGCTGCGAGACCTTCGTGGCCTTCGCACCGATCTCGCGGATGGTGTAGATGCCGCCGCGGTCGCCGACGCCGTACAACTTGCCGTTCTGCACGCGGTAGTCGATGCCGACGAGCTTGGTGTCGCCCGCCAGGCCGTTCACCTTGCCGAGCGGGAGGGTGCGGTCCGGACGGTCGGTGCGGAAGCTGACGAGCCGCTGGTCGGCGGTGAGGCCGATGGCGGTGAGCCGGCCGCTCTGCGCCGCGCCCGTGTCCGCGGCCATGCCGCCCTTGTTCTCGACGGCGGCGTCGGAGGACGAGGACGACGACGGCTCTGCCTTCGCCGCCCCGTCGCCCATCGCCCCACAGCCGACTGTTCCGATGGCCAGCGCCATGACGGACGCGGCGATGACTGCTTGCTTGCGCATGGTGCCCCCGTGGAGGTTCTCACCGCGACCCGCCCACTGCGGGTCGCGCATGTCCCCTCCTTCGGAGCCGCACGGGCATCGGATGGCAAAAACCCCGGTTCCGTTACGTCTGTTACGTCCGTAACGAAACCGGGGTTTTCGGACAGCTACGCGCCGATCAACCGGCTGGCCAGGTAGCCCTCGATCTGGTCCAGCGACACCCGCTCCTGCTTCATGGTGTCGCGCTCGCGCACCGTCACCGCGTTGTCGTCCAGGGTGTCGAAGTCGACCGTCACGCAGTACGGCGTACCGATCTCGTCCTGGCGGCGGTAGCGGCGGCCGATCGCGCCGGCGTCGTCGAACTCGATGTTCCAGTTCTGGCGGAGCGCCTGGGCGAGACCCTTGGCCTTCGGGGACAGCTCGGGGTTCCTCGAAAGGGGCAGCACCGCGACCTTCACGGGAGCCAGGCGGTGGTCGAGGCGCAGCACCGTGCGCTTCTCCATCTTGCCCTTGGCGTTGGGCGCCTCGTCCTCGATGTAGGCGTCGAGGAGGAAGGCGAGCATCGCGCGGCCGACACCGGCGGCGGGCTCGATGACGTACGGCGTCCAGCGCTCCTGGGCCTCCTGGTCGAAGAAGGAGAGGTCCTGGCCGGAGGCCTTGGAGTGGGCGCCGAGGTCGTAGTCGGTGCGGTTGGCGACACCCTCCAGCTCGCCCCACTCGTTGCCGCCGAACTGGAAGCGGTACTCGATGTCGGCGGTGCGCTTGGAGTAGTGGGAGAGCTTTTCCTTGGGGTGCTCGTACCAGCGCATGTTCTCCTCACGGAGACCGAGGCCCGTGTACCAGTTCCAGCGCTGCTCCATCCAGTACTCCTGCCACTTCTCGTCCTCGCCCGGCTTGACGAAGAACTCCATCTCCATCTGCTCGAACTCGCGGGTGCGGAAGATGAAGTTGCCGGGCGTGATCTCGTTGCGGAAGGACTTGCCCATCTGGGCGATGCCGAACGGCGGCTTGCGGCGCGAAGTGGTCTGCACCTGGGCGAAGTTGGTGAAGATGCCCTGGGCGGTCTCGGGACGCAGGTAGGCGATGGAGCCGCTGTCCTGGGTCGGGCCGAGGTGGGTGGAGAGCAGACCCGAGAACTGCTTGGGCTCGGTGAACTGGCCCTTGTTGCCACAGTGCGGGCAGTTGACGTCCGCGAGGCCGTTCTCCGGCATACGGCCGTGCTTGGCCTCGTACGCCTCCTCCAGGTGGTCCGCGCGGAACCGCTTGTGACAGGAGGTGCACTCGGTGAGCGGGTCCGTGAAGGTGGCGACGTGACCGGAGGCGACCCACACCTCGGGGGCCAGGATCACGGACGAGTCGATGCCGACGACGTCCTCGCGCGACGTCACCATGTAGCGCCACCACTGACGCTTGAGGTTCTCCTTGAGCTCGACACCCAGCGGCCCGTAGTCCCAGGCGGCGCGCTGTCCGCCGTAGATCTCACTGCAGGGAAATACGAAGCCACGGCGCTTGCTCAGGCTGACGATGGTGTCGATCTTGTCGGCGGCCACGGTGCTCTCTTCATTACGACGACGGGCGACGAAGCGAGGTGCTTCCAGCGAATGCTTCAGGTTACCGGCGGAGGCTCCCCCTCAACCAAATCGGGCTGCCCTTCAAGCCGTCCCGGACCTTTGTTGACAACCGTTTCCAGATTTGTTGAAAATGACTGTCATGAACGTACGTCGTCGTCTGATACCCACGGCCGTGGTGACCGCCCTCGGTCTCGCGGCTCTCTCCGCCTGCTCCAGCGCCAGTGCGGGCGCCGGCAACACGGACAAGTTCGACGTCGTCGCGTCGTTCTACCCGATGCAGTTCCTCGCCGAGCAGATCGGCGGGGACCATGTGAACGTCACCACACTGACCGAGCCCGGTCAGGAGCCGCACGACCTGGAGATCAGTGCCAAGCAGACCGCGCAGCTCCAGGAGTCCGACGCGGTGCTGTATCTGAAGAGCCTCCAGCCCGCCGTCGACAAGGCGGTCGGACAGTCCGAGATCAAGACGAAGATCGACGCCGCGACCCTCACCGAGCTGGAGAACCACGGCACCGCCGGGCACAGCCACGAGGGCGAGGAGGAGCACTCCGAGGAGTCGGAGTCGGCGCTCGACCCGCACGTCTGGCTGGACCCGGTGAAGTACGCCGAGGTCGCCAAGGGTGTCGGCGCCGCCTTCGAGAAGGCCGACCCGGACAACGCGGCCGACTACAAGACGAACACCGAGTCCCTGGTCAAGAAGCTCGACGAGCTCAGCACCCAGTACACGGACGGGCTGAAGAACACCAAGACCAAGGTCTTCTTCACCAACCACTCGGCCTTCGCCTACCTCGCCGAGCGCTACGGCCTGACCCAGGAGTCCGTCACCGGCGTGGACCCGGAGAGCGAGCCCAGCGCGGCCCGCATGAAGGAACTCCAGTCGGAGGCCAAGGCGGACGGCGTGACCACCGTCTTCTACGAAACCCTGGTCTCCGACAAGACGGCAAAGACCCTGGCCGACGACGCCGGGCTGAGGACTGATGTACTCGACCCGCTCGAGGGCATCACGGACAAGTCCAAGGGCGATGACTACTTCCAGGTCATGCAGGCGAACCTGACGGCCCTGGAGAAGGCGCTCGGCGCCAAGTGACCAGCAGAATCCGGCAGTTCGGAGGCGCACGCCATGACGGCACATAAAGTCGGCGACCCCGTCATATCCCTGCGGAGCGTGACGGCGGAGCTGGGCTCGCGCCCTGTCCTGCGCGGCATCGACCTCACCGTGGGCCACGGCGAGGTCGTCGCCCTGCTCGGCGCGAACGGCTCCGGCAAGTCGACGGCGATCCGCACGATCATCGGCCAGGTCCCCGTCTCCCAGGGCGAGATAGAGATCTTCGGCACCCCGCGACGCCGGTTCCGCGACTGGGCGCGGGTGGGATACGTCCCGCAGCGCACGACCGCGGCGGGCGGCGTCCCCGCGACGGTGACCGAGGTCGTCTCCTCGGGCCGCCTCTCCCGCGCCCGCTTCGGCGTCCTGCGCAAGACCGACCGGGACGCGATACGGCGCTCCCTGGAGCTGGTCGGCATGGCGGACCGGGCGAAGGACTCGGTCAACGCGCTCTCCGGCGGCCAGCACCAGCGTGTGCTGATCGCCCGCGCGCTCGCCTCCGAACCCGAGCTGCTGATCATGGACGAGCCGATGGCGGGCGTCGACCTGGCGAGCCAGGAAGTGCTGGCGCAAACGCTCACGGAGCAGGTCTCCCAGGGCACGACGGTCCTGCTGGTGCTGCACGAACTGGGGCCCCTGGAGCCGCTGATCGACCGCGCGGTCGTCCTCCGCGACGGCTGCGTCCTGCATGACGGCCCGCCCCCCAAGGCCGTCGGCCAGCATGCGCTGCCCGGCCACGACCACGTCCACCCGCACGCGGCGCCGGACGCCGAACCGATCCGGACGGGACTGCTGGGCTGATGGAATTCCTCGACTACGCCTTCATGCAGCGGGCCCTGCTCGCCGCCGTCCTGGTCGGCATCACCGCCCCCGCGATCGGCATCTACCTCGTCCAGCGCCGCCAGGCCCTGATGGGCGACGGCATCGGCCATGTCGCGATGACGGGTGTCGGCCTCGGCTTCCTCCTGTCCGCCTCCCCGGTGTGGATGGCGACGGCGGTCGCGGTGATCGGCGCCGTCCTGATGGAGCTGATCCGCTGGTACGGCAGGACACGCGGCGACATCGCCCTCGCGATGCTCTTCTACGGCGGTATGGCCGGCGGCGTGATGTTCATCAACCTCGCGCCGGGCGGCTCCAACGCCAACCTGAACTCGTATCTGTTCGGCTCGCTCTCCACGGTCTCCGAGGACGACGTGACGGCGATCTGCCTGCTCGCGGCCTTTGTGGTGCTGGTCACCGTGGGGTTGCGCCGGCAGCTGTTCGCGGTCAGCCAGGACGAGGAGTTCGCGCGGGTCACGGGTCTGCCGGTGCGCGCGCTGAACCTGCTGACGGCGATCACGGCGGCGATCACGGTGACGGTCGCGATGCGTGTGGTGGGCCTGCTGCTCGTCTCCGCGCTGATGGTGGTGCCCGTCGCGGCGGCTCAGCAACTCAGCCGCAGTTTCGCGCTCACGTTCGCCATCTCGGTGGCCATCGGCGTGGCCGTGACGATCGGCGGGACGGTGACGTCGTACTACCAGGACGTGCCGCCCGGAGCGACAATTGTGCTGCTGACCATCGCCGCGTTCATCGTGCTGACCGCACTGGCGGCTCCGCTGGCCCGGCGCCGCGCACGGGCCCTGGCCGCCGCGCACCCCGTGGGCGACCCGGCGGAGTGTGCCATTCCGGCCACCCGCGGACGGGACGGGACGGTCGGCGTCTGACCGCGCACATGCCGGACTGGCACAATGGCCCGGCACGGCAAGCGCAGATGTGAGTGAGGAGGCAACCGGTGACGACCGCTGGACAGCCGGTGAAGGGCCGAGCCACCCGGCAGCGTGCCGCCGTGGCGGCGGCGCTCGACGAGGTCGACGAGTTCCGCAGTGCGCAGGACCTGCACGACATGCTCAAGCACAAGGGCGATTCCGTCGGACTCACCACGGTCTATCGCACCCTCCAGTCCCTCGCCGACGCCGGCGAGGTCGACGTCCTGCGCACCTCCGACGGCGAGTCCGTCTACCGCCGCTGCTCCACCGGCGAACACCACCACCACCTCGTCTGCCGCGTCTGCGGCAAGGCCGTTGAGGTCGAGGGTCCGGCGGTGGAGAAGTGGGCGGACGCAATCGCGGAGGAGCACGGGTACGTCAACGTGGCGCACACGGTGGAGATCTTCGGCACCTGCGCGGAGTGCGCGGCGGCGAAGTAACCACGACCGCTACGACCGCCACGACGGCTACGACCGCCCGAAGCAGCGCTCCAGCTCGTTCAGGTCGTAGAACTTGCTGCCCTTCTCGATCGGGTGGCACCCCGTCTTGAAGGCCGTCTCCTTCTCGTTGTAGAGCATGCGGACCAGGTACCGGTCGCCCTTCTTGAAGACGTCCCACTGAATGTTGGAGCCCAGGGAGGCGACGGACGCGCCGCGCCACGGGTTGTCGGCGTAGGTGTACGGCTGTCCCGGCGTCGCCGCCTTCGTACTGCCCGGCAGGCCCATCAGCGCGGCCAGCGGGATGATCTCCTCGGCGTGGGTGAAGCGGAGTTCGGCGCCGAGGGTGCTGGTGCCGGCGCGCTTGGCCTCGACCTGCTTGAAGAGGTCGTCGAGCAGGACACCGGCCATCTTGTAGGTGATGTCGCTGTCGGCGAAGCCGGGGCCCTTCTCGTAGAAGTCCTCGACGTCGGACAGGTAGCCGAACCAGGACGCGTCGGACGGCGAGATGTACCGCTGCATCCCCCAGCCCCTGCCGTCCGGGCTCTCCTCGCTCATCGCCGGGCCGATGGCGTACAGGTTGTAGACGGCCTGGGCGGCGGCGACCTGGTCGGCGCCGCCGAGTCGGTCCACGAAGGCGGGCTTGAACAGGCGCAGCAGGACGCTGCGGGCGGCCCGGTGCGTCTTCGGCTGGTCGGTGATCGACTTCAGGGTGTCGGCCAGCCGCTGGTCGTTCGCGATGTAGTCGCGGTACGCCGCACCGCCGTCGGCCTTGTGGAAGTAGAGCAGGTCCGCATCGGCGCGAGCCGGGCCGATCAGCGGCTTCAGCTCCGGGTCGGCGTCCCCGAGGGTCGCCGCGAACACATTGCCGCTGTCGACGGCCCGGCCCTGCCCGGAGCTGACGACGTCGATCTTCTCGCCGTCCTTCACGATCTGCCGGAACAGCCCCGGCAGCCGCTGCGCCAGCCGCTCGGCGGCACCCTTCAGCTCCTGCTCACCGCGCCCGCTGAGGTTGCCGTACCCCACGGCGGCCATGGCGGCTTGCAGCGCCCGCACCTTGGGGCCGAACTCCCGCCCTGTGCGGGTGAGTTGCCCCTCGCCGTCCGCCTTGTCCCACAGCCCGAGAACCAGATCGCCGTCCTCGCTGTCGGTGGCGGAACGCGAGCCGTGCCGGGAGACGTTCTCCGTGAACACCGGGGCGAAGCCGGCAGGCGGACGCTGATAGCTGCGAGGGTTCTGCTGCGGCGCGTACGTGGCCTTCGTCCCGTAGCTGAGAGTGCTGCCGGAGGAGTGTCCGGCAGCACCCTGCGCCTGCAGCGGGAGGGCCAGCAGGGAGGTGAGCCCGAGGGCCAGGGCGGGCGTGAGGCGTCTCATGGGGCACATGCTGGGCAGGCGACATGAACGCGCCATGGCCGGAACCTATGGGGTGTTCCAAATGCACTGGCGACACGGTGACACCGCGACCTCAGCCCTTCTCGGACCGCCCCTCCATCGCGAGCAGCTCCTCGTTGGGGATCGCGCCCCCGAACCGCCGGTCGCGGGAGGCGAACTCCACGCAGGCGCGCCACA
Source organism: Streptomyces sp. NPDC051963 (assembly GCF_044593495.1). Classification (NCBI taxonomy): domain Bacteria; kingdom Bacillati; phylum Actinomycetota; class Actinomycetes; order Kitasatosporales; family Streptomycetaceae; genus Streptomyces; species Streptomyces sp. NPDC051963. Next base: position 330,621 of record NZ_JBIUCC010000002.1, on the reverse strand, counting down.
GGTCACGCCGGTCGAAGTCGGGCCACAGGACGTCCTGGAAGACCATCTCGGCGTAAGCGCTCTGCCAGAGCAGGTAGTTGGAGGTGCGCTGCTCGCCGCTGGGCCGCAGGAAGAGGTCCACGTCGGGCATGTCGGGGTAGTAGAGGTACTTCGCGAAGGTCTTCTCGTCGACCTTGGACGGGTCGAGCCGCCCGGCCCTCACGTCCTCGGCGAGGGCCTGCGCCGCGTCGGCGACCTCGGCGCGGCCGCCGTAGTTCATGCAGAAGTACAGGGTCAGCTTGTCGTTGTCCTTGGTCTGCTCCTGGGCGACCTGGAGCTCCTTGGCGACCGACTTCCACAGCTTGGGCATCCGCCCCACCCAGCGCACCCGGATCCCCAGCTCGTCGAGCTGGTCACGGCTCTTGCGGATGAAGTCCCGGTTGAAGTTCATCAGGAACCGCACCTCGTCGGGCGAGCGCTTCCAGTTCTCGGTGGAGAACGCGTACAGGGAGATCGCGCCGACGCCCATCTCGACCGCGCCCTGGAGCACGTCGAGCACCCGCTCCGCGCCGACCTTGTGCCCTTCCGTGCGCGGCAGCCCGCGTTCCTTGGCCCAGCGTCCGTTCCCGTCCATGACGATCGCCACATGGCGGGGGATCAGCTCGCCGGGGAGCTTCGGCGCGCGGGCACCGGACGGGTGCGGTTCCGGCGTCTTGTACTCGCGGCGCTGGCGCCCCAGGAACCCGCGTACGGCCATGTGCTTCTCGTCTCCTTGGTCTGTGCCTATTTCTCTACGTACCTGAGCGAGCGCAGGCCGCGCTCGAGATGCCAGTGCAGATAAGCGGACACCAGCCCGCTTCCCTCCCGCACATACCGCGGCTCGCACGCGTCCGCGGTCTCCCAGTCTCCCGTAAGCAGCGCGCCGAGGAGTTCCAGGGTCTGCGGCGAGGGTACGACGCTCCCGCCGACCCGGCAGTCGACGCAGACGGATCCTCCGGAGGCCACCGAGAAGAATCGGTTCGGCCCCGGCAGCCCGCACTTCGCGCAGTCGCTGAAGCTGGGCGCGTACCCGTTGACGGCCAGGGAGCGCAGCAGGAAGGCGTCGAGGACGAGGTGGGGGGCGTGCTCGCCGCGAGCGAGCACGCGCAGGGCGCCGACGAGCAGCAGATACTGCTGGACCGCCGGCTCGCCCTCATGGTCCGTGAAGCGCTCGGCGGTCTCCAGCATGGCCGTCCCGGCGGTGTACCGGGCGTAGTCGCTCACGATGCCACCACCGTACGGAGCGATGGTCTCGCTCTGTGTGCACAGCGGCAGCCCGCGCCCGACCAGTTCGCTCCCCCGCGCGAAGAACTGCACGTCGACATGGGAGAACGGTTCGAGCCGGGCCCCGAACTTCGACTTCGTCCGCCGCACCCCACGAGCCACGGCCCGCACCCGACCGTGACCGCGAGTGAGCATGGTGATGATCCGGTCCGCTTCGCCCAGCTTCTGGGTGCGCAGCACGATGCCGTCGTCGCGGAACAGGCTCATGGGGCCATTCTCGCCCATGGCGTGCGTGGGGTGGTGCGGTTGTGGGTCAGCCCACCTGGATCTTCTCGGCGAGGCGCTTGATACGGCTGACTCCACGGGCCACGACCATGGCACCGAACGCCACCGTCAGCCAGGTCGGCAGACTGCTCTGGCCGCCGCCCGAGACGATCGCGAGCGTCACCGCCATCCGCAGCATCAGCACGATGTACGCGGATCCGACGAGGGTGTCGAGCATTCTCGACGCGGCCGACGAACCGGTGGGCATGACCGTGAGCGGGTCGGGGAGTTTGGTCCTGCCGTAGAACACCAGCGCCGCGCAGCCGGCCGGCATCGCGAAAGCGTCCCGCCGATCTGGTGGATGCAGCCGAGGAAGGTGACGACGGACCCCTCGAAGGCGAACGTCCGGTCGCTCGGCCGGGTGGCGGGGAGCAGCAGGATCCGCCCGCAGTCGTGCCTTCTCAAGCAGGCCGGGGTGACATCGAGAAGCCGCTCGCTGAAACGGCGCCCGCGTGTTCCCGTCCGCGCCCGGGAGAACAGCGCCACATGGTCGGCGAACGCAGGGACGTCGCCCAGTTCGACCTTGGCGCGCTCGCACCGCGCGCTCGTGCCGCCGCAGTGGGCGATGTCGGCGTCGAGAAACATCACGGTGTTGCCGGACTCGGCGAGCAGTTCCGCGGCCATCATGGCATCGATGGAGACCGACTTGCCCTCCGCCTAAAAGCGGATCGCGTTTCCGCGGTGACGGTGCAGAAAGGCCACCACCGTTCCGCCCACCGGGAAGCGGAGGTCGCCGGCGAAGGCACCCGTCAACTCCGGCGACAGCTGCCGGGTGCCGTCCATGGAGACCAGGGTGAAGACTCCACCGTCACGGGATTTCGCCACGACTGCGTGCGTTCGCGTGGGCCGTGGCGGCGCTGAGCCGCTCGGCGGACGTGGCGCCCCGTACCACGCCCGGCTCGGCGTCCCACTCCCTGCCGCCGCCGTACGGTCTGAGTTGGACGTACGGACCCTCGTGCCCCATGACGATGCCGACCCTGCCGCTACGGGTGTCCACCACGTACGACCCGACCGGCGGCTTCACCGCAGCACCGCGGCGAGTCGCTGCGCGGCTTCGACGGAACAGCGGCCCAATTCGACGAGCGGACAGGGGGCCTCCCGCGCAAGACTCGCCGGGTCGATCCGCAGGGACGGCAGAATGATTCCTGCGTTTTCCAATGCTGCCCGCAATTCCTTCACTGCTTCCTCCGCCTCTTCGACGCAGAGCGCCGAGTGCTGTGCCTTCACGTGGTTCCCCTCCCTTTTCGGGTTTTACGCTTCACATCTCAAGGGTGACGCACGACATCTACACTCGGCAGGAGTCTGTGCTCTACAAGTGCGAGGCAGTACAAGGGGGTTGAACTGTGGCCAACGGTTCACGTCAGGCGGCATGGGAGTTCTTCGGCACGGAACTGAAGCGGCACCGGGAGGATAGGGGGCTCACTCAGGTTGAGTTGGGGGCGCGCGTCTTCGTCTCGGGCGCCTATATCGGTCAGTTCGAGCAGGCGATTCGAAAGCCACAGTTGGATATCGCGCAGCGGATTGATGAGGCGCTACAAACCGACGGTATTTTCGAGCGGCTGTGCCGGAAGCTGATTGACGACAAACGGTATGCGGATTACTTCGCGAGGGCGGCGGAGCTGGAGGCTCTGGCGACGGAGATCTGCGAGTTCGCGCCCGCGCTGGTGCCGGGTCTGTTGCAGACGGCGTCGTACGCACGGGCGATCACCGTGGCAATGAACCCGTTCGCGCCGGAGGAGTACATCGAGGAGAAGGTGTCCGGCCGCCTGGACCGGGCGAAGATCCTCCGGGACGCTACACGGCCCGTGTATTGGGTGATCCTGCATGAGAACGTGCTGCGGATTCCGGTCGGAGGCGCCGGGGTGATGGCCGAGCAACTGGAGCATGTGGCGAGGCTGGCGCGGGAGCGGGTGGTGCTGGTGCAGGTGTTGCCGTACTCGGCGGGGGCGTACGCGCTCATGAACGGGATGGTGGTGCTGATGGAGTTCGAAGACGCGCCCCCAACGGCCTATACAGAAGCCGTGTATTCGGGGAGCCTGCTGGACGATCCCGCTGTGGTGAAGCGCGCGAAGTCGGCATACGATCTGCTCAGGGGCGCCGCCCTGTCGCCAGAGGTGTCCCTGGCCCTGATCGAGTCGGCGGCGGAGGATCACAGACGATGCGCGAGTACGACCTGAGCAACGCCCACTGGCGCAAAAGCACGTACAGCGACGGCAACGGCGGCAGCTGCGTCGAGGTCGCGTACGACTTCCCTGGTGCCGCCCGCTGGCGCAAAAGCACCTACAGCGACGACAACGGCGGCGAGTGCGTCGAGGTCGCCGACGGAGTCCCCGGCGTCGTACCGGTACGCGACAGCAAGAACCCCGACGGCCCCGTCATCCTTATCGGCGAAGCCACCTGGGCCGCCTTCACTCGCGCCTGCTAGTCTCCCCGAGCCTCCTGCGGGGGAAGTCCGGTGAGAGTCCGGCGCTGACCCGCAACGGTGTGTGCGTGGCCCCTTGGGGCCGACGCACAAGCCCGATTACCCGCAGGCGGTTTGTCAGCCCATTGACCGCTCGCCGAGGACTGCGAGCCGAGGCGAAGGACCGCCGAGCGTGCGCCCCTCACCAGGCCGAATACCCGTGCCGCCGTTGGTTGCCGCCCTCGCGATCCTGCTCCTCGTCTCCCTTGTCTCCGGCGTCGGGCTCGGCGCCGCGGGGGTCGGCTGGGGGGACGTCTTCCGTTTCCTGGGGGCCGGTTTCACCGGTGGGGCCATCCACGCCGAGGACGTGGCGGCGTACACGATCGTCTGGGAGATCCGGCTGCCGCGTGTCGTGCTGGCGGCCGTCGTGGGGGCGGGGCTCGCGACGGTCGGGGTGGCCGTGCAGGCGATGGTGCGCAATGCGCTGGCCGACCCGTTCGTGCTGGGGATCTCGTCGGGTGCCGCCGTGGGGGCCAACGCGGTCATCCTGCTGGGGGCGTTCGCGGGCCTCGGGGTGTGGGCGCTGTCGGTGTCCGCGTTCTGCTCGGCGCTCGCCGCGATGGCGATCGTGTACGCCGCGGCCCGTTCGGCGACGCACGGGCTGACGCCGCTGCGGCTGATCCTGACGGGGACGGCGCTGGCGTACGGCTTCGAGGCGCTGACCACCGTGATGGTGTTCGGCGCGGCCCGGGGCGAGGCGGCGCGCTCGGCGGTGATGTGGCTGCTGGGAAGTCTGGGCGGGGCGACCTGGCCACGGGTGCCGATCGCCGCCGTGACGGTCGCGGCCGGGTGGGTGTGGCTGCGGTGGCGGGCGGAGGCGCTGAACGCGCTGGCGATGGGGGACGAGACGTCGGCGGCGCTGGGGGTGCAACCGACCCGGCTGCGGCGGGAGTTGTTCCTGGTCACGGCGGCGGTGACCGGGACCGTGGTGGCGGTCAGCGGAGCCATCGGGTTCGTCGGGCTGATGGTGCCGCATGTCGTACGGATGCTGGTCGGCGCCGATCACCGGCGGGTGCTCGCGGTCGCCCCGCTCGCCGGGGCCGTGCTGCTGGTGTGGGCGGATGTGCTGTCCCGGCTGCTGCCGGCGCCGGCGGAGTTGCCGGTCGGGGTGATCACGGCGGTGGTCGGTGTCCCGGCCTTCCTGCTCCTGATGCGGCGCGGCGGCTACGCGTTCGGGGGGCGCTGATGCGGCTCGATGTGGAGGGCGTGACGTTCGAGGCGGCCGGAAAGCGGCTCGTCGACGAGATCAAACTCACCGTGGACAGCGGGGCGTTCGTGGGGCTGGTCGGGCCCAACGGGAGCGGGAAGTCGACGCTGCTCAGGTGCGTGTACCGGGCGCTGCGGCCGGCCGCGGGGGTCGTACGGCTGGACGGGGACGACGTACACGCACTGGATCCCCGTGCCGCCGCCCGGCGGCTGGCCGCGCTGCCGCAGGAGTCGTCGTCGGAGTTCGACTTCACCGTGGCCGAGGTGGTCGCGATGGGGCGGCTGCCGCACCGGGGCCGTACGGCGGCCGAGGACCGGGCGATCTGTGCGGAGGCGATGCGGTCCACGGGCGTGGACCGGCTCGCGGATCGGGGCTTTCTGGCCCTGTCCGGCGGCGAGCGGCAACGCGTGCTGATCGCACGGGCGCTGGCCCAGCGTCCCCGGGTACTGGTCCTGGACGAACCGACCAACCACCTCGACATCGCCCACCAGTTGGACGTGCTGTCCCTGGTCCGGGCGAGCGGTCTGACGGTGCTGGCCGCGCTGCACGACCTCAACCTGGCCGCCGCGCACTGCGATCTGCTGTACGTGATCGCGGACGGGCGGGTCGTCGCCACCGGTCCCCCGCACGACGTCCTGCACCCTGACCTGCTCGCCGAGGTGTTCGGCGTGCGCGCCCATCCCGTCCGGCATCCGGAGACGGGCGCCGTCCAACTCCTCTTCGACCTTCTCCCGCCGTCCGATCAAGGAACTCCCCGCCATGCGTAAGCCAGTTGTCGCCGCCGTCTGCCTGGCCGTGCTCACCACGGGCTGCGGCGCCGAGGTCGAGCCCGCGCCCGACTCGAAGGCAGCGTCGTCCGTCACGCTCACCAACTGCGGGCGCAAGGTGACGTACGACAAGGTCCCGGAGCGGGTCGTCACCAACGACGTCGGGATCACCGAGCTGATGTTCGCGCTCGGCCTGGAGGACCGGATGGCCGGGTTCGCGATGCCCGACGACAAGGGCGACCTGAGTGGCGTGCCGTGGAAGGACGGCTACGACAAGGTGAAGTGGCTGTCGAAGGACCAGCTCACCACGGAGAACGTCCTCGACGCCCGCGGCGACTGGGTCTTCGCCGGCTGGAACTACGGCTTCCGCGAGGACAGCGGCTTCACGCCGGACGCGCTGGGCAAGCTCGGCATCCCCTCATACATCCTCACCGAGTCCTGCCGCAACGGCCGTACGGACACCTCCCGGGGCATCATGCCGCCGCTGGACGCGCTGTACGAGGACCTCACCAACCTGGGCAGGCTGTTCGGCGTGGAGAAGCGGGCGGCCGCGCTGATCGCCGACTTCAAGCGCGTGGTGGCCGGGGTGAAGGCGAAGGCCCCGGCCGACTCCCCCGAGGTCTTCCTCTACGACAGCGGCGAGGACCAGCCCTTCACCTCCGGCCGGTACGCAGCGCCCGACCAGATCATCAGCGAGGCCGGCGGGGTCAACGTCATGCACGACGTGGCGGACTCCTGGACGACGGTCGGCTGGGAGACCGTCGTGGAACGGAACCCCGACGTGATCGTGATCTGCGACTACGGCGATGTGACGGCGGAACAGAAGAAGAAGTTCCTGCTGTCCTACGCCCCGCTGCGGAAGGTGTCGGCCGTCAAGAACAAGCGGATCTTCACGCTGGACTACGTCGACCTGGTGGAGAGCCCACGGAACCCGTCCGCGATCGCCCGCCTCGGGAAGTACCTGCGGGCGACCGCGTCCTAGGCGGCGTGGCAGAGCGTCGCGGGTTCCGCCGGGACCGAGGCGCGGTTCATGGCCGCGGGCACGGGACGGGCGGCGCGGACGGTGGCCGCGGTCTGCGAGCGGTTCCGCGCGAAGACGACGACGCGCAGCACCACGAACCGCCCGACACCGGCGAGTGCGGAGGCGGTCAGATAGACCACCTGCTCAAGCACCGCACCGGGCGCCGCCACCAGCTGCTGGAGGACGACCATCGCCGCGCAGGTCACCGCGTACGCGACCGCCGCGGACCCGGCCGACTGCACATGCTGACGCCAGGTCGCGCGCCCGCCCGCGCCGAAGGTGAAGCGGGCGTGCAGCTCGGTGGCCAGGAGCGTGGAGACCACGGTGACGACGGCGTTGGCCAGGACCCAGGGAATCCAGGAGGCCGCGGCCGCCACGGCGAAGCTGGAGGCGAGCCCCACCCCGCCGCCGCAGAACACGAATCGGGCGAAGGCGATGAACGCGCCGGGTGCCGCCGGCTGCCGGCTCTGCGCTGTTTCCATGACCCGTTCCATGACCCGCCCCCTTTGCTGGCTCACTCCGCGAAACGCGCACCCCTCGGCCTCCAGGACCAAGGCGTGCGCCGCTTGTGACACCATCATGGCACACACGTGGTGCCATCGCGAGCCATTTATTGCGCCATCTGAGCCACCTGCGTCATCGTAGGTCAGCCCACCGACACCAGCCCCGCCTCATACGCGATGATCACCAGCTGGACCCGGTCCCTCGCGTCCAGCTTCGCCAGCAGACGCGTCAGATACGTCTTCGCGGTCGCCACACTGATGCACAGCTCGGCGGCGATCTCCGTGTTGGACAGACCCGAGCCGACGAGGGTGAGCACCTCGCGTTCCCGGTCCGTGATGGACGTCAGATCGCGGCCGGCGCCGGACGGTTGCGGACGGGCCGCGAAGTCACGGATCAGCCGGCGCGTCACGCTCGGCGCGATGAGCGCGTCGCCGGCCGCCACGATCCGCACGGCCGCGATGATGTCGTCCAGGGCCATGTCCTTGACCAGGAACCCGGATGCGCCGGCGCGCAGCGCGCCGTACACGTAATCGTCGTCGTCGAAGGTGGTGAGGACCACCACCCTGGTGTCCGGCCGGTCCCGGGTGATGTGGTCCGTGGCCTCGATGCCGTCCATCCCGGGCATCCGGATGTCCATCACCACCACGTCCGGGGCGAGTTCGGCGACCAGCCGTACCGCCTCCTCCCCGTTGGCCGCCTCCCCCACCACCTCTATGTCGGCCAGGTCGGCCAGCACCATGCTCAGTGCGGTACGGATCAGCTGCTGGTCGTCGGCCAGCACCACCCTGGTGCTCATCGCCCCACCGCCGGGACCGGCAGCCGGGCCGCCACTCGGAAGCCGCCCTCGGGGCGCGGCGACGCCGAGAACTCGCCGTGGAGCAGAGCGACTCGCTCCCTCATGCCGGCCAACCCGAACCCGGTGTCCGTCGAACTCCCCTGCCCGCGGCCCTCGTCGGTGATCTCCAGGGCCAGTTCGTCGTCGGCGCGATAGTCGAGGGTGACCCGGCACGCGCGCGTGCCCGCATGCCGTACGACATTGGTGACCGACTCCTGGACGATCCGGAAGGCCGACAAGTCGATGTCCGGGGGCAACGCGCGAGGGTCGCCCACCCGACACACCTCGACCAGTACGCCCGCCGCCGTCGTCACGGCCGCCAGCCGGTCCACGTCCGCCAGACCCGCGGAGATCACGCTCCGTCCCTCGTCCGCCGCCCGCAGCGCGACCAGCATCCTCCGCAGACCGGAGAGGGTCTCCCGCCCCTCGTTCTCCACCGCCCGCATCGCCTCCAGAGCCGACGCCGGGCGGGTCGTCGCCACGCGGACCGCCGCTCCGGCCTGGAGGGCGATGATGCCGATGCTGTGGGCGACCGTGTCGTGCATCTCGCGGGCTATGCGCAGGCGTTCGGCCGTGACGACCTGGGCGGCATGCTCGGCCACGAGCCGTTCGGCGTGGACACGGGCCTGGTGGGAGGAGTTGCCGAGCAGCCAGGCGATCACGGCGACCATGGCGACGGTCAGTTCGGCGGAGGTGCCGACATGCCAGCCGCTGAGCAGCCGCGCGGTGAGCCAGCCGGCCAGGGTGCCGAGTGCCAGGGCCAGGGCGATCAGGGCGGTCCGGCGGGCGTGCGACGCCGCGATGAAGTACAGGGCGACGGTGGGCGCGACGAACTGGGCCATCGGTATCTCGCCCCCTCCCAGCGAGGTCGTCGCACAGCACGCGGCCGTCAGCAGGCAGACGAGGGCGGCCAGCGGTTTCCGGGACAGCAGACGGCTGCCGTACAGGGCCAGGGCGGTGGACAGCGCCAGAGTCGCCAGCCCCTCCCAGCGGTACAGCTGGGCCGCGGGCACCTCGTCGGGCTCTATCTCACCCGGCAGGCGCACGCGAGCGAGGCGGCTGAACAGTTCCCCCGCACACCACGCGAGCGCCACCCAGACACCCGGCGGCAGGCGTTTGTGCAGGGGCGGCGGAGCTTCGGTGGCGGGCATGCCGGGATCGTAGGCAGGCAGTGCGGCCCAGGTCATCGGCCCGGAGACGTACAACCACGGTCGACATCGGGCCAGTACGACTGTCAGCGGAGGCCCGATGTGCCGCACCGGCCCACCGCGCGACCGTAGTGCCGTGATCGAAGTCAACGAGCTGACAAAGAAATACGGCGACACAACTGCCGTACGCAACCTGTCCTTCACCGTCCGCCCCGGCCGGGTCACCGGCTTCCTCGGTCCGAACGGCGCGGGCAAGACCACGACCCTGCGGATACTGCTGGGCCTCGTCGAGCCGAGCGGCGGCACCGCCACGGTCGACGGCCACGCCTTCCGCCACCATCGCCGCGGGCTGCGTCACGTCGGCGCGCTCCTGGACGCCGGTGATGTGCACGGCGGGCGCAGTGCGCGGGCGCATCTGGGGGCGCTGACCCGCAGCAACCGCATCCCCGCACGCCGGGTGGACGAGGTCCTCACCGAGGTGGGGCTCAGCGGTGCCACCGCCCGGCGCCGGGTCGGCGGATTCTCACTGGGCATGAGGCAACGGCTCGGCATCGCGACCGCACTGCTCGGCGACCCGCCGGTGCTGCTCTTCGACGAACCCCTCAACGGGCTTGATCCAGAAGGTGTGTTGTGGGTGCGCAGGCTGTTTCGGGGGCTGGCCGCGGAAGGCCGTACGGTCTTCGTCTCCAGCCACCTCATGTCCGAGATGGAGCACACGGCCGACGAGCTGATCGTCATCGGGCGGGGCGAGCTGATCGCCGCCGAGAGCCTCGCCGAGTTCGCCGCGCGCGGTACGGCGCCGACGGTGACCGTACGGTCCCCGGACGCGGGTGCGCTGGCGGCCGTCCTGGCCTCGGAGGGCGCCGCGGTGGCGCCGTACGACGAGGAGACGTTGCAGGTCGCCGGGTTGAGCGCCGAACGGATCGGTGAGCTCGCCTTCGAACACCGTTTCCTGATCCGGGAGTTGACGACACGAGCCGCCTCCCTGGAAAAGGCCTTCATGGAACTGACCGCCGACAGCATCGAGTACACCGCCGGAGACCGACGATGACGAACGCCCGCTTCACCGACCTCCTCGCCGCCGAGTGGCTCAAACTCCGTTCCCTGCGCTCCACTTACTGGGCGCTCGGCATCGGTGCACTGGCCGTCGTCGGCTTCAACGCGAACGCGGCCCGCTCCGACTACGCCAACTATCCGTACATGCCCGCGGACATGAAGACGGGATACGTGGACTGGGCGCTGCGCTCCGCCTTCACCGACGGTGCCGCGCTGATCCTGATCCTCGTGTGCGCGAGCGTCGGCGCGCTCACGATCGTGGGCGAGTACGCGACCGGGCTGATCCGTACGACGTTCACGGCCGTTCCGGACCGGCGGGCGCTGATGGCGGCGAAGGTGACGGTGGTGGCCGGGGTCATGACCGGCTTCGGGGCCGTCGTCGCCGGGGCGTCCTACGCCGCCACGCAGGGCATCCTCTCCGGCCGGGGCGCGGACGTCCCGGTCGGTCACCCGGGCGTGGCGTCGCTGCTGCTGGCCTCGGTACTGCTCGCGCCGGTCGCCGCGCTGGCCGGCATGGGGCTGGGCGCGGTGATCCGGCACGGCGCCACGACGACGGCCGCCATCACCGTCGTACTCATCCTCCTGCCGACCTTCATCACCGACCGCTACGCCTGGACGGCGGCCGTCCGCAACGCCTTTCCCATCCACGCCTGGGCCCGCCTGGTCGACGTCACATACGGCGAGTCGGCGGTCAGGATCTATCCGCCCCACTATCCGACGACGGTGACGGGCAGCTGGGTGGTGCTCGCGGCGTGGGCGGCGGTGGCGGCCGCGGTCGCGGTGGTGGTCGTGGAACGGAGGGATGTGTGAGCCCCCCGGTCCTCTCAACTCTCCGAAGGTGAAGCGTCCCAGAGCCTGTTGAAGTGGCTGATGCGTTCCTCGACGTGGTGGCGGGTCATCCTCAGTGTCGTCCTGGCGGGCCTGCCCCGGACGTCCGGCTCGGTCTCGTGGCACAGTTCGCCGTCGAAGATGATGAAGTCGTTCAACTGGGCGTTCGGTTCCACCTCCGACTGGATGGCGATACGCGCGTCGATTCCGAACGTGCGGTGCCGCTCGCAGAGTCGGCGAAGGCTGTCGGTGACCTCTTCGGGCTCGTCCACGAGGAACAGCCGCCGGATCTCCACGCCCCGCTGCTTCGCCTTCTCCTGCTCGGTGAGATAGCGCTTCGCGGGCTCGCTGGCCCAGAAGTCCCGGTCGACGGACGTACTCGTGGCGTAGAGCGTCTTCTTGACGCACTTGGTCAGGTCGACCAGCCACTCGTTGTTCTCACCGGGACACGTCGAGATGCCGTTGCTGAGGTCCTCCATCAACTGGGCGAGGTCGCCCAGCTCTTGTTCGGCGAAGGACTTCACGATGTCGGAACCCTGGTCACCGACCTCCGTGTAGGCCCGCACCAGCCGCGTCACCTCGTCGGAGCGGAGCACCGAACCGTCCACCCGGCTGAACAGTTCCGTCGCCGCGTTGATCTTGGAGAAGCTGTCGTCGACGGCCCTGCTCATCTCCCCGTGGTGCGCGGTCAGGCTGGACTTCATCTCGTCGAGGTGCTTGCGCTGGCTGTCCTCGACCGCCTGGAGCCGCTCCCCGAAGTCCACGAGGTACTGCACTATCAGCGCCGCGCTGCCGAGGACGATGGACGCCACCCACTGCCAGATGTTCCCGTCGTCCTCCTTCAGGACGCTGGTCAGCAGGAAGGCCCCGCCCGCCGCCGAGGCGGTGATGAGGATTCTCCAGAACAGCTTGGGCATGCGTACCGCCGCGCTGTCCCTGGTGCCTAATGATGCTCCGGTCATGTATGTAGCCCCCGTCGGGTGTGTGATGGGTGCCGCCGTCCTTCAGCGCGTGCTCAGCGCCTGGTGCAGCAGCGGTATGGCCTGGACGGCCAGTTGGTCGCGGATGCGCTGGACCAGGTTCTGCCACTGGCGGCTGAACCCCGGTTCTCGCTCCAGCACCTCCCACAGGTGGCCCAGCGATGGGTCCACGTGCGCGCTCGGCATCCACAGATGCAGTAGATGGTCGACGGCGGGGCGCAGCGCCAGGACGGCCGCCGGGCCGTCCGCCGCGCCCAGTCGGCTGTTCTCCAGCATGTGCACGACGGTCGTCAGCAGCCAGTCGTGCAGCGCGAGGTCCTCGCACAGACCCGCGGCCGTGGCGGCCGGGACCGTCTCCGGCAGCCGCAGCTCCATGGTCCGCAGCCCGTCCTCGGCCAGGGTGAAGCGTCGCAGCGAGGCCCCTTCGCCGTCGGCGGCCCGCCGGGCCACCCAACGCAGGTGAGTACGGCGGGACTTGAAGGGCGCCTTGTTGTCGAGCAGGGGGTGGCGCACGAGTCGGGCCAGCAGATCCTCGGCGATCGCCCCGAGGTCGAGCTCACCGCGCCCGGCACCTCGCAACACGCCCTCCAGCGTGGCCTGTTCGGGAAGTTTCCCGAAGGGCTCGACCAGACCGGGGCGTACGAGGTAGTGACCCCAGGGGCGGCGCGTGTCGGGACCGGTGGCCGGGGCGCTGAAGTACGCGCCGGCCTGCAACAGCCGCCCCTCCGTGAGCGCCGCGCGGGAGACGACCGTGCCGACGGCCCGGACCTTGGCGCCGTTGGCGGTGGGCAGCCGGCAGTCGACTCCGGTCAGGACCTCGGGCGAAAGGGCGTACAGATTGGGCCGCTCGGAGACCCGCACGTGTTCGTCGGCCCGCAGCCTGAGCAGTTGGGCGGCGGCCCGGCCGTCCAGCGCGTGGAAGGACGGCAGCAGACAGGTCCGCACCTCCCCGCAGGCGAGAACCGTACGCGCCGACCGTCCGGGGGCCGTCATCTCAAGTCCCCTCGGACGCCGAGGAGTTGATGGGCTCCTCGTAGAAGACGTAGGTGGCGCGCTGGGCGACCGCGTCCGGCACCGCCGTCTTTTCGCGGGCGGACCGCTCGGCGACCTGCCGCAGGGCCCCGGAGTCGACGTCCGTCTGGTCGAGGATGAGCCGGACGGCGTCCTCGACGGCAACGAAACGGTTCGGCATGAGCGTGCAGGTGCGGTACGCGCTGAACGGCGTCGCGGAGTCGTTGAGCTTCAGCAGCGGCGGCAGCCGGTCCCAGTCGTGCGGGAAGCCCTCGCCGTCCCAGGGGTGCGGGGTGAGGACGGGCTCGCCCAGGTGCCGTAGCAGTCCCAGCCGGGCCAACTGCCATACGGCGGCCAGGAAAGGACACGACCACTGGCGGCGGCCGTCCTTCTCCGACCACAGCTCGACGTCCATGAACACCGAGTGGTTGCGGGCCGCGGTCTCCTGGGGCGGCTGCCAGACCTTGACCTCGGCCAGGGCGTTGCGGGTGGTGGGCGTGCGCTGGCCGTTGGCGAGCCAGCCGGTACGGCTGACCGGTGGGCGCGAACCATGGCTGCCCGGCGGCGGTGACTCGACGAGACGGTGCATGACGGACTCGGCCAGCTCGATCCGGTCGGCGACCGCGCAGCCCGACTCACGGGCCAGATAGTCGATGACCAGCCCGGCCTCCTCGGCCTCTTTCAGGATCAGCGGGACGAGTTCGGCCGGCGTGGAGAAGCGGGTGAAGTAGTCGTCGATGAGGAAGCAGGTGCTGATCCGGGGCCGTTTGCCTCCGATACGGCGGGCGGCGGAGGCGCGCGCGGCCTCCACCCAGATCCGCACCTCGGCGAAGTGCTCGCGCAGCCGCTCGGGGCCCGCCGCGAAGTCCTCCATGTAGAGGTGGCCCAGCTCCAGGGAGAGGTGGGACAAGGGCACGGACTGGGTGCGGGGATCCGCGGTGGTCTCCCGGAACACGGCTTCGGTCACGCCTGCTCCCAGAATTTCTCGTCGGTGAGCCGGCCGGCCAGTTGACTCAGCGCCTGCCAGGTCTCCATGTTGGCGATCTGGCTGTCGAGCACGTCCTCGTCGGTGATGAGCTGCTCACGCCACTGGAGAACCGGCTCCAGTGGCACCGAGCCCAGCACCTGGCTCCAGCCGATGCCGTGGCTGGAGGCGAGCTGCTTGAGGTCGCGGTCGCATTCGCGCATCCACGCCGACTGGGTGGCGGACACCTGCGACCACAGCGCCGATTCGGGATCGGGTACGGCGGCCCGGATGAAGCGGATGGCCCTGCGCAGTGCGTCCTCGTCATGGCCGCGGGCGACACCGCCGGCGACGATGCCGCGCTTGCCGAAGACGAGGCTCGCGGCGGCCGCCACATGCTGGCGGGTCCAGCGGTGGAAGACCAGCCAGCGGGCGTCGACGCCGCTCATCTCCCGCTGTGCGGTGGCCTCCAGGGCCATGTCCACGGCGTAGCTGCGGCCGGCGCTGAGGTCGACGACGATGAGATCGAACTCGTGGTAGAGCTTCAGCAGCAGATCGACGCAGCGGCTCAGGTTCTCGTCGCTGGTGGCGAACTCACCGCCGCTGAGGTCGCCCGGCATCAGCACCAGCCGGCCGGATCCGGGCGGTCGAGTGCGCAGCACCCGGTGCTCGGTGTCCGACCAGACGTCTATCCGGACCGGCTCGCTGACCTCGCCGACCAGATAGGAGTGCAGCCCGCGGTCCTCGGCGGCCTGGCGGGCGTCGGGCACGTCGAAGACGGCCGACGCGGTGGGCGAGCCGAAGTCGAAGTCCAGATAGCAGACGTCGTCCCCGCCCAGCGCCCGGTGGTAGGCGAGGTTGGCGCTGGTCACGGAGCGGCCCGTGCCTCCCTTGTCGGAGGCCGCGAAGATCAGCACGGTGTCACACTCCCTGGGCCGCGGCTTCGCGGGCCCGGGCGAGTGAGTCGAGCTGACCCAGCACATCGAGGGTCAACGAGTAGGCCGTGCCGGGCTGTTCGTCCACGAGGGTGCGGGCGCGGCGCAACTTGACCTCGATGTTCCTGAGTTGCATGCCGTGCTTTCCGTCGTCCTTGGGTGCCGGTTCCATCTGCTCGTTGCCGAGGAGATGGGCGGACTCACTGAGTAACGCCCTTGTCAGGTCGGTCAGTTCGAGGCTGCGGATCGGCGGCTGCCGGTACATGTCGTGGACCTGGACCATCACCTCGACGACCCGCTCGGTGATCGCCCAGGACACCGGCCCCTCGTGCGGCTGCGATTCGGGATACACGGCGAACACGTTGTCCCAGAGGCCGACGCCCTCGCCGTCGCGGATACGGCGCCGCCACATATGGCCGAAGATGTCCTCGGCCAGCCGCAGCAGCCGGTCGTGCGAGCTCAAGTTGCGGGAGAGCGTGCACAGTTGGATGGTCCGCTTGAGCAGCTGCGCCGAGAAGTCGGTCATCTTCCAGTGCATGGGCGGCCCGATCCGCTCGCTGCCCTGCAACGGCAGGGTGACGCCCGGGTTGTGCAGCAGGATCACCGGGTCGTCGCGCGTCATGCGGCTGGTGATGCGGCCGCGTTCGGCGAGGCGCTCCATGACGGCGACGGTGCGGGTCAGGTCGTCGTCGGTGGCCCGGCGCCGCATCAGGTCGTGGACGAGGATGGCGGCCACGGAGAGGGAGAAGTACTCCGACTCCAGCTTCTGTCCTGTCGTACGCCAGGGAATGTCCTCCAGGGGCCAGCGCTCGCCGTCGAAGCGGGCGATGCGTGACCAGAACTGCTGGGTGATCTCCCAGCGCAGTCGCAGCGCCTCGGCGAGCTTCTGCTGTTCGGTGTTGAGCAGGCCCAGGGTGAGGGTGCGGTCGGAGAACAGGTCCTGGATACCGTCGAGGGCGACGGTGGTGAAGTACAGATACGGCACCGGGTCGGCGACGCCGGCGGGCTGCGGCCCGATGGGCTCGTCGGTCTCGACCTCGGGCGCGTCCCGCACCAGGCCCCATGCCCAGCCGCATTCGAAGAACTGGCTCTCGTCCTTGAGGGCTTCCTCGACGTCGACACCGAGGATGAAGCTCTCGGCGATCGCGGCGCGCAGCGGACGGAAGCGGTTCTGGAATTTCTGCACCACATGCCGCTGCGACAGCCGCCCCTGGCCGAGGAGTTCGGTGAGCGTACGGCCCTGCGAGGAGTCGGTGTCGAAGACGTTGACGGTGAAGGAACGCAGCAGGCTCACCATGGCGGCGGTGAGCCGGTTGCTGGTGGCCGTGCGCAGTTCGGCGATCGTCTCCTGGATGTCGCTGCGCCTCGTCTTGGTCGCATAGACCTTGAGGAAGCCGAGCGTGGCCAGGCAGAGACTGATCGACATCGAGAACGAGTCGACCACGCCGAGTTCACGCTGTTCCTCGGTGAGGTCCGTGGTCTCCTCCGGGGACCCGAAGTAGTAACCGCCGGAGAACGTGGGCCTCTTGTCGTCCCCGGTGTGGGTGCGCATGAACTCGGCGGCGGCCATGACGATGTTGGCCGGAATGTCCAGCCGTCCGCCTGCCTTCTTCAGCGCCTGCTGGACGTCTTCCTGCGTGGTGTCCGGATCGTCCAGCCGGAACGCGGGGATCTCCGTGGCCGGATAGAGCAGGCAGAGCAGGCGCTCCGCGTCCGCGACACTGCTTTCCCGACCCCATTTTCCCCAGGCCCAATCTCCGCCCTCGAAGGAGTTCCGAGCAACTGCCTGCCAGATGTCCAGCAGATGCTGGCGTGGCTTGATCTGCATCCCATGCCCCTCACACAGACCGCACTGCCATCACTTGAGGAATAGCCCTCTTCTGTTGTGAAGATTCACAGATCAGCGACCGGAATATCCTGATCCGATTTCCGACGCCAGCCATAGGCGACGATCATTCCCGTATATCCGTTGCGCACGGCGGCCGAGGCTTTGAGACGTTCGACCTTGAAGTCCTCGGCGAACGACTCGAGACTCGCGTGCACTTCGGATTCTCCCACGTCACACGCGGGGAAGAAATGCTCACCCGCGTGATAACCCTTCGAATGTTCCATGAAGGCGGCGGCGAAGGGGGCACCGGGAGCGAGTGCGGTCATGAAGCGCTCGACTCCCAGCCGGAACTCCTGGTGGGAGGCGGTCATCGACTCGGCGACGAAGAACATGGTCCCCACGGACCACCGTCCCCGGAACTGCTCCAGATGGAAGATATTTCCCTGCTCGACCCCGACGACCTTGCGGAACTTCTCGCGCGGGGCCATCTCCAGGGAGCCGTACGCCTCGTGCTCGCACAGGGCGTGCCAGAACTGGTCCCAGTTCTCGTCGTAGGACTCGACCTGGCTCGCGAGGTAGGAGACGTTCGCGGGCGAGCGCTCGAAGAGGGTGATCTCGTCGCACCACGGCAGCATGGCGAGTGCGGGATACAGATTTGCGCCGGCGCCCACATCGATACCGGAAACCGGACCGACGGCCTGCTTCCGGAAATGATCGCCGAAATGATCTCTGACCAGGTGGAGGATCTCCGCGTCCTCTGACTGTAAAACGCTGTAGTTGTGCTCCACGTAGGCGTTCGGGTCGAATGCGCCCCAGGAAACTTCAGCGTTCTTCAACCGGGTCAAGGCGCCCCCCGACGGTCTCAAGGTCATCCACTCACGGTACCAAAAGAAGGCGCACTGGGAGCGCGTCGAGGCATAGACATTCCGCGCACTTGAACATCCGGATTGCCCTGCTCAAGATGGGCGGATCTCGGCTGAACACCTGAAACGGCGGGCAACAGGTGCTCACTCGCATGAGTGACTCCAATCCATTACATAGGGGGCGGATGATGGCTGTACCGGAGGAACGTTTCCCTTTTCTGAGCGGCCGTGCTGACCAGGCGTTCTTCGCCGACCGCACCGACCGGCCGCTCACGACCCGCGGCGTCACCGAGGCGGACCTGCCCGAACTCCTGCGCGTGGACAGGGAGGTCTTCCCGGACGAGCCGTACCCGTACTTCGTCGTCCGCCAGCACTACGACGTGCACGGCGACGGCATCTTCGTTCTCGACGACGGGGAGAGCCTCCAGGGCTACGTGCTGTTCGCCACGACCTCGGACGGGGGCGTGTGCTGGGTGCTGAGCCTGGCCGTCGCTCCCGGTCAGCGGCGCCACGGCCTGGGCCGCCGGCTGATGCTGGAGGTGCTGCGCCAGTTACGCGGCCAGGCCGTCCACGAGGTCCGTCTGACGGTGGAGCCGACCAACGCGGCGGCCATCATGCTGTACCGGTCGCTGGGCTTCTGGTCCGAGGAAGGGGTGCGCAGGGACCATCTCGGGCCCGGTGAGGACCGGATCGTCATGCGGATGGGGCTGTGAGCCCCCCGGGGGGAACCCTGACGTCCGTCCTGGGGTAATCCCCAGGGCGAAGTGGGTTGTTGCCCGGATGTGACGGCTCGTCAAGGTCCGTCAGGCTCGATGACATGAAGCCGATGACCAAGAGCCTCGCCCTGATCGCCGCCGCCTCCGGCATCGTGTTCGGCGTCATGACGCCCCTCACCGCGTCCGCCACGAACGACGTGTCCGCACCGCCGCTGAAGTGGACCGAGTGCGAGGGCGACGGGCTCGATCCGCGGCAGCAGTGCGCGACGGTCGAGGTGCCGATGGACTACGCCGACCCGGACGGACCGACGATCGAGGTGGCCGTCTCCCGTATCGCCGGCGAGCGGCCGTCCGCCCGGCGCGGCGCCCTGCTGCTGATCCCCGGCGGTCCCGGCAACACCAGCATCGACGACCCGTCGGGCAAGGGCCAGAAGCTGCCGCAGGAGGTGCGCGACGCCTACGACCTGATCGGGTTCGCCCCGCGCGGGCTGGCCCCGTCCACCGCCGTCGGCTGCGACCTCGGGCACGCCGACCTCGCCCTCTCGGCGACCCGGCCCTGGCCCGCCGCCGACGGCTCCATCACGGAGAACCTGGTCACCGCGGAGCGCATCTCGAACACCTGCGCACGCAACGGCGGCGAGCTGATCAAGCACATCAGCTCCGCCAACGAAGCCCGCGACCTGGACCGCGTCCGGGCCGCGCTCGGCGAGCAGAAGATCTCCGCATGGGGTGTCTCGTACGGCACATATGTCGGCGCCGTCTACGCCGAACTGTTCCCGCACCGCACCGACCGGATCGTGCTGGACAGCAATGACAACCCCGATCCCGTCAAGGTCCAGCGCGCCTGGCTGGCCGCGTACGAGCGGGGCGTGGAGGACGTCTTCCCGGAGTTCGCCAAGTGGGCTTCCGCGCCCGGCAATCCGGACCGGGTCGCCGGGACCCCGGTCGGGGTGCGGGCGGACTTCCTGAGCCTGGCCGCCCGCCTCGACCGCGAGCCGATCCCCTGGCCCGGCGCCAACCCGCCCGTGCTGAACGGCAACGAACTGCGTCAGGCGATGCTGAACGCCCTGTACGACACGGACGACTTCCCCGGCCTCGCCCAGCTGATCCTGGCCGCCCGGAAGGGAACCGTGCCGCCCGCGCCGCCGGCCCCGCCCGAGGAGGCCCTTCAGAACGCCGCCGCGGTCGGCGTCGGCACCATCTGCAACGACGCCGACTGGCCCGCCTCCGCCGACGCCTACCGCAAGGACGTCGCCAGGAGCCGGGCCGATTACCCCCTGACCGCCGGCATGCCCCGCAACGCGATGATCTGCGCCGCCTGGCCCTACGAGCAGCCCGAGGCGCCGATCCGGATCACCGACCGAGGACCGTCCAACATCCTCCTCATACAGAACGAACGAGACGTGGCGACCCCCCTCACCGGCGCCCTGAAGCTACGCACGGCCCTCGGCAAGCGTGCGGTCATGGTCGTCAACGACGCCACCGGCCATGACGCCTACCTGGCCAACGGCACAGAGTGCGGCGACACCACGGTCTCCCGTTTCCTGGCGACCGGGAATCGACCTGGCCGGGACACGTACTGCGACTAGCAACGCCGATATCGGCGCGCCAGCGCGTGGAACGCCTCCTTCGGCTCCCAGTGCCAGTCCGAGCGGGGGTCGTCGGGGCGGTCCTTGATCGCCTTGGTGATGCTGTAGCTCGCGAGGTCGATGTCGTGGCGTGGGCTGTCGGGGCGGTGCGGGGCGTCCGCTGTGACGAACTCGAAGGCCATCGCCGTGTACAGGCCCATCGACTCGAAGACGTCCAGCAACTCGACCAGGTAGTCGGCCTGGGTGCGCTCGCTGCGGACCAGGTCGCCCTTGATCTCCGGCGGGGTCTTGTCGTAGTCGACGATGTCCCAGCCCATGCCGCCCGCCTCGGGCGCACCGACGTACGTGCACGTCCCGAACTCGGTGATGGCGAGCGGCTTGCCCCAGCGCAGGTACCGCTTCAACTCCCTTACGTAGTCCGCGCTGTCGGCGTGGGACGAGTAGTAGTCGATGCCGACGACGTCGAAGAGGTTCCAGTCGACCTTGTCGTCCTGGGCGGCGGCATAGCTGAGGCGGCCGTGGAAGACGGAGCGGCCGACGGCGGCGGCCTTGGCGGTGAAGCGGTCGAGGCGGCGCTGCATCCGCACCCAGTCGACGGTGCCGTTCTGAAGGTTCTCGATCCGCTCCAGGATCGTCTCGCCGGGCACGATCCCCGGCACGAACAGCCAGAACTCGCACCCCACGCTGAAGTCGACACTCGCGCCCTGCCGGCGCAGCCCCTCCGCGTGCCGGCCGGTCTGGGCGATGTGGTCGAGGATGTCCCGCTCGGGTGCGTCCCCGAGGGTGGGCTGGAGCCAGACGTGCAGCCCGCGTTCGGCTGCCTCGGTGGCGGTCGCGTTGAGGCGTTCGACGCCGTCGCCGGTGACGTCGACGGTGTCCGCGTGCAGGTCGTCGCGGATGACGCGGATGTCCCTGCGCATCCGGGCGGCGCTGAAGGCCGTGCCCGGGGTCTCCCCCGCGCCGACGGTGTAGACGACGCCCCGGTGACGCAGCCCGCGGCGGCCCGTCGTCGCCTCCGCCGCCCGTGCGCCGGTGGCCGGCAGCAGCGCCCCCGCCACTCCGACGGCCGCGGCTCCGGCCCCGGCCAGGAACCGCGCCCTGCTGATCCCCTTCTTGGTGTTCTCCATGCCCTCACTGTGGCGAGCGGGGAACGGCGTGTCCGTCGCCCGAAGGTCTACGGCACGGCAACCAAGGTATGAGGTCCTGCGTCGATCACAGAAGAGATCGTTGACGGAGTACGACCGAAGGAGAGCCTGACCGTGAAGTTCGAGCCGCGCCGCCGCACGGTGCTCGCGACCGCCGCCGCCACTCTCGTAGCCACGGCCGCTCCGGCCGCCGCCGCCGACACGGACACCGGCGTCACCGCCCGACTGCGCGCGCTGGAGGAGCAACACGGCGCCCGGCTGGGCGTGTTCGCCCACAACCTCGCCTCGAAGCGCACCGTCCGCCACCGCGCCGACGAGCGCTTCCCGATCTGCTCCGTCTTCAAGACCCTGGCCGCCGCGGCCGTCCTGCGCGACCTGGACCGGCACGGCGAGGTGCTCGCCCGCCGCGTCCACTACACCGAGGCCGACCTGGTGGACGGCTCCGACAAGACCAGGGAGCACCTGGCCGAGGGCATGACCATCTCCGAACTCGCGGACGTGGCGATCCGCTACAGCGACAACACCGCAGGCAACCTGCTCCTGCGCGAGCTGGGCGGCCCCACGGCGATCACCCGCCTCGCCCGCTCCCTCGGCGACCGGGTGACCCGCCTGGACCGCTGGGAGACGGAACTGAACTCGGCCGAACCGTGGCGGACGACGGACACGACAAGCCCGTACGCGATCGGCCGTACCTACGCCCACCTGGTACTCGGCGACGCCCTGAACGGCACGGACCGTCAGCTCCTCACCCACTGGCTGCTGAACAACACCACCAGCGCCGCCCGCTTCCGCGCCGCGCTGCCCAAGACCTGGACGATCGCCGACAAGACTGGTTCCGGTTCGTACGGCACGGTCAACAACGTCGGCATCGCCTGGACCGAGAGCGGCACACCGCTCGTCCTGTCCGTCCTCGCCACCAAGCCGGACCAGGCCGCCGCGTGGGACAACGCGCTGATCGCCGAGACGGCCGCCGTCCTCGCGGAGACGCTCGGCTGAAGGGGCGGCGGCACCCCGCCAGGCCTCACCCCACCCCGCGTGACTCCTGCGCCGAGCGTGCCTCGATTCCGCGGAAGTGGACCGTCATCGCGCGCTGCGCGCCCAGCACGTCCCGGGCGCGCAGGGCGCTGACGATGTCGCGGTGGCGGCGGACGGTCACCTCGGGGGCCGGGTCGTCGGTCCAGCCGCGGGCGCGGGCGACGCGCCGGAACACCGTCCAGAAGGCGCCGAGGAGTTGCGGCACGAGCGCGTTGCCCAGGGACGCGTAGAGCAGTTCGTGGAACTCGCCGTCGAGTTCGGCGACGTCGTGCCCGGCGCGGCCCGCTGCCTCCATCCGGTCTACCGCGACCTCCAGCCGGTCCAGCTCCGCCTCGGTGAGCAGCACGGCGACCCGGCTGATCAGCCCCTCCTCCAGCACCTCGCGGACCTGGAGGATCTCGGCGAGCGCGTCGTTGTCGTCCTCGTGCCGGGCCAGCGTGCGGAAGGTGAGGCCGTCAATCAGCGGGGTCAACGAGGCGTGTCCGACGTATGTCCCGAAACCGTGCCTGATCTCCACGATGTCGAGCGCCTGGAGCGCCTTGAGGGCCTCGCGGACGGAGTTGCGGCTGACGCCGAGGTCGGCCATCAGCTCGGTCTCGGTGGGCAGCGGCGCACCGACCCGGAGCTTGCGGTCGAGGATCAGCTGCACGACCTCGCGCTGTATCCGACTGTTCCGCGGCTCCGTCCGACTGTTTCTGGGCTCCTCGGACATGCGCCGCATCGTACGCGCCCAGGACGTCCCACGTCCCACGTCTCACCGATGACGGTTCGTCAATATCGGTAGGCGACAGCGCCATTGGTCCGACCTCTGGCATATACGCCATTCGTGTGCGTTCCCTTGACCGCCCTCACAGCCCCTCCTATGGTCGCGCTGACTACAGGACGTAGGACGTCGTATCTCTTCATATCTTTCGCCCGTCCTCTCGTATCCCCACCCTCATTCCGCTGGAGGAACCGTGCGCGACGTGACCGACGACGTGCCGGCGCTGCATCGCCGGTCGTTCCTGAAGTACACCGGCGCGCTGGGCGCGTCCGCCGCCGTCACCGCGTCGCTGTCGGCCTGCTCGTCGGGACCGGAGTCGACCAATGACACCGGCGGCAGCGGCAAGGACCGCACGCTGACCGCGGTGATCGGCTACGGCAACGACGGCAGCTGGGACCCCACACAGACCGCGTCGGCCTTCTGCATGGCCGCCAACAACCACATCTACGAGGGGCTGCTCGACACCGACCCCATCTCCCGCGAGCCGTACGCGGCGCTCGCCACGCAGGTGCCGGGCGACCCGAACAGCACGTCCTGGAAGTTCACGCTGCGCGCCGGGGCCACGTTCCACGACGGGAAGCCGGTCACCGCCGACGACGTGGTGTTCGTCTTCGACCGGATCCTCGACCCGGACACCCAGACCCTCGCCAAGGGGTTCTTCGCGAGCTGGCTGAAGGAAGTCCGCAAGATCGACGCGCAGAACGTCGAGGTGGTGCTCAAGTTCCCCTTCCCGGAAGGGATTTCGCGGCTCACCCTCGCCAAGATCATGCCGAAGCACGTGTTCTCCCGGCCCGGCGCCTGGGACGACGCGATCAAGGGCACGGCGATCGGCTCGGGACCGTACCGGCAGAGCGCGCACCACCCGAAGTCCAACACCACCTTCGAGGCGTATCCCGGCTACAACGGCCCGCGCAGGCCCGCCTTCAGGAAGATGAACTGGCTGACGATCGTGGACGCAGCCCCGCGCGTCGCCCGGATCTCCGGGGCCAGCGCGGGCGCGCAGATCGCCGACAACATCCCGTACGCCAACATCGGACAGCTCAAGGGCGGCGGGCTCACGGTCGCGGGCGGCGCCGGGATGAACAACCTGTTCCTGATGTTCAACACCAAGCACAAGCCCTTCGACGACGTGCGCGTACGGCAGGCGCTGCACTACGCCATCGACACCGGGAAAATGGTCGAGGTGGCGCTGAAGGGGCACGGCAAGCCGTCGTCGTCCTTCCTGAACGAGGGCAACCCGAGCTACCGGCGCGCCAAGACCGTCTACGACTACGACCCCGACAAGGCGAAGGCGCTTCTGAAGGAGGCCGGGGTCAGCGGGCTGAAGGTCGACATCCTTGCGGTGAACGTCAGTTGGATCGTCGACTGTCTGCCGACCATCAAGGCGTCCTGGGACGCGATCGGCGTGAAGACGACTCTCTCCCCGCAGGAGACCACGGCCGTCTTCACCAAGATGGACCAGAAGCAGGACTACCAGGTCGTCGCCGCCGCCTCGAACCCCAACCAGTTCGGCCTCGACGCCGACCTGATCATGCATTACAACTACGGGCCGACCAACCTGTGGATGGGGTACACGCGCTGGGCCGGCAACGCGGTCGCCAGGAAGCTCTTCAAGGACATGGACGCGGCGACGCGGGAGCCGGACGCGGACCGGAAGAAGACGATGATCCAGGACTACGTCGACGTCGTCGCCGAACAGGCCGTGCTCTATCCGGTCGTCCACAACGAGCTGATGACCGCCTGGGACCCGACGACTCTCGCCGGGATAAGGGCACAGCCGTACCCGGGAATCAATCTGCTCCAGGCCAAGTGGGTCTAGAACTCCAGGAGTTGATCCGTGGTCGCCATCGCCAGGATCCTGGCCCGCCGTATCGCCCTGCTCGTCCCGCTGATGCTCGGCATCGTGCTGTTCGTGTTCCTGGTGATGCGGTTCTCGGACGTCGACCCGGCGTCCGCGTTCTTCCAGGGCGCCAATCCGACGCCCGAGCAACTGCACGACTTCCGTGAGCAGAACGGCCTGCTCGACCCGTTCCCGGTGCGCTACGTCGACTTCGTCGGCGCCCTGCTCCATGGCGACATGGGCACCAGCGCACTCACCAGGGCGCCGGTGATCGACCAGGTCATGACGGCACTGCCGCTCACGCTCCAGCTCACCTTCCTGGGCCTGGGCATCGCGGTGGTGCTGTCGCTGATCGGCGGTGTGACCGCGGCGATCTACCGCGACCGGCTGCCGGACCAGATCATCCGGGTCGTGTCGCTGACCGGCGTCGCGGCACCCGGCTTCTGGCTGGCGCTGCTGATGATCCAGTACCTGGCGGTCGACCTGGGCTGGTTCCCGACCGGCGGCTACATCAACCCGGCGGACTCCTTCACCGGCTGGCTGAAGACGATGACGCTCCCGGCGCTCGCCCTGTCCCTGCCGGTCGCGGCCCAGCTCACCCGCATCGTCCGGACGTCCGTGGTGGAGGAACTGGACAAGGACTACGTCCGGACGGCGATCGGCAGCGGTCTGCCGCCGCGGGTGGTGGTCGGCCGGAACGTCCTGCGCAACGCGCTCATCAATCCGCTCACCGTGCTCGGTCTGCGCGTCGGCTATCTGCTCGGCGGCGCGGTGGTCATCGAGACGATCTTCTCGCTGCCCGGCATGGGCAAGCTGATGATCGACGCCGTGAAGAACGGCGACCCGGCCGTCGTCCAGGGCGTCGTGCTGACGACGGCGACCGGCTTCGTGATCGTCAACCTCGTCATCGACATCCTCTACCTGCTGGTCAACCCGCGACTGAGGGAAGCCGCCTGATGTTCACGCGCAAGAGCCTCACCGAGGCCCTAGGGCGTGTTGCGAAAGTCCCGCCTGCCTGGCGACGCCCGGCACGCACTCTCGCCGCACCGGACGAAAGCCCAAGTACGTCCAGTACGAGGGCTTCCGCCCGGCACGCCGAGAGCACGCACCGGACGCCGCCAGGCCCGCCCTCCGGGCGGACGACGGGACCTTCGCAACACGCCCTAGCCCGGCCCGGCGTCCGGCTGCGCGGCTGGCGCCGGCTGCCGCTGCTGTCGAAGATCGCCGTCTGCTTCCTGGCCGTCGTGGTCCTGGTGGCGCTGTTCGCACCGCTGCTCGCGCCCGACGACCCGCTCGACCAGCAGCCGCCCGTCGACGGCACCGGGCACCCGTCCACCGAGCACTGGATGGGCCAGGACAGCCTCGGCCGGGACATCATGAGCCGGCTGATGTACGGCGCCCGCTGGTCCCTCGCCATCGGTCTCGGCGCGACCGCGCTCGCGCTCCTCGTGGGCGCGGTCATCGGCGCGGTGGCGGCCACCTCCCGCAAGGGCGTCGACGAGACGCTGATGCGCTGCCTGGACGTGGTGATGGCGTTCCCCGGCATCGCGCTGGCCGCCGTACTCGTCGCCGTCTTCGGAGGCGGCATCACCGTGCTGATCTGTGCGATCGCGTTCCTGTTCACACCGCCGATGGCACGGGTCGTACGGGCCAACGTGCTCGATCAGTACGGCGAGGACTATGTGACGGCCGAGCGGGTGATCGGCGCCCGCACCCCGCACATCGTCTGGCGGCACGTCGCGATCAACTGCGCCGCTCCCGTCCTGGTGTTCTGCACGGTGCAGGTCGCCGAGGCCATCGTCTTCGAGGCGTCGCTGTCCTTCATCGGCGCCGGTGTACGGCCGCCGGACCCGTCGTGGGGCAGTGTCATCGCGGACGGCAAGAACATGGTGCTGACCGGCGGCTGGTGGGCGACCGTCTTCCCCGGGCTGCTGATGCTGGTGACCGTGCTGTCGCTGAACATCCTCTCCGAGGGCGTCTCGGACGCGTGGGCGGCACCGTCGGCACGGGATGTGGCGGTCCGCGACGAGGAGGACCGGCTTCAGGCACCGGAGCCGGGGAGCGGTGAGGTGCTCCAGCTGCCGGGGCTGACCCAGGCGGCGGCGCGGCTGCGGGCGCGGGCCCGTCCGCTGCCCGGCGGCGCTCAGCCGGTGCTGGCCGTGGAGAACCTGGCCATCGGCTTCGAGGCCCGGCACCAGGGCGTGGACATCGTCGACGGGATCAGCTTCGAGGTGCAGCCCGGTGAAGTCCTCGGCCTGGTGGGCGAGTCGGGCTGCGGCAAGTCGCTGACCGCGCTGACGGTGATGGGCCTGGAGCCGAAGGGGGCCCGGGTACGCGGCCAGGTCCGTTTCCACCAGCGGGACCTGCTCGCCGAGCCGATGCGGGTCCGGCGCAGGCTGCTCGGCCACGAGATGGCGATGATCTACCAGGACGCGCTGTCCTCCCTGAACCCGGCGATGACGATCCGCTCCCAGCTCAAACAGGTCGTACGACGCGGAGGCCACCGCAGTCCGCAGGAACTGCTGACGATGGTCGGCCTCGACCCCGACCGCACCCTGCGCAGCTACCCGCACGAGCTCTCCGGCGGCCAGCGCCAGCGCGTCCTGATCGCCATGGCCCTGTCCCGCGACCCGAAGCTGATCGTCGCCGACGAGCCGACGACCGCGCTCGACGTGACCGTGCAGGCACAGATCATGGAGCTGCTGCTCGGGCTGCGGGAGGAGCTGGGCTTCGCGCTGATCCTCGTCTCGCACGACCTCGCGCTGATCGCCGACATCACCGACCGGGTGGTCGTGATGTACGGCGGCCAGATCGTGGAGACGGGCGTGACCGCCGACCTGGTGGAGGCACCGGCCCACCACTACACGCGCGGGCTGCTCGGCAGCGTGCTCTCGCTGGAATCGGCCGCCGAACGGATGACGCAGGTCAAGGGCGTCGTACCCTCCCCCGCGGACTTCCCGGCGGGCTGCCGGTTCGCCGACCGGTGTCCACGGGCGAGCGAGACCTGCCGTACGACGGCTCCCGTTCTGGCGGGCACACGCACGCACACGGTGGCCTGCCACCATCCCGCCATCGACCTGGTGAACGCGGAGGTCGTCCAGTGAACGCACTCGTGGAGCTGTCCGACACCCATGTCGTCCACAAGGCCCGCAGCGGCGGACTGTTCACCCGGGACCGGGTGTACGCCCTGACCGGCGCCGACCTCGCCATCGCGCCCGGCGAGACGGTCGGCGTCGTCGGCGAGTCCGGCTGCGGCAAGTCCACGCTGGCGAAGGTGCTGGTGGGTGTGGAGCGACCGACGTCCGGCACGGTGTCCTTCCGGGGCCGGGACCTGTGGAGCATGGCGCCCGCCGAACGCCGGGCCGCCGTCGGCCGCAACACCGGCATGATCTTCCAGGACCCGTCCACCGCACTCAACCGGCGCCTGACGATCCGCCAGATCCTGCGGGACCCGATGGATGTGCACCGGCAGGGCACCGCGAAGGAACGGGACGAACACGTACGGGAGTTGATGTCCCTGGTCGGTCTGCCGAAGGCGCTGACCGACGCGCTCCCCGGCCAGCTCTCCGGCGGCCAGCGCCAACGCGTCGCCATCGCGAGGGCCCTGGCCCTCGACCCCGATCTCGTGGTCGCGGACGAGCCCACCAGCGCCCTGGACGTCTCGGTGCGCGCCCAGATCCTCAATCTGCTGCTCGACCTGAAGGAGCGTCTGGGTCTCGCCCTGGTCTTCGTCTCGCACGACATCCAGACGGTGCGGCGGATGAGCGACCGGGTGATCACGATGTACCTGGGCCGGATCGTGGAGGAGGCTCCGGCCGACCGGGTGACGGACGGCTCCCGGCACCCGTACACCCGCGCCCTGTTCTCGGCGACCCCCGGCCTGCTGCACCCGATCGACCCGATCCCGCTGGTCGGGCCGGTGCCGTCGGCGACACGTCCGCCCAGCGGCTGCCCCTTCCGCACCCGGTGCTGGAAGGCGGACGCCGAGTGCGCCGACACGATGCCCGAATTTTCCGTTGCGTCCACTCCTGTGCACCGGTTCCGGTGTCACCATCCAGTGGAGGAGGGCCGACCGACCCGCGACCTCGTGGGCCAGGCTGCCGTACCGGAAGAGCACCAGGAGCCGACATGAACCTTCCCACCCCGCTGACCGGTGTCGTACCGCCCGTCTGCACGCCCCTGACACCGGACCGCGAGGTGGACGTCCCCTCGCTGCTCAGGCTGGTCGACCATCTGATCGACGGCGGGGTGGACGGGCTGTTCGTGCTCGGATCGTCCTCGGAGGCCGCGTTCCTGACGGACGGACAGCGCAGGCTGGTCGTGGAGTCGGTGGCGGCACATATGGGCGGGGCGCTGCCGCTGCTGGCCGGGGTGATCGACATGACGACACCGCGGGTGCTGGACCATGTGGCTCAGGTGACGGCGGCGGGCGCGGACGCGGTCGTCGCGACGGCGCCCTTCTACGCCCGCACCCACCCGGCGGAGATCGCCCTCCACTTCCGGCGGATCGCCGCGGCCTCCCCCGTGCCCGTCGTGGCCTACGACATCCCGGCCGCCGTCCACACCAAACTCCCCGCGGACCTGGTCCTGGAGCTGGCCGCCGACGGAGTGCTGGCCGCGCTCAAGGACTCCAGCGGCGACCTGGGCGGCTTCCGCGCCGTCGTCACCGGCGCCCGCACCCACCCCGCCATCACCGGCTTCAGCGTGCTGACCGGCTCCGAGCTGATCGTCGACGCGGCGCTCGCACTCGGCGCCGACGGCGCCGTGCCCGGTCTCGCCAACGTCGACCCGCACGGCTACGTCCGCATCGACCGCCTCTGCCGCGCGGGCGACTGGGACCGCGCCCGGGCCGAACAGGAACGGCTGTGCGCCCTGTTCGGCCTGGTGGGCGTGGGCGACCCGGCCCGGATGAGCGGCAGCTCGTCGGGCCTCGGCGCGTTCAAGGCTGCGCTGTATCTCCGGGGCGTGATCGACTGCCCGGCGACGGCGGAGCCGCAGGTACCGCTGTCGCCGGACGAGGTGGAACGGGTGGGGAAGCATCTTGCGGCGGCCGGGTTGCTTTAAGCGCTCCGCGGGGGGGGTGCCATGGGTCGTTGAGCGGCTGCCGCGCCGTCGTGGCTGGTCGCGCAGTTCCCCGCGCCCCTGCGTTCACCCGTTCCACTCAGAGACTGCTCACCGGGATCCGGCGGAACTCGATCGTGTCGTACGTCCCGCTCGTTCCCGTCTCGTAGAGGATTCCGACCGTGGTTCCGCTCACCTGTACCAGGTCGGAGTAGGCGGCGCGGCGGGTGTCGAGGGTGCGGGCCTTCTGGAAGGTCTGGCCGGCGTCGGTGCTGCGCCAGATGGCCATCGACTGGCGGGCGGTGGGTACGGACGGGCCGGAGAAGAGGAGCGGGCCGTCGGACAGCTGGAGGACGCTGCCCTCGACCACCGGGACGTCGCCCAGGGTGTGCTGCACCCGGTAGAGGCGGTCCAGCTTCTGGGCGCCGCTGCTGGAGTAGGTGTCCAGGCGGTTGCCGGTGCTGGTGCCGTTCTGGTCCCGGGAGTTGAAGTAGAGGCGGCCGTCGGTGAGTTGGGTGGCGGTGGATTCGTTGGCGTTGTTGTAGCCGTTGTAGGTGGTGTCGACGAAGCCCAGGTTCCAGGTCTGGCCGCCGTTGTCGCTGTACAGGGCGTGGGCGCCGTAGTACTTGGGCTCCTGGCCGGTGTCGGCGGAGCCGGCGGGCGGGGCCGTCGAGTGGTTGGCCGGGACCACCAGCCGGCCGGCGTGCGGGCCGCGGGTCAGGGCGACGGCGTGGCCCGGTCCTGTCGCGTACCAGCGCCAGTTCGCGGGCTTGACCCGGGTGGTGACATCGCGCGGCGCTGTGAAGGTGAGGCCGTCGTCCCAGCTGCGCTGCACGAACACCCGGCGGCTCTGCGCGGGCGTGACCTCGCCCCGCATGATCTGACTCTCCGTCACATCTCCGCTGTTGTAGGAGGTGAGCAGGACGACCGCGTCGGCGCGGGGGTCGAACACGGGCGCCGGGTTGCCCCGGGTGTCCCCGTTCCCGGCGGCGACGACCCTGAGCGGGCCCCAGGTGCAGCCGCCGTCGGCGGAGCGGCGCAGGACGACATCGATGTTTCCGGTATCCCCGGCGCCGTCGCGCCGGCCCTCGGCGAAGGCGAGGATCGTGCCCTGGCCGGTCTTGACGGTGGCGGGGATGCGGTAGGTGTCGTAACCGCCCTGCCCGGAGACGTACGGCAGCGAGGAGGTGCAGGCGGCGGCATGGGCGGCCGTGGGAGCGGCGAGCGGACTGAGGAGGAGTGCTGCGGTGACGAGCAGGGTGCGGCTCAGGAGTGTCATCACTCTCCCTGACGGATCGTCGGATGCTGTCCGTCACATGGTCCCCGGTGTGACCATCCCCGACTCGTACGCCACGATGACCAATTGCGCCCGGTCTCTCGCCCCCAGCTTCCCCATGATCCGGCTGACGTGGGTCTTCGCCGTCAGCGGGCTCAGTCCCAACGCCTCGGCGATCTCCGTGTTGTTGAGCCCGCGCGCGACGAGCGTGAGCACCTCCCGCTCGCGTTCGGAAAGGCATTCGGGTCCGACGGCCGCCGACGGGGCCGAAGGGCTGCGCAGGAGTCGCTCGATCAGCCGTGCCGTGGGCCCCGGCGACAGCAGCGCCTCCCCGGCCGCCACCGTGCGGATCGCGTCCAGCAGTTCGGCCGGACGGGTGTCCTTGACCAGAAAGCCGGAGGCGCCGGCGCGCAGCGCCTCGACGATGTGCTCGTCGGTGTCGTAGGTGGTGAGGACGAGGACCTTCACCCCGGCGAGGTCCTCGTCCGCCGCGATGAGCCGTGTCGCCTCGATGCCGTCCAGGTCGGGCATGCGGATGTCCATCACCACGAGGTCGGCGCGTTCGCTGCGGGCCAGCCGCACGGCCTCGCGACCGGTGCCCGCCTGGCCGACGACCTCCATGTCGCGGGCCGACTCGACGAGCATGGCGAACGCGGCGCGGACGAGCGTCTGGTCGTCCGCGAGCAGCACTCGGATGGTCATCCGGTCCCTTCCAGGGTGGTCATGGGCAGTACGGCGGCCACCTCGAAGCCGCCCTGCGCCCGCGGTCCGGCGTCGAGGCTGCCGCCCACGCTGCGGGCCCGCTCGCGCATGCCGACGATCCCGAAGCCGGGCTGTGCGGCGTCCGGGGGCCCGGTGCCGTCGTCGGTGACCGCGAGGTGCAGGGCGCCGTCCTTCTCGTACAGGTCGACACGTACGGCGGGTTCGGGCCCGGCATGCCGTACGGCGTTGGTCAGCGCCTCCTGGACGATGCGGTAGACGGCGGCGCCGACGGCGGGCGGGGCCTGCCGTATCCGTACCGTCTGCTCCACGCGCGCCCCCGCGAGCCGGGCGGTCTCCACGAGGTCGGGCACACCGTCGAGGCCGGGCAGCGGGCCGCGGGCGTCGGGCGAGCCGTGCTCCCGCAGCACCTCCAGCGTCGTACGCAGCTCGCCGCGCGCGGCGCGGCAGGTCCCGGCGATGTCGTCGAGGGCCTTGGCGACCGTCTCACGGTCGAGCCGTTCGGGGTCGGCGGCCAGGACGTGCGCGGCGACGGAGGTCTGCACGCCGATGAGGGTGATGCTGTGCGCGAGCAGATCGTGCAGGTCCCGGGCGATACGGAGGCGCTCCTCGGCGACACGGCGGCGGGCCTCCTCCTCGCGGGTGCGTTCGGCGCGTACGGCGCGTTCGACGATGGAGGCGACGTACTGGCGGTAGTAGCGGACGTCGATGCCGAGGAAGAGGACCGCGACGATCCAGCCGGAGATCCGCAGGATCTCCAGCACCCCGTCGGGGTTGGTGACGGCGTTGATGATCAGTGTCGCGCCGAGGACGGTGGTGCCGGTGAGCAGCGTACGGCGCACCGTGCCGGTCGCCGCGATCGTGTACAGCACGACCATCGTCGCGGGGATGGGTGCGGTGTGGTTGTTGTCGAGGGCGTGGTACGGGGCGACGCAGGCCAGCGCCACGAGCATGACCAGCACCGGGCTGCGGCGCCGCCACACGAGCGCCACATGCGCGGCGAGCAGCAGGGTCCAGCCGAGTGCGTCGGGTTGCAGCCCGTGGTCGCCGACCAGGCCGAGGGCGGTGGCGAGGGCGGCCAGCGCCACGGCGAGCAGCGCGTCGTTGCGCATGCCGTGCGGGGCGGTGCGGGGATCGCGGTTGACGGCCGCCATGACCCGCTCGCCGAGGCGGGGTCGCGTCGCTGTGGTGGTTGCCTGCACGCGGTCATCTTCCGTGAGGAGGGCGCCCCTCCGGGAGGGAGGGGCGCCGGTCGGTCAGTGGGTCGAGGCGGCCACGGGCTCCGGTTCCCTCGGCGGCACCGGCCGTTCGGGCTCGCGGGAGAGGCGTCCCGGCCACCACACCTTGCGGCGCAGCGCGACGCTCGCGCTGGTGACCAGGTAGGTGCGGACCAGGAAGGTGTCGAGCAGGACGCCCACCGCGATGACGAAGCCCAGCTCGACGAGTTGCACCAGCGGCATGCTGGTGAGCACCGCGAAGGTCGCCGCGAGGACCAGTCCCGCGGAGGCGATGACCCCGCCCGTCGTCCGCAGCGCGGTGAGCGCGGCCGCCGCGGGTTCGGCGCCGTTCAGGGACTCCTCGCGCATCCGGTGCATCAGGAAGATGCCGTAGTCGACACCGAGGGCGACGAGGAACACGAAGGACAGCAGCCCGAGCCCGGGGTCGGTGCCCTCGAAGCCGAACACCGGTCCGAAGACGAGTCCGCCGATGCCGAGCGCCGCGCCCCACACCGCGACCACGGCGCCGACCAGCAGTAGCGGCGCGACGATGCTGCGCAGCAGTGCCGCGAGGATCAGCAGGACCGACAGCAGCACGATCGGTACGACGACCAGCCGGTCACGGGCGTTGGTGTCCTTGAGGTCCAGTTGCTCGGCACTGGCCCCGCCGACGTAGGAGCCGTCGAGCCGGTCGCGCAGCTCCTCGATGGTCCGGGTCTCGCCAGGGGACTGGGGCGCGGAGGCGGCGAGTACGGAGATCTCGGTCCAGCCGTCGCCGCTGCGGCCGCGTTCGGCGCTGTCCACGCCGCCGGTGTCGCGGATGTCGGCGAGGGCGGCGTCGGCGCGGTCGGTGGGCGTGATGACGCTGATGGGCTGCGTGCCCTGTTCGGGGTAGGCCGCGGCGAGGGTCTCCATGGCGGCGACGGCGTCGGGCTTGCTGGTGAAGGAGTCCTCCTGCTTGAGGTTGCCGGGGAGGTTGAGGGTGCCCAGCGCGAGCGCCCCGAGCAGGACCGCGCCGCCGGCGAGCACGGTCAGCGGCCTGCGCCCGGCGGAGCTGCCCATCGCGGAGAACAGCGACCGGCGGACCTTGGGCGTGCTGCCGTAGCGCGGCACCAGCGGCCAGAACACCCGCCGGCCCAGCAGCACCAGAAGCGCGGGCAGCAGGGTCAGCATGGCCACCAGCGCGCACAGCACGCCGACCGTGCCGAGCGGGCCCATGCCCCGGCTGGAGTTGAGGTCGGCGGCGAGCAGACACAGCAGCCCGGCGGCGACGGTGCCGGAGGAGGCGAGCACGGCGGGCCCGCAGCCGCGCAGGGCGGTGACCATGGCGTCGTACGGCCGCTCGATGCGCCGTAGTTCTTCCCGGTACCGGGCGACGAGCAGCAGCGCGTAGTCGGTCCCCGCGCCGAACACGAGGATCGTCATGATGCCGGAGCTCTGGCCGGACACGGATGTCCCGAACCACTGGTTGAGTCCGTAGGCGACGCCCATCGACAGGAAGTCGGCGATGCCCGCGACGACGAGCGGCACCAGCCACAGGAACGGGCTGCGGTAGATGATGATCAGCAGCAGCGCGACGACCGCGACGGTGGTGTAGAGCAGCGGTCCGTCGAGCGAGTTGTAGACCTCGCCGGCATCCGTGGCGAGCGCCCCCGGACCGCCGACCTCGACGCTCAGTCCGTCGCCGCCCTGCGCGAGGTCCCGTACGTCGTTGACGAGCACGTCCCGGGCCTTCTCGTCCGTGCCGGGCTCGGTGCTGGCCACCGGGTACATCAGGGTGGTGCCGTCCCGGGACGGCACGGCGGCCGGGTCGCCGGTGAGCGTGTGCGCACCCGCGATCGCCTCGATCTGGTCGGCGGCGGTGGCCTTGTCGGCGGCGGTCAGCCCGCCGTCGCGGTGGTAGACGACGACCATCTCGGTGGCCTCACCACCGGGCAGCCGCTCCTGGATCTTGGCGACCTGTGTGGAGTCGGCACTGGCCGGCAGATAGTCGACGGCACGGTCACGCTGGACGTCGCCCAGCTTCGAGGCGAACGGCGAGGCGATCGCCAGTACGGCGATCCACAGCCCGAGCACCAGCCAGGGCACGGCACGCCGCCGCCGCCGTACGGATGTCTTTGCGGCCCCCATGTGACGGGCCTCCCTCCGGTCGGGGTGTCTGGGTCGTTCTCCAGACTCCCGGCGGGAGAGGGTCGATTCGTCGCGCGTGAGGGCGAGTTGGGGGGTACTGCCCGGGGCGGTACGGAGGGCGCTTTACTCCCTGGGGAGTACGGCGACGACTACGACGGTGTACGCGCCGCCGCCAGCAGCCGGCTCACGTCGTCCCCGCAGATCGTCAGCGCCGCCCCCACCGTGCTGAGCACATCCCGCTCGGCCGGTGTGTACGGTCCGTCCGCGAGGGCGATGCGGGCGCCCTGGAGGAGGATCGACTCCCGGCCGGGGGCGGCGAGGTGCGGGGCCAGCGGGTCGAGGGCCTCGTGGAGCTCTATGGCCAGGCCCGCACCGCAGGGTTCGCCGTAGACCCGGCCGGTGTCCGCGGCCAGCGCCTCGACCAGGGCGTTCAGCTGGTCCTCCGTGCAGTCGTCGAAGCCGGCGGCGCGGACCTCGGTCGCGGCGGCCTCCAGGGCCGTACGGCTGCAGGTGCCGCCCGCGGCGAGGACCGCGAGGGCGACGGTGTGCACGGCGTCGCGGAGCATCGCGGAGAAGCGGGTGGTGGTGGGGTGGTCGAGGACGTCCGTGCCGAAGTGGCGGCGGCAGGCGGCGCATTCCACGACCGGGCCGGTCTCGCCGCGCGGCAGCACGGGCACACCGAGCAGGGTGAAGCGGCGGCGGCCGGTCAGCCGCTGGTAATTGCGGTCTCCTCCGCATCCCGGGCAGAAGAACTCGCCGTCGCCGACGGCACTCCACGCGGTACGGGTGCCCAGCATGCGCGCACGCCTGACAGCACGGCCGTCTCGTCCCCGTCCTGGCAGCACGTCGCACCTCCGTAACCCCACGGCAACATCGCCGCGCTGGCGTGATGTTAGCCACATTGTCGAGGAAGAGTCAGTACCCCGGACGAGACGTACCCGTGACCTGCACAAGGAATGGCCGGTAAACGACGGAGCCCCGCCCACCGGGATACGGCAGACGGGGCACCTTGAAACCCGGGCACAGGGATGCCGGTAAGGGGCGCGGGGAACTGCGCGACCAGCCACGACGGCGCAGCAGCCGCTCAACGACCCCTGGCACCCCCTACGGAGCGAACCGTCAACGCGCCGCCCGGTTGACCGCCGAGACGACCGCTTTCAGCGACGCACGTGTCGTGTTCGCATCGATGCCGATACCCCAAAGAATCTTGCCGTCGATCGCGCACTCGATATAGGAAGCGGCCTGCGCGGAGGCCCCCTCGCTCATCGTGTGCTCCTGGTAGTCCAGCAGCCGTACGTCGATGCCGATGGACTGGAGGGCGTCGAAGAAGGCCGAGATCGGGCCGTTGCCGGTACCGGACAGGACGGTGTCCGTGCCGTCGACCGCCGCCTCGACGGTGAGCGTGTCCACGCCGTCGGTGTCGGTGGTGGACTGGCCGTTCTTGACCTGGATGCGGCCCCACGCGTTACCGGGGTTCGGCAGGTACTCGTCCTGGAAGGTCGCCCAGATGTCCTTCGGCGTGATCTCGCCGCCCTCGGCGTCCGTCTTCGCCTGGATGATCTTCGAGAACTCGATCTGCATCCGGCGCGGCAGGTCCAGCTTGTGGTCGTTCTTCAGGACGTAGGCGATACCGCCCTTGCCGGACTGCGAGTTGACGCGGATCACGGCCTCGTAGGAGCGGCCGACGTCCTTCGGGTCGATCGGCAGGTACGGCACCGCCCACTCGATGTCGTCGACGGTGACGCCCTTGGCGGCCGCGTCGGCCTCCATCGCGTCGAAGCCCTTCTTGATGGCGTCCTGGTGGGAGCCGGAGAAGGACGTGTAGACCAGGTCTCCCACGTACGGGTGGCGCGGGTGGACCTCCATCTGGTTGCAGTACTCCCACGTACGACGGATCTCGTCGATGTCGGAGAAGTCGATCTGCGGGTCGACGCCCTGGGAGAAGAGGTTCATGCCCAGCGTGACCAGGTCGACGTTGCCGGTGCGCTCGCCCTGTCCGAACAGACAGCCCTCGACGCGGTCGGCGCCGGCCATCAGCGCCAGCTCGGCGGCCGCCACGGCCGTACCGCGGTCGTTGTGGGGGTGGATCGACAGGACGACGTGCTCGCGGCGGGTCAGGTTGCGGCCCATCCACTCGAAGCGGTCCGCGTGCGTGGACGGCGTCGAACGCTCCACGGTGGCGGGCAGGTTGAGGATGATCTCGCGGCCCGGACCGGGCTGCCAGACGTCCATGACCGCCTCGCAGACCTCCAGCGCGAAGTCCAGCTCGGTGTCGGTGAAGATCTCCGGGGAGTACTGGTAGCCGAACTCCGCCTCCGGGCCGAGCAGCTTCTCCGCGTACTCGATGACCAGCCGCGTGCCGTCGACGGCGATCTGCTTGATGTCGTCCTTGGAGCCGCGGAAGACGACCCGGCGGAAGACGGGTGCGGTGGCGTTGTAGAGATGGACGTTGGCCCGCTTGGCGCCCTTCAGGGACTCCACCGTGCGCTCGATCAGGTCCTCGCGGGCCTGCGTCAGTACGGAGATGGTGACATCGTCGGGGATCGCGCCCTCTTCCTCGACGATGGAGCGCACGAAGTCGAAGTCGGTCTGGCCGGAGGCCGGGAAGCCGACCTCGATCTCCTTGTAGCCCATCCTGACCAGCAGGTCGAACATCGCGCGCTTGCGCACGGGCGACATGGGGTCGATCAGAGCTTGGTTGCCGTCGCGCAGGTCGGTGGAGAGCCAGCGGGGGGCGGTGGTGATCCGCTTCCCGGGCCAGGTGCGGTCGGCGATGTCGACCTGCTCGTACCGGCCGTACTTGTGGATCGGCATGGAACTGGGCTGCTGGCGGTTTGCCATGGTGCGGGGCTCCTCAGGGTGTCCGGAAGGACGGCCGACGACGCAACACCAAGCACCGCGGGGAGGGAGTCGGCCTCGACTACAGGCCCTCGCCGCGGCAGCTAAGGAGAAGCAGCCCAAAACGCATGATGCGCAGCATGCTAGCGGAGCCACTCCCTAACCCGGGCCTCCGTATCAATATGCGGGACTGAAAGCGCCGAGCCCGCGGCCGCTAACACAGCGCAACCACCCATGGCGCATGAAGTACTACATTTCACCAATCATGGTTGCACCTAGTGACACCGGCATCACGGAGTGCCATCGTGCCGGACATGACGACAAACGGGGGCTTCACGCCCGTCTTCTGCACCGTCGTACCACCACACATCCTCGACAGGCTCGCCCAGGCCGAGGACCCCACACTCGCCGGTCCCGCTCGCAAAACCCTCGAGCACGACGCCTACCAGCGCACCCACCGCCGCCTGACCACGGTCCTCGGTGCCCCGGCCATCGCCGCACCCGCCGAAGCCGCCGCGGGCAAACCTCACCGCACGATCTACGACGCCGGGCACGGGACCGACCTGCCCGGAAGGAAGGTCCGCGCCGAGGGCGACGAGCCCGGCAGGGACGCCACGGTCAACCGCGCCCACGCGGGCCTCGGCGCCACCTTCGAGCTGTTCCTGAAGGCGTACGAGCGCGACTCGATCGACGGGAACGGTCTGCCGCTGGACGCGACCGTGCACTACGACGAGGACTACGGCAACGCCTTCTGGAACGGCGAGCAGATGGTGTTCGGCGACGGCGACGGCGAGATCTTCCTCGACTTCACCATCCCGATCGACGTCATCGGCCATGAACTCGCCCACGGCGTCACCCAGTACACGGCCAACCTCACCTACTTCGGCCAGCCGGGCGCCCTGAACGAGTCGATGTCCGACGTCTTCGGCTCGCTCATCAAGCAGTACACCCTCGGCCAGACCGCCGCCGAGGCCGACTGGCTGATCGGCGCCGGCCTCCTC
This sequence comes from Streptomyces sp. NPDC051963, assembly GCF_044593495.1. Lineage (NCBI taxonomy): Bacteria > Bacillati > Actinomycetota > Actinomycetes > Kitasatosporales > Streptomycetaceae > Streptomyces > Streptomyces sp. NPDC051963. The sequence continues at coordinate 291,316 of NZ_JBIUCC010000002.1, read as the reverse complement.
GCCCCGCGCGTCACCGGCAAGGCGCTGCGCTCCATGAAGGAGCCGGGCACGGCGTACGACGACGACGTCCTCGGCAAGGATCCGCAGCCCGGGACGATGGACGACTTCGTCCGCACCGGACGCGACAACGGCGGCGTCCACATCAACTCCGGCATCCCCAACCACGCCTTCTATCTGGCGGCGACCGCGCTCGGCGGCCACGCCTGGGAGCGGGCCGGGCAGATCTGGTACGACGTGCTGACCGGGGGCGAGTTGAAGGAGCAGGCCCTCTTCGCCGATTTCGCCACGCTGACGGTCGCTGCCGCGAAGGCACGGTTCGGCGACGGCGGCGAGGAGCTCCAGGCCGTGGTCAAGGCCTGGGAACAGGTCGGGGTGCGCACCCTCTAGTTCCGTACTAGACAGGACCCCATGCGTATTCAGGTGAGGCGCACGGGCGGATTCGCGGGCATCGAGCGGCACGCCGAGGTGGACACCTCGGGGCGGCCGGATGCGAACGAGTGGCACGCCCTGGCCGAGAAGGCGGTTTCCGCGGGCCGGGGCGTGCCTGCCGTCGGGGTGCCCGACGGCTTCAGCTACCAGATCACCGTGGACGGGAAGACGGTGTACTGCTCGGATCCGCGGCTCACTCAGGAGCAGCGGGACCTGATCTCACGTGTGTTGAAGGAAGGCGCGTAAGGAATCGAGGGCGGCGCGTAACTGCTTGTTCACGCCCGCCCGTTGACTTCCGTTACCGACGGTACGGATGATCCGGCGCATGGCGACTGACCCGATACCGCAGTTCCCGTCCGACTTCCTGTGGGGCGTCTCGACGTCCGCCCATCAGATCGAGGGAGCGGCCGACCAGCGCGGACTCTCCGTCTGGGACGCCTTCACGGCCGAGCCCGGACGGGTCAAGGACGGCTCCACGGCGGCGGTGGCCTGCGACCACTACCACCGCTACCGCGAGGACGTGGCGCTCCTGGCCGGCCTGGGCGTGGACGCGTACCGCTTCTCGATCTCCTGGCCCCGGGTGAACTCCCCGAACGGCCTGGACTTCTACGACCGGCTGGTCGACGAGCTGTGCCGGGCGGGCGTACGGCCCGTCCCGACCCTCTTCCACTGGGATCTGCCCGTGTCCCTGGACTGGCTGAAGCGGGACACCGCTCTGTCCTTCGCGGAGTACGTGTCGACGGTGGCCGACCGCCTGGGCGACCGCGTCACCAAGTGGATCACCATCAACGAACCCGCCGAACACACCCTGTTCGGCCATGCGTTGGGCGCCCACGCACCGGGCAGGCAGCTGATGTTCGACGCGCTGCCCGCCGCCCACCACCAACTCCTGGCCCACGGCCTGGCCGTACAGGCGCTGCGCGCGTCCGGCGCCACCGACATCGGCATCGCCAACTCGCACGGCCCGACCTGGCCGGTCTCGCAGGAGCAGCCGGACCTGGAGGCGGCCGACTTCTACGACCTGCTGCTCAACCGGCTCTTCGCCGACCCCGTTCTGCTCGGTGAATACCCCGAGGGAATCGGCGAGTTGATGCCCGGGGACGTCCCGGCCGACCTCAAGGTCATCGGGGAGCCGCTGGACTTCTACGGCGTCAACTACTACGCGCCGGCCCGGGTGGGCGCCCCGCAGGGCACCGACATCGAGTTCGGCGGGCTGACGATCCCGGCCGAACTCCCCTTCTCCGTACGGGAGATCGACGGCGTCCCGGTGACGGACTTCGGCTGGCCGGTGGTCCCGGAGGGCCTGACCGAGCTGCTCACCGGCTTCCACGAACGCTACGGCGACCGGCTCCCGCCCGTCGTGATCACCGAGAACGGCTGCTCGTACGAGGGCGTGGACGACCAGGAGCGGATCGCCTACCTGGACGGCCATGTGCGGGCGCTGCACGGGGCGTTGGCGGCGGGCGTGGATGTGCGCGGCTACTTCGTGTGGTCGTTGCTCGACAACTTCGAGTGGGCGGAGGGGTACGCACGCCGGTTCGGGCTCGTGCACGTGGACTTCGAGACGCAGACACGGACGCCCAAGGCGTCGTACGGCTGGTATCAGGAGCTGCTCCGGGCCCAGAGGTGACGACGGCGTTCGCGGAACCCGCCGACCGGGTCGGCAAGGGCTGGACGACGGCCCTGTCGCTGGCCAACGTGGCGATCTGGGTGGGCTGGTACGGCCCGTTGCAGATCCTGCTGGCCCGGCAGGCGGAGGACTTCGCGCCCGGCACGGGCATGTCGAAGGAGACGCTGCTGGCGTGGGTGACGGCGGTGGGCGCCGTGGTGTCGCTGGCGGCCAACCCGTTCTTCGGCGCGCTGTCGGACCGCACCACGGCCCGCTGGGGCCGCCGCACGCCGTGGATCGTGGCCGGCGCGGCGGGCGGCGCGCTGTCGCTGCTGCTGCTCGCGGGTGCGGGCGGGCTGTGGACGATGGCGGTGGGCTGGTGCCTGGTCCAGCTGACCCTGAACGCGGCCTTCGCGGCGGTCACCGCGGCGGTGCCGGACCGCGTGCCGCGGCTGCAACGGGGCTCGGTGGGCGGGTGGTTGGGGGCGGCGCAGATCCTGGGGGCCGTGGCCGGCACGGGGCTGGCGACGGCGGCGGGCGGGATCGTTGCGGGCTATGCGGCCTGCGCGGTGTTCGCGCTGGCGGGCGTCCTGCCGTACGTGCTGCGGTACGGGGATCTCAGGCTGGCGGTCGCGGACCGGCCCGCGTGGTCGGCGAAGGCCTTCCTCAGGGGCTTCTGGCTGAGCCCGCGCCGCTTCCCGGACTTCGGCTGGGCCTGGCTGACCCGCTTCCTGATCAACCTCAGCAACGCCCTGGTGATCCTCTACCTGCTCTACTACCTGCGGGACCGCCTCCACCACGACGACCCCGAGGAGGGCGTCCTCATCCTGACCGCGGTGAACAGCGTGACGCTGCTCGCCACGGTCGTCGTGGGCGGCGTCCGGTCGGACCGCTCCGGCCGACGCAAACCCTTCGTGCGCTGGTCCGGGGTGCTGATGGCGGCGGCCACGGCCCTGCTGGCCGGCTGGCAGACCTGGACGAGCGCGATCGTCGTGGCGGCGCTGCTGGGCGTGGGCCTCGGGGTGTTCATGTCGGTCGACTTCGCCCTGATGACGGACGTCCTGCCGAAGGCCCGGGACCGGGGCAAGGACCTCGGCGTCATCAACGTCGCGAACGCCCTGCCCCAGGTCGCCGCCCCCGCCCTCGCCGCCCCGATCGTCACGTACCTCGGCGGATACCGCGTGCTGTACGCGGTGGCGGCCGTGATCGGGCTGGCGGGGGCGGTGCTGGTGGGGCGTATTCGCGGGGTCGACTAGGGCCTGTCCGGCGGATCAGGTCGCAGGGAGGCAACGGTGCCTCATTGTCGCAGGTGAGCGGGGTCTGGTGCGTCGAGCTGCAAGGCGGAGGAGGGCGGCGACGCGATGGGGGTCCCCCCGCTCGAGCGCAGCCGAGAGTGGGGGAGTCGACAACCGACGACAACGCCGCAGATCGGCGTGCCAGACCCCGCGTCTGCGGCATGATCCGCCGGACAGGCCCTAGAGGGCGCCGGCGGCCCGGGCCGCGTAGACGCTGGGGTACAGCGGGCGGTAGCCGAGCTCCCGGCGGATGCGGTCGGTGGAGGTGATCACGAGCCAGGGGTCGGGATCGGTGCGGGTGTACAGCTCGGCGGGGACCTCGACGCCGTTGAGCTGGTGCAGTTCGACCGCCGTGACGGGGGCGTCGTCGGCGATGTTGTAGATCCGGCCGGCGATGCCCGGTGCGTGCAGGATGCGGAGCAGTCCCTGGGCGACGTCCGCGTGGTGGCCCATGTGCAGCCGCTGGGTCGCGGCCCAGTTCCCGGCCCACATCATTGACTGGGCGAGGTGCGGGTCGCCCTCGCCGTAGACGAACGGCAGCCGGCCGACGCGCACGTCCAGCCCGTCCAGTGCGAGCAGCTCCCGCTCGGCCTCGGCCTTGGACTCGGGGTAGGCGCCCCACATCGCCCCGCCGGGCCGGCTCTCGTCGTCCTCGGTGACCGGGCGGCCCCGTCCGACGCCGTACACCAGCCCCGTGCTGACCTGTACGAACCTCCGCACACCGGCGGCCAGTGCGGCACGGCCCAGTTCCACCGCCGCGTCCCGGTTGACCGCCCACGCCTCGTCGTCGGGCACCCCGCGGAAGGAGGCCGCGACGTTCACGACGGCGTCCGCCCCGGCGACCGCCTTGCCGAGCGCCTCCGGGTCCCGCAGATCGCCCACGACGACCTGGGCGCCCAGCTCGGCGAAGGGCTCGCCCTTCGACGCCTCGCGCACGAGAACCCGTACCTCCTCCCCCGGCCGGGCCTGGGCCAGCAGCCTCGGTACGAACCGTCGGCCGACCTGCCCCGTCGTCCCTGTCACCAGTGTCAACATGATCTGCTCCTCGCGAACCGGATGCTCCTGCTCTCGTGCCACCACCCTCGGACGGTGCGGCGCCGGCCGGGAGAGACCCGTTGATCAGGGGACCGACAGTCCCTGGCTAAGGCGGACGGGCTGCCGCAGGCTGGAGGGGTGAACCGAGCCGAACTCGCAGACTTCCTGCGCCGGGGCCGTGCCCGTCTCTCCCCGGCGGACGTGGGCCTCACGCCGGGCGCCCGCCGCCGTACGGCCGGGCTGCGACGCGAGGAGGTGGCGCAGTTGGCGGGGATGTCGGTGGACTACTACACGCGCCTGGAGCAGTCCCGGGGTCCGCGCCCGTCCCGGCAGATGCTGACGGCGCTGGCCCGCGCGCTGCGCCTGACCGCCGACGAACGCGACCATCTGTTCCACCTGGTCGGCGAGGAGCCGCCGCGCCGAGAGACGGCGTCGGCGCATGTCCCGCCGGGCCTGATGCTGATCCTGGACCGGCTGCACGACACACCGGCGCAGGTGGTGACCGACTGCGGCGAGGTGCTCGCCCAGAACACGATGGCGAGGGCGCTGACCCACGATGTGATGTCCCGCCCCCCGGGCGAGCGCAACCTCCTGCGCCTCTACTTCCTGGACCCTCGGGCGCGCACGCTGTTCCCGGAGGAGGACCGGGCGGAACACGCACGCACCCATGTCGCCAATCTGCGTGCGGTGGCCGCCGCCCGCCCCGACGACCCGGAGCCGGCCGCGCTGGTCGCCGAACTCCTCTCGTCCAGCGAGGAGTTCGCCCGCCTGTGGGACGAGCACGAGGTGTCGCTGCGGCACCGGGCGACCAAACGCTTCCAGCACCCGGTGGTGGGCCTGCTCGATCTCGACTGCGAGGTGATGCTCAGCCACGCACACCACCAGCTCCTGGTCATCCACACCGCCCGACCGGGCACGGAGTCCTACGAACGCCTCCAACTGCTGCGGGTGGTGGGCCTACAGGACATGTCAGTGGGCAAGCCCTGACCGCACCGACTCCGCCGCCCGTTCCGGATCGTCACCGGCCGCCACCGCGAAGTCCCTGAGCATGCCCGCGAGGACGTCGTCAGGGCCGTAGATCCCCATGATGTAGCCGGCGTGCGCGAGCCGGGCCAGACCGTGCATCTGGGCGAAGAGCTGGCGTACGGCGAGGTCGGCGTCGACGTCGGCGCGGAAACGGCCGGCGGCGACGCAGCGGCGGATGGCATTGCGCGGGTAGCGGAGCAGCCGGACGCCCATCTGCCGGTCCTCATCGGTGAGTTCGAAGCCGGCGAGGCCGGAGCCGCCGAACATCACGGCGTAGACGTCGGGTTCGGCGCGGGCGAACTCCTGGTAGACGCGGCAGAGTCCGGCGAGTTCACGAACGGGGTCGGCGTCCGGGGCGGTGGCCGGTTCCACGTCCTCCACCCGGGCCGCGAACCGGGCGACCCCTTCCCTCATCAGCTCGCGCACCAGTCCCGGCATCGAGCCGAAGTGGGTGTAGACGGCCATGGTCGACGCCCCGACGGCCTTCACCAGGCGGCGGGCGCTCAGGGCGGCGGGGCCCTCCTCGGCGAGGACGCGGGCGGCTTCGTCGAGGAGGCGGCGGCGGACGGGGGATGCGGCGGTGGGCGGTTCACCGTTCGGGGTTGACACGAGGGGCAGGATAACGCTGTTATTTGTCCATAACAGCGTTATGCCGTCGCCAGACGACTGCCAGGGGGTCCGTATGTTCGCGAACGGGATGCGAGGACGGCTGATCCGGCTGCCCGAGGCCGCGGGAGCCGACTCGGGGAAGACGGAGGGCAAGGGACCGGCGCTGCGACTCGTCGTCGTCGGCGACTCGGTGGCGGCAGGCGTGGGCGCGGCGCACCACGAGGAGGCGATGGCCGGGCAGGTGGCGGAGGCGCTGTCGGCGATGACCGGCAGGGCGGTGTCATGGCGGGTGGCGGCGAAGGCGGGGGCGACGCTCGCGACCGTACGCCGGGGTCTGCTGTCCGGCCTCACGGACCCGACCACGAACTGGCGCCCCGACCTGATCCTCGTCGTCGCCGGCACGAACGACGCGCTGCGGCTGCGCCGGCCGAGGGTGTTCCGCCGGGAGGCGCAGGCCCTGGTCCGTGACGCGCGGCTGCGACTGGGCGAGGACGTTCCGGTGATCTTCGCGGGTCTCCCGTCGATCGACCGCGTGGCCGCCCTCCCCCGCCGGATCAAGCTCCCGCTCGGCCTCTACCTGCGCATCCTCGACCACCAGCTGAAGACGGCGGCCGCGAGGGGAGTCGCCGTCTTCCATCTCCCCTCCGGCGGTCCGCCGGAGTTCGAGGGGCCCTGGCTCGCGGCGGACCGCTTCCACCCGTCGGCGGACGGCTACCGCGCGTGGGCGCGCGTGCTGGCGGCCCGTCTGGCGACACCGGCGGAAGCGATGAGCTTGTCCGACGAAAAGACCTACGGCGATGTCAGTCTCCCGGCGTACCCTTGAAATCGCCAGGCCGCCCTTGTGGCGGGCGAGATGTAATGAGGAGGACGTGCAGGCCTACAGAGCCGGCCCATGACTCAGACACCCACAGCTCAGACTCCTGCGCAGGGGCAGGCACGAGCACAGTTCACCGTCCCCGCCCAGCACCCCATGGTCACCGTCCTGGGGTCCGGCGACTCCCTTCTGCGCGTGATCGAGAAGGCCTTCCCGGCGGCCGACATCCACGTCCGGGGCAATGAGATCAGCGCGGTCGGCGACGCCGCTGAAGTCGTCCTCATCCAGCGCCTGTTCGACGAGATGATGCTGGTGCTCCGCACCGGACAGCCGATGACGGAGGACGCAGTGGAACGCTCGATCGCCATGCTCAGGGCGAGTGAGAACGGGGAGAGCGACGGCGAGGAGACCCCCGCCGAGGTGCTCACTCAGAACATCCTCTCCTCCCGCGGCCGCACGATCCGCCCCAAGACCCTCAACCAGAAGCGGTACGTCGACGCGATCGACAAGCACACGATCGTCTTCGGCATCGGCCCCGCCGGTACCGGCAAGACCTATCTCGCCATGGCCAAGGCGGTGCAGGCCCTTCAGTCCAAGCAGGTCAACCGCATCATCCTGACCCGGCCCGCGGTCGAGGCGGGCGAGCGGCTGGGCTTCCTGCCGGGCACGCTGTACGAGAAGATCGACCCGTATCTGCGCCCGCTGTACGACGCGCTGCACGACATGCTCGACCCGGACTCGATCCCGCGGCTGATGGCGGCGGGCACGATCGAGGTCGCGCCCCTGGCGTACATGCGCGGCCGTACGCTCAACGACGCGTTCATCATCCTGGACGAGGCCCAGAACACCAGCCCCGAACAGATGAAGATGTTCCTCACCCGCCTCGGCTTCGAATCGAAGATCGTGATCACGGGTGACGTGACACAGGTCGACCTGCCCAGTGGCACCAAGTCCGGTCTGCGTCAGGTCCAGGACATCCTGGAGGGCCTCGACGACGTCCACTTCTCCCGTCTGTCGTCCCAGGACGTCGTACGGCACAAGCTGGTCGGCCGTATCGTCGACGCGTACGAGAAGTACGACAGCCACCACGGCACGGAGAACGGCACCCACAAGGGCGGCCGCAACAAGCGGAAGTAGACAAGCCAGCACCATGTCGATCGACGTCAACAACGAATCCGGAACCGAGGTCGACGAGCAGGCGGTCCTCGACATCGCCCGCTACGCGCTCGCGCGGATGCGCATCCACCCGCTCTCCGAGCTCTCGGTGATCGTCGTGGACGCCGACGCCATGGAGCAGCTCCACATCCAGTGGATGGACCTGCCGGGCGCGACGGACGTCATGTCCTTCCCGATGGACGAGCTGCGTCCGCCGACGAAGGACGACGACGAGCCGCCGCAGGGCCTGCTCGGTGACATCGTGCTGTGCCCCGAGGTCGCCGAGAAGCAGGGCAAGGAGGCCGAGACGCAGCACTCCATGGACGAGGAGCTCCAGCTCCTGACCGTCCATGGAGTGCTGCACCTGCTCGGCTACGACCACGAGGAAGCGGACGAGAAGGCCGAGATGTTCGGTCTCCAGGCCGCCATCGTGGACGGGTGGCGTGCGGAGAAGGGCCTCACCGGCCCGTCCCCGGCCCCGACCGTGTCATGAGCCTCCCGCTGATCTCCGGCGCCGTCGCCCTGGTCGTCGTCGCCTGGCTCGCCGCCTGCGCGGAGGCCGGCCTCGCCCGCGTCTCCAGCTTCCGCGCCGAGGAGGCCGTCCGCTCCGGCCGCCGCGGCAGCGAGAAACTCGCCCAGGTCGCCGCCGACCCGACCCGCTACCTCAATGTCGCCCTGCTGGTCCGCGTCGCCTGCGAGATGGCGGCCGCCGCGCTCGTCACCTACGCCTGTCTGAACGAGATCGACGGCACCACCCGCGCCCTGCTCGCCGCCATCGGCGTCATGGTCCTCGTGTCGTACGTCGCCGTCGGCGTCTCCCCGCGCACCATCGGCCGCCAGCACCCGCTGAACACCGCGACGGCGGCGGCGTACGTCCTGCTGCCGCTGGCCCGGGTGATGGGCCCGATCCCGCCGCTGCTGATCCTCATCGGCAACGCCCTCACCCCCGGCAAGGGCTTCCGCCGCGGCCCCTTCGCCTCCGAGGCCGAGCTGCGCGCGCTGGTCGACCTCGCCGAGAAGGAGTCCCTCATCGAGGACGAGGAGCGCCGCATGGTGCACTCCGTCTTCGAGCTGGGCGACACGCTCGTGCGGGAGGTCATGGTCCCGCGCACCGACCTGGTGGTCATCGAGCGCTACAAGACGATCCGCCAGGCCCTCACCCTCGCCCTGCGCTCCGGTTTCTCCCGTATCCCGGTGACCGGCGAGAGCGAGGACGACATCGTCGGGATCGTGTACCTGAAGGACCTGGCCCGTAAGACGCACATCAGCCGGGACGCCGAGTCCGAGCTGGTGTCCACGGCCATGCGGCCCGCCGCCTTCGTGCCCGACACCAAGAACGCCGGCGATCTGCTCCGCGAGATGCAGCAGGACCGCAATCACGTCGCCGTCGTCATCGACGAGTACGGCGGCACGGCCGGCATCGTCACCATCGAGGACATCCTCGAGGAGATCGTCGGCGAGATCACCGACGAGTACGACCGCGAGCTCCCGCCCGTCGAGGAGCTCGGCGACGACCGCCACCGCGTCACCGCCCGCCTGGACATCGGCGACCTCGGCGAGCTGTACGACCTGGAGTCGTACGACGACGAGGACGTGGAAACCGTCGGCGGACTCCTCGCCAAGGCCCTCGGCCGCGTCCCCATCGCCGGGGCGTCGTCCGTGGTCGAACTCCCCGACGGCCGCAGACTGCGCCTCACCGCCGAGGCCGCCGCGGGCCGCCGGAACAAGATCGTGACCGTGCTGGTGGAGCCGGTGGGGCCACTGGATCCGCAGGAGGAGGAGAAGGAGCCGGAGTGACCCCTCAGCAGCTGCGCGCCCTCTGTCTGTCCTTCAACGCGGTTGTGGAGGACTTCCCGTTCAGTCCGGAGACCTCGGTCTTCAAGGTCATGGGCAAGCTCTTCGCCCTGTCCTACCTGGACGCCAAGCCGCTGAAGGTCAACCTCAAGTGCGATCCGGAGGACGCGGTACGGCTCCGAGAAGAGCACCCGGGCCTGATCGTCCCGGGCTGGCACATGAACAAGCGCCACTGGAACACGGTCACCGCCGACGGAGCGCTCCCGGACCGGCTGGTCCGGGAGCTCGTCGAGGACTCGTACGACCTGGTGGTCGCCGGTCTACCGCGCGCCGACCGGCTTCGCCTCGACCGCCCCTGACACCCGCAGCCCGAGCGCGACCAGTGCGGCCGCGGCCAGCACGATCGCCGCGTCGATCGCCACGACCGTGTGCACGCCGGACATCAGGTCCGAGGACGTCGTGGCCAGGACGCCGAGCAGCGGGATGCCGACCGTGAGGCCCACCTGCTGGGTCGAGGTGACCAGCCCGGTGGCCAGCCCCTGCTCCCCGTCCGGGACACCGGAGGTGACGGTCAGGCCGTAAGAGATGATCGCGCCGAGGTGGCACATGCTGGCCAGGGAGACGGCGGCCGTGGCGAGCCAGACGGACCAGGTGTGGGTGTCGAGGCCCAGCAGGGCGGCCGTGAGTGCGCCCTGTCCGGCGAGCGAGGCGACCAGCGTGCGGCGGGCTCCGATGAGGCCGACGATCCTCGGGGTGTACGCGCCCGCGACCACCGACAGCACGCCCTGCACGCCGAAGACGAGGCCCGTCCGGAAGGCGGACAGGTCCAGGGTCTCCTGGAGGTAGAGGGTCAGCACGAAGACCACCGTCGACATCATCGAGAAGGTGACCAGCCCGCCCAGATTGCCCCACGCAACCGTGCGGCGGCGCAGCATCGGCAGGGACACCAGCGGGGCGGCGGTGCGGGACTCGACGTAGCCGAAGGCCGCGAGCAGCAGTACGCCCGCGATGAGCGTCCCGATGACGTCCGGCCGGCCGAAGCCGTGGTCGGCGGCCGTCGACAGGGCGTAGATCAGGGAGAGCAGACCGCCGGTGACGGTGATGGCGCCGGGGATGTCCGGGTGGGGGCGCTCAGGGGTGCGGGACTCCGGCAGCAGGCCGGGCGCCGGCGGCAGCACGAGCACCGCGAACAGCGCGAGCAGGCCCATCGTCGAGCGCCAGCCGAACGCGTCCGTGAGGACCCCACCGGCCACCATGCCGACGGTGAAGCCGAGGGAGAGCAGCGTGCCGGAGATGCCGACCGCGCGGTCGCGGGCCGGACCCTCCGGGAAGGTCGTCGTCAGCAGGGACATACCGGTCGGGACGATCGCCGCCGCGCCGACGCCCTGCAACGCCCGGCCCGCCAGGAACGACGCCGGATCCCACGCGAACGTCGCCAGCAGCGAGGCCGCGCCGAACAGCGCCAGGCCGGTCAGGAACAGCCGGCGCCGCCCGTACAGGTCGCCGATCCGGCCGAAGAGGAGCAGGAACCCGCCGGACGGCAGCGCGAACGCCGTGACCGCCCACTGCAACGCGGACTGGCTCATGCCCAGGTCGGCGCCGAGAACGGGCAGTGCCACGTTCAGCACGGAGAAGTCGAGGGCGACCATGAACTGGGCGGCGCACAGGACGAAGAGGACGAGCCTGTCGCGCGGTGAGAGCCGGGCGGGGGTGGTCGTGGACGGTGGAGTGGATGCGGTGTCGATCGCCATGGGTAGGAGCCTCGTGGCACCGGAATAGCCGTGGGGAGCGGGAAGTTGTCCTGGTGGTGGCACCACCAGGCAGCGCACAACGGGGGTCGTACGTGGCGGACGTGATCGAGACCGAGTCGGGCAGGGCACATCGACGGCGCGAACTGCGCGAGTTCCTGATGAGCCGACGGGCCCGGGTCTCCCCCGCCGAGGCGGGCCTGCCCGACGGCGGTGCGCGGCGCCGTACGCCAGGACTGCGCCGCGAGGAGGTCGCCGTGCTCGCCGGAGTGGGCGCCTCCTGGTACCAGTGGCTGGAGCAGGGCCGGGACATCTCCGTCTCGCCGCAGGTCATCGACGCCGTCGCCCGTGTGCTGCGGCTCAGCAACACCGAGCGGCGCCATCTGTACATCCTGGCCGGGCTCAACCCGCCCGTGCCCGAGGTCGATCCCCAGCAGCGGGACATGTGCGAGGGGCTGCGGCGGCTCATCGACGCCTGGCAGCCGTATCCGGCCCACATCGTGGACATGTACTACAACTGCGTGATGTACAACGACGCGGCCGCGGCGGTGCTCGGCATGCGGCAGGGGATCACCCAGAACTGCGTCGTCGACTTCTTCACCGACCCGCTGTACCGGTCGCGGTCCAAGAGCTGGGAGCGAAACGCCCGTACGGTCGTCGCCCAGTTCCGGGCGGCGTGCTCGGCCTGTCCCGACGATGAGGGATTTCAAGCCGTGCTGGCCGAAGTGAAGGCGGCGAGCGCGGAGTTCACGGCGCTGTGGGAGCAACGGGACATCGAGGACGCCGGGCAGATCCGCAAGGAGCTGGACCATCCGGTGGTGGGGCTGCTGGTGGTCGAGTCGACACAGATGAAACTGCCGGCCCGGCCCGACCTGACCGTCGTGCTGCACACTCCGCTGGACGAGGCGAACAGCGCGGCCAAGCTGGAGTGGCTGGCCTCGCCGGAGGGGCGGCGCGGGGCGATGTACCCCGTGGCGGGATGAGCGGGCGGGTTCTTCGTATGCTCAGGTCATGACCGACAGCAGCGCGCTCGACCCCGAGGACCGCAAGATCGTCACCCTGGCCCGTTCCGCGCGGGCCCGCAACGGCGTGCCCGAGGGGGCGGCCGTACGGGACGAGACCGGCCGTACCTATGTCGCCGGGACCGTCGCCCTCGACTCCCTGAAGCTGAGCGCGTTGCGGACGGCGGTGGCCATGGCGGTGGCGTCCGGGGCGAAGTCGCTGGAGGCGGCGGCCGTGGTCACGCAGGCCGAATCGGTGCCGGCCGAGGACCGGGCGGCGGTGGCGGACCTCGGCGGACCGGGGACGCCGGTGTTGGTGGCGGGTCCTGACGGCACGGTGCGGACCACTGTGACCGCAGGCTGAAAATAGTCGTTTTCAGAGTCGTCCGGAATTCGTCCTTGCCGACCCGCGTCTCACACGCATCAATGGGACCGGTAGTTCCGACGGACCGTCAGATTCCTCCCCCCACCCCCCACCGAGCGTCCCGCACCGCGCGCGTCGACGGCCCCGTCGGGCTCTCCCACATCCATCCCCACATGGCATTCCCAGATACGGGAAGGGAGCCGGATTCCCCATGAAACGCATAGCAACGGGTGCGGCACTGACAGTCGGGGCCCTCGCGGTCACCGGCCTGGCCTTCGCCCCAGCCGCCCTCGCCGTCACGCCGGAGACGGCGACGCTCAACGCCGACTGCGGCAGTTTCGGCGGTGGCGAGGCCTCGCTCACCGCCACGCAGAGCGACACGTCGGCGACCATGACCCTCAAGTCGTCCGCCGTCACCGCGCCGATCGCGTTGGGTGAGGACTCGATCCAGTCCACCCTCACCCTCGTGAAGGCGAGCGGCGGCACCACCACCTTCACCGCCACGGAGAACCCCGCCATGGCGGCCGGCGACGACGTCCAGGTCGGTCCGCTCCCCGGGACCGTGGCCTCGGGCGACAGTCTGGAGGCGTTCGGCGGATCGCTGACGATGTCGGTCTTCGGCATCACCATCACCTGTACGGCGACCGGGCCGCAGTCGCCGGGTCCGTTCGTGTTCGACTGACAGTCGGCAGCGAGCGGTAGCCGAAGGATCGTCAGTTCCTGCGAGGCACACAGGAACTGACGATCCATCAGTTCTTTTCGGCATCTCCATTGACTTCTCACGCGTTCCCCACATCAATGCCCCCAGCGGGCGCGGGAGTTCAGCCGTCGCGCCCGCATCCTCAGCCATTGCTCAGGAGGGGGCACCCATGGCTACGAGAGCCCGAAGACGCCGCTGGTCGTCGCTGCTCGGGGCGACCGCCATCGCGGTCACCGGGGGTGGCGCGCTGGCCTGTCCGGCCGACGCCGCGCCCACGAACGTGGACTTCGCCACGCACTGCATCCCGCCCGACATCGCGGGCATCCCGCCGATCGACGGCACCACGACGGCCAACGTCTCGGTGGACAACGCCAGTCCGGAGGTCGGCGACACCGTCACCGTGACCTACACCGTCGTCAAGCCCGCCGCCAACAACCCCACCGCCATCGCCCTGCCGGCCGACATCATGACGCCCACCGGCAAGGTCACCCTCGGTGGGGCGCAGACCGGTGCGGTGACCGTCGCCGGGCCGAAGAAGAACGACCCGGTGCCGGGCAACGGCGCCTTCCCGTCGTTCTCCATGACCGGCACCTTCAGGGTCACCGCGGCCGGAGCGATCACGCTCTCGCCCGGCGACTACAACATCCACACCAGCTACATCCTCGAACTGGACACACCCTGCACGGTGATCACCCCGCCCGCGCCGGTCTCCGAGACGATCACGGCCACGGACGGCAACCCCACCAACAACCGTGCCATCTCGCTGGGTTCGGCCTCCGGCGACCCGGGTGACAGCGTCGCCGTCAGCGGCAGCGACTTCACACCGGGTGCGGCGGTCACCCTGGCCGGGCGGGCCGGGGACACCCAGACCGCGGACACGGCCACGGTGACGGCCGGCCCGGACGGCTCCTTCAGCGGCTCGCTCGTCGTCAACGACAAGACCACGACCGGTGTGGTGGCGTACGAGGGAAGCGCGTGGAACGCGGAGAAGGGAGCCGGGCCCGCCGCGTACGTCGTCAACGACACCACGCCCGTACCGGACGGCAGTCAGAAACTGACGACCACCGTGCAGGCGGGGACGCTGTCCATGTCCCAGGCCGGGGACTCGGTGCGGCTGTCGGCGGTCGACTTCGGCGAGGGCGGGGCGTCGAGCGGTGCGCTCCAGACCGTCACGGTCGAGGACTTCCGGGGCGGGCCCGCCGGCTGGTCCCTCACCGGCAAGGTCACCGACTTCACCGGGCCGGGCGCCAGGATCGACGCCGGGAAACTGAAGTGGAACCCCGCCTGCGCCACCGAGGCGGGCAGCCCGAGCACCTGCCAGGCCGGTTCCGCGGGCACGGTCGGCATCGCGGGCGCGACGCTGGCATCGACCCCCAACGGCACGCTCACCGGCGGTGAGTTCACCGTCGACGCCGGACTGTCGCTGGACGTACCGGCGTTCACGCCGCCGGGCTCGTACGCCGGTGTGCTCACCCTCACGCTCAGCTGACCGTACGGGCGTCCGCACCCGCCCGGTCTCCTCATCCACGTGGGGGTCCGCACCCATGCGCAAGCTCTACGTCCTCCTCCTGGGGCTGTTCCTCGCCGTCCTCCCCGCGCCCGCGCACGGGGCCGACAACGGCAGCTGGTCGGTCTACCCGGCCGCCTCCGCGATGGCGGCACGCCCGTACTTCTACCTCTCCGCCGACCCCGGGACGACCGTCGAGGACAAGGTCGTCGTCGCCAACAAGACCGGGGAGCCGCTGACCTTCCGGCTGTACGCCGCCGATGCCTACAACACCGCGCGCGACGGCGGGTTCGCCGTGCGGACGGTCGCGGAGAAGCAGCGCGGCGTCGGAGCGTGGGCCAGGCCCGCCCGGTCCCGGGTGACCGTCCCCGCACACGGCAAGGTCACCGTCCCCTTCACGCTCCGTGTGCCCGAGGGCGCCGAACCCGGCGACCACCCGGGCGCGTTGGTGGCCCTCGACGAACAGATCGACCAGGGCGACGGCTCACTCGCCCTCGGTGTGCAGCGGGCCGTCGCCGCCCGCGTCTACCTCCGCGTCGGCGGTCCCACCCTCCCCGCGATCACCGTCGAGGACGTCCGTATCACCCACCACCAGCCCCTCGTCCCGGGCCTCGGCGACAGCACGGCGACGATCTCCTACACCCTGCGCAACACCGGCAACGTCACCCTGAACCCGAAGGTGGAGCTGCGTGCGAAGGGCCTCTTCGGCCGCACCCTGCTGGCCCGCGACCTGTCGAGGATCCCCACGGAACTGCTTCCCCGCCAACGCGTCCACCTCACCGAGCCCTGGTCCGGCGCACCCCAACTCGACTGGGGCGACGTGACGTTGACGGCGAGCGCCCAGGACGCCCGCGAGTCGGCAAGCGCGTCGTTCTTCGCGCTGCCGTGGCTGGTGGGCGTGGTGCTGCTGGTCGTGGCGGTCGTCGGGGTCGTGCTCGTGATCAGAGCGCGTCGGGGCCGCGCTCGCCCGTCCGCACTCGTACGATCGTCTCCACGGGCAGCGCCCACACCTTCCCGTCGCCGATCTTCCCCGTCTGCGCGGCCTTGACGATCGTGTCGATGACGGCTTCCGAGTCGGCGTCCTCGACGACGACCTCGATACGGACCTTCGGCACCAGGTCGACCTGGTACTCGGCGCCGCGGTACACCTCGGTGTGGCCGCGCTGACGGCCGTAGCCGCTGGCCTCGGTGACGGTCAGGCCGTGCACGCCGAGTTCCTGGAGCGCGGTCTTGACCTCGTCGAGGCGGTGCGGCTTGACGATCGCGGTGATCAGCTTCATGCCTGGCTCGTGACCTTCTGGGCGGAGGGGACGGGGGCGCGCGGACCGGGGCGCCGTGGCCCAGGACGCCGTGATCGTATGCCGTCTCGGCGCGCACCGTAAGGGAGCGGGGCGTGCGCTGGTGCGGCGGGGGCCTGTGGATCAGGGAGAATGGGCGCCATGAGCGTTCGCACCCAGTCATCCGAGCCGTCCGAGGCCACACACCGCGCCGGCTTCGCCTGCTTCGTGGGCCGCCCCAACGCGGGCAAGTCCACCCTGACGAACGCTCTGGTCGGCCAGAAGGTGGCGATCACCGCGAACCAGCCGCAGACCACGCGGCACACGGTGCGGGGCATCGTGCACCGGCCCGACGCGCAGCTGATCCTGGTGGACACCCCGGGGCTGCACAAGCCGCGCACGTTGCTCGGCGAGCGGCTGAACGACATCGTCCGCACCACCTGGGCCGAGGTCGACGTGATCGGCTTCTGTCTGCCGGCGAACGAGAAGCTCGGCCCCGGTGACCGGTTCATCGCGAAGGAACTGGCGTCCATCAAGAAGACGCCGAAGATCGCGATCGTCACGAAGACGGACCTCGTCGACAGCAAGACGCTGGCCGAGCAGCTCATCGCGATCGACCAGCTCGGCAAGGAACTCGGTTTCGAGTGGTCGGAGATCGTGCCGGTGTCGGCGGTCGCGGACCAGCAGGTGGACCTGCTGGCCGACCTGATCGTCCCGCTCCTGCCGGAGGGCCCGGCCCTCTACCCCGAGGGCGACCTGACCGATGAACCGGAGCAGGTCATGATCGCCGAGCTGATCCGCGAGGCCGCGCTGGAGGGCGTCCGCGACGAGCTGCCGCACTCCATCGCCGTGGTCGTCGAGGAGATGCTGCCCCGCGAAGGCCGCCCCGCCGACAAGCCGCTCCTCGACATCCACGCCTTCGTCTACATCGAGCGCCCCAGCCAGAAGGGCATCATCATCGGCCCCAAGGGCAAGCGCCTCAAGGACGTCGGCATCAAGTCCCGCAAGCAGATCGAGGCCCTCTTGGGCACACCGGTCTTCCTGGACCTGCACGTGAAGGTGGCGAAGGACTGGCAGCGGGACCCCAGGCAGCTGCGGAAGCTGGGCTTCTGAGCCGAGGGGACCGGGTAGGCCGGGTGCGCCATGACAGGCGCCGGAATCACGGCGCTACCGGGCACGCCTGGCCACACGGCGGCAGCCGCGCATCGATGCAGCCTCGACCTGCACGTGAAAGGTGGCTGAGGACTGGCAGCGGGACCCCAGGCAGCTGCGGAAGCCGGGCTTCTGAGCCGAGGGGACCGGGTAGGCCGGGTGCGCCATGACAGGCGCCGGAATCACGGCGCTACCGGGCACACCGGGCCACACGGCGGCAGCCGCGCATCGATGCAGCCTCGACCTGCACGTGAAAGGTGGCCAAGGACTGGCAGCGGGACCCAGGCGGCTGCGGAAGCCGGGGATCTGATTTTCGGTGTCTTGCGCCTTCATCAGGCCGGGCCGCGGAAGCCGATCGTCGGTACCGCGCGGGCCAGGGGCCAAGGGCGGGTCGGGGCCTCGGGGACCAGGGGCTGAAGGAACGCGTAGCGCTGGAGGGCCGCCTGGTCCTGGCCCTCCAGGGAACGCACCTCGCGCCACCAGGTGGCGATCTCGGTCCAGCCTGGGGCCGACAGGGAGCCGCCGAACTCCTGGACGGACAGGGCGGCGGTGAGACCGGCGAAGGCGAGGCGGTCGGCGAGGGACCAGCCGGCCAGGGTGCCGGTGACGAAGCCGGCCACGAAGACGTCCCCGGCGCCGGTCGGGTCGAGGGCCTCCACGGCGATCGCGGGGACCTCGGCGGTCTCGCCGGTGCGCCGGTCGACGGCGTAGGCGCCCTCTTTGCCGAGGGTGACGACGGCGAGCGGTACGTGCTCGGTGAGGGCGTGGGCGGCCTCGCGAGGGCAGGTGGCGCCGGTGTAGCGCATGGCCTCGTCCGCGTTCGGCAGGAACGCCTCGCAGTACTTGAGGTCGGACAGGCCCGCCAGGTCCCAGGCGCCGGTGTCGTCCCAGCCGACGTCGGCGAAGATACGGGCGCCCTTGCTCGCGGCCTGGGCGACCCAGACGTCGGGCTTGCCCGGGGTGAGCGAGGCGATGGCGGCACGCGCGCGGGGCGGGCAGTCCGGCGCGGGCTCCTCCGGGGGCGGCTCGTGGCCGTGGGAGACCATCGTGCGCTCGCCCTCGTACGCCATGGAGACGGTGACCGAGGAGTGCCAGCCGGGCACCGTGCGCGACGGGGACAGGTCGATGCCCTCGCCGTGCGCGAGGGCATCCCAGCAGTACTCGCCGTAGTGGTCGTCACCGAACGCCGCGGCGAGGGACGTCTTCAGGCCGAGGCGGGCCAGCGCCGTCGCCATGTTGGCGACGCCGCCGGGGCTGGAACCCATCCCCCGCGCCCAGGACTCGGTGCCGCGCACGGGGGCCGAGTCGAGGCCGGTGAAGATGATGTCGAGGAAGACCGTGCCGGTGAGATACACGTCCCAGGGCGGATCGTCGGGCCTGCGCAGAGCGGCCAAGGGGTCGATCTGGGCCTGGCAGTGGTGTCCCTCTCCGTTGGACGCGATCACGGTGCGCTCCCTGACATGGTGCGGATCAGGCCAGTCTGCCTCACACCACTGACAGAGCGCGCGCTACCAGCGAGGCACCGCCGGAGTCACCCACTCCGGCTCGACGACCCGCATCGCCGCCGCGTCGTCGCGCTCGCGCAGCGCACCGTCGTCGTCGAGCCACCGCCGGTGCAGGAACGCCAGCCGGTCGTGGTCGAGTTCGATGCCCAGGCCGGGGGCGTCGGAGACGGCGAGCCTGCCGCCCTCGAACACCAGGCGCTCGGTGAGCACGTCCTCCGACTGCCAGGGGTAGTGGGAGTCGCAGGCGTGGTGAAGGTCGGGGACGGTGGACGCGACATGGGTCATCGCGGTCAGCGAGATCCCCAGGTGGGTGTTGGAGTGCATGGACACCCCGACACCGAACGTGCGGCAGATGGCGGCCAGTTGCTGGGTGTTCCGCAGCCCGCCCCAGTAGTGGTGGTCGGAGAGGACGACCTGCACGGCATCCCGGGCGAACGCCTCCTTGATCTCGGCGAACGTCGTCACGCACATGTTGGTGGCGAGCGGTACGTCGGTCCCCGCGGAGACCTCGGCCATCGCGGGCGTGCCGAGCGCGGGGTCCTCCAGGTACTCCAGGACGTCCCCGAGTTCCTTCGCCACCTTCAGCGAAGTCTCCACGGACCAGGCCCCGTTGGGGTCGAGGCGCAGCGGATGCCCGGGGAAGGCCTCCGCGAGGGCGCGTACGGCGGCGACCTCCTCGTCGGGCGGGAAGACACCGCCCTTGAGCTTGAAGGAGGTGAAGCCGTACCGCTCCTTGAACTTCCGCGCCTGCTCGACGACCCCGGCCGGGTCGACGGCGGCACCCCAGTCGTCCTTCTCGGCCGCGACGCCCTCGGGATGGCCGGCCCACTTGTAGAAGAGGTACGCGCTGTACTCGACGGCGTCCCGCACCTTGCCGCCGAGCAGCGCGTGCACGGGCAGCCCGAGCGCCTTTCCTAGTGCGTCCAGACAGGCCACCTCGAAGCCGGAGACGACGGACAGCCGCAGCTTGTCGGCGGTCTGGACGCCGCGCAGCCCGCCGACGTCGACCTGGCCGGAGACCCGTGACTGATCGACGGAGACCTCGTCGGCGACCGTGAACAGGCCGTTCAGATCGGAGACCGGCCGGCCGATCAGCTTCTCGGCGAAGGGCCGGGCCAGCTCCAGGTACTTCGTGTCGCCGTACGTCTCGCCGACTCCCGTGATCCCGTCGGCCGTCACGACCTCCACGATCAGCCGGGGCGTGTACGGCTGGTGGACGCCCTGGGTGTTCAGCAGGGGCGGGTCGGCGACGAGGATCGGCGTCAGCCGTACGTCGGTGATGGCGAGGTTCACAGTGCTGCTCCTACGAGGTCGAGTCCGGTGACGAGCAGGGTCCTGAGGTCGGCCAGGTCCGCGGCCGACGGGTCGGTGAGCGGAGCGCGGACGGGTCCCACAGGTCGGCCGCGCAGCCGGGCCGCCGCCTTCACCAGCGACACGGCGTACCCGGGGACACGGTCACGGAGTTCGACGAGCGGGACGTAGAAGTCGCGCAGCAGCTTGTCCACGGTGGCGTCGTCGCCGTCCCGCAGGGCCTCGAAGAAGGCGTTCGCGATCTCGGGGGCGAAGGCGTGGACGGCGGAGGAGTAGGCGGGGACGCCGACGGCGGCGTAGGCGCGGGCCTGGATCTCGGCGGTGGCGGCGCCGTTGAAGAAGAGGAAGTCCTCGGGCGCGGCGAGCGTGAGGCGCTGGAGCCGGTCGAGGTCGCTGTGGCCGTCCTTGAGGCCGATGACGCCGGGGATCTCCGTGATCCGCCTCAACGCGTCCACTCCGAAGGCGACTTGGCCCCGCTGGTAGGCGATCAGCGGCAGCCGGGTGCGGGCGGCGAGCTGCTCCAGCTGGGCGACCAGCCCGTCCTGCGGAGCGGCGACGAGGTAGTGCGGCAGCACGAGCAGGGCGTCGGCGCCGGCCTCCTCGGCGATCCGCGCGAAGCGAGCGGCCTGCGCCCAGCCGTAGCCGACCCCCGCGACGACGGGCACGTGCCCCGCCGCCTCCTCGACCGTGACGGTCACGACCGTCCGGTACTCGTCCTCGTCCAGCGAGAAGAACTCGCCGGTGCCGCAGGCGGGGAAGACGGCACCGGGAGCGCCGGCCAGCTGGGCGGCGACATAGGCCCGGAAGCCGTCGGGGTCGAGGGAGCCGTCGTCGTGGAGGGAGGTCAGCGGGAAGGACAGCACACCGCCCGTCATACCGTCGCGCAGTCGCTTGGTCACGGCCTCCGTGTCCGGTGCGCCGCCCATCACATCATCTCCCCATGTAGATGTCATCCACGTATGAAGACAGAGATTAGATACGCGAACAGGGACCGTCAATGGTTCCGACCGCCGCGGATTACGATCGGCCCATGTCAGAGACAGGGGGCGTCCGCGAGGTGAAGTCCGCGGCGCGAACGGTCGAGTTGCTGGAAGTGCTGGCCGCGCGCGGTGACCGCCCGGCCCGGCTCCAGGAGCTGGCGGACGAGCTGGAGGTGCCGCGCAGCTCCATGTACGCGCTCCTGCAGACCCTGATCTCCCGCGGCTGGGTGCGCACGGACGTCACCGGCTCCCTCTACGGCATCGGCATCCGCGCCCTGCTCACCGGCACCAGCTACCTCGACTCCGACCCGCGCGTGAGGGTCGTACGCCCCTATCTGGACGAGGCGTCCCAGGCGCTCGGCGAGACGATCCATCTGGGCCGGCTGGACGGCCGGGACGTGGCGTATCTGGCGACGCGCGAGTCGCACGAATACCTGAGGACGATCAGCCGGGTCGGGCGGCGGCTGCCGGCGCACGTGGGCGCGCTCGGCAAGGCGCTGCTGGCCGAACGGCCGGACGCCGAGCTGCCGGAAGGGCCGTACGAGGCCCGCACACCCAACACGCACACCGCCCGGGAGTCCTTGGCGGCCGACCTCGCGGAGGTCCGCACCCGCGGTTACTCGATCGACCGCGAGGAGGGCGTCGCGGGCATCGTCGGTTTCGGCTTCGCGCTGCGGTACGACTCCCCCGCCCAGGACGCGATCAGCTGCTCGGTGCCTGTCGCCCGGCTGACGCCCGAGCACGAGGGGCAGATCGTCGCGGTGATGCGGGAGATCCGGGCGAAGATCGAGACGGTCGTGCCGTCGGGGGCCGGGGCGGTGCACTGGCGTTAGCCGGCGCACCGGGCGTGCCCGCGGGGGCCGCCCGTTCACCTGGGCTTTCCGGCGTGGAGGCGCTCGTTTACCCGGCATTCCCACCACCAAACAGAACGTGCCTCAGATCACACCCCCCGGGCTTCTTTCCCGAACCGCGTGCTTGATACAAATTGCCCGCGCGTTCCTGTCCGTCGACGGTCGTCGCCCAATCCCCCTGTTGAGCCGCTCCTTTCGCATGCCCTGGGAACGCCCGTGTTCGCCCGCACCACCACGCCCTGGCCCCCTAGGGCCTGCCCACAGGCCCTAGTCGCCCTTTTCACGGCCGGGTACCTCGCCCCGTACCTCCTCCCGACCACCGTCGGCAGGCTCGACTCGGGACTCGCCCTCTCCACCACCCAGGCGGGCGCCATCGGCAGTGCGCTGCTGCTGAGTTCGGCGGCGGCGGGCTTCCTGCTCGCCTCCCGCGTCGACCGCATCGGCCCGCGCACCCTCGCCCGTCTCGGCCTCGCCCTCGCCGCCGGCGGCTACGGCGGGGCCACGCTCACGCACGCAGTCCCGGCCGTCGTCGCGGGCGCGGTCGTCGGCGGTTTCGGGTCGGGTACGGTCACCGCCGTCGCCGCCACCGGGATCGCCGGCCGGCCCGACCCGCACCGCGTCACCACGCTCGGGCTGCTCGGCGTCTCCGCGCTCGCGGGCGCCGTGTATCTGACGGTCCCGCACCTCGGTCCCGGGCACGGTCAGCCGCTTGCCGCCCTCGCGCTCACAGCTCTGGCGGTATGGCCCGTGACCACCCGACTCCCGAACGAGTCGGGCCCCGAACCGACGACCGGACCCGAGAAGCCTCCGCTCCCCCACCGGCGCTCCGGCCTCGTCCTCGCCGCCACCCTGCTGTGCTGGTCCCTCGCCCAGAACTCCCTCTGGGGCGTCAGCGGCCGCATCGGCCTGACCCAGGCGCACCTCTCCGAAGTCACCGTCGGCGCGGTGTTCGCCGTGGCGCTGGGCGCGGGACTGCTCGGGGTGGTCGGGGCGAGCGCACTGGGCCCCCGTCTCGGGCTCGCCCTGCCGATCGGCGCCGGTACGGCCGTCATCGCCGGCTGCATCGTGCTCAGCGCGTCCGCGACCGACCTGACGACCTTCGCGACCGGCGAGATCGCCTGGAACACGCTCTACCCGATCGTCCTGTCGTACGTCATCGGTCTCGCCGCCTCCCTCGACCCACGCGGCCGTTGGGCAGTCCTGGTCGGCTCCGCGTCCTCACTGGGCACGGCGGCGGGCCCGCTGGCGGGGAGCGTGCTGTCGGCGCAGGCGGGGTTCCCGGCGATGGGCGCGATGCTCGCCATCGGCCTGCTCGTCATCGCCGCGCCGATGACGGCGGTCGCGCTCCACGTCGGGCGCTCGCGGGTGCCGGAGATCGTCGAGATCCCGCTGGACACGCTGCCCGCAGTCCCGGCCCAGCGCAGCGGGACCGGTGAACACCGGTGGGGTACAGCGCCCCGTCAGGGGCGCGGGGAACTGCGCGACCAGCCCCCACCGGCCGGCACGGAACCAAACTGCTCAGCCGAACTCGTACGCCTCGACCTCCGCGAGATACCCCGCGCGCCGCTCCTCGTCGTGCTCCAGGAATGACGCGAGGAACGAGTTGCGGGCCAGCTCACGCAGCCGTTCCTCGCCAAGGCCCAGCGCCGAGCGCACCGCGTCGAAGTTGTCTTCCACATAGCCGCCGAAGTAGGCCGGGTCGTCGGAGTTGACCGTGCACAGCAGCCCGGCGTCGAGCATCGCGGGGAGCGGGTGGTCGCCGAGGACATCGACCGTGCGCAGCCGGACGTTCGACAGCGGGCACAGGGTCAGCGGCACGCGATCTCGCACCAGCCGCTCGACGAGTGCCTCGTCCTCCATGCAGCGCAGCCCGTGGTCGATCCGCTCGACTCCCAGCAGATCCAGGGCCTCGACGATGTACGACGGCGGCCCCTCCTCCCCCGCGTGCGCGACGCGCCGCAGCCCCAGCCCCGCCGCCGCCTCGTACACCTCGCGGAACTTCGCCGGCGGATGCCCGACCTCGGCGGAGTCGAGTCCGATGCCGACGATCCGGTCGAGGTACGGCCTGGCCGCCTGAAGGGTCGCCATGGCCGACTCGGCGGGCTGGTCGCGCAGGAAGCACATGATCAGCTGCGTGGAGACCCCGTGCGTCTCCTCGCTGCGCTCCAGCGCACGGGACAGCCCCTCGACGACCGTCCCCATCGCCACCCCCCGGGCGATATGGGCCTGCGGGTCGAAGAAGATCTCCGCATGCCGCACACCCTGCGCGGCGGCGCGGGCGAGATAGGCGTCGGCGAGATCCTCGAAGTCCTGTTCCGTCCGCAGGACGGCCATGAGCTCGTAGTACAGGTTCAGGAACGACTGGAGATCATCGAAGAGGTACGCCTTGCGCAGCTCTTCGGTGTCGGCGTACCGGAGCTCGACGCCGTTGCGCGCGGCGAGCTCGAAAGCCAGCTCGGGCTCCAGCGTGCCTTCGATATGGAGGTGCAGTTCTGCTTTGGGGAGGGGCATCGAAATATCGTACGGGCGTCTTACCGACGTTTCGGAACCGGCACTCGCAGTAGATCGTGCGCCACGGTCAGCTCCCCCTCGAACCCGGCCGCCCGCGCCTGCCGCTCGAATTCTTCGGGGTCGGTGTACCGCTGGCTGAAGTGGGTGAGCACGAGATGCCGTACGCCGCTCTCCTTGGCCACCCGCGCCGCGTGACCGGCCGTCAGATGACCGTGGTCCACGGCGAGTCGCTCGTCCTCGTCGAGGAACGTGGACTCGATGACGAGCAGGTCGCAGCCCTCGGCGAGGGCGTACGCCCCCTCGCACAGCCGGGTGTCCATGACGAACGCGAACCGCTGTCCGCGCCGGACCTCGCTGACGTCCTCCAGCGACACGCCGCCCAGGGCCCCCTCGCGCTGGATCCGGCCGACGTCCGGGCCCTTGATGCCGTGCGCGGCGAGCCGGTCGGGGAGCATACGGCGGCCGTCGGGTTCGACGAGGCGGTAGCCGTAGGACTCGACGGGGTGGGAGAGCTTGCGGGCTTCCAGCGTGTAGGCGGGCGCCTCGGCGAGCACGCCGTCGGCGGCCACGGGTGCCTGGGTGAGCGGGACCGTCTCCCGGTAGGCGGTGGCGTACCGCAGCCGGTCGAAGAAGCGCTGCCCGGACTTCGGGTAGTGGGCGGTGATCTCGTGCGGAACCTGGTCGAGGTTGATGCGCTGGATGACACCGGCGAGGCCCAGCGAATGGTCCCCGTGGAAGTGGGTGACACAGATCCGGTTCAGGTCGTGCGCGGCGACCCCGGCGCGCAGCATCTGGCGCTGGGTGCCCTCGCCGGGGTCGAACAGGATGCCCTCGCTGTCCCAGCGGAGCAGATAGCCGTTGTGGTTGCGGTGCCGGGTCGGGACCTGGCTGGCCGTGCCGAGGACCACCAATTCACGTACGGACACGGCGAGTTACCCGGGCGGCCACTGCATGCCGCGACCGCCGAGGACATGGGCGTGGGCGTGGAAGACGGTCTGGCCGGCGCCGGTGCCGGTGTTGAAGACGATGCGGTAGCTCTCCAGCTTTTCCTCGTCGGCCACCGCCTTGGTCTCACGCAGTATGTCCGCGGCGAGTTCGGGTGCGGCGGTGGCGAGTTCGGCGGCGTTCGCGTAGTGGGCCTTGGGAATCACCAGGACATGGCTGGGCGCCTGGGGGTTGATGTCACGGAAGGCGACCGTGGTCTCCGTCTCTCGGACGATCGTCGCCGGGATGTGCCCCTCGGCGATCTTGCAGAACAGGCAGTCGTCCTGCGGCTCCCCAGCCATGGTCCCTCCGGAGGTTGGGCGGCGGTTTACACGGTGCATCGTATCGTCGTCGGGTGCGGGTGGTCCGTGGCCGGTCGCGCCCCTAGGCGGGCAGGCTCGGCGGAGTTTTCGCCGGCCGTTCCTCCAGTGCCGCCAAGGCCAGCCGCACCGCCTCGTCCAGCTGGACGTCCCGGCCCGCCGCGTAGTCCTGCGGGCGCTGCACGACCTCCACGTCCGGATCCACCCCGTGGTTCTCCACGCCCCAGCCGTAGTTCTCCAGCCAGAACGCGTACTTGGGCTGGGTGACGAGCGTGCCGTCGACCAGTCGGTAGCGGTTGTCGATGCCGATGACGCCGCCCCAGGTGCGGGTGCCCACCACCGGGCCGATGCCGAGCGCCTTGATCGCGGCGTTGACGATGTCGCCGTCGGAACCTGAGTACTCGTTGGCGACGGCGACGACGGGGCCGCGCGGGGCGTCCTCGGGGTAGCTGTAGGGCCGCATGCCGCGCGGGGACGCCCAGCCGACGATGCGCCGGGCGAGCTTCTCGACGACCAGTTGGGAGGTGTGGCCGCCCCGGTTCTCACGGACGTCGACGATCAGCCCCTCCCGGGCGACCTCCACCCGGAGGTCGCGGTGGATCTGGGCCCAGCCCGGCGCCTGCATGTCGGGCACGTGGAGGTAGCCGAGTCGGCCGCCGGAGCGTTCGTGGACGTAGGCCCGCCGGTCGGCGACCCAGGCGTGGTAGCGGAGCGGCTCCTCGTCGGCGACCGGGACGACCACGGCGTGCCGGGGCTCGCCGCCGCCGGAGGGCGACACCGTCAGCTCGACCGGCTTGCCGGCCGTACCGACGAGGAGGGGGCCGGGTCCGGTCACCGGGTCGACCGGGACGCCGTTCACCGCCACGATCGCGTCTCCTGCCCGCACCGCCACGCCGGGTGCGGCGAGCGGTGCGCGGGCCTGCGGGTCGGACGTCTCCGAGGGCAGGATCCGGTCGATGCGCCAGCTGCCGTCCGGGCCGCGGGAGATGTCGGCGCCGAGCAGCCCCTGCCGGTCCCCGCCGTGGCCGCCGCGCGGCATGACGTACGCGTGCGAGGTGCCCAGCTCGCCGTGCACCTCCCACAGCAGGTCGACCAGGTCGTCGTGGGTGGCGACCCGGTCGAGGAGGGGGCGGTAGCGGTCGAGGACGCCGGTCCAGTCGACGCCGCTGAGGTCGGGACGCCAGAAGTTGTCCCGCATGATGCGGCCGTTCTCCTCGTACATCTGCCGCCACTCGGCCGCCGGGTCGACGGTCTGGCGTACCCGGCCGAGGTCGACGGTGATGTTGCTGTCGCTGTCGTCGTCGTTCCCGGCGCGCCGATCGCTGGGGACGACCTTCAGCTTGCCGTCGGTCCACAGCAGGACCCGCTTGCCGTCGCCGCTGACCCTGAAGTGGTCGGCGTCGTCCGCGAGATGCTCCACGCGCCGCTGGACGAGGTCGTACCGCTCCAGCTCGGACTTCGGGTCGGGGTCGTCCGGGTTGGCCCGGGTGGCGCCCAGCGCCCCGCGCACCGGGTGGCGCAGCCACAGCACGCCGTCCTTCGCGGCGCGCAGGCCGGAGTAGCGGGCGGCCTCGACCGGGAACGGCACGATCCGGTCGGCGAGGCCCTCCAGGTCGACGCGGGTGGTCGGGGCGCCCTCGCTGTCCGGGGTCTCGTCCTTGTCCGGCGCGTCGAAGGGGCGGCCGTGCCGCTGCGGGCCGAACGGCGACGGGGTCGTCGCGGCCAGCGTGATCAGGTGCGGGCGGGCGCCGACCACGAACGCCAGGTCGAAGACGTGCTCGTCGTAGACCGGGTCGAAGGAGCGCGTCGACAGGAAGGCGAGGTGCTTGCCGTCGAGGGTGAAGGCGGGCGCGTAGTCCTGGAAGCGCAGCGGGGTCGCCTCGGTGACCGACAGGTCGGTGGTGTTGGCGAGCTTGAGCTGGCGCAGCGGGCGCGGGCCGGGGTGCGACCAGGCCAGCCACGCGGAGTCCGGTGAGAAGACCAGGCCGGAGGCGTCGCCGTCCTCGCTGCGGTCGACCTCGCGCACCTCGCCCGTCTCGCGTTCGACGAGCAGGACGCGTCCGTCGTGCGAGGCCACGGCGGCGCGGCTGCCGTCGGGCGCCATCGCGAGGGCGAGGACGCGGCCGAGCTGCCCGGCGGCGAGCCGGCGCGGGGTCGCGCCCGGCGCGAGTCCGGTCGCCGGGGCGAACTCCAGGGCGTCGTCGCCCTCGGCGTCCGTCACCCACACCACCCACTCCTCGCCGTCCGCGCGGAAGGTGCGCGGCAGCCGGGCCCGTACGCCGGGCTCGGCGGCGAGGGCGCGGGCCGGGCCCGAGCGGTGGGTGACCCAGTGCACGGCGCCGCGCACGGCGACCGCGCTGCCGCGCGCGGTGTGGTCGGGAGAGGCCGACCCGAACCAGCGGGCCGCGTTCACCGGGTACGGCTGCCGGTCGGTGCGCTGCCCGCCCAGCCGGATGTCGAGCTTGCGCGGCTCGGCGCCGTCGAGGTCGTCCAGGACCCAGAGTTCACCGGCGCAGGAGTAGACGACACGGGTGCCGTCACCGGAGGCGTGCCGGGCGTAGAAGCCCTCGACCGGAGTGTGCCGCCGTAGCTCCGAACCGTCGGCGAGGGAGGAGTACAGCGCCCCGACGCCCTCGTGGTCGGAGAGGAACGCGATCCGCTCGCCCGCCCACACCGGGAACTCGATGTTGCCGTCGAGATCCGAGTGCAGCCGGACGAACTCGCCGGCACCTTCGTCACCTTCGGCGGACCGGTCGATCCACAGCTTCCCCGCCGTACCGCCCCGGTACCGCTTCCACCAGGCCGCCTCCCGGCCCATGGGCGAGGAGAGCAGCACGGCGTTCGGGCCGTAGGCGACATGGCCGACCCAGCCGTACGGCAGGACGGTCGACGGTCCGCCGTCGAGCGGGACGGCGTGCGCCCAGCTGCGGCGGAGGTTGGCCTGGCCATGGGTGGTGACGGCGAGGACCTGGCCGTCGGGGGTCCAGCCGCGCACCTGGGTGCGCGAACTGCCCCAGTACGTCAGGCGCTTGGCGGGACCGCCGTCGACGGAAGCGATGTGCACCTCGGGGGCGCCGTCGCGGGTGGAGGTCCACGCCACCGTCGTCCCGTCGGGCGAGATACGCGGCAGGGTGACCGGCACATTGTCGGCGCTGACCCGCCAGGCCCGGCCGCCGTCGAGGGGCGCGAGCCAGACGTCGTCCTCGGCGGTGAAGGCGACCAGGTCGCCGTGCAGGTGCGGGAAGCGGAGATACGCAGCGGATGCAGGCTCTGTCACCCGATCACCCTATGCAGGGCCGGCGCCACTGGACAGACCTTTGGATCACTTGCCCACCGTGAACGGGCCCGGCGGCTCGGCAGCGCCCCCGAAGGGGCGCGGGGAACTGCGCGACCAGCCACGACGCACCCGCAGACGAAAAACAACACATCACGGCACCACCCGCGGAGCGCTCCGCTTACTTGCCCTCGGGCCAGCAGTCCGGCTGCTCCTTGCACCACAGGGTCTTGGTCTCGGTGACCGTGACCGTGGCCCCGGGCTGCTGCGGGTTGTTGACCGGCGGGGTGTTCACCGCGTCGCAGTCGCCGAGCCCCTCGACGTGGAACCACTCCTTGCCGTCGATCTTGGCGGTGAGGTCTCCGCGTACGCACTTGCCGTTGACCGCGCGGGTCACCTTGCCGGTGACGGTGATGTCCTGGCCCTGGTCGGTGCGCCCCTGGCAGTCGACGGTGGCGACGGTGTTCGCGGTCGGGGTCGAACTTCCCGGCGTATTGGCCTTGTTGCCGTCGTCGAACGTGGCCGTACAGCTGAGCCAGCTCACGTTCGCGTGCTGCCGTTCCAGTTCCTTGGTGACGGTCTGGTCGGTCGTGTACGCCACCGTCGCGGAACTCAGCCCGGCCGGATCACAGGCGACCGCGGTGCCGACGGCGACCACGACGATCCCCGCCACGGCAGCCGTCCGCTGCATACGCGGGCGATCCCAAACCCGCCTCAATGCCCCCATGGACGGCAGCCTCCCACTGTCCCGGCCGACGCGGAAGGGCGCATACGGCCACTCACGCCACCGTCGAGTCACAGTCGAGTGACGCCGCCTCAGGTATGCAGCAGCAACCACTCCTGAAGCTCGACGAGGTTGCCCTCCGGGTCCTTGAGGTGGGCGACCCGCAGGCGGGCCGTCGTGTGGGTCGGGCCGTGGAGGAGGGTGGCGCCGCGGGCGGTGATGCGGTCGCAGTACGTGTCCAGGTCGTCGACGCGCAGGACGACCAGGGAGCGATGGCCCGTGGCGGTGTCACCCAGCTCACCGAGGACCTCGGCCATCATCGCCCGGTCCTGGAGCGCGATCCCCGCGGCGCCGGTCGCGGGACTGAACTTCTCGTACGGGCCCTCGGTCGCCCCCGACTGCGGCTTGAGGCCGAGGACGTCGGCGTAGAAGCGGTAGCAGGTGGCGAAGTCGGTGACGAGCAGTCGTACTTGGGCGAGTTCCATGACCCACTCCCGGGTGTTCAGGACCACCGGCCGGTTCGGCCGAGGAGCAGGGCCGCCGCCGCGGTCCCGGCGGTGGACGTACGCAGCACACTGGGCCCGAGCCGGTACGCCCGCGCACCGGCCTCCTCGAACAGCGCCAACTCCTCGGGAGCGACGCCCCCTTCGGGCCCCACGACCAACACGATCTCACCCTCGGCGGGGAGTTCGACACCGGCCAGCGGTTCCCTACCGCTTTCATGCAGTACGGCGGCGAAGTCGGCCTTCGCCAGAAGTGCCTCGACCTGCTTGGAGGTCGCCGCGTCCGCGACCTCCGGGAAACGCACCCGGCGTGACTGCTTGCCCGCCTCGCGCGCCGTCGCCCGCCACTTGGTCAGCGCCTTCAGGCCACGCTCGCCCTTCCACTGCGTGATGCAGCGGGAGGCCGCCCACGGGACGATCGCGTCCACGCCGACCTCGGTCATGGTCTCGACGGCGAGTTCACCGCGGTCGCCCTTGGGGAGGGCCTGGACGACCGTGATGCGGGGGGTCGCCTCCGGCTCCTCGCGTACCCCGTGCGGGCGGACGACGAGCCGGTCCTTGCCCTCGGCGGCGACCACCTCGCACTCGGCCCAGCGCCCGGCGCCGTCCGTGAGGACGACGGCCTCCCCGGCACGCAGCCGCTTCACGGAGACGGCGTGCCGTCCTTCGGGGCCGTCGAGCACGAACTCGGCCCCGACTCCCTGGAGTTGGTCGACGACGAAAACGGGGGCGGTCATCGTGCACCGCCGCCGGTGGGGGGAAAGGCCGACAACGCTGTCGTCGCGGCCTGGATCTCGGCGGCCAGCACCTCCACCAGCTGTCCGGCGGGCAGCTCGCGGGCCATCCGGTGGCCCTGTCCCGCCCACAGCGCCATGCCCTGCGCGTCGCCCGCCTTGGCGGCCGCCTTGCGCAGCGGCGAGGTGAGGTGGTGGATCTCCGGGTACGCGGCGGGCGCGTACGGGCCGTGCTCGCGCATGAAGCGGTTGACCAGACCGCGGGCCGGGCGTCCGGAGAACGCCCGCGTCAACTCCGTACGGACGAACAGGGGGTTGGTCAGCGCCTGCTTGTGCACGGCGTTGGCGCCGGACTCGGGCGTGGCGAGGAACGCCGTGCCGAGCTGGGCCGCAGCGGCGCCCGCGGCGAGGACGGCGGCGATCTGGCTGCCGCGCATCAGGCCGCCGGCGGCGACCAGCGGCAGCGACACGGTCTCCCGGACCTGCGCGATCAGCGACAGCAGGCCGATGCCACCGCCGTCCGTCTCCTGGACGTCCCGGTGGGTGCCCTGATGGCCGCCGGCCTCGACGCCCTGCACGACCACCCCGTCGGCACCGGCCCGCTGCACGGCGAGGGCCTCCTCGGCGGTGGTCGCGGTGACCAGGGTGAAGGTGCCGGCGCGGCGCAGGGAGTCCAGGACGTCCCGGCTGGGCACGCCGAAGTGGAAGGAGACCACCGGCACCGGGTTGTCGAGCAGGACGGCGAGCTTGACGTCGTAGCCGTCGTCGCGGCCACTCTCCGGGTCGCCGAGCTCCGTCTCGTACCAGGCGGCCTCGCCGGCCAGCTGGTGGGCGTAGACGTCGACGGCGGCCGGGTCCGCGTACTCCGGCTGCGGCATGAACAGGTTCACGCCGAAGGGGCGGCTCGTGATCCCGCGCAGCTGCTTGATCTCCTGGTACAGACCGTCGGCGGTCTTGTACCCGGCGGCCAGGAACCCGAGCCCGCCGGCCTCGGACACGGCGGCCGCGAGATGCGGGACGGAGACTCCGCCCGCCATGGGGGCCTGCACGATCGGATGAGGGAAGAGATCGGTCAGTGCGGAGGACATGACGGCATGTTGTCACGTCCTCCGAACAAGTCCGAATCCGGCCTTCCCCTCGGCATAGGCCAACGGCATCCCCGGACTAACGACCGTTGAAGGCATCCTTCAGCCGCGAGAACAAGCCCTGCTGCCCCGGCTGACTGTGCCTACCCGGGGGACGCTGCGTCCGATTGCCGCTACGCGGCGGGCCGGACCCCCGGCAGGCCTCCGGCCACCAACGTCAGCAAGTGGCCAGCCCCCTCCCCAAGCACCGTCAACGACCGTTGAAGGCATCCTTCAACCGCGAGAACAAGCCCTGCTGCCCCGGCTGGAACTGCCCCGTGGGCCGCTCCTCGCCGCGCAGCTTGGCGAGCTCGCGGAGGAGGCGTTCCTGCTCGGGGTCCAGCTTGGTCGGGGTGGTGACCTCGACGTGGACGATGAGGTCGCCGCGGCCGCCGCCCCGCAGATGCGTGACGCCCCGGCCGTGCAGCGGGATCGACTGGCCGGACTGGGTGCCGGGCCGGATGTCGACCTCCTCCATGCCGTCCAGGGTCTCCAGCGGGACCTTCGTGCCGAGGGACGCCGCCGTCATCGGGATGGTGACCGTGCAGTGCAGGTCGTCGCCGCGCCGCTGGAAGGTCGAGTGCGGCAGCTCGTGGATCTCGACGTACAGGTCACCGGCGGGACCGCCACCGGGGCCGACCTCGCCCTCGCCCGCGAGCTGGATACGGGTGCCGTTGTCGACGCCGGCCGGGATCTTGACCGTCAGGGTGCGACGGGAGCGGACCCGCCCGTCACCCGCGCACTCCGGGCACGGGGTCGGGACGACGGTGCCGAAGCCCTGGCACTGGGGGCAGGGGCGGGACGTCATGACCTGGCCCAGGAAGGACCGGGTGACCTGCGACACCTCACCGCGACCGCGGCACATGTCACACGTCTGGGCACTGGTCCCCGGCGCCGCGCCCTCGCCGTTGCAGGTCGAGCAGACGATCGCCGTGTCGACCTGGATGTCCTTCGTCGTACCGAAGGCCGCCTCGTCGAGCTCGATGTCCAGCCGGATCATCGCGTCCTGGCCGCGCCGCGTACGGGACCGCGGGCCCCGCTGGGACGCCGTACCGAAGAACGCGTCCATGATGTCCGAGAAGTTCCCGAAGCCGCCCGCGCCGAAGCCGCCCGCGCCACCGGCGCCGCCGGCCTGCGAGAGCGGGTCGCCGCCGAGGTCGTAGACCTGCTTCTTCTGCGGGTCCGACAGCACCTCGTAAGCGGCGTTGATCTCCTTGAACCGCTCCTGGGTCTTCGGATCGGGGTTGACGTCCGGGTGCAGCTCGCGTGCGAGCCGCCGGAAGGCCTTCTTGATCTCTTCCTGCGACGCGTCGCGGCGCACGCCGAGAACGGCGTAGTAGTCCGTGGCCACTTACGACTCCGCCAGGATCTGTCCGACGTACCGTGCCACTGCGCGTACCGCTCCCATCGTTCCCGGGTAATCCATGCGGGTCGGTCCGACCACGCCGAGCTTGGCGACTGCCTCGCCGCCCGAACCGTAGCCGACCGACACGACGGACGTGGAGTTGAGTCCCTCATAGGCGTTCTCATGACCGATGCGTACGGTCATGCCCGAATCCCCGGCCTCACCAAGCAACTTGAGGAGCACGACCTGCTCCTCCAGCGCCTCGAGCACCGGCCGGATCGTGAGGGGAAAGTCATGCCCGAAGCGGGTCAGATTGGCGGTGCCGCCGATCATCAGCCGCTCTTCGTTCTCCTCGACGAGGGTCTCCAGGAGGGTGGAGAGCACCGTCGAGACCGTACCGCGGTCCTCGACGTCGAAGCCCTCGGGCAGGTCCTCGACCAACAGCGGGACATCGGCGAACCGCCGTCCGGCGACCCGGCTGTTGAGCCGCGCGCGTAGATCGGCGAGAGATGCCTCCCCGAACGGCGCCGGACAGTCGACCATGCGCTGCTCGACCCGCCCGGTGTCCGTGATCAGCACGAGCATCACGCGCGCGGGGGCGAGCGAGAGCAGTTCCACGTGCCGCACGGTGGAGCGGGTGAGTGACGGGTACTGCACGATGGCGACCTGCCGCGTCAGCTGCGCCAGCAGCCGCACGGTCCGGGCCACCACGTCGTCGAGATCGACGGCGCCGTCGAGGAAGTTGTGGATGGCACGCCGCTCGGGCGCGCTCATCGGCTTGACGCCGGCCAGCTTGTCGACGAAGAGGCGGTAGCCCTTGTCCGTCGGAATCCGCCCGGCGCTGGTGTGCGGCTGGGCGATGAACCCCTCGTCCTCCAGGGCGGCCATGTCATTGCGCACGGTCGCCGGGGAGACACCGAGGTTGTGCCGCTCGGTGAGCGCCTTGGAGCCGACCGGCTCCTCCGTGCCGACATAGTCCTGGACGATCGCGCGCAGCACCTGAAGCCTGCGTTCACTCAGCACTGCGCACACCTCCAGAAGTCGTCCTCTCGGCGCCTCGCCTGGCACTCTTCACTTACGAGTGCCAGAGTTCCCCGGCCCAGTGTACGGCCGTGGGGTACGCCCCGGGCAAGGCCGGTCCTGCGACGTCGTGCTGCGACTCAGGGTCCCCGCTAGCGTCGCCCTATGAAGGTGACTTGGGAAGAGCTGGGGTGGGAGCCGCTGGCGGCCGGGGTGGGACGGTGTCGGCTGCCGGTGTGGGACTGCACGGTGGGGCTGGTCGTCGGGACGGGCGCGGCCCTGGTCATCGACGCGGGATCGAGCCTGGCGGAGGGCGCACGCGTGCGTGCCGGGGCCGAGGAGCTCGCCGGGCACCGTGTGACCCACCTCGCGCTCACGCATCCGCACTTCGACCATGTCTTCGGGGCGGCGGCGTTCGCGGGCGCGGAGCTGTACGCCGCCGTGGGCATCGACACCGTGTACACGCACGCCGGCCGCGAGGAGCTGCGCGCGGACGCCGTACGCCACGGTCTGGACGCCGGACCGGCGGACGAGGCCGTGGCGGCCCTCACGCCGCCCCGCCACCATGTCTCCGGCGAGTGGACCCTCGACCTGGGCAGCGGCCGTCAGGTCCTCCTCGCCAACGTCGGCCCCGGCCACACCGCGCACGACCTCGCCGTCCTCGTCCCCGGCGACCCCGAGGTGGTCTTCTGCGGCGACCTGGTCGAGGAGTCCGGCGAGCCGCAGGCGGGCCCGGACGCCGTACCGACGCACTGGCCCGCGGCCCTGGACCGGCTGCTGGATCTCGGCGGCGAGGACGCGCTGTACGTGCCCGGTCACGGAGCGGTGGTGGACGCGGCGTTCGTACGAGCGCAACGGAACGCCCTGGCGAGGGAATTCGGCGTGTCGTGACCGCGGCCCGCCGGCTTCTCCTATCGTCATCCGAATGCGCCAGTACTCTCGGGACCTGACCCCACCGTGGAAGAAGCCCAAGCCCGTCCCCGAGGTCCCCGCCGATCCCGGCCTGGTGGTCGAGGAGCCCGGCAGCGGTTTCTGCGGCGCGGTGATCCGCTGCGAGGCGGGCACGGTGACGCTGGAGGACCGCTTCGGCAAGCACCGGGTGTTTCCGCTGGAGCCGCGCGGGTTCCTGCTGGAGGGCCGAGTGGTGACGCTGGTGAAGCCCGCCGCCGGTCCGGTACGTCCCACCCGTACGGCCTCCGGCTCGGTCGCCGTCCCCGGCGCACGCGCGCGTGTCGCCCGCGCCGGGCGCATCTACGTCGAGGGCCGGCACGACGCGGAACTCGTCGAGAAGGTCTGGGGCGACGATCTGCGCATCGAGGGCGTCGTCGTGGAGTACCTGGAGGGCATCGACGACCTGCCCTCGATCGTGGCCGAGTTCGCACCGGGCCCGGACGCACGGCTGGGCGTGCTGGTGGACCACCTCGTGCCGGGCACGAAGGAGTGGCGCATCGCGGAGTCGGTGACGAGCGGGCACGCCCTGATCGTCGGCCACCCTTACATCGACATCTGGGAGGCCGTGAAGCCGTCCTCGCTGGGGATCGCGGGATGGCCGCGGATCCCGCACGGACAGGACTGGAAGACGGGGGTGTGCCGTGCGCTGGGTTGGCCGGAAAACACCGGTGCGGCCTGGCAGCGGATTCTGGGACGGGTGGGGTCCTATCGGGACCTTGAGCCGGAGTTGCTGGGGCGGGTGGAGGAGCTGATCGACTTCGTCACGGGGGGCGAGGGATAGCGCACGACGGGTGAAATACCGTTCACCCGCCGTGGTGATCAGTCCACCAAGTCCCTGACCACCGCGTCCGCCAGCAACCGCCCCCGAAGCGTCAACACCGCACGCCCCTCCGCGTACGGCCCTTCCTGAAGCAGCCCCTCCCGCAGAGCCCGCCGCGAGGCGGTCAGGCCGTCGGGGCGCAGCAGCGACAGGGGCGCCCCCTCCCGCAGCCTCAGCTCCAGCAGAATCCGCTCCACCCGCCGGTCCTCCTCGGACAGCACCTCACGTCCGGCCCCCGGCGACCGCCCCTCCGCCAGGGCTCCCGCGTAAGCGCCCGGATGCTTGACGTTCCACCACCGCACCCCGCCCACATGGCTGTGTGCCCCGGGCCCGGCCCCCCACCAGTCGGCGCCGCGCCAGTACAGCTCGTTGTGCAGGCAGCGCCCCGCATCCGACGTCGCCCAGTTCGACACCTCGTACCACTCGAAGCCGGCCTCCGACAGCACCGACTCCGCGATCAGATACCGGTCCGCGTGGACGTCGTCGTCGGTCATCGGAACCTCGCCCCGGCGGATGCGCCGAGCCAGCTGCGTGCCCTCCTCGACGATCAGGGCGTAGGCCGAGACATGGTCCGGTCCGGCGCCGATCGCCGCCTCCAGAGAGGCCCGCCAGTCGTCGTCCGACTCGCCCGGGGTGCCGTAGATCAGATCCAGGTTGACGTGGCCGAAACCCGCCGCCCGGGCCTCCGTCACACACGCCTCAGGGCGTCCCGGAGTGTGCGTCCGGTCCAGCACGCGCAGGACGTGCTGCTTCGCGCTCTGCATGCCGAAGGAGATCCGGTTGAAGCCGCCCTCGCGGAGCGTCGCCAGATAGGCGGGGTCCACCGACTCCGGGTTCGCCTCCGTCGTGATCTCGGCGTCGGGTGCCAGGCCGAACTCGTCGCGGATCGCGCCCAGCATGCGTACGAGATCGCCGGCGGCCAGCAGTGTCGGCGTACCGCCTCCGACGAAGACCGTCCGGACGGGGCGCGGATCGTCGCCCAGCACCTTCCTCGCCAGCCGGACCTCGTCGATCAGGGTGTCGGCGTAGTTGTCACGGGAGGCGAGGACGCCGCCCGTGCCGCGCAGCTCGGTCGCCGTGTAGGTGTTGAAGTCGCAGTAGCCGCAGCGGGTGGCGCAGTACGGGACGTGCAGATAGAACCCGAGGGGGCGGTCGGCGGCGCCGGCGAGCGCGGGGGTGGGCAGCGCGCCGTCGTCGGGGACGGGCTCGCCGTCGGGAAGTGCGGAAGGCATGCCTTCCATTGTCCAGCACCGGCACCCCTACTCGGCTTGCAGCACCAGCAGCGCCAGATCGTCCTCCGGCGGTCTGCCCCCGAACTCGTGCACCAGCCTCCGGATCCGCTCCGCGATCAGCTCGGCGCTGAGCCCCACGCACCCCGCCAGCGCGTCCGCCAGCCCGTCGCCGTCGTCGAACTGGCGTGAGCCGGAGCGCCGCTCCGTCACTCCGTCGGTCACACAGAGCAGGGTGTCGCCCGGGCCCAGCTCGAAGGTCTCGCTCGTGTACGTCTCGTCCTCGACGACGCCGAGGAGGGTCTGCGGGCGGGCGACCGTACGGACGGAACCGTCCGGGCCGAGCAGCAGCGGCAGCGGATGACCCGCGGACGCGAGCGTGCAGCGTACGCCGCCGTCGAAGGGGACCAGTTCGCCGTACAGAAGGGAGAGGAAGCGGGTCTGCGGGCCCTCGCCGGGGCCGATCGGCCGGGCGCCCGCCGCCACCAGCACGCGGGCCGCCGCGTCCGCGGCCTCGGTGGCGTCGTCGAGGAGGAGCTGGTTGAGGCGGTCGAGGACATCGGCGACGCGGTAGCCCTCGCGGGCCAGCAGCCGCAGCCACGGGCGGGCCAGGCCGATCACCACGGCGGCCTCGGGGCCCTTGCCCTGCACATCGCCGACCGCGAAGCACCAGCGGCCGTCGCCGGCCGGGAAGAGGTCGTAGAAGTCGCCGCTGGGTCCGCCCTTGTCGCAGGGTTCGTAGACGAGCGCGCTGTGCACGCCGGGGATCTCCGCGACGGCGCCGGGCAGCAGCCCGCGCTGGAGCACGGCGCTGATGGTGGCCTGGCGGGCGTACTGGCGGGCGGCGCCGATCGCGAGCGCCACCCGGCGGCCGAGGTCCTCGACGAGCCCCGTGATCTCGTCGGGGAAGCGGACCGCCCCGGACCGTCCGATGACGAGCGTGCCGAGCGGCCGGCCGCCCGCGATCAGCCGGTACGCCAGCGCCGAGCCGTGTTCCGCGCGCGGGCCGAGCGCGTCGCCGGGCCAGGGGTAGGAGACGGGACCGGAGCGGACGGGGTCGGGGGCGCGCGGCGGGTCCTTCTCCAGGGCCCGGCGCAGCTCCTCGATGCGGTTCTCGCTGCTGTGCCAGACCCGGGCGAGCCGTGGCCCGGTTCCGGAGACCCCGTCGGACCAGCCGCCGCGCCCCGTCACCTCGTCCTCCAGCCACACCGCGCACCACTCGGCGAGGCGCGGCACGATCAGCTGTCCGGCGAGCGCGGCGACCAGGTCCTCGTCGAGCTGTCCGGCGAGCAGGTCGGAGGCCTCGGCGAGAAAGGACAGGGCGCCGCGGTTGAGCCACTCCCGGTCCCGCTCGGCCTGTTGCGGTTCGGGGGCCAGGAAGTCGGCGACATGGAGGCTGCACTCTCCGTCGTACGCCCCCGGCGGCTCGGCGGGCAGTCGCGCCCACACCGTCTTGGCGCCCCGGCGGTAGGTGACGCCCCAGTCCTCCGAGAGCGTGGCGACCAGGCGCAGGCCGCGGCCGTACTCCGGTGTCTCGTACGACGGTTCGCCGTCGCTGTCGCGCGGGGCGCGCGAGGGGTGGTGGTCGGAGACCTCGACGACCAGGTCACCGGTCGCCGCCTCCAGCCGGCACCCGAGCCCGACGTCGGTGCCGGCGTGCACGACGGCGTTGGTGACGAGTTCGCTGACGACCACGACGGCGTCGTCGGCGAGCCGCTCGGTGAGGTGTTCGGTGCCGGGCAGGCCCAGCTCGGTCCACTCGGCGAGTGCGGCACGCAGCAGTGCGCGGGCGGAACCGGGCGCGAGGGGACTTCCGCAGAGGGTCGTGCCCACCTCCGCGCGCGGGTGCGCGCCCCCCGGCCCAGGTGCATCAGAGGCACGGGGATGTGTCTCCCGTTGCATCGGAATGGCCCCCATGTCCAGCTCCCCGAGCAGTTCGGACGAATTCACCTCGATCGATGCGGACAGAGTGACAGACTGGCCACGCCCATAAGCGCCGAGTTACCGAAGTGGGCCGCCATGAGTGAGAACAGTGCTACGCGAGTGCTCGAAGACGGACAGATTCGAGCATCGGACTTGCGCCCGCTGCTTGCCGCGATGACAGCGGCCCGGGACGGGGATCTCTCGAAGGTGCCGGAATCCGGCCATGGGCTGGTGGCCGAGCTCGCCACCGTCTTCAACCAGATCATGGACCGCAGCAATCACTTCAACACGGAAGTGCAGCGCGTACGACGCGAGCTGGTCCGGCACGGCAGGCTCGACGAACGCCTCTCGGCCAGCCCGGGCCAGGGCGCCTGGACGTCCCGGGTCAACGAGGTGAACCAGCTGCTGGACGCCCTGGTGGCCCCGGCCGCCAACGCCACGCGCGTGCTGGACGCGGTGGCCGGCGGCGACCTCACCCAGCGGGTCGATCTGCACGACGGCAACCGGCAGTTGCGCGGTGATCTACGACGGCTCGGCCGGGCCGTGAACAAGATGGTGGACCAACTCTCCCTGTTCACCGGCGAGGTGACCCGGGTCGCCCGCGAGGTCGGCACCGAGGGACGGCTCGGCGGACGGGCCAAGGTGACCGGCCTGTCGGGCAGTTGGCGGGATGTCACCGAGGCGGTCAACACGATGGCGTCCCGGCTGACCGCCCAGGTGCGTGACATCGCGCTGGTGACCACGGCGGTGGCCCGCGGCGACCTGACCCGCACGGTCACGGTCGAGGCGACCGGCGAGCTGCTGGAGCTGAAGCTCACCGTGAACACGATGGTCGACCAGTTGTCGGCCTTCGCGGACGAGGTGACCCGCGTGGCCCGAGAGGTCGGCACCGAGGGGCAGTTGGGCGGGCGGGCGCAGGTGCGCGGTGTGTCCGGCGTCTGGAAGGACCTCACCGACAACGTCAACTTCATGGCCTCGAACCTGACTTCGCAGGTGCGGAACATCGCCCAGGTCACCACCGCCGTCGCCAACGGCGACCTCTCGCAGAAGATCACGGTGGACGCCCAGGGCGAGATCCTGGAGCTGAAGTCGACCATCAACACGATGGTCGACCAGCTCTCCGCCTTCGCCGACGAAGTCACCCGCGTCGCCCGCGAGGTCGGCACCGAAGGAAACCTCGGCGGGCGGGCCCAGGTCCGCGGCGTCTCCGGCGTCTGGAAGGACCTCACCGACAACGTCAACTTCATGGCCGACAACCTGACTTCACAGGTGCGGAACATCGCCCTGGTGTCCACGGCCGTGGCCCAGGGCGACCTCGGCAAGAAGATCACGGTCGAGGCGAAGGGCGAGATCCTGGAGCTGAAGTCCACCATCAACACGATGGTCGACCAGCTCTCCGCCTTCGCCGACGAAGTCACCCGCGTCGCCCGCGAGGTCGGCACCGAAGGAAACCTCGGCGGCCAGGCGCAGGTCCGCGGCGTCTCCGGCGTCTGGAAAGACCTCACCGACAACGTCAACTTCATGGCGTTGAACCTGACTTCACAGGTGCGGAACATCGCCCAGGTCACCACCGCCGTCGCCAACGGCGACCTCTCCAAGAAGATCACCGTCGACGCGCGCGGCGAGATCCTCGAACTGAAGGACACCGTCAACACGATGGTGGAGCAGCTGCGCGCCTTCGCCGACGAGGTCACCCGCGTGGCCCGCGAGGTCGGCACCGACGGCCGGCTCGGCGGACGCGCCCAGGTGCTGGGCGTCTCCGGCGTCTGGCGGGACCTGACGGACAACGTCAACTACATGGCGGACAACCTGACCTCGCAGGTGCGGAACATCGCCCAGGTCACCACCGCCGTCGCCAACGGCGACCTCTCCAAGAAGATCGACGTGGACGCGCGCGGCGAGATCCTGGAGCTGAAGACCGCCATCAACACGATGGTCGACACCCTGTCCTCCTTCTCCTCCGAGGTCACGCGCGTGGCCCGCGAGGTGGGCAGCGAGGGCCAACTCGGCGGCCAGGCCCGGGTGGAGGGCGTCTACGGCACCTGGAAGCGCCTGACGACGAACGTGAACGAACTCGCGTCGAACCTCACCACCCAGGTCCGCGCCATCGCCGAGGTGGCCTCCGCCGTGGCGCAGGGCGACATGTCCCGCTCGATCACCGTGGAGACCCAGGGCGAGGTCGCCGAGCTCAAGGACAACATCAACCTGATGGTGGCCAACCTCCGTGAGACGACCCGCGCAAAGGACTGGCTGGAGTCCAACCTGGCCCGCCTCGCCGCCCTGATGCAGGGACACCGGGACCTGATGGAGGTCGCGGACCTGATCCTGCGCGAGCTGACCCCGCTGGTGAACGCCCAGTACGGCGCGTTCTTCCTGGCCGACCCGGAGGAGGACAGCGCGACCCTGCGCACCACCGTTCCCGCGAAGGGACTCGCGTTCATCGCCGGCTACGGCTCGGCGCAGGGCGCGACCGTCGACACGGGCGGCATGCCGGTGCACGGGCTGGTCCGCCAGGCGGCCCGCGAGCGGAAGCGGATCCTGGTGGAGGAGGCCCCGCCGGACTACATCAAGATCAACAGCGGGCTGGGCGAGGCCGCCCCGAGCAGCGTGGTCATCATCCCGATCCCCTTCGAGGACAAGCTCCTCGGCGTGATCGAGCTGGCGTCCTTCTCCCGCTTCTCCGACGTCCACCTCGCGTTCTTCGACCAGTTCGTGAACACCATCGGCGTCGCCATCAACACCATCATCGCCAACTCCCGCACCGAGTCCCTGCTCGGCGAGTCCCAGCGCCTCGCCATGCAGCTCCAGGAGCGCTCGGACGAACTCCAGATGCAGCAGGCGGAGTTGCAGCGCTCGAACGCCGAACTGGAGGAGAAGGCCGCCCTGTTGGCCACCTCCTCCCAGTACAAGTCCGAGTTCCTGGCGAACATGTCGCACGAACTGCGCACCCCGCTGAACTCCCTGCTGATCCTCGCCCGGCTGCTGTCGGACAACCCGGACGGCCATCTCTCCGACCAGGAGGTCCAGTTCGCGACGACCATCCACCGCTCCGGATCGGACCTGCTGCAACTGATCAACGACATCCTCGACCTGTCGAAGATCGAGGCGGGCCGGATGGACGTACGCCCGAAGAAGCTGCCGCTGATCAAGCTGCTCGACTACGTCCACGCCACCTTCCGCCCGCTCACCCTCGACCGCGGGCTGG
Organism: Streptomyces sp. NPDC051963; assembly: GCF_044593495.1. Lineage (NCBI taxonomy): Bacteria > Bacillati > Actinomycetota > Actinomycetes > Kitasatosporales > Streptomycetaceae > Streptomyces > Streptomyces sp. NPDC051963. The sequence goes on along the minus strand of NZ_JBIUCC010000002.1, from coordinate 248,487 downwards.
CCTTCGAGGTGGCGGTCGGCGACGACGTGCCGCACGAGATGTACTCGGACGAGCAGCGGCTCCAGCAGATCCTGCGCAACCTGCTCTCCAACGCGATCAAGTTCACCGCCACCGGCCGTGTCGAACTGCGCGTCAGCCGGGTCAAGGACCCCGAGCACCACTACGTCCGCGACACCGACGAGGTGATCGCCTTCGGTGTCTCGGACACCGGCATCGGCATCGCGCCGGAGAAACTCCCGGTGATCTTCGAGGCGTTCCAGCAGGCCGACGGCACCACCAACCGCAAGTACGGCGGCACGGGACTGGGGCTGTCGATCAGCCGGGAGATCGCCGGCCTGCTGGGCGGCCGTATCGTCGCCGAGAGCGAGCCCGGCCAGGGGTCCACCTTCACCTTGTACGTCCCTGTCGTCAGCCCCGGCCACGCGGCGACCGGACCGGTCCCCGAGAGCCGTCCGCTGCCGCTGCCGGAGCAGCTGTCGGCCGAGCCGTACACCACGCACGAGCCCGTCGACAGCTGGCCCACCCCCACCAAGCTGGAGGAGTGGAAGTCCGGCCGGGCGGGTCAGGTGCTGCCCGGGCGGCGGGTGTTGATCGTCGACGACGACATCCGCAACGTCTTCGCCCTCACCCATGTACTGGGCCGCGTCGGAATGCCCGTGCTGTACGCGGAGAACGGCCGCGAGGGCATCGAGACCCTGGAGCGCAATCCGGACGTCGAACTCGTCCTGATGGACATCATGATGCCGGAGATGGACGGCTACGAAACCATCTCCGCCATCCGCCGCACCCCCCGCTGGACGGGCCTGCCCATCGTCGCGCTGACCGCGAAGGCGATGCCCGGAGACCGCGAGAAGTCCATCGCGGGGGGCGCCAACGACTACGTACCCAAGCCCGTCGACGTCGATCAGCTGCTGACCGTCGTCTGCGCACTCCTTGATCCGGAGGGCGTGAGCGTCCGGCAGCCCGGCGGCGATACGGAGACAGCAGGACCGGAACCGCACACGGCAGGGGAGGCCGCGGTTCCGCCGACTACTGAGTGAGGCACAGTCATCATGAGCGCTGAGGCAACGACCAACGAGCGCGCCAACATCCTCCTGGTCGACGACATGGAGGACAACCTGATCGCGCTGGAGGCCGTCCTGGGGTCCCTCAACGAACCGCTCGTACGCGCGCGTTCGGGCGAGGAGGCGATGAAGGCGCTGCTGCGGCAGCAGTTCGCCCTGGTCCTGCTCGACGTCCGGATGCCGGGCATGGACGGCTTCGAGACCGCCGCGAACATCAAACGGCTCGACCAGACCAAGGACGTCCCCATCATCTTCCTGACGGGCGCGGAGGACGACTCCGGCTACGCCTTCCGCGGCTACGCCACCGGCGCCGCGGACTACCTCACGAAGCCCTTCGACCCCTGGGTCCTACGGGCGAAGGTGAGCGTCTTCCTCGACCTGCACCGCAAGAACCGGCAGCTGGAGAAGTTGAGCAACGAGATGGGCGCACGCCTGGCCGCACTGGAGGATCAGCTGACGGGGGCAAACCCACCGGACAAGGCGACACTACTGAGGCAGGTTGTGGAGCTTCGCCAACTGGTAAACAGGGGCCAAGCCAACTGACCCAGGGGCGCGGGACTGTGTCAACATGCGGCTCCGCCGCGTGGGCGCGACCAGCCACAACGAACCCGCAGCCGCCGACAGTCCCCCGCCACCCCTCCGCTCCCGCGCTACGCCTCGCGAGAGCCCTCGTACATCTCCTCGATCAAGTACTTGTACTCCCGCTCCACAACCGGCCGCTTCAGCTTGAGGCTCGGCGTCAACTCACCGTGCTCGACATCGAGATCCCGCGGCAGCAGCCGGAACTTCTTGACGGTCTGCCACCGCTGGAGCCCGTCGTTGAGCTCCTTCACATACCCCTCGATGAGGGCGACCGTGGCGGGCGCGGCGACGACCTCCTCGTACGACTTGCCCTCCAGGCCGTTGTCCTTGGCCCAGCCCATGATCGACGGCTCGTCGAGGGCGATGAGGGCACTGCAGAAGTTCCGGTCGGCGCCGATCAGCACGATGTTCGAGGTGTACGGGCACACGGCCTTGAAGCTGCCCTCGACCTCGGTCGGCGCGATGTACTTGCCACCGGACGTCTTGAACAGGTCCTTCTTGCGGTCGGTGATGCGCAGGTAGCCGTCGGCCGACAGCTCGCCGATGTCACCGGTGTGGAACCAGCCGTCTGCTTCCAGCACCTCGGCGGTCTTCTCGGGCAGCCCGTGGTAGCCCTCCATGATGCCGGGGCCGCGCAGCAGGATCTCGCCGTCGTCGGCGATACGGACCTCCGTGCCGGGCAGCGGCTTGCCGACCGTGCCGGTGCGGTAGGCCTCGCCGGGGTTCACGAAGGACGCGGCGGAGGACTCGGTGAGGCCGTAGCCCTCGAGGATGTGGATGCCGGCGCCGGCGAAGAAGTAGCCGATCTCCGGTGCCAGGGCGACCGAGCCGGAGACACAGGCCCGCAGGTTGCCGCCGAAGGCCTCGCGCAGCTTGGCGTAGACGAGCGCGTCGGCGACCTTGTGCTTGGCGGCCAGGCCGAAGGGTGCGGAGAGGGTGCCGGTGCGGCGGAAGTTGTCCTGAGTGACCTTGGCGTACTCGCGGGAAACCTCGGCGGCCCACTGGAAGATCTTGTACTTGGCGGGACCGCCCGCACGGGCCTTGGCCACGACGCCGTTGTAGACCTTCTCGAAGATCCGCGGCACGGCCGCCATGTACGTCGGCTGCACCACCGGCAGATTCTCGATGATCTTGTCGACGCGGCCGTCGACGGCGGTCACGTGTCCGACCTCGATATGGCCGGACGTGAGCACCTTGCCGAAGACGTGCGCGAGGGGGAGCCACAGATACTGGACGTCCTCGGGGCCGACCAGACCGGTCGCGGCGATCGCCTTCGCCATGTACGACCAGTTGTCGTGCGGGAGACGGACGCCCTTCGGGCGGCCCGTGGTGCCCGAGGTGTAGATGAGGGTGGCCAGCTGGTCCTTGGTGATCGCGCCGACCCGCTCCTTGACCACGTCGGGGTTCTTCTCCAGGTACGCGGCGCCCCGGCGCTCCAGCTCGGCGAGGGTGAGCACCCAGTCACCGGGCTCGACACCGGCGGGGTCGATGACCACGACACGGGTGAGCTCGGGCAGCTCGGCGCGCTTCTCCTGCGCCTTGGCCAGCTGCTCGGCGTTCTCCGCGACCAGCACCCGGCTCCCGGAGTCGGAGAGGATGAACGCCGACTCCTCGGCGTTGGTCTGCGGGTAGATCGTGGTCGTGGCGGCGCCGGCGCACATGATGCCGAGGTCGGCGAGGATCCACTCGATCCTGGTGGCGGAGGCCAGCGCAACGCGCTCCTCGGGCTGCACACCCAGTTCGATCAGTCCGGCCGCTATGGCGTAGACCCGCTCGGCGGTCTGCGCCCAGCTCAGCGACTTCCAGTCGTCGGCGCCCTGCCCGGTGGCCGGGGGTACCGGGTAGCGGTATGCCTCGGCATCCGGCGTGGCGGCCACGCGCTCCAGGAAGAGGCCCGCGACGGACGGCGGACGGTTCTCGATCAAGGTCTGTGTGTCGCTCACGACATCCTCCGGGGCCCGCGACTGCGCGGCTGGCTCATTGCGGCTGTTTTCACTGCTGCTGCTTCACTCGCGAGCTGTTGTTTAACTCGCGAGTAACTACCGAGCAGAGATCAGAGTAGAGCGCGACCGGCCGGTGCGTAAGAGGCTGCGGCCTGTCACTTCCTGGATCGAGCGACCGTACGGACGCGCAGGGGCCCGCCGCGCTGTGACGCGACGGGCCCCAATTCTCGCGGGTGAGGGCCGGCTATTTCTTGCCCTTGCCGGAACCGGCGTTCTCTTCGCTGGACAGGACGGCGATGAAGGCCTCCTGGGGAACCTCCACGGAACCCACCATCTTCATCCGCTTCTTGCCCTCCTTCTGCTTCTCCAGCAGCTTCCGCTTACGGGAGATGTCACCGCCGTAGCACTTGGCGAGGACGTCCTTGCGGATGGCGCGGATGGTCTCGCGGGCGATGACCCGGGAGCCGATGGCGGCCTGGATCGGCACCTCGAACGCCTGCCGCGGGATCAGCTCGCGCAGCTTGGCGACGAGCCGCACACCGTACGCGTACGCGGCGTCCTTGTGCGTGATTGCGGAGAAGGCGTCCACCTTGTCGCCGTGCAGCAGGATGTCGACCTTGACCAGGCTGGAGGTCTGCTCGCCGGTGGGTTCGTAGTCCAGCGAGGCGTAGCCGCGGGTCTTGGACTTCAGCTGGTCGAAGAAGTCGAAGACGATCTCGGCGAGCGGCAGGGTGTAGCGGATCTCGACCCGGTCCTCGGAGAGGTAGTCCATGCCGAGGAGGGTGCCGCGCCGGGTCTGGCACAGCTCCATGATCGAGCCGATGAACTCGGTCGGGGCGAGGATCGTGGCGCGTACGACGGGCTCGTACACCTCGTTGATCTTGCCCTCGGGGAACTCGCTCGGGTTCGTCACCGTGTACTCGGTGCCGTCCTCCATGAGCACGCGGTAGACCACGTTCGGAGCGGTGGCGATGAGGTCGAGGCCGAACTCGCGCTCCAGCCGCTCACGGATGACGTCGAGGTGCAGCAGCCCCAGGAAGCCGACCCGGAAGCCGAAGCCGAGAGCGGCGGACGTCTCGGGCTCGTAGACGAGCGCGGCGTCGTTGAGCTGGAGCTTGTCGAGGGCCTCGCGCAGCTCGGGGTAGTCGGAGCCGTCGAGCGGATACAGGCCCGAGAACACCATCGGCTTGGGGTCCTTGTACCCGCCGAGCGCTTCGGTCGCCCCCTTGTTCAGGGTGGTGATCGTGTCACCGACCTTGGACTGACGGACGTCCTTCACGCCGGTGATGAGATAGCCGACCTCACCGACGCCGAGACCGTCGGCCGACTTCATCTCGGGGGACGAGACACCGATCTCCAGCAGCTCGTGGGTCGCGCCGGTGGACATCATCCGGATCCGCTCACGCTTGTTGAGCTGGCCGTCGATGACTCGGACGTAGGTGACGACGCCCCGATAGGAGTCGTAGACGGAGTCGAAGATCATCGCGCGCGCGGGGGCGTCGGCGACACCGACCGGGGCCGGGACCTCGGCGACGACCTTGTCGAGCAGCGCCTCGACGCCGAGCCCGGTCTTGGCGGAGACCTTGAGAACGTCCTCGGGGTCGCAGCCGATGAGGTTGGCGAGCTCCTCGGAGAACTTCTCCGGCTGGGCGGCCGGCAGGTCGATCTTGTTCAGTACGGGGATGATCTTGAGGTCGTTCTCCATCGCCAGGTAGAGGTTGGCGAGGGTCTGGGCCTCGATGCCCTGGGCTGCGTCGACGAGGAGGACGGTGCCCTCGCAGGCGGCGAGCGACCGCGACACCTCGTAGGTGAAGTCGACGTGCCCCGGGGTGTCGATCATGTTGAGGATGTGCGTGTTGCCGGGCTCATGAGTCGGAGCCCAGGGCAGACGCACCGCCTGGGACTTGATCGTGATGCCGCGCTCGCGCTCGATGTCCATACGGTCGAGGTACTGAGCACGCATCTGCCGCTGCTCGACCACCCCGGTCAGCTGGAGCATCCGGTCGGCGAGCGTGGACTTGCCGTGGTCGATGTGCGCGATGATGCAGAAATTGCGGATCAGAGCCGGGGCGGTACGGCTCGGCTCGGGCACATTGTTAGGGGTCGCGGGCACGCAGGGTCCTGTCTCTTGAGGCGCCTTATGCCTCGGGTCGGATCGATACGTAGGCTCCATGGTCCCACGGGCGGCGGCCGGAGACCGATTTGGGCCGCTCGCCGGGCCACTGGTACTCTGGGTGGCTGTGTCTCGTGCCCTCTGTGCAGGAGACACTCCCTCAAGAAATCACCGGTACGGGTCCCGCGTGGCCCCGTACCAGAACCTGAGAAGGCTCATTCGTGGCGAACATCAAGTCCCAGATCAAGCGGATCAAGACCAACGAGAAGGCTCGGCTGCGCAACAAGTCGGTCAAGTCCTCCCTGAAGACCGCGATCCGCAAGGCCCGTGAGGCCGCTGCCGCGGGTGACGCCGAGAAGGCCACCGAGTACCAGCGCGCTGCCGCGCGTCAGCTCGACAAGGCCGTCTCCAAGGGCGTCATCCACAAGAACCAGGCCGCCAACAAGAAGTCGGCGCTGGCTTCCAAGGTCGCTTCCCTCAAGGGCTGACACTTGATTTGACCGCCGGAGGGAATCGAGCGGGCCCTCTCTCATCCGCTCCCATCCGGCACCCCGAGCCTGTACGCGGCCTGCGTTCGCCACGCGGGTACGGGCTCACCGTCTTGAACCGAGGCCCCGGCACCTCGCCCTTCCCCAGGGCGGGTACCGGGGCCTTCGGTGTGCGCCGACTCACCGTTCCGGGCGCTTATGACCAGAACGCGTTGCTCTTGTCGATGTCTGCGATGCACTCGTCGAGATCGCTGATCTTGTCTCCGACAATCCGGAAGACGATCGCACCGTCCTCATCGAGGCGCTTGCCCTGACGCTCCGCGCTGAAGTGGTGCACGGCGACCGCGTGGCCCCGGCCGTCGACGAGGATGTTGCGCAGTTCGACCTGCATCGTGCCGCCCGTCTCCTGGAAGAGCCGCCCGTACATGTCGATGGCCGCGTCCTGCCCCTTGTAGTCACCGGACAGCGGGTGGCTGCCCGGTACATGGTGAGTGCAGTCCGATGTCATGAGCCCGCGCATGGCGTCCATGTCACCGCGTGTGAAGGCTTCATAGCCCTTGCGGACGAGAGTTGCGTGCGGGTGTTCAGCCATGCCAGTCGCCACCTTTCCGTCCCATCGGCGATTTACGGCTGATACGCCCGATTCTCCCCTCTTCGCGCTACGCCCGCCCCCTGGACCGAGCGGCCCTCGCAATCGTGACGACCGCCTTCTCCAGGGCGTACCCGGGATCGTCCCCGCCGCCCTTCACTCCCGCGTCCGCCTCGGCCACGGCCCGCAGCGCGATGGCGACGCCGTCCGGCGTCCACCCCCGCATCTGCTGACGCACCCGGTCGATCTTCCACGGCGGCATGCCCAACTCGCGCGCCAGATCGGCCGGCCGGCCACCGCGCGCCGAGGACAGCTTCCCGATCGCCCGCACGCCCTGGGCGAGCGCACTGGTGATCAGCACCGGAGCCACGCCGGTCGACAGCGACCACCGCAGCGCCTCCAGCGCCTCTGCGGCCCGGCCCTCGACGGCCCGGTCGGCGACGGTGAAACTCGACGCCTCGGCCCGCCCGGTGTAGTACCGCCCGACAACGGCCTCGTCGATCGTCCCCTCGACATCCGCGACCAGCTGGGAGACGGCGGAGGCGAGCTCCCGCAGGTCACTGCCGATGGCGTCGACGAGCGTCTGGCACGCCTCGGGCGTGGCCGAGCGCCCGACTGCCCGGAACTCACCTCTGACGAAGGCCAGCCGATCCGCCGGCTTCGTCATCTTGGGACACGCGACCTCCCGCGCCCCGACCTTCCGCGCGGCGTCGAGCAGCCCCTTCCCCTTGGCCCCGCCCGCGTGCAGCAGCACGAGGGTGATCTCCTCGGCGGGCGCCCCGAGATAGGCCTTCACGTCCTTGACCGTGTCGGCGGACAGATCCTGCGCATTCCGTACGACCACGACCTTCCGCTCCGCGAACAGCGACGGACTGGTGAGCTCGGCCAGCGTCCCCGGCTGCAACTGGTCCGGCGTCAGGTCACGTACATCCGTGTCGGCGTCGGCAGCCCTGGCAGCGGCCACCACCTCCTGCACGGCACGGTCGAGCAGGAGATCCTCCTGGCCCACGGCAAGCGTGACAGGGGCGAGAGGGTCGTCTTGTGCGGTCTTCCTGGCCATCCCGACAAGCATGGCACGCCCCACTGACAACGAGAGACGCCACCGAGCGGTCAGCCTCCAGGCAGCCGACGCCCGCCATCAGCCTCCGGACAGCCGCACCCGCCCAGCTGCGGGCAGCCGACGCCCGCCGTCAGCCTCCGGGCAGCCGCACCCGCCCAGCTGCGGGCATGCGTGCCGCCTGGGGCGGCACGGGTGGGCGCAGGCGGCATCCCGTCAGCGCCGGGCTGCGCGACCCACCCCCGGCCGGCACCAACTCAGCGCACCCTGAACCCAGCTCACCCTGAACCCAGCGCACCCTCAACCCGCCCAGCCAGCGCAGCGCTACGGCTCCTCCCGCCACCCCTCCCACTCCCCCGCCAACGAATCCAGCTCCGCCGGATCCAACCGCCCCTCCTCATCCCGCAGCACAACAAGCCACTGCGCATCCTCCGCATCGTCCTCACCGGCCAGCGCATCCCGCACCAGCTGCGGCTCCTCACTCAGCCCGAACCGCTCCCCCAGCGCCTCCACGGCCTCTTCAGCGGCATCCCGGTCAGGCAGCACCAGCACATGTCTCACATCACTCACGCCCCCATTTTCCGACACCGCCACACCCGCCCCGACCCACCGCCCGGGCGGCCGGCCAGCCCCCAGGTCGCCTCGGCCTACCCCACCCCACCCCGGTCAACCACCCCGCTTCGGGCCCCGCACCTCCGGCACAGCCGCCAGCTCGATCCCGAACCTCTCCCGATACACCGCGAGAACCTCCGCGTCCGAGCCCAGCTCCGCCACCTCCCGCGCCCCGTCCGCCGCCGTCACCGTGAACTTGCGCCCGCTGAGCGTGATCCTCCCCCCGTCCTCGGTGACCCGCGAGCACACCAGCGACTGCACGAAGTGCGAAGCCGAGGACGTGCTGTGCCACCACGCCCCGGCCACGAAGTCACCGAGCACCCGCGGCCGCAGCTCCAGCCGATACTGCGGCTCGCCGTTCCGTTCGACCTCCAGATCCGTCGCCGCGGCCGAACCACCCCGCACCCCGGCCGCATCCGGCCCCGCCTCGACGATCCGGAAGACACCTCCGGGATCCGGCTGGTCCGCCCGCGCCTCGAACGCCAGCGGATAGTGGCTGTGCGCCCCGAACCCGACGTCGGCCAGCCACTCACCCCCGTCCACCGTGCGCACCTTCAGCGCGAGATGGTCGTACGGAATCCCGAGCCGCCCCTCGTCGCCGTACACCCGGCCCGCGAGCAAGGTGACGTCGTACCCCAGCGTGGTGAGCAACGCCCCGAACGTTCCGTTCAGTTCGTAGCAGAACCCGCCCCGCCGCGCCCCCACGAGCTTGTCCAGCAGCCGCTTCTCCTCCAGCACGATCTCCTCGCCGAGATGGATCGACAGGTTCTCGAACGGGACGGTCTGAAGGTGCCGCAGATGCAGCTCGCGCAGGACGTCGACGGTGGGCCCCGCCGGGTGCTCGACTCCCAGCCGACGGAGATAGGCATCAACCTCTGCGGAATTCATGCCCTCAGTCTCGCCCCACGAGCAGCTCCCCGCCCTTACTCGCGACGGCCACCGCCCCGTCCTCGTCCGTCCGCAGCACCACGGCCCCCCGCGCCCGCAGCGCCGCGAGCGTGCCGGGCGCGGGATGCCCGTACGGGTTGTCCGCACCTGCGGAGATCAACGCCAGCCGCGGCGACACCCACCGTATGAGCCCAGGATCCTGATACGCCGAGCCATGGTGGGCCACCTTCAGCACATCCACGCGCCCCAGCCGCGCTCCCGCAGGCGACCTCAGCAGCGCCTGCTGGGCCGGGGGTTCGAGGTCCCCGAGCAGCAGGAGCCGCAGCCCCGCCGACCGGACGAGCAGGCTGACGCTGGCGTCGTTCGGCCCCTCCGTGTCCGGCGCCCGTGCCGAAGGCGGGGGCGGCCAGACGACCTGCCAGCCGAGCGCCCCGGTGCGCCGCTGTTCCCCGGCGACGGCTCTCGTCACCGGAATGTGCCGCGCGGCCGCCTCCCTCCGGACGAACTCCGCCTGGTCCACCGGCTCTTCGAGCCCTGTCGTCTCGATCGCACCGACCGCCCGTCCACGCAGCACCCCGGGCAGGCCGGCCACATGATCGGCGTGGAAGTGGGTCAGCACCACCAGCGGAACCCTGGTGACCCCGAGCGTGCGCAGACACCGGTCGACCAGCGTCGGATCCGGCCCGGCGTCCACGACCACACCCGCACCCTCACCCGCCGCGAGCACCAGGGCGTCGCCCTGTCCCACATCGCACATCGCCAGCCGCCAGCCCGGCGGCGGCCACCCCGTGATCACCCTGGCCAACGGCGGCGGCTGCACGACCACCAGCAGGAGCAGCACCGCACAGGCCCCGCACCACCACGGATGCCGCAGCAGCCGACGGCCGACGAGCACGACCACCACCGTGACGAGCGTCAGCAGCGCCGCCCCGGTCCAGCTGCCCGGCCAGTCCACACCCGCGCCGGGCAGGGCCGCACCGGTTCGCGCCACGTCCGCGATCCACCCGGCCGGCCAACTCGCGCACCACGCGAGCGCCTTGGCCACCGGCATCGCCACCGGCGCCGTCGCCAGCGCGGCGAAGCCCAGCACCGTGGCGGGCGCGACCGCGAACTCCACGAGCAGGTTGCACGGCACCGCCACCAGGCTCACCCGCGCCGACAGCACCGCGACGACCGGCGCGCACAACGCCTGCGCTGCGGCAGCGGCGGCCAGCGCCTCGGCGAGCCGCGGCGGCACCCGGCGCCTTCGCAGCGCGGTGCTCCAGCGGGGCGCGATCGTGAGCAGGGCGCCGGTGGCCAGCACGGACAGCAGAAAGCCGTAACTCCTGGCCAGCCACGGGTCGTACAGCACCAGCAGCAGTACGGCCGTCGCCAGCGCAGGGATCAGCGATCTACGGCGTCCGGTCGCGAGCGCGAGCAGCACGACCACCCCGCAGGCAGCGGCCCGCAGCACGCTCGGATCCGGTCGGCACACGACGACGAACCCGAGCGTGAGCACGCCGCCGAACAGCGCGGTAGTCCGCAGCGGGATACCGAGCCGGGGCGCGAGACCGCGCCGCTCGATCCGCTGCGCCAGGCCGGGCGGCCCGATGAGCAGGGCGAGGATGATCGTCAGGTTGCTTCCGGAGACGGCGAGCGTGTGCGCGAGGTCGGTCTCCTTGAAGGCCTCGTCCAGCTCCGGAGTGATCCGCGCGGTGTCCCCGACGACCAGCCCCGGCAACAGCGCCCGCGCATCCGCCGGCAGCCCCTCCGTGGCTTCCCGCAGCCCTGCCCGCAGCCGTCCCGCGAACCGTTGCGTCGCCGACGGTTCCTCGACGACCCGTGGCACCGCCCGGTCCCGCACCCGCAGCACGGCGGCGACCCGGTCGCCGCCCACCAGGGCCGGGGCCAGTCGTGCGGTGACGCGCAGCCGCGTGGAGGGCAGCAGCCGGAGCCACGGAGAGGCCGCCGGTCCCTCGACGGCGGGGCGTGGTCCCGCGTCGACGATCAACAGCACCGGCGCCCGCGTCGCCACCGCCGTCCCGTCCGCCTTCTCGACGCGTCGCACGTCCGCGCCGATCAGCACGGCGCTCGGCGCCGCGTGATTGCCTCTGATCCGGGGCCGGGTGAGCCGGGGATCGGCGGTCACCTCGACCTCGGCCGTCACGGTCGCGTACTCCCGCGCCAGCCCGGGCACCGGTCCACGCCGCAGATCGGCCCCGTGCAGCCCGGCGGAGGCGGCGCCCGCGGCGACACAGCAGAGGACCGCGGCCACCGAGACCCGGGACCATCGTCGCCGTATGGCCAACAGGACGCCCGCTGTGACCAGGCACACTCCCGCGATGCCGGTGATCCACTCCGGCGAGGCGTCCAGCGTCAGCGCGGCCGTCACCCAGACCGCGAACGCGGGTGGGACGAGTCGTAGGTCCGTCGGTCCTTCCTGCCGGGGGTGGGCAACGCCGAGCCGCTTGCCGGAGGCGGCATGCACCGACGCACGGGGGCCGTCAGCACCGGCCTCGTCGGGAGCGACAGAAGCAGCCGAACCCGCGGCGAGCGCACACGCAGTCTGCTCGGGCCTGCCGCGCCGCCCATCGACCGCACTCATGGCCGTACGAGATCCCGTAGATCGGCGAAGCGGCGGTCGCCGATGCCGTTCACCTCGCGCAGCTCGTCCACCGAGCGGAAGCCGCCGTGCTGGGTGCGGTAGTCGATGATGTGCTGCGCCAGCACCGGTCCCACACCCGGCAGGGTGTCGAGCTGCTCCACGGTGGCCGTGCTGAGCGCGACCGGAGCCGCAGGAGCGGCCCCCGTCACCGAGCCGACCGAGCCGCCGACCGCCGTACCGCCCGAGACCGCACCCGCGCCCGTGCCCGCCCCGGGACCGCCGACGATCACCTGCTCGCCGTCCAGAAGGAAGCGGGCGCGGTTGAGGCCGTCGGTGTTCGTACCGGGGCGCACCCCGCCGGCCGCACGGAGCGCGTCGACAACCCGCGAACCCGCGGGAAGGCGCTGGATCCCGGGTTCACGGACCTTGCCGCTGACGTCCACCACGATCTCCGCCCCTGCGGTACCTCCGGCGGTGGGGCCGCCCGGAACCTTGCTCGGCTCGGCTTCCCCTTCCTCGAACGGAGCCGCCGCCCGCACGATCTCAGGGGGGTGCACGGACTGGGTCCGGCCGGTCCAGAAGTGCTGCACGGCGAAGGCCGCGGCGACGACCAACAGCGCGCCGAGCGCGACCACGCTGCGTCGCTCCAGCCCGCACCTCGCCTGTAGCCACACCGGCATTCGCTCCCGCACCACCGGCCCGACCCGATCCCGCCATGCCCTCGCGCCCTGCCCGGCCCGGGCACCGGCATCGACGTCCGCGGCGACGGACGGAGCATGATCGTCGACTCCTCCACCGGCGGGCGGGGCATGGTCGCCAACTCCTCCACCGGCAGCCTGCGCATGGTCACCGACACCCTCACCGCCCGGCGAAGCATGGTCACCGACACCCCCACCCGCGGCCGGCACCACCCCCAACTCCCCACCCTGAACAGCCCGTTCGGCGAAGAGAACCTCCGCACGACGGCGGAGTTCCTCCGCCGATGCGTATCGGTGCCGGGCCCGGCTCCGTGGGTGGGTGCGGCGACGGCGGGTGCGGCTGTCGGAGGCGGGGCCGCGGCCCGGGCCGCTGCTGACGGTCGCTGCGCGTGAACGTGATCGAAGTGACATGCGACGAGGATCGGACACCCCGGCCCTCGCGCGATGATCTTGGTCAAATCCCGGGGATTACCGCCCAGTTGTGGATAACTCCATCACCCACACGTGTGAGGCAGCCGCCGTCACCGCGGCGAAACCACGACCCCCAGCAACCCGGGCCCGGTATGCGCCCCGATCACCGCCCCCACCTCGCTCACATGCAGGTCGGCCACCCCGGGCACCCGTGCCCGCACCCGGTCCGCCAGTGCCGAAGCCCGCTCATGGGCGGCGAGATGGTGGACGGCGATGTCGACCTGGGCGCCGCCCGCCCGGTCGGCCACGATCTCCTCGAGACGGGCGATGGCCTTCGACGCCGTCCGTACCTTCTCCAGGAGTTCGATGCGGCCGCCCTCCAGCTTGAGCAGCGGCTTCACCGCCAGGGCGGAGCCGAGCAGGGCCTGCGCGGCACCGATCCGGCCGCCGCGGCGCAGATAGTCGAGGGTGTCGACGTAGAAGTAGGCGGATGTGCCCGCGGCCCGCTTCTCCGCGGCCGTGACCGCCTCGTCCACCGTGCCGCCGGACTCCGCCGCCTCGGCCGCCGCGAGCGCGCAGAACCCGAGTGCCATCGCCACCATCCCGGTGTCCACGACCCGAACGGGCACCGGCGCCTCACGCGCCGCGACGAGCGCCGCGTCGTAGGTGCCGGAGAGCTCGGCGGACAGATGCAGCGAGACGATGGCGGTGGCGCCGGCCTCGGCGACCTTGCGGTAGGTCTCGGCGAAGAGCTGAGGGCTGGGGCGCGAGGTGGTGACGGGGCGGCGCTTCTGGAGCGCCTGGGCAAGGGAACGAGTGGAGATCTCGGTGCCCTCTTCCAGTGCCCGGTCGCCGAGGACGACGGTCAGGGGCACCGCTGTGATGCCGTGGCGCTCCATCGTCAGCGGCGGCAGGTAGGCCGTTGAATCGGTGACGATCGCGACATGGCGGGACATGAGCTGGAGGTTACCTGGCGTAGCGCCTGCGCGGCAGCCCGGCCCCGCTGACCCTAACCGGCCGGAACAGGATCAAGTGGTGCTCTCGGGACGGGGCTTCTTCTGCCACGGATAGGTGGGACGCGGGCCCGGCGGGGTGATCGCGGGCCGAGTCGGCTCCTCGGCCGTGTCCGACCGGGGTGTCTCGGGCCACGTCTGCTGGGCCGCGGGGCTCTCGGCGGCGGGCGCTTCGGGCCACGGGGGCGGTGCGGATTCCGTGGTGGTCCAGTGTCGCAGGGCGCCGGTCTCCAGGTCGATCTGGGTGCTGAGCGAGTCCAGGTCGTCGTCCGCGAAGCGGTGGGCCCGGTCGCGGACCGCCCAGCGCAGCGAGTCCGCCGAGTCGGTGATGCGCTTGGTGCGCTCGCGCAGCGCGGGCAGACGCTCGGCGAGGGTCGCCCGGTCGGGCTCGGACTCCAGGCGCTTGAGGTCGTCGTCCAGTTCATGGCCGTGCACGCTGAGGCGCTCGAAGAGGCCGAGGGACTCCTTGAGGGACTCGTCCTCGGCGACTCTTGCGTGCAGGGCGTCCTGGGTGGCGCGCATCGAGGTGCGCAGCTTCAGCCGGAGCTGGGCGATCTCGCCCGCCGGGCCGAGTTGGGCGAAGGACTTGGCCCGCAGAGTGTGGTCCTCGACCGTGCGGCGCGCCTGGGTGAGGGTGCGGTCCACGCCTCTCTTGGCCGCGCCGACCGCCTTCACCGTGGCGTAGGCGCCGAGTACCAGGAAGAGCACGAAGAGCAGAGCGAACACTGCGACGACTGCTTCCACGACGCTCCTCCTCCGGACGGGCACGGCACGGCAGCCGCGTCACTCTTCAACGGTAAACGCAACAGGCAGGCCCGGAGTTCCAGAAAAACCCCGAACCTGCCCGTAGGGGACCACCCCGAGACGCAGGTACAAACCCGCCGCGACACCTACGCCGGAACGATGTTCACCAGCTTCGGCGCCCGCACGATCACCTTGCGGATCCCCGCGCCGTCCAGCGCCGCGACGACCTTGTCGTCGGCCAGCGCGACCTTCTCCAGCTCCTCCTCGGAGATGGCCGGCGAGACCTCCAGGCGGGCCTTGACCTTGCCCTTGATCTGGACCACGCAGGTCACGGTCTCGTCCACGACGTACGCCGGGTCGGCGACCGGGAAGTCCTGGTGGACGACGGAGTCGGTGTGACCCAGCTTGCGCCACAGTTCCTCGGCGATGTGCGGGGCCAGCGGCGCGACCAGCAGCACCAGGGGCTCGGCGACGGAGCGCGGCACCGCACCCCCCGCCTTGGTCAGGTGGTTGTTCAGCTCGGTGACCTTGGCGATGGCGGTGTTGAACCGCATGCCCTCCAGGTCCTGCCGTACGCCGTCGATGGCCTTGTGCAGGGCGCGCAGCGTCTCCTCGTCGGGCTCCGTGTCGACGAAGGTCACCTCACCGGTCGTCTCGTCGACGATGTTGCGCCACAGCCGCTGCAGCAGCCGGAACTGGCCCACCACCGCGCGCGTGTCCCACGGCCGGGAGACGTCCAGCGGGCCCATCGCCATCTCGTACAGGCGCAGCGTGTCGGCGCCGTACTCGGCGCAGATCTCGTCCGGAGTGACCGCGTTCTTCAGGGACTTGCCCATCTTGCCCAGCAGCCGGGAGACCTTCTCGCCCTGGTAGTAGTACGCGCCGTCGCGCTCCTCCACCTCGGCGGCCGGTACCGCGATGCCACGGCTGTCGCGGTACACGTAGGCCTGGATCATGCCCTGGTTGAACAGCTTGTGGAACGGCTCGGCCGAGGACACGTGCCCCAGGTCGTGCAGCACCTTGGACCAGAAGCGCGCGTACAGCAGGTGCAGTACGGCGTGTTCGGCGCCGCCGACATACAGGTCGACGCCACCGTGCGGCTGGCCCTCGCGCGGGCCCATCCAGTACTGCTCGATCTCCGGGTCGACCAGCTTCTGGTCGTTGTGCGGGTCCAGGTAGCGCAGCTCGTACCAGCAGGAACCGGCCCAGTTGGGCATGGTGTTGGTCTCACGCCGGTACTTCTTGGGTCCGTCGCCCAGGTCCAGGGTGACGTTGACCCAGTCCTCGTTGCGCGACAGCGGGGTCTCGGGCTGGGTGTCGGCGTCGTCCGGGTCGAAGGTGCGCGGCGAGTAGTCCTCGACCTCCGGCAGCTCCAGCGGCAGCATCGACTCGGGCAGGGAGTGGGCGATGCCGTCCTCGTCGTAGACGATCGGGAAGGGCTCGCCCCAGTAGCGCTGGCGGCTGAACAGCCAGTCACGCAGCCGGAAGTTGACCGTGCCCTCGCCGATGCCCTTGCGCTCCATCCACTCGGTGATGCGCGCCTTGGCCTCGACGACGCCCAGGCCGTCCAGGGAGACGCCCTCTCCGGTGGAGTTGATGATCTTCGCGTCGTACGACCCGAAGGCGTTCTCCCACGTGGAGGTGTCGGTGCCGCGGCCGTCGGTCGGCTCGACGATGCAGTGGATCGGCAGCTCGAAGGCGCGCGCGAACTCGAAGTCGCGCTGGTCGCCCGCCGGAACGGCCATGATCGCGCCGGTGCCGTACCCCATCAGGACGTAGTCGGCGATGAAGACGGGGACCTGCTCGCCGTTGACCGGGTTGGTCGCGTAGGAGCCGATGAAGACGCCGGTCTTGTCCTTGGCCTCGGCCTGCCGCTCGACGTCGGACTTCGAGGCGGCCTGCGCGCGGTAGGCGGCGACGGCCTCGGCCGGGGTCGCGTGGCCGCCGGTCCACACCTGGTGCGTGCCCTCGGGCCACTCCTGCGGCGTGAACTTCTCGACCAGCGGGTGCTCGGGGGCCAGCACCATGTAAGTCGCGCCGAACAGGGTGTCCGGGCGGGTGGTGAAGACGGTGATGCACTCGCCGTCCACGGGGAAGTCGACACGGGCGCCCTCGGAGCGGCCGATCCAGTTGCGCTGCTGCAGCTTGATGGCCTCGGGCCAGTCCAGCGCGTCCAGGTCGTCCAGCAGCCGGTCGGCGTAGGCGGTGATGCGCATGTTCCACTGGCGCAGCTTGGCCTTGAAGACGGGGAAGTTGCCGCGCTCGGAGCGGCCGTCGGCGGTGACCTCCTCGTTGGCCAGCACGGTGCCCAGGCCGGGGCACCAGTTGACGGGCGCGTCGGAGGCGTACGCCAGGCGGAAGTCGCCCAGGACGTCGGCGCGCTCGCCGTCGTTCAGCTCGCGCCACGCGCGCGTGTGCCCCGGTACGGCACGCTCACCGGTCTCGAACTGAGCGACCAGTTCGGCGATGGGGCGGGCCTTCTCGGCCTCGTCGTCGTACCAGGAGTTGAAGATCTGGACGAAGATCCACTGGGTCCACTTGTAGTAGTCCGGGTCGATCGTGGCGAACGACCGGCGCTTGTCGTGGCCCAGGCCCAGCCGGCGCAGCTGGATCTTCATGTTCTCGATGTTGGCCTCGGTGGACACGCGCGGGTGCGTGCCGGTCTGCACGGCGTACTGCTCGGCGGGCAGGCCGAAGGCGTCGAAGCCCAGGGTGTGCAGGACGTTGTGGCCGGTCATGCGCTGGAACCGGGCGAATACATCGGTGGCGATGTAGCCCAGGGGGTGACCGACGTGCAGGCCCGCACCGGAGGGGTACGGGAACATGTCCATGATGAATTTCTTGGGCTTGGCGACCAGTTCGGGGTCGCCCGCCAGGTCACCCTTGGGGTTCGGCGCCGCGTAGGTGCCCTCGGCGTCCCAGAAGTCCTGCCAGCGTGCCTCGATCTCCGCGGCCAGGGTCGCGGTGTAGCGGTGCGGCGCGGCCACCTCGGCGGCAGCGGGGTTCGTCTGGCTCATGATCCTCAAAGCTCCATCGATCGTCTCTGCCGGCGGCGACATTCAAGAAACGAAAAATCCCCTCGCACAGGAGGGGACGCCGCGCCGATTCCGAAACCACTCGGTCTGACCGTGGTCGGGACTGATCAGCGCGGCTCGCTAAGCAGAAGGCGTACGGCACGCATGGCGTCAGGGTACCGCAGCGGCCGAGGAGGCCGCGACGGGCTTCCATGGGGCACACTGACGCCCCACAGCCGCTTGTGGAGATTGCGAAAAGATGAACAACGTTCAATTGTTACCTGGCGTAACAGTCGCTAAGGGACAACACAAGCCCCGCATGGCCCGTAGATAACAACGCAATAACTCAAACGGCGTACCGCTCGGTTTGGCTGGACTTAGAGTGCGGCAGCGGGACCGCTTTCCCGAACTGCTCGGAGTTGCCCCCATGAACCCTCGTCGTAGTACCAGCTCGATGCCCACCCCAGGCCGCTCGGCCTACGGGAAGGCATCGGCTGTCGTTCTGCTCCTCATACCCGTGATCGTGCTGGTCGGAGGTGACAAGGTCCGTGACTTCCTGAACTTCGGCGCCGGCGTCCTGTCGCTCGTCTCGCTCAGCTGCTCGGTGATCTGGGGCCTGGTCGCCCAGGACCGGATCTTCCTCACCGCGCGCCAGCGGATCATCGGGCAGGCGGTGCACCGGACGACCGCTGTCGCCTCGATCGCGTTCCTGCTGTTGCACATCACCACGAAGATCGCGCTGGACCACACCACGGTGATCGCCGCGCTGATCCCGTTCTCGCTCGGTGTCACCGGGAGCAACGGGCTGATCGGCCTCGGCTCGGTGGCCGCGCTGCTCATGATCTTCGTGGGCATCACCGGCGCACTGCGCAGCGCCTTCGCCTCCCCCGCACCGGTCGCGGCCCGCTGGCGGGCCATGCACATGCTGGCCTACCCGGCCTGGTGCGCCGCGCTGGTCCACGGCCTGTACGCGGGCCGCGCGGCCAAGCCGACCTTCGTGATCCTCTACGGCCTGTCCGTCCTCGGCGTCATGGCCGCCCTCGCGCTGCGTGCCGCGCCCCGACCGGTCAAGCGCCAGGTCGCCGACAAGATCGCCGAGATCCTCGGCACCGAGGAGAGGCCGGGCCGCGAGGAGCTGGAGGAGAGCCGTGCCCGCGCCGCGGGGGGCTCCACCCTGCCCGGCTACGAACGGGCCGACGCAACGGGCCCGCAGCCGCGTATGGCACCCCCTTCGGCACCGCTGTACGAGCAGCCCGCCCCCGAGCCGGTGAACGGCTTCGCGGCCGCCTACCGCGCCGTCACGCCCCCGCCCACCCAACAGCCGTACGCGGTCGACCAGACCGCCCGCATGGAACTGCCGCTGGACATACAGCCCACGGAGGCCATCCCGCGCGTGGACGGCGGCGGCAGCACCTCGGGCAGCTGGCCGATCCCGTCGCCGCCGCCCGTGGGCGAAGCGCCCCCGTCGGCCTACGACCCGCTCACCGACACGGGATACAACATCCCGACCTATGGCAATCAGGGCACCGGCGGGTACGGCCAGAGTGACGTGTACGACACCGGTGAGTCGAACCCGCTCTACGGCACGTACAACCCCAATGACACGTACAACAGCGGTCCCGCCAATGAACCAACGCCCGGTGATTCGTACGACTTCGACTCACCGGGTCCGGGCGAACCTTGGAACATGCCTTCCGGAGGCTATAGGTGAACGAGGCCCTGCCCGACGTACCAGAAGTCCGCGTGGTCGGCCTTCCGCAGCTCACGTCTGGCTTCGACCTTGTCGAAAGACTTGATCTGCCCATGCACCTGAAGGTGCACGGGCCGCTCGAACCCATGGGCGGCGAGCAACTCGCCAAGCTCGCCGAGAACATCAATCTCAAGGGCCGCGGCGGCGCGGGCTTCCCCTTCCACAAGAAGCTGCGCTCGGTCGCCGAGGCCGCGATCAAGCGCGGCGTGCGCCCGGTCGTCGTCGTCAACGGCAGCGAGGACGAACCGGCCTGCCGCAAGGACACGGTGCTCATCAACCGTGCCCCGCATCTCATCCTGGACGGCGCTCTGTTGTGCGCCGAGGCTCTTGGTGCCCGCACGCTCGTGGTGGGGGTCACCCGGGAGTCAACCCAGCGCTCCATGGAAGCCGCCCTCGCCGAACGCGGCCTGAGCAACGGCCGTAGGTCGGCACTACGCGCGCGTGTGCAACGCAATCCCGTACGGATGGTCACCGGAGCGGCAGCGTCGCTGATCCGGTCCATCGACGGCGGCCCGGCGATCCCGCCCGGCCGCAAGGTCAGCGCCTCCCAGAACGGCGTCGGCGGCGCGCCCACCCTGCTGTCGAACGCGGAGACGTTCGCCCAACTCGCCATCGCCGCCCGCATCGGCCCGGAGCGCTACGGCAACACCGGTCTCTACGACGAACCCGGCACCGTCATGCTCACGGTCTCCGGCGCGGTCGCCCGCCCGATGGTGATCGAGGTCCCCACCGGAGTGCCGCTGCGCTACGTCCTCCAGCTCGCCGGCGCCCCGCCGGTCCCGCAGGGCGTGCTGACCGGCGGCTACCACGGCAAGTGGATCGACGCCGCGACGGTCAACGAGGCGATCGTCTCGCGCAACTCGCTGGACGCGGTGGGCGGTGCGCTCGGCGCGGGCGCGATCCTGCCGATCACCCAGGAGACCTGCCCGCTGGGCGAGTCGCTGCGTGTGGCCCAGTGGCTGGCCGAGGAGAGCGCGGGACAGTGCGGTCCCTGCTACCTCGGTCTGCCGGCCGCGGCGCGCGGCATGGAGGACATCCTCAACGGCGGCGGTCCGGCCGCCCTCGAAGCCCTCAAGCAGGTCGCCAAGAACGTGAAGCGGCGCGGCGCGTGCTCACACCCCGACGGCTCCGCGATGTTCCTCGAGTCGACCGTCAAGGCGTTCACCGACGACCTCGCCGCGCACGTCCTCGGAAACGGCTGCGGAAGGCCCGTGGAGGGCGTTCTGCCGCTCTTCGAGGGCGGCAAGACCCCGACGGGCATCCCCGGCGGCGGCGAGTCCGAGGAGAACGGTCCCAGCCGCCAGAAGATCTACGTCGACTGGACCCTGTGCCGCGGCCACGGACTGTGCGCGGACATCCTCCCCGAGGTCTTCGAACTCGGCGCCGACGGCTTCCCGACGGTCGCGCAGGCGCAGGTGCCGCGCTACGCGGAGGCCAAGGCGATACGCGCGGTGCGCCGCTGCCCGGCGCTGGCGCTGCGTCTGGAGGAGGACACCAAGTCCTCGGCGCCCACCCGCAACAACCTGCCGGTCCTCTCCCAGGGCCGCGGCCGCCGGGCCATCGGCCGCTGAGGACAACGGAGCACCGAACACGACGAGGGCGGGCCATCCGATCGGATGGCCCGCCCTCAATTCCTGTGGAGCTAAGGAGAATTGAACTCCTGACCTCCTGCATGCCATGCAGGCGCTCTACCAACTGAGCTATAGCCCCTTGCGATGCGCCGCCCGGTTCCCCCGGCGGCGACGCCAACATTACACGGTCGACCCCAGGCACCACCAAATCGTTTCCGGTCTGTCCCGATTCGGTGGTTTATGGGGTCAAGCCGTGACGAACGAATAGAAGCGTTTGAGCGTGCAGTGCTCCTCGAGGAGCCGACCGTAGATCGGCTCGCCCTCCAGCTCACGGTACGTCTCGATCGGGTCGCCCTTTATGATCAGCGCCCGCGCGCATTCCTCGCACCAGTACTGGTAGTCGGGATTGACCGGCTCCATGTCGCGGACGATCGGCGTCCCGCTGCCGCACCAGTCGCACTTTCGCCTGTGTGCACCCATCGATCAGCTCCAGCTGTGGCCGCAGGCCGTGCACACGTAGGAAATTCCGCCGTTGTCGCCGAGAACTTGAGCCACATGGACGGAACCGCAGGAAGGACAGCTCAGCCGGGTCACCGTGTCCCGTGTCAGCGCTGCATCGAGGTGGTCACCGACCGCCTCGATGATGCTCGCAGGCATCACTGACTCCCTCCCGTCGGGCCGCGCTCCCTTCCGGCCGTTTGATTCTGCCACGACCGGACCGATACGGTCAGCGACGCCTCAGTACCAGTCCGGACACGGCACCCGCCGCGGCCGCCCCGGCCAGCGCGAAACCGCACGCCGGCGGCGTCTCCAAGGAGGTATACGCCTCCGAGACCCCAAGTGACTCAAGCCGGTTCGAGAACAAAAAGATCCCGCCCCCCGAGGGGGACGGGATCTTCGTCCTGTGGAGCTAAGGAGAATTGAACTCCTGACCTCCTGCATGCCATGCAGGCGCTCTACCAACTGAGCTATAGCCCCTTGTGTTCTCCCCGCTCGGCGGGCGAACAAGAAGAACTTTAGCCTGTGACCTGCCGGAAAGTGAAATCCGGGCCACGAGCCCCGAAGCGGGGCTCAGTCGTCGTCGCCGAGCACCGGCTCCGGCAGTGTTCCGGCGTTGTGCTCGAGCAGCCGCCAGCCGCGGGCGCCCTCTCCGAGGACGGACCAGCAGCAGTTGGAGAGGCCGCCGAGGCTCTCCCAGTGGTGGGCCTCCAGGCCGAGGAGACGGCCGATGGTGGTGCGGATCGTGCCCCCGTGGCTGACCACCACGAGCGTGCCGTCGTCGGGCAGTTTCTCGGCGTGCCGGAGCACGACGGGGGCGGCGCGGTCGGCGACCTCCGTCTCCAGTTCGCCGCCGCCGCGACGGACCGGCTCACCGCGCTTCCACGCGGCGTACTCCTCGCCGTGCCGGGCGATGATCTCCTCGTGCGTCAGCCCCTGCCAGACGCCCGCGTAGGTCTCGCGCAGCCCCTCGTCGTGGGTCACCTCAAGGCCGGTGAGCGCGGAGAGCTCGGCGGCCGTGTTCGCGGCCCGCTGGAGGTCCGACGCGACGATCGCGTCGGGCTGCAACGAGGCCAGCAGGCGGGCGGCGCGGCGGGCCTGGCCGACGCCGGTCTCGGTGAGGGAGACGTCGGTGGTGCCCTGGAAACGGCGTTCCACGTTCCAAGCGGTCTGGCCGTGCCGCCACAGGATGACGCGGCGGCCCCGGCCCGGCCTCGCGCCGGCGGGGGCGCTCACCGCAGCCCTCCGAATTCGGCGGCGTCCTCCTCGGCCTGCAGCTTGGCGTGCTCGGCGCCCTTTCCGCGGGTGGCCTTGGCGTCGGCGGGCAGCTCCAGCTCGGGGCAGTCCTTCCACAGCCGCTCCAGGGCGTAGAAGACGCGCTCCTCGCTGTGCTGGACGTGGACGACGATGTCGACGTAGTCGAGCAGGACCCAGCGGGCCTCGCGGTCGCCCTCCCGGCGCACCGGCTTGGCGCCGAGCTCCTTCTGGAGGCGCTCCTCGATCTCGTCGACGATCGACTTGACCTGGCGGTCGTTGGGCGCGGAGGCCAGCAGGAAGGCGTCCGTGATCGACAGCACGTCGCTGACGTCGTAGGCGATGATGTCGTGTGCGAGCTTGTCGGCAGCCGCCTGCGCGGCGGCGGTGATGAGCTCGATGGAGCGGTCAGTGGCGGTCACTACGTGGCTTTCGGTCGGCGGTCAATAGACAACAAGGGTCTCACGGCCGCCGACGGCACCCCACGTGATTAAGGGATCACTCCCGATCGCTCCCGATCACTCCCTACGAGGCTCACGACGAGGCCGGCTCGTAGTCCTGGCCGAGCACCACGGAGACGTCCGCGTTCGAGGACCCCTTGCCCTTGGTGACGGAGCTGGTGGGCAGGCCCAGGGTCTTGGCGACCTCGGTGGCGTTCTCCTTGTCGGCGGCATCGGTGTAGGTGACCTTGGACGTCGCCTGGGCGCCGGATGCCGAGCCGCCCTCCAGGAAGGTGAAGCCGCCGTTGAGGAGCACGACGCGGACCTTCTCGGTGTTGTCCTTGACGCCGCTGGCGTTCTGGACGGAGACACGGACGGCCGCGTCCTTGTCGGGGCTCTTCGCGGTGCCGCCGAGGACGTCCTTGACCACGCTGCCGCTCGCCTGCGCGCTCATCGTGCCGTCGGTCTGCACGGGCAGCAGCGCGGTCTTGAAGTCGCCGCCCTTGGCGAGGTCGGCGAGCTTGGCGAGGAAGGTGCCCAGGTCCTTGTCGGTCAGCGACGGGTCGAGGATCTGCGCCAGCGTCTGCACGGTGGTCGTGGCCCCGGTCGCGTCGGAGGACAGCTTGCGCAGCACGCCCTGCATGACCTGCCCGAACCGCTCCAGCTGGGCGTTCTGTGCTTCTCCGGAGGCACGGTAGGTGGCGTAGGCGACGGCCATCTTGCCGCTGAGGGTCTGGGCCTCGCCCTTGGTCACCAGGGGCGAGGCGCCCTTCTTCGTGGCGTCGGGGTCGGGCACGTCGGCGTTGGTGTCGACGTCGATGTTGCCGACCAGGTCCACCAGGTTCTGAAGGTAGGGGGTGTCCAGCCGCCAGGTGCCCTGGATCTCGGTGCCGAGGACGGTGTCCAGGGCGTCGCGCGTCCCGGAGGAACCGTCGTCCTCGACCGACTTGGCCAGCGTGGTCGTGGTGCCGTTGTCGTCGGTCAGGGCGAGGGAGTTGGGCAGCAGGACGGTGGTGCCCTGCTTGGTGGTGGTGTTGTCGACGAGCAGCGCCGTGGCGGTGCCGCCCCCCTTGGTGTTGTGCAGATGGACGACGATCACGTCACGCTTCTGGGCGCCCACGGCCGTCGCCGAGCCGGTCTTGGAGTCGGACGACGAGGAGAGACCGGGCAGCTTGCCCGCGTACCAGAGGTAGCCGACCCCGCCGACCGCGACCAGGGCGAGGACGACGCCGAGTGCGACGACCCGGCTGCGGGCGCGGCGCTTGGCCTCCTCGCGGCGCTCGGTGCGGTTCTCGGTGAACGCCAGCCAGTCGATGACGTCCTCGGAGTCGCCGTCGGGCTCCTCGACGAAGGCGAACTGCTCGGTGTGGTAGTCCCGTTCGGGCCGGGCGGAGACGTCCTCGTGCTCGGCCGGACCGGCCTGCTGCGGGATGTACGCGGTCTGCT
The DNA here is from genome assembly GCF_044593495.1 of Streptomyces sp. NPDC051963. NCBI lineage: Bacteria > Bacillati > Actinomycetota > Actinomycetes > Kitasatosporales > Streptomycetaceae > Streptomyces > Streptomyces sp. NPDC051963. The sequence continues at coordinate 223,728 of NZ_JBIUCC010000002.1, read as the reverse complement.
CGGCGGTGCGCTGCTCGACTCGCGGCTGCCGGCCACTGGTCGCGGCCTGGCCGTAGGGGTCGTACGGCGTTGCGGTTCCGGCGCCGCCTCGGCCGCGGTTGCCGAAGGCGTCGAAGGACGACGCGGCGGGCGCCTGCTGACCGTTGTCGTAAGGGTCGTACGACTGCTGCTGCATGCCCGTGTCGTAGGACGGCATCTGCCCGTGGGTACCGGTGTCGTAGGGCGGCACCGGTTGCTGCTGACCCGTCGCGTAGGGGTCGTAGCCGTAGCCCTGCGGGCCGCCGCCGTGCTGCTGTGCGTACGGGTCGTACGACTGCTGCTGCGGGACCTGCTGGGCCGGGACCTGCCGGTACACGGGCCGGCCGTACTCGTCGTAGCCGACGATCTCGTACTGGTCGCCCTGATCGCCGGGGTACCCCGCGTCGTATCGGTCGTTCACCGGTGCCCCTCTCGGCTCACTCGCCGCGGTACAGCTCGCGCTTGTCGATGTAGCGCACGACTCCGTCCGGCACCATGTACCAGATGGGGTCTCCCTTTGCGACTCTCGCACGGCAATCGGTGGACGAGATGGCCAGCGCGGGAACCTCCACGAGCGAAACGCCGCCCTCGGGGAGACCGGCGTCCGTCAGGTGATGGCCGGGCCGGGTGACTCCGATGAAGTGCGCGAGGGAGAACAGTTCCTCCATGTCCCGCCAGGTGAGGAGCTGGGCGAGGGCGTCGGCGCCCGTGATGAAGAAGAGGTCCGTGTCGGGGTTGATCGCACGCAGGTCGCGCAGGGTGTCGACGGTGTACGTCGGCCCGCCGCGGTCGAGGTCGATACGGCTCACCGAGAACTGCGGGTTCTCGGCGGTCGCGATGACCGTCATCAGATAGCGGTCCTCGGCCGGGGAGACCTTGCGGTGGGTCTTCTGCCACGGCTGGCCGGTCGGCACGAACACCACCTGGTCCAGGTGGAACTGCGCGGCGACCTCACTGGCCGCCACGAGGTGGCCGTGGTGGATCGGGTCAAACGTCCCGCCCATGACGCCGAGGCGGCGCTTGCCCGGGTTCGTCGGGCCGGTAGGCATGTCCTGCTCTCCCATGCGTGCAGACCCTACCGGCCCGTCCTGAGGACGCCGGTCGGTGCCTTCAGCGGTCGCGGTTGAAACGGGTGGTGATCCACAGCAGGAACATCAGGATGAAGAACGCTGCGCCGCCCGTCAGATAGGGGCTGAGGCTCTCGTGGTTGCCGCCGTGCTCCTCGCCCTCGGCGGCGAGGGTGACCAACTGGGCTGCGGTGCTGTGGAAGCTCATCTTCGGCAGGACCTATCCGATGGGGGTCCCCCCGCTCGAGCGAAGTCGAGAGTGGGGGAGGGCGGGATAAAGACGTCGGCCCATCGTAAGCGGGCGGCCGAGCACCCATCACGCCGACTCCGCCGTTGGGGACGCGGCCCCCTGGATCGACGGAACTTCGCGACCGTCTCAGTCGTCCTTCTGTCTGTACCCCCGCAGCAGGAACCACGCGGTCAGGACACAGCCCAGCACCATCACGACCAGGACGACGCGGAGCAGATTCCCCGCCCCTTGCTGCTCGGCGGCGTTCGCGGCCCCGGCGAGCCAGGCGGCCGAGGGATTGTGCTCCATGACATGACTCCTTCGCTGTACTGCCCGTCCACGGTATATCCGCCTAGGCTGGGCTCTGCTTCGGGGGCGCAAAGGACCGCACAAGGGTCCGCAAAGGGGCCACACACACGCACATGGGGGAAGACATGTCCGACGGCCACGAGCACAACGGGCACGAGAGCGTTCCGAGCAGGCAGCGCACGCGCTTCCCCGGGATCTCCTCGCGTGCGTACGAGCATCCTGCCGACCGCTCCGCCCTGGTGGCGCTGCGCAAGCTGAGCGGCTTCGACACGGTCTTCAAGGCGCTCAGCGGTCTGCTGCCCGAGCGCAGCCTCAGGCTGCTGTTCCTGTCCGACTCGGTGCGGGTGTCGGACCAGCAGTTCGCACACCTCAACGACATGCTGCGCGACGCCTGTTACATCCTGGACCTGGAGAAGGTCCCCCCGATGTACGTCAACCAGGACCCGCAGCCGAACGCGATGTGCATCGGCCTGGACGAGCCGATCATCGTCGTCACCACCGGGCTCGTCGAGCTGCTCGACGAGGAGGAGATGCGGGCGGTCGTCGGCCATGAGGTGGGTCACGCCCTGTCCGGCCACGCCGTCTACCGGACCATCCTGCTCTTCCTGACCAACCTCGCCCTCAGGGTCGCCTGGATCCCGCTGGGCAACCTCGCGATCATGGCGATCGTGACCGCGCTGCGCGAGTGGTTCCGCAAGTCGGAGCTGTCCGCGGACCGCGCGGGCCTCCTGGCCGGCCAGGACCTCAAGGCCTCGATGCGCGGCCTGATGAAGCTCGCCGGCGGCAACCACCTGCACGAGATGAACGTGGACGCGTTCCTGAAGCAGGCCGAGGAGTACGAGGCCGGAGGCGACCTGCGCGACTCCGTGCTGAAAATTCTGAACGTGCTGCCGCGCTCCCACCCCTTCACCACCATCCGGGCGGCCGAGCTGAAGAAGTGGTCCGAGTCCCGGGACTACCAGCGGATCATGGACGGCCACTACCCGCGGCGCACCGAGGACAAGGACACCTCGGTCACGGACTCGTTCCGGGAGTCGGCGTCGCACTACGCCACACACGTCAAGACCTCCAAGGACCCCCTGATGAAGCTGGTCAGCGACATCGCCGGCGGGGCCGGGGACCTGGGCGGCCGGGTGCGCCGAGGCTTCGGCGGCTTCGCGGGAGCGGGCGGCTCCGCGGAATCCACCCCGAAGGACCAGCCGCCGCGCGACGGCGACGAGAGCACCGGCCGGGACGACAACAACAACAGCTGACCTCGTCGAGGCCCGGATTCACACCTTCGGCTGCGCGCTCTGGGCCAGCGTCCCGCACAGCGCCGTTGCGCTCCCCGTGGCGTAGGGGTCCGTGCCGGCGGGGCCGCCGGCCTTGGCGGTCTGGCCGGCCAGCAGCGGGCGCAGATGGTTGGTGGAGTCGTCGGCGCAGGAGACCGGCCCGGCCTGGACGTAGGAGACGACCAGCTGGGCCTGCTGGAGGCGCAGGTCGTCGCGGTCGAAGCGGAAGTGCAGCTCACGGCGGACGGTGAACAGGGACGACTCGGCCTTCTCGTCGGCGCCGATGGGCCGTAGCGCGTACACGAAGGTGTGGTCCGAGGTGACCTCGAGCGTGGACGAGTCGGTCTCGGCCGCGTGCATGCTGCCCTGGACACGGATCTTGTCGTCGGCCAGCTCGGCACCGTTGGGATCGAGGCGAACGAGCCATCCGGTCGGCGTATGCCTGCCGTCGGCGGACGGCTGCTTGAAACTCTGGTCGAACTGGTCGAGTTGGTCCGGGGCGACCAGGACCCGGACGGGGCGGACCTGTCCGCCGGTGAGCACCTCCGGGTACAGGGAGGAGCGTACGAGGTAGTCCTTGGCGGTGTTCAGGGCGCTGACGACCTGGCTGTCCGAGAAGTGCGCGGTGCGCCGCGTGGCGGGCAGCGGTATGCCCTCGGCGCCGACGCGGTACTGCGCGGCGGGGCTGTGCGCGAACAGGTCCTCGGGGTCGGCCGCGCCGGGCACCTTGCCCTGCGGGGCGAGCGGGATGACGGTCATCCGCAGTGGCTCGACGGGCTGCTGCGCCTGCGGGGTCTGGTAGGGGTGCCGTACACCCATATAGATCGCGGTGCCGAAGGCCACCGCGATCAGAAGGACCAGGATCAGGGCCTGCCGGGACAGGCCCCGGCGCAGGGGAGGACGGCGTCGTACGGCGGGCGCGTGGTCGGCGATGCGCTCCTGGGCGGAGAACTCCTGGAGGCGGGCAGCACGGACGAACGACTCGTCGAAGACGACGGATCGGTACTCTTCCTCGCCACCTCCGGGGGCGCCCTCAGGTGTCCCCTCGGGTGGGTCTCCAAGCCCTCCCATATCTTCAGAGTAGGTCTCCGAAGGGCCCGGTAAACGCCCTGGTACACGACAAGTTCTGACAGGTTCTCACCAGGACGGTCAGGGCGCGCCCGGGCGGTGTGGTCAGGGCGTGCGCGGGGTCGCGGAGGCCGGCGGCTGGGAATAGTCGGCGGAAGCGGAGGGTGCCGCCGCAGTGCCCTGTTCCAGGCCGGTGGAGGCGGGCGGCGGGACCTGGTCCCGATTGCCGGAGGACGCGCCGCGGTAGACCGCGGAGAAAGCCAGCGCGACCATGCCGATCCCCATCACGAGCGCGAGGATCCAGGCGACGGGACGGTGCCAGCGGACCTGCTTGCCGTACGTCCCCGGGGCGCCGTACCGGCTGTCGAGGGTGTCGGGGTCGTCCAGGTCGTCGAGCTCCCGATCATGGCCGAAACCGCCGCGATCGTCGGGGCCGAAGCCTTCTTCGTAACGCTCGCCTCTGCCGTGGGCCCGGCGGGCCTCCGCCTCGGAGGCCTCCGCTCTGGCCTGGGCGGCGGCAAGGAGGCGTTCGACGGCGGTCGGCTCGTGCACCACGGCCGCCTGTACGAAGGCCTCGTCAAAGACCACGGAGGCGAACTCTTCGTCCGACACCCCGCGGTCGTGGTCGTCGTCGGGCTCCCAGCCGTCAGGGAACGGCGTGCCCCCCACGTCCTCCGGCACGGATCCAGAGTAGACCTGGGGGGTCAATTTGGGCAGACGGTATGGAAATTCATCCGCCTGGTGAGACACCTCTCGTGCGGCATCGGGGCGAGCCGGGGGCGCGTGTCCCACGCATATGCCCAGGCCGCGCGCCCGGGCGCCGTCTCAGCGCCGTACGTGCCCGTCCCCGGTGACGATGTACTTCGTGCTGGTCAGCTCCGGCAGCCCCATCGGACCGCGGGCGTGCAGCTTCTGCGTGGAGATGCCGATCTCGGCGCCGAAGCCGAACTGGCCGCCGTCGGTGAAGCGGGTCGAGGCGTTCACCGCGACCGTCGTGGAGTCGACCAGCTGGGTGAAGCGGCGGGCGGCCTGCTGGGAGGTCGTGACGATGGCCTCGGTGTGACCGGAGGTCCACAGCCGGATGTGCTCGACGGCCTTGTCGAGGGAGTCGACGACCGCCGCGGCGATGTCGTACGACAGGTACTCGGTCTCCCAGTCCTCCGGCGTGGCCTCGACCACCGTGGCCTGCGAGTCCTTCGCGTACGCCAGCACCCGCTCGTCGGCGTGCACGGTGACCCCGGCCTCCGCGAGGGCGTCCAGGGCGCGGGGCAGGAACTCCGGCGCGATGTCCTGGTGGACCAGGAGGGTCTCGGCGGAGTTGCACACGCTGACGCGCTGCGCCTTGGAGTTGATCAGGATGTCGATGGCCATGTCGAGGTCGGCGTGGGCGTCGACGTAGACGTGGCAGTTGCCGACGCCGGTCTCGATGACCGGGACGGTGGATTCCGAGACGACCGTCTGGATCAGGGAGGCGCCGCCGCGCGGGATCAGTACGTCGACCAGACCGCGCGCCCGCATCAGCTCGCGCACGCTCTCGCGGCTCTCGCCGGGCACGAGCTGCACGGCGTCGGCGGGCAGCCCGGCCCCGCCCACGGCGTCCCGGATGACCCGCACAAGGGCGCTGTTCGACTCGTAGGCGGAGGCGGAGCCGCGCAGCAGCACCGCGTTGCCGGACTTCAGGCACAGTGCGGCGGCGTCGACGGTGACGTTCGGGCGGGCCTCGTAGATGATCCCGACGACGCCCAGCGGGACGCGGACCTGGCGGAGGTCGATGCCGTTCGGGAGGGTCGAGCCGCGGACAACCTCGCCCACCGGGTCCGGCAGGGCCACGACGTCCCGCACGTCGGAGGCGATGGCCCGCACCCGCTCCGGCGTCAGGGTCAGCCGGTCGACGATGGCCTCGCTGGTGCCGGCCTCGCGCGCCTTGGCGATGTCCTTGGCGTTGGCCTCGACGATTTCGCTGGTACGGACCTCCAGCGCGTCCGCGATGGCGAGCAGCGCGTCGTCCTTCTCGGCCCGCGGCAGCGGCGCGAGGTCGGCTGCGGCGGCCTTGGCGCGGTAGGCGGCCCGGGTGACCGGGGACATCGAGTCGTACGGCGAAAGCGTGGTCATGAGGGAAGCGTAGTGCGCCGAACGGGTCGGTCCTGCTTGCATCCCAAACCCCGAGACAAGCCGCTCAGACTCCGCAAAACGACCGCTCAATAGGGATGTACGCCCACCGGTGACGCCGGTGGCGGGCCGTATCCCTCCGCGATCCGCTGGTGGTAGGTCTCGCGGTCGATGACCTCCAGGCCGACGATCTCCCAGGGCGGCAGCCCGGCGGACTGCCGGTGCTCGCCCCACAGGCGCAGGGCGACGGCGGCCGCGTCGTGCAGGTCGCGGGCCTCTTCCCAGTAGCGGATCTCGGCGTGGTCGTTGGCGTAGCGGCTGGTCAGCAGAAAGGGGTGGTCGTGGGCCAGCTGCTCTAGGCAGCGCCGTACCTCCGTCAGCGGGGTCTCGGCGCCGGAGACGCTCAGCGTGACGTGCCACAGCCGGGGCGCGTCCTTCGGCTGCTCGTACCGGTCGCCGGCCGCGACGCTGGTCAGGGCGCGCTCCTCGCCGCCCGCCCGGGAGGCGACACCATCGCGGGACGCCGCCGCCCCAGGGCGCACTCGTCTCACGACGGCCTCCTTACCCGATGGTCATGCGGAATGGCCCCCAGGGGATCGAGTCCCCAGGGGATGGGTCCCTAAGACAAAGTTGAGCAGGCCGCAAGCCGCCATGGGGCTGTTTTGCGCAACGTCCACCTTTTACGGGTGCAGGATCACCAGGTCGTCCCGGTGTACGACTTCCCGTTCGTACGCGGCGCCCAGCTCACGGGCCAGTTCCCGGGTGGAGCGGCCGAGCAGCTGGGGGATCTCCTTGGCGTCGAAGTTGACGAGCCCGCGGGCCACCGCGCGCCCCTCGGTGTCGCGCAGCTCGACGGGGTCGCCCGCGCTGAACTCGCCCTCGACGGCCGCGATTCCGGCCGGCAGCAGCGACTTGCGGCGTTCGACGACCGCCCGCACCGCGCCGTCGTCCAGCGTCAGCGACCCCTGCGGGGTGGACGCGTGCTGGAGCCACAGCAGCCGGTCGGCGGACCGCTTGCCGGTGGGGTGGAAGTGGGTGCCGGTGTCGCCGCCGGACAGCGCCTCGGCCGCGTGGACGGCGCTGGTCAGCACCACGGGGATACCGGCGGCGGCGGCGATCCGGGCGGCCTCGACCTTGGTGACCATGCCGCCGGTGCCGACGCCCGCCTTGCCCGCGCTGCCGATCTCCACACCCGCGAGATCCTCAGGGCCGTGGACCTCCGCTATCCGCGAGGTGCCGGGCCTGCTGGGGTCGCCGTCGTACACGCCGTCGACGTCGGACAGCAGGACCAGCAGATCCGCCCGTACGAGATGGGCGACGAGGGCGGCGAGGCGGTCGTTGTCGCCGAAGCGGATCTCGTCCGTGGCGACGGTGTCGTTCTCGTTGACGATGGGGAGGGCGCCCATCGCGAGGAGCTTGTCGAGGGTGCGGGAGGCGTTGCGGTGGTGGGCGCGGCGGCTCATGTCGTCGCTGGTCAGCAGCACCTGGCCGACGCGGACGCCGTAGCGGGCGAAGGAGGCGGTGTAGCGGGCGACGAGCAGGCCCTGGCCGACGCTGGCGGCGGCCTGCTGGCGGGCGAGGTCCTTGGGGCGGCGGCGCAGGCCCAGCGGGGCGAGTCCGGCGGCGATGGCGCCGGAGGAGACGAGGACGATCTCCCGCTCTCCCCCGCTGCGCCCCTTGGCGAGGACGTCGACGAGCGCGTCGACCCGGTCGGCGTCCAGACCGCCGGACGCGGTGGTCAGCGACGAGGATCCCACTTTGACGACGACCCTGCGGGCCTCGCCCACGGCCTGCCTTGCCCCTGCCACTTCGCTTTCCGTCCCCTCGCACATCGGCTGTCCGCAATCTACGCGAAGGGGGCCAGGAGCCGCGCATCGATATCAGCCCCTGGACATGCGTCCCGTAACCGTGCGCTCACGGGTCGCACTCGGAAAAAAGGTTGTACGGGCCGCGCATGGAAATAAAAGCCCATGCAAACTTAATGTGAACGATGTGCCAACAAAAGATCATCGGGATGCCCGTGTACAGCGCATCCTGCTCCGCTCCGGGAAGAGCCCGTACGACGTGGTCCCCGTCGAAGAAGCCCTTCACCGAGATGTGTTCGCCACCAACTCCGGCAACCTGATCTTCAGCGATGCCGCGCACAAGATCCTGGAGACACCGGACACGGAGGTCGTCTCCAACGGCATCCGTACGGACGTGGCGGCGGCGGCCCGGATCAACGAGCAGTACGACGTCTTCGTCGTACCGCTGGCCAATGCGTTCCGGCCGTCGTTCGAGCAGCAGTTGAAGCGGCTGACGCGGCTGATCGGCAAGCTGCGGATTCCCGTGGTCGTGATGGGCGTGGGCGCGCAGACCGGGCTGAACTACGACCCGGCGCGGCTGAAGCCCATCGAGCCGGCCGTGCGCGAATTCGTCTCGGCGGTGCTCGACCGCAGCGCCTCGATCGGCGTGCGGGGCGAGTTCACCGAGAAGTACCTGACGGACATGGGGTTCAGGGACGTCGAGGTGATCGGCTGCCCGTCGCTGTTCCTGTACGGCAAGGAACTCGCCGTGTCCAAGCGGCGGCCGGAGCTCACCGGCGACTCCCGGATCGCCGTCAACGGTTCGCACAGCGCGGTGCGGTCACAGGGCCTGGACCGGATCATCGGCGACGCCCACGAGCGCTATCCGCACCTCCGCTTCGTCGGCCAGAACCTCAGCGACGCACGGCAGTTGCACTGGCGGGACCTCTCGGACCCGAACAGCCAGGTCACCGCCATGCCGACCCACCCGGACCACCCGATGTACCGGGAGGACAAGGTCCGCGTCTACGTCGATCCGATCACGTGGATCGACGACCTGCGCGGGTTCGACTTCTCCTTCGGCTCCCGCATCCACGGCAACATCGCGGCGCTGCTGGCCGGCACCCCGGCGACCGTGCTGTGCGGCGACTCCCGCACGCTGGAGCTGTGCCGCTACTTCGGCATCCCGCACCGCAGGATCGACCAGCTGCCCGACGGGGTCGATCCGGCGAGCCTGTACGAGGTGGCCGACCTCACCGAGCTGACGGGCGGCCACCAGGAACGCTTCGAGCGGTTCACGGCGTTCCTGGACCGCAACGGCCTGCGGAACACCTTCACGCACGGCGACGGCGGCGCGGCCTTCGACGAGCGCATGCGCGCGCTGGCCTTCCCGGCCGGCATCCGCCCCTGGAACGACACGGACATCGCCTCGCTCACCTCCCGGTTCGGCTGGCTGCACACCCGTATCGCCGAACTGGCCGTGGACAACGCCAAGCTGAAGCGGGACCTGAAGCGGTCGAACCAGCCCGCAACGCCCCCGACCTCCGTCTACCGCAAGGCCCGACGGGTCGTCGGACGCCCGATCCGCCGAGCACTCCAGTCGGGACGGCAATAACCCCAAGGGCCTCGCGGCATCCCGCGAGGCCCTCCCATCGTCAAGAGCAACTGCGCCGCGGCGTCAGGCCGCCGTCCGCATCCCCGACGCGGGCAGCACCCGGCGCACTCGGCGGACGACCTTCCTCGCGAACGAGTCGGCACCGCCCTCGCGGTAGCCGTGGAAGGCACGGGCCTCGCGGGGTTCGGCGAGGTAGACGGCGTCGGGTATGCCGGTCGTGCGGTCGCGGAAGCGGGGGTAGGCGAGGTAGACGCGGCGGCCCTTCTTCTCCAGGAGGGCGGCCGCCTGCTTCTTCGCCCTGAGGAACTCCAGTACCTCGACGAGGAGTTCAGGCTTCTGCCCGGCGACCAGGTGCAGCCGCAGCCGCTCCTCGACCTTGAGGCGGCGGGCCACCTCGTCGGTCCAGTAGGCGTCCATCAGCGGCTTCGCCAGCTCCAGCTTGTGCTGTCGTATCTGCTCGCTGTCCTTGAGGAACTTGGGGCCGAACTGCGGCAGCAGGGTGATCAGGAAGGGGCGGACCATCAGCGTGTCGCGGCGCGGGCCCGCCGGGACGAGGTCGGCGATCAGCCGCATCAGGGCACGGGCGGAGTCGAAGCGCAGGGTGTAGCTGCCGCTCTTCGTCACATGCTTGCCGTCCTCGCGGCCCACCAGGTAGTAGCAGACGTGGTCCGCGACCACCGAGACGCCGTCGGCCCGCAGATAGGCCTCCATCGTGAACAGCGCGTCCTCACCGGTCCACAGCGACTCGTCGAACCGCATGCCGTGCCGGTCCAGCAGCGCGCGGCGGAACAGCTTCTGCGCGCTGAGCGTGAACTTGATGTTGGAGGAGTAGACGTCGGTGCGCTCCAGCGTCTTGCCCCACATCGACCTGGGCGGCTTGCGGTTGATGCCCTCGACCTTGCCGAGGACGACGTCCGTGCCGTTGCGGTCGGCCATCGCGACCATCCGCTCCAGGGCCTCGGCGCCCAGCCGGTCGTCGGCGTCGAGGAAGAAGACGTACCGCCCGGACGCTTTGCCCAGGCCGACGTTGCGCGGGCCGCTGGGGCCGCCCGAGTTGTCCTGCCGGATCACGGTCACATGCATGGGCACCCGGGCCGCGAACTCCTCCAGATACTCCCCCGTGCCGTCCGTCGAACCGTCGTCGACCGCAATGACCTCGATGCGCTCCGGGTCGATGGTCTGTGCCTCGACGGATGCCAGGCACTCGACCAGATACGGCATCGCTTCGTACGCCCCGATGATCACGCTGACATCAGGCTGCGCCACGGTCACGTTTTCCCCCTCGCTAACGGGACATTTCCCCCCGTGTCTCCTTATTTGCAAACCAGTAGACGGATGAATGTGGGAAGCGGTTGCCTGGACCTCATGAATTAGTGACCTACGTCATACGAATTCCAGGTGACGTCTGTTCATCGGGAACGGAAAGAGCCCCCGAGGATTCACTCCTCGGGGGCCCTTCGTCCGCGGCGGTCGGTCAGCCCGTCAGCTCCGCCTCCGTCGTCGTGATCCGTGACTCCTGGCCGAGGTTGCGGGTCTCGGCCTTCAACGCCAGGTTCGCCACGGCGGTGTTGAACTGCTCGATGGACGTCGGCTCGTCCGGGCCGAGCAGATACTGCTTCAGCTCCTTGCGGTCCGCGGCCAGCGGGTCCGCGGCCGGGTCGCGGACGGCGGCCAGCAGCCTGCCCAGCTCGGCGGCGCTGTTGCTGAGGATGACGGCGGCGCGCACGGCCGTGTTCTGCCGCTTGAACTCCTCCTCGCCCAGCTCCGCGGAGTCGGTGACCGCGTACGGCTTGCCGCTGGCGATGAAGTCCGAGACCACGCTGGAGATGTCGGAGACCATCGCGTCGGAGACGTTGAAGCAGTCGTACAGACGCGGCTCGGCGCCCGTGATGACGCGGTGCTCGTGGGCGGGGAAGGAGCGCCAGTAGGCGTCGTTCCACTCGGCGCGCAGCCGGGCGATCTCCTCGTGCTTGGCGACATCGACCACGCCGTCGCGGGTGGCCTCGGCCTCGTCGCCCTTCTCGGAGCCGCCGGACAGCTCGGCGAGACGGGCCTCGATGCGGGCGAGCTCGGCCTTGGCGGCGGACTGGGCCGCGATGTCCGCCGTGAGCCGGGCAGCGGCGGCGTCCTCGACCAGCGCGGTGATGCGCAGGTGGGCGGCCTTGGCCACGGCGCTGCGCGTGCCGGTGAAGGGGTGCGGCTTGTACAGGACACGGACCGGCGGGTCGGCCTTGATCAGCGTGCGGACGATGTTCTCGCCGGCGAGCAGGATCGAGGTGTTGCCGGGGTTGTCGTCCCAGCCCTCCCAGGTCGGGGCGTACAGGACGGTCGGGACGCGGCCCTCGGACGCGCCCTGTCCGGTCTGGATCGGCGCCAGCTGCGGACGGCCGACCTCCACGATGTCGTCGTCACGGACACCGACGTCGGCGATGGCGTAGCGGTCGCGGCCCGCGCGTCCGGCGGTCCACACCTCGTCGTACACCTTGCTGAACGGGTTGACGCTGGCCAGCTTGTCGCTGTCGCCGTGGCCGATGAAGACGTGCTTCATCGTCGGGACCCGCAGCATGTGGATGTTCTTGCCGACGTTCGCCGCGTACAGCGTCACGCGCACGTTCGAGAGGTCCATGTTCATCAGGTGCACCCCTCCGGGCACGCAGATGACGGGGACCGTGGTGGGCGCCATCCGCTCCAGGATGGACCGCTCACGCAGGATGATCAGCGGCTTGGAGTCCAACTGCTCCATGGTCTCCAGCCACATGTTGACCTGGTACGCGGAGTCCTTGGACCCGGAGAAGTACAGCGCCGTCCCAGGCCGGTACTCGCCCAGCCAGTCGTCGACGGCGGCCAGCACGGCGTCCGCGCTCGGCGGGATCTTCGCGCCCCGGACGTACGGCATCAGCGCGAGGACGTACAGGCAGCCCAGGAACAGGGTGACGCCGATGCCGATGAAGCCCGCGACGGCCGTCCCCATGGCCGCCGAGACCAGCACGCCGACGACGGCCGCGAGGTCGAGGTGGAGCATCTTCTCGGCGGAGCGGTGCAGCAGCGGACGCGGCGGGGCGTCCGGGATGCGGATACGGGAGGCCAGGTCGACATTGCGGGTGGCGACCGGCATCCGGCGGCGGTTGCGGATCAGCGTGACCAGCGCGCCGTGCGGGGCCTGAAGGCCGTAGAAGGCGATGAAGCCGGCGACCGCGCCGTAGAAGATCAGGTCGTCCGCGAAGGAGAGACGGGCCAGCAGCAGGACCAGCAGGAGCTGCCGGATCAGGAAGCGGATCGACAGACCCGCACGCACCTTGCTCAGGCGGTTGATCAGATAGCTGCCCTTGCGGTGCAGATAGTGGTCCGCCAGATACGTCACGGCGGCCGCGGCCGCGAAGGCGGGAACGCTCGGTACGAGCGCGGCCAGCATGAGTGCCGGGTAGCCCAGCATCATGAGGACCGCTGCGGCCAGCTCGGCCGCGCTGCCCACCCGGGCGACGCGAATAGCGGTGGAAATCACGAAGAAACCTGCTCTTGGAGGGGGGAGTGCCGGTTTTGTTCTGTACGGATACAGGCCCCCGTGAATAGCCCGTTAACGAGCATCCACAGAGGCCTGAATTCCCTAAAGCTATTTGGCTTCGATTATTACACGCCGTCCTGACGGTCCAGCACCGAGGCCAGGGCCGCCTCGAAGCCGGAGGCCTTCGCCGCACCCGCCGTCGGGTCCTGCTGGCGGACGTCGATGACATGGCCGGTCAGCTCGGAGAGCAGCACGTCGAGCGAGGTGCGGGCGACGGCCTCGGAGGAGAGCAGCGAGCCCGCGGGCTCCTCACCGAAGGCCTTGGTGCGCATCGGGGTCGCGGTGCGCTCCGGGTTGACGCAGTTGACGCGGATGCCGTCGCCGGCCCATTCGTCGGACAGGGCCTGGGTGAGGTTCACCATGGCGGCCTTGGTCGAGGAGTAGAGGCTGTACTCGGCGCGGCCGCGGGTGTAGCTGCTGGAGGTGTACAGCAGCAACTGGCCCTTGGTCTCGGCCAGGTACTTGTACGAGGAGCGCGCGATCTGCACCGGGGCCAGGTAGTTGACCTTCAGCGCTTCCTCGATGGTGGCGTTGTCGGTCTCGGCGAGCTTGCCGATCCGCAGCACGCCCGCGGTGTTGACGACGAAGTCGATGCGCCCGGTCTCGGCGTACGCCTTGGACAGCGCGTCGTCGACCTCCTCCGGGTTCTCCACGTGCGTGCCGGTGGTGGAGCGGCCCAGCGCGTAGACATGGGCGCCGAAGGACTGGGCGAGTTCGCAGATGTCCTTGCCGATGCCGTACGAGCCGCCGAAGACGACGACGGTCCGGCCGTCGAGCAGCTCGCGGTAGGCCTCCTCGCCGAACTGCTCGGGCGTGGCGGTGGAGGCCAGCTGGAACAGCTTGTCGGCGATGAACACGTCGACGGGCTGGGTGACCTTCATGTTGTACTCGTCGCCCGCGACGACGTGGATCGGCACGTCCGGCAGATAGCGGAGTACGACCGTGCAGTCGTCCGTGGCCTGGAAGTTGGGGTCGCCGGCCGCGACCTCGTAGGCCCGCTTGATCGTGGACAGCTTGAACGCCTGGGGCGTCTGGCCGCGGCGCAGCCGGGAGCGGTCCGGGATCTCGGTGATGAACTCGCCGTCCTCGCCGTGCGTACGGGTCACGATGATGGTGTCGGCGGACGGGATGGCGACGTCGACGGCCTGGTAGCGCTCCAGCGCGGCCACGCAGTCGTCGATCACGCGCTGCGACAGCAGGGGGCGCACGGCGTCGTGGAAGAGGACGTTGCGGTCCTCGCCCTCGGCCAGGCCCTCGCCCAGCGCCGCGATGGCGCGCTCGGTGGTTTCGTTCCGCGTGGAGCCGCCCTCGATGATGCGGGAGACCTTTTTGAACCCGGCCTTGGCGACGATCTTCTCGATGTCCGCGACATAGCCCGGCGCCATCAGAACGATGATGTCGTCGATCGAGTCGGCCTTCTCGAAAGTGGTCAGAGTGTGCTCGATGACTGCCTTGCCGGCGATCTTCAGCAGCTGCTTGGGGATCGAGAGACCCACGCGCTGACCGGTACCACCGGCCAGGATCACTGCGGTGGTACGGGGCTTGGCATTGTGCTGTGACACAGGTGACCTACCTCGGGGCGACTGGGAACACCGAAATGGTCCCACTTGTGGTTACCGCAGTGCAAGGTGAGCGACCTCCGTTGCATATGTGCGCGCAACCTGTCATTCACCTTGCACACCTGGTCATGGGCGCCACTTTCCGCGGGCACCTCGTGGAATTGCTGTGAGTAACTCCACAGGTGATCGGCATTGCGGAGCGTGATGCCCGAGCGGCTCAGCGTCTCCCCAGCCGCTTCAGACACCGGTGCCCGAGCACCTTCACCAGCTCCTTGGAAGACGTCTGGTGAACGGTACGCGCCTTGGTGGGGGCGGAGTGCTTGACGGGAGCCGCGGCGGCCGCCGCCAGCGCGCCATACAGGGCGTGTGCGGCCACCTCGGGGGCGATCAGCGGCTCCGCCGCGGTGCGCGCGACCGGCTTCGGCACGACCGACAGCAGCCCCGGATCCCCCAGGACCCGTACCCCCATGGCGCCGATCCGCCCGGCCATCTCGGCACCGATCTCGGCGGCGGCCTCAAGGGCCCACTGCGGGGTACAGATCTTCACCTCATCGGGACCGGGAGCGCACGTATTCTTCATATGCATCACGGCGCCGTATCGGACAAGCTGAGAATAGAGCTCGTCCGGGAGTCCATTGCCGCGGAATTCCACATTAAGATTCCGCAGCATTTCGGTCTCGGCGAGGGTGAGCGAGCGATTCGCCGTGTCCGGAACGGGCTGGACAAGATTCTCGGGCAGACCGAGCAGCGCCTCGAACGTGCGCATCAGGCCGCCTTTGTCCCGGTCGTCGACCACGACGACGGTGACCCGCTCGGGCCCGACCACCCGGGCCCAGCGCTCGACGAGCCGGTCGTGCCGGTGCCGGCGCCAGAAGCTGGGGTTGGGCTTCTCGTACGGCGCCTTGCGGAGCATGTGCGTGAGCCAGTCCTCGTAGCCCATGCGCAGGCCGTTCTGCACGTACTGCTGCCACTGCGAGGGCATGATCCTCGCCAGCGGGCGCAGGGTGATCAGCACATGCACCCGGTCGCCGCCGAGTTCCTCGACGACCCGGGCGATGGTCTCGTCGTCCGGAGCGTCGGCGAAGAACTCGCTGCTGATCACCGAGGTGCTCTTGCCGCTCGCGTCCACCTGCTCGACCAGCCGCTCCCAGTGCCGCTCGGTGGGCTTGGTGTTGCCCAGCATCCCGGGGCGGGCGCAGACGGCGAGGACGGCTTCCATGGGGTGGCGAGTGGAGGCCGGGAAGACGACGCCGTGCTCCGGCATCGCGTCCTTCACCTCGAACAGCGCACCCTGGATCGAGGTCGTGCCCGTCTTGTGCGGGCCGATGTGCAGCAACCGGGTCCCGGAGGGCAGCGGGGCTATGACCGCGGCGCCACCGTTGGCCGGGAGTTCATCTCTCGTACAGTCCGTCTCCATAGTCAGAGGAGAGTAAGAGGGCTCCCTAAGACTTCGCTGAGAGAAGCCGAGAAGTTTTGCTGAGAAGCCTGGGACGGGTGACGCGTCCCAGGCTCCACCTCGACTCTCCCTCACCGGCCGCTACTCCAGGTGCACACCCGGCTCGTCGGACTCGACCCGCAGCTTGGCCAGCGTGCTCGCGGCCGCCGTCGGCTTCAGCACGGTGTCCACGACCCGCACCTGCGCGTCGATCCCGTCGCGCCGGATGTCGAAGAGGTGGTAGCCGCGGTGGGCGTCGAGCAGCTTCCAGTGCGGGTTGTCCGGCATCCGCGGGTCCCACTCCCTGTGGAAGGCCGCCTGGTCCTGGTCGCCGTTGCTGGAGATGGACGTGCCCACGAACTCGGCGCCGACGACATCGGAGTCCGGATCGGCGTAGTCCCTCTTCAGGTCGCTGATCATCGTCAGATGGCGGTCACCGGTGAGCACGACCGGGTTGCGGACGTCGGCGAACTCCTCCATCAGCGCGTTGCGTTCGGCCTGGTAGCCGTCCCAGGCGTCGTAGAACCACTGCTTGCCCTCGCCGATCAGCAGGTCCGTCTCGGCGACCATTATCTGCGAGGCGATCAGATTCCAGCGGGCGGGCGAGTCGTGCAACCCGTCGAGCAGCCACTCCTTCTGCTCACCGCCGAGCATGGTGAGCGAGGGGTTCTTCGCGGCTTCCTGGGTGGTCACCTGGTCGCTGCGGTACTGCCGGGTGTCCAGCACATTGAGCCGGGCGAGACGGCCGAACTCCAGTCGGCGGTACATCCGGATGTGCGGCCCGTCGGGGATCGCCGTCGCCCGCACCGGCATGTGCTCGTAGTACGCCTGGTAGCCCGCGGTCAGCCGGGCCACGAACGCGTCGTGCGTCTGCTTGTCCGGGTCCTGCGGGATCTCGCCGGCGAAGTCGTTGTCGATCTCGTGGTCGTCGAAGGTGACCACGAAGGGCGCGTTCGCGTGCATCGCCGCGAGGTCGGGGTCCATGCGGTACTGCGCGTACCGGTTGCGGTACTGGGTGAGGCTGTACGGCTCACCGGTCCCCTCGTGCTTGCGCACGGCCGTCGCCGACGGCGTCGACTCGTAGATGTAGTCACCGACGAACACCACCACGTCGGGATCCTGGGCGAGCATGTCGGCGTACGGCGTGAAGTAGCCGTTCTGCCAGTTCTGGCAGGACGCGAGCGCGACCCGCAGCTGACCGCCTGAGCTGAGGCGGGAGGGAGCGGTACGGGTGCGGCCGACGGGCGAGACCTGGCCGGAGGTGCGGAAGCGGTACCAGTACGCGCGACCCGCACGCAGCCCCCGTACATCGACGTGAACGCTGTGCCCGTACTCGGGCCGGGCCTGGGCGACGCCCCGGCGCACTCCCTTTCGGAACCGCTCGTCCTCGGCGATCTCCCACTCCACCGGCACGTTCCGCGCCGGCATACCGCCGCCGTTCAGCGGGTCGGGGGCGAGTCGGGTCCACAGCACGATGCCGTCGGACAGCGGGTCGCCGGAGGAGACTCCGAGGCTGAACACGCCGTCGGGCAGCGGGGTTTCGGCAGCTCGGGCGGCCGACGGCAGCCACAGCTGGGCAGAGGCTGCGGCGCCGAGGACGGCGGCGCCCGCGGTCAGAAAACGGCGTCGGTCGGGGGATACGGCTCCGGTCATGCGCGAACTCCCTTGCCTCGCTGGCCTCTTGGACACTGGGAAGCTCACGCTTCCGGGCGGTCCGCCGGCTGAACGGAGCGGTTCGCGTGCATGACAAATAGGAAGACAGGGGGAAACCCGTTGCGACATGGCTACAGAACGAGGGACGCTGCCAAGCCGTAACGACTTGATGGGCCGTCAGGCCATACCAGCCCCCTACGACCTGATGGGCCGCCAGGCCCTATAGGGGCGCGGGGCCGTGTCGATCAGCGGCTCCGCCGCGTGGGCGCGACCAGCCCTCACGCACCCGCAGACGAAGAACGACCGATCGGCGTGATCGGCCGCCAGGCCCCAAAGGGGCGCGGGGCCGCGTCGATCAGCGGCTCCGCCGCGTAGGCGCAACCAGCCCCCACGCACCCACGCCCCCGCAGACGAAAACCGCCCGCCGCGGAGCGCTACCGCCTAGAACGGGTCGAAGTCGTCGAACTCCCGATCCGCGTCGTCACGCTCCGCCTGCCGGTCCCGCCGCCGCTGCGCCGCGGGCCTGGGCTCCTCGAGGCGGTGGTCCTCACCGCGTCGGCCCAGCATCTCCGCACCGGCCATCACCGACGGCTCCCAGTCGAAGACGACCGCGTTCTCCTCGGGCCCGATGGCGACACCGTCCCCGGACCGGGCGCCCGCCTTCATCAACTCCTGCTCCACACCAAGGCGGTTGAGCCGGTCCGCGAGATAACCCACGGCCTCGTCGTTGTTGAAGTCGGTCTGCCGCACCCAGCGTTCGGGCTTCTCGCCCCGCACCCGGAACAGGCCGTCCTCCTCCAGCGTCACGGTGAAGCCCGTGTCGTCCACGGCCTTGGGCCGGATGACGATCCGCGTCGCCTCCTCCTTCGGCTTGGCGGCACGCGCCGAAGCCACCAACTCCGCGAGCGCGAACGACAGTTCCTTCAGCCCCATGTGCGCCACCGCGGAGACCTCGAAGACCCGGTAACCGCGAGCCTCCAGATCCGGCCGCACCATCTCGGCGAGGTCCTTGCCGTCCGGTACGTCGATCTTGTTGAGGACGACCATCCGGGGCCGGTTGTCGAGCCCGCCGTACTCGCGCAGCTCGGCCTCGATGACATCGAGGTCGGACAGCGGATCCCGCTCGGACTCCAGGGTCGCCGTGTCCAGCACATGCACCAGCACACTGCACCGCTCGACATGGCGCAGGAACTCGAGGCCCAGCCCCTTGCCCTGACTGGCGCCGGGAATCAGCCCCGGCACATCGGCGATGGTGTAGACGGTCGCGCCGGCGGTCACCACACCGAGGTTCGGCACCAGGGTCGTGAACGGATAGTCCGCGATCTTCGGCTTCGCGGCACTCAGCACCGAGATCAGCGAGGACTTGCCCGCGCTCGGGTACCCGACCAGCGCCACATCGGCGACGGTCTTCAACTCCAGGACGATGTCCTGGAGATCCCCCGGCTCACCGAGCAGCGCGAAGCCGGGCGCCTTGCGGCGGGCGGAGGCGAGCGCGGCGTTGCCGAGCCCGCCGCGTCCGCCCTGCGCGGCGACGTACGACGTCCCGTGCCCGACCAGGTCGGCGAGCACATTGCCCGCCTTGTCGAGGATGACGGTGCCGTCCGGCACGGGAAGGACCAGGTCCTGCCCGTCCTTCCCCGACCGGTTGCCGCCCTCGCCGGGCTTGCCGTTGGTGGCCTTGCGGTGCGGGGAGTGGTGGTAGTCGAGCAGCGTGGTGACGGACTGGTCGACGATGAGGGTCACATCGCCGCCGCGCCCGCCGTTGCCGCCGTCGGGCCCGCCCAGCGGCTTGAACTTCTCACGGTGGACGGAGGCACAGCCGTGACCTCCGCTACCCGCGGCGACATGCAGTTCGACGCGGTCCACGAAGGTGGTCATGGTTCAGTGCCTCCAGAAACTCATGGGAATTACCTGTGTTAACACGCGAAAGGCGGACCCGCCTTCCCACCTGGGAAGTGAGGTCCGCCTCGCGAAAAGCTTCCGATCAGGCGACCGGAACGATGTTCACGACCTTGCGGCCACGGCTGGTGCCGAACTCCACCGCACCGGCCTGCAGTGCGAACAGCGTGTCGTCGCCGCCACGGCCGACGCCCGCACCGGGGTGGAAGTGGGTGCCGCGCTGGCGGACCAGGATCTCGCCCGCGTTGACGACCTGACCGCCGAAGCGCTTCACGCCGAGGCGCTGAGCGTTGGAGTCACGACCGTTACGGGTGGACGATGCGCCCTTCTTGTGTGCCATCTCTCCTCAGTCCCTTACTTCGCAGCCGCGGGGATCTCAGTGACCTTGATCGCCGTGTACTGCTGGCGGTGGCCCTGACGACGGCGGTAGCCGGTCTTGTTCTTGTAGCGAAGGATGTCGATCTTGACGCCCTTGTGGTGGTCCACGACCTCGGCCTGGACCTTGATGCCGGCCAGCACCCACGGGTCGCTGGTGACAGCTTCGCCGTCGACAACGAGCAGGGTCGAGAGCTCGACCGTGTCGCCAACCTTGGCAGTGGAAATCTTGTCAACCTCAACGATGTCGCCGACAGCAACCTTGTGCTGGCGACCACCGCTGCGCACGATGGCGTACACGCGGATCTCACTCTCTCGCTCGGGAACGGCACCCCCGCAGTCCAGCCACCCGGCAGAGCGAGCAGCCTCTCCCGGCCGTCGTGCCCGGGAGGAAGAGGTTTACGGGGATGTGGCGCGCCATCTGGGGACACGCCGACGGTCAAGGTTACGGGCCCACGGCCGAACGGGTCAAACCGGGCCCGTCCGGTGTACGGCCGAGGTGATCGGCCGCACACCGGTGAAGGGTTCTAGCCCTCGTCTGCCGAAGCCGTGACGGACGGCAGCGTCTGCTGCGCCGCCGCCGTCTTCTTCGACGTCGACTTCGCGGCCTTCTTGGTGGCGGTGGTCTTCGCCGCCTTCTTGGCCGTCGTCTTCTTGGCCGCGGTCTTGGTGGCCGCCGTCTTCTTGGTGGCGGCCTTCTTCGCCGTGGCCTTCTTGGCCGTCTTACGGGCCGTCTTCTTGGCCGGAGCAGCCTCCTCGGCGCCCTCGGCCGCGACCTCGGCGGCGCCCTCCGCGGCCGACGGCACGACCATGACGGCCGTGTCCTCGGACGTGGTGGGCGCGGTGGCCTTGCGGACGGCACGGCGCCGCGGACGGGTCGGGGCCGAGCTCTCGGCGGGCGCCTCGGGCTGCTCGACGGGAGCCTCTTCGACCTGCGGCGCGGCCTCGGCGACCGTCACGACGGCAGCCTCGGCACCCGCGGGCGAACCGGCCGGCGCGGACACCTTGCGGGTCGCCCGACGACGCGTACGGCCCTTGGGCGCGGCCTCTTCGGCAGCCGGAGCCGCCTCGACGACCGGGTCCTCGACCGCGACCGGCTCGGCCTGCGCCTCGGCGGCCGACTCCGGCTGCACCGGACGCTCGACCTCGTCCTGCACGGACCGGGCCCCGCCCTTCGGCGAGCCCGCCGGAGCCGATGCCCGACGGCCGGCCCGGCGCCGCGAACGGCCGCCCCGCCCGACCGCGGCCTCCGCCTCGGCGACGCTGCTGTACAGCTCCTCGTCCACCGCGAACTCGGGGGCCGTCAGCGCGACCGGCTCGGCGACCTCGGCGGCCACCTCGGCCTCGCTCTCCGCCTCCTGCTCGGCGGTCTCGGCGCTCTCGACGACGGCCGCGGCCTCGTGCTCGTGCGCATGCCCGTCACCGCCACGGCCGCGCTTCCTGCGCTTGCCGCCGCCTCCGGTGGAGGTCGGCTGCTCCATGTGCACGATGACACCGCGGCCGTTGCAGTGGACGCAGGTCTCGGAGAAGGACTCCAGCAGCCCCTGTCCGACCCGCTTCCGGGTCATCTGGACCAGGCCCAGCGAGGTCACTTCCGCCACCTGGTGCTTCGTACGGTCCCGGCCCAGGCACTCGAGCAGGCGCCGCAGCACCAGGTCCCGGTTGGACTCCAGGACCATGTCGATGAAGTCGATGACGACGATGCCGCCCAGGTCGCGCAGCCGCAGCTGACGCACGATCTCCTCGGCCGCCTCCAGGTTGTTCCTGGTCACGGTCTCTTCGAGGTTGCCGCCCTGACCGGTGAACTTGCCGGTGTTGACGTCGATCACGATCATCGCTTCGGTCTTGTCGATGACCAGCGAACCGCCGCTGGGCAGCCAGACCTTGCGGTCGAGGGCCTTCATCAGCTGCTCGTCGATGCGGTACGTCGCGAAGACGTCGACCTCGCTCGTCCACTTCTGCAGCCGGTCCGCGAGGTCGGGCGCGACATGGGACACGTATCCGTGGACGGTCTCCCAGGCCTCGTCACCGCTGACGATGACCTTGGAGAAGTCCTCGTTGAAGATGTCGCGCACGACGCGGACGGTCATGTCCGGCTCGCCGTACAGCAGAGACGGTGCATTCGAGCTGCCGCCGCTCTTCGACTTCTTCTGGATGTCCTCCCACTGCCCCTGGAGCCGCTCGACGTCCCGGCGCAGCTCGTCCTCGCTCGCGCCCTCGGCGGCGGTGCGCACGATGACGCCCGCGTCCTCGGGGACGATCTTCTTGAGGATGGTCTTCAGCCGGGCCCGCTCGGTGTCGGGCAGCTTGCGGCTGATGCCGGTCATCGAGCCCTCGGGCACGTAGACCAGGTAACGGCCGGGGAGGGACACCTGGCTGGTGAGCCGGGCGCCCTTGTGGCCGATCGGGTCCTTCGTCACCTGGACGAGCACGGACTGACCGGACTTCAAGGCGGACTCGATGCGGCGCGGCCCGTTGGCCATGCCGAGCGCCTCGAAGTTGACCTCACCGGCGTAGAGCACCGCGTTGCGGCCCTTGCCGATGTCGATGAAGGCTGCCTCCATGGACGGCAGGACGTTCTGCACCTTGCCGAGGTAGACGTTGCCGACGTACGAGGTCGCCTGCTCCTTGTTGACGTAGTGCTCGACGAGCACGCCGTCCTCCAGGACGCCGATCTGCGTACGCTCACCGCTCTGCCGAACGACCATGACGCGCTCGACGGCCTCGCGGCGGGCCAGGAACTCGGCCTCGGTGATGATCGGAACGCGCCGGCGTCCCTGCTCACGGCCTTCCCGGCGGCGCTGCTTCTTGGCCTCCAGACGCGTGGAGCCCTTGATGGACTGCACCTCGTCGGACGGCTCGGCCTTCGGGCGGGGCTCGCGGACCTTGACGACGGTGCGCTCGGGGTCGTCCTCGGACGACTCGGGGGCGTCGCCACCGTCACCCGCGCGGCGCCGACGACGACGCCGGCGACGGCTGCTGCTGGAGCCGCCGGACCCGCCGCCCTGCTCCTCGCGGCCCTCGGCCTCGTCCTCGTCTTCCTCGGCCTGCTCTGCGGTGTCCTCGGTGTCCTCGGCGTCCTGCGCGGACTCCTCGGACTCCTCCGACTCGTCCTCGCCACCCGACTCCGCGGACTCACCACGGCGACGGCGACGGCCACCACGGCGACGCCTGCGGCGCGATCCGGTCTCCTCCGCCTCGTCGCCCTCTACGGCATCCTCGGCCTGCTCCTCGGCCTCGTCCGCCGCTTCCTCCACGGCGGTCTCGGCGGCAGCCTGCGGCTCGGTCTCCTCGCCGAAGGCGGCACCCCGGCGGCGACGCCGACGACGCGCACCGGCCTGCTCCTCCGGGAACTCCTCGGTCTCCACGACCTCGGACTCGGCAGCCGCCTCGGCAGCAGCACGCTCGGGAGTCTGGAACCTCGGCTCGGTGAAAACGGGCGCCTGGAACATCGGCGCGACGAGCCGCCTGGGCCGACGCGAGTCTTCCTCCTCGCCCTCGGCGGCCTCCGACCCGGCAGGCTGCGCGGGCTCGGCGAACCCGACGGCGGCCGAACGCACGGCCCGCCGACGCGAACGCCGGGACGCGGCGCCTTCGGCGGGTGCTTCAGCGGCCGGGGACTCGCCCGCGGGCTCCTCGGCGGCAGCGGGCTCGGACACGGCGGCGGGAGCGGCGGCCTCTTCGGCAGCGTCACCGGCGGTCACCCGCCGGGTGGCACGCCGACGCGAACGACGCGGAGCGGCCTCCTCGGCGACCTCCACGACCTCAGCGGCCTCGGCAGGCTCTGCCTCGGTACTCTCGACGGCGTCGGCAGCAGGCGCAGCGGTCTCAGTGGCTTCCTCGGCCGCGGGGGCGGCGGCAGGCGCGGTCACCCGCCGGGTGGCACGGCGACGCGTACGACGCGGAGCGGCCTCCTCGGCGACTTCCTCGGCCTCGGCCGGCTCCGCCACCTCGACGGCGGGCGCGCTCTCGGCGGCCGCCACCACGGTCTCGGCAGCCTCGGCCGCCAGCGGGGAACCGACAGGCGCCGACGCACGGCGGACGGCACGACGACGCGTACGCCCGGCGGGCGCAGCCGTCTCCACGGCCTCAACAGGCTTCTCGGCCTCAGCGGCCTCTTCAGCCGCTTCGATGTCCTCGGTGTCTTCGGTCACGTCACTCACGACGCTCGCCTCGGTCACAGCGGCCGGTATGGCCGGCGCGACGGTCTCCGCCGTGGCATCGGAGGTGCCCGCGGGCGGCCCCGCCGGGCGGGAAGCGGCACGGCGCCGACGACGCGGCGGCAGTGTGTCGCTCGGAGTGTTCGGTTCGGAGTCCGTCACGGACTCATTGGGTTCGGTCGGTTCGAGCATGCGGGCGTTTCTCCCGTCAGGCTCCCGGGCGCCGCACCTGGTCCGGCTTGGATGCCGGTGACGTCCGCGGCTCGCGCGATGCGCGGTGCCGCCGTCCGGGGCGCGGGCGCCGCACGGGAGCTCTCTGTGTCCTGTCTCGCCGGTTCCGTACACCGAGTTGCGTACGGCCTGGCGAAAGTCTTCTGGTCGGTTCGCTGCCCGACCCAGGTGGCTCCCGAGTACAAGGGCGGCGCTACGACGTACGTCCCTACGCGGGACCTTCCTTACGCCGACGCCTTCGCGGCGGCAGACGGTTCGGCCATGTTGGGGGCCTTGTCTGCCTCGCGGTCGGGCGCGAGCGGGTCGGTCACCGTGCCTGTCTCTTCATCGAACAGCCCCTGCGCCAGCCTGGTCACCGCTACGGGGACCGGCGGCGCCAGGTCGGCCACGGCGCGGAGACCGGACAGGACGTCGTCGGGTCGAACGGCAGGCGTCACGTGCCGAACAACCAGCCGCAGTATCGCACAGGGCTGGTCGGTCGGCCTATCAGCAGCCGAACTGTGCGTTTCCAGGTTTACGACCGCGGGGCGGGCGTCGAAGGTCCGTAGGCCGTTCTTCGTCCTGCGCTGGACCTCGACGGACTCGGCGGTGATGAAGGCCCGGGCGGCGCGCTCGGCGTCGACCTGGTCCACTCCGTCGAGCCGCAGCTCCCACACGGAAGCCGTGAGCCGGTCGGCGAGCCCCGAGATCCGGGCCTCGACCGCCTCGACGACATCGAGCCCGGGAGGCATCGACTCATCGAGCAGAACCCTCAGCTTCTCCGGGTCACGCACCTCGGTGAGCGCGATCTCCAGATACTCCGCCTCACTGCCCGTGCCGGTGGGTGCGGCATTGGCGTACGACACCTTCGGATGCGGCGTGAACCCCGCCGAGTACGCCATCGGCACCTCGGCACGGCGCAACGCACGCTCGAAAGCGCGCTGGAAGTCACGGTGGCTGGTGAACCGGAGGCGGCCGCGCTTGGTGTAGCGCAGTCGGATGCGCTGCACCGCGGGTGCGGGCGGCGGGCCTTCGGGCTGTCGCTTGCCCAGTGTCGTTCAGTCCTTCGTGAGAGCGGTCGTACTACTACCAAGAGTACGTGTCTCGGCGCCCTCAGGTTCCCGCCGGGCGACCGCTTCCCTCTCCCGCGACTCACCGAACAGCATCCGCCGGAAGTCGGCCCGGGCCTGCCGTACGGAATCCCGCGCGGCGTCCAGCGCCTGCCGGGCGACTCGCCCCACACTGCGCGCGGCCTCGGCGGCGGGCCGCAGCACGGCGTCCCGCACGACGTGTCCCACCGGAGTCAGAACGCTCCGGTACACCCACCGCACCGGCTCGACGAAGATCCACCGGAAGAGGGTCCCGAGGAACCGCCCCACGGCCAGCGAGATCCGCCCTGCGACCCGCCACGCATGCCCGAGCGCCTCCCCGACCTCCCGCGCGATGACGCCGAGCACCCGCCCGACGGGCACGAGGACGTACCGCCACAGCGCGAGCACGGGCAGCACGAGCAGAATCCGCGCGGTCCAGTACAGGGCCGCACCGACCCCCGTGAAGATCATGCCGAGGACCCACAGAATCCCGTTCCAGCACCACGCGACCGCCCGTCCGACGGGCGCGAGGACCCACTCGTACAGCCAGAGAGCGGGCACCACGAGCAGATACCGCACCAGCCAGGCCACGACGCCGTACACGCCGACCCCGAGGGGCGTGAGCAGACGCTCGTAGACCCACCGGAGACCGCTCCCGATCCCCCGCGCGACCCAGGCGACGGCATGCCCGACGGGAGTCAGCACATACCGGTACGCCCACCCGCACGGGACGACGACGAGCATCTTCCCGATCCACCCGAGCGCCTTGCCGAGGGGCACGACGACATACCGCCACAGCCCCACGAACGGCCACACGAAGACCGCCCGCCCCACCCACAGCAACGCCCGCCCGAGCGGCCGGAACAGCGCGTCGTTCAGGAACCGCCCGGCGACGACGAGCCCGTCCCACACCATCCGCACCGGCACGACCAGCACAAGCACCACGATCCGCACGGGAATCCGAATCGCGACGACAAGGCACCCCTCAGGGTTGCTGTGCTGCGGCGGGGGCGACTTCTCGAGATCCATACCGTCGTAGACGCCTCAACACCCCATACGGATGCAGCTCAGTGAGCGTGCCCGCTCCCGGACGGCTGCTTCACCGTCAGAGGCAGGAGCTTCTTCCCCGTAGGTCCGATTTGAATGGAAGTGTCCATTTGCGGGCATATGGACACGGGTTTATATCCATCTCTACGGTCGTGTGTATGGGGACACATACACGCAAGCGCACAGCAGCCGACCAGAGGCAGTACTCAGTCGAGGCAGAGTGGACTGACGCGGATCGCGCACTCCTAAAGGAGCTGAAGCAGGCGGAGGCCTTGTTACCCGAGGACGCCCCTCGGGCCCTCTTATCCATCCGCCTGTCTGTACTGACGGACGAAACAACGTCCCCGGTACGGCAGGAGCTTGACCTTCGCATCCTGGCGAGGGAGCGCGGCTGTCGAGTCGTCGGCGTCGCCTCGGACCTGAACGTGTCAGCGACGAAGGTTCCGCCATGGAAGAGGAAGGAACTCGGGGACTGGCTGAACAACCGTTCCCCCGAGTTCGACGAGCTTCTGTTCTGGAAGCTCGACCGCTTCGTACGCCGCCTCTCCGACCTCTCGACGATGATCGAGTGGAGCCTGAAGCGCGGGAAGAACCTGGTCTCGAAGAACGACAGCCTCGACCTCACGACGACAGCCGGGAAGATCATGGTCACGATCATCGGCGGCATCGCCGAGATCGAGGCTGCCAACACCTCTACCCGAGTCACGAGCCTGTGGGACTACGCGAAGACTCAAGAAGACTGGATCATCGGCAAGCCGACGTACGGATACGTCACGGGCGAGGACGACTCGGGGAAGTTCGGTCTCGTCATCGACCCCGAGGCGCACAAGGCGTTGCACTGGGCTCGACGCATGGCACTTCGAGGACGCTCCGCCCGGTTCATGGTGC
Organism: Streptomyces sp. NPDC051963; assembly: GCF_044593495.1. Classification (NCBI taxonomy): domain Bacteria; kingdom Bacillati; phylum Actinomycetota; class Actinomycetes; order Kitasatosporales; family Streptomycetaceae; genus Streptomyces; species Streptomyces sp. NPDC051963. The sequence goes on along the minus strand of NZ_JBIUCC010000002.1, from coordinate 196,379 downwards.
GCTGCCTGAAGCGGTCCGGCCTCATGAGCCAGGGCCTCACCGTGGCCACTCTCCACCGCCGGCTCCGTAACCCCGCGCTCCTCGGCTACCGAGTAGAAGAGGACAAGCAGGGAGGGCAACGACGCTCGAAGCCGATCCTCGGCAAGGACGGCAGGCCCATCATGGTGGCCCCGCCAATCTTCACCGAGGAGGAGTTCGAAACCCTCGGCGCAGCTCTCGACAAGCGCAAGAAGAACCAGCCTCCGCGCCGTGTCGGTGGAGCGACTCAGTTCCTCGGCGTCCTCTTGTGCGCGGACTGCAAGACGAACCTGACCGTGCAGATCACGAACAACGGGTTCGGGACGTACCACTACCTACGGTGCCGCAACTGCAAGAGCGGTGGACTGGGCGCCCCCAACCCCAACCTGGTCTACGAGCGCCTCGTGGAGGACGTACTCAAGGTTCTCGGGGACTTCCCCGTACAGGTTCGTCAGTACGCCGAGGGTGCCGAGGTACGGCGGGAGATCAAGCGCCTTCAAGGGTCAATCGCCCTCTACATGAAGGAACTCGAACCCGGAGGCCGGTACACGAAGACCCGGTTCACGACGGAGCAAGCAGAGTCGACGCTCGACAAGCTCATTGCGGAGCTCGAAGCCATCGACCCCGAGACGGCGAAGGACCGATGGGTCCACGTCCACGGCGGGAAGACCTTCCGCGAGCACTGGCAGGAAGGCGGCATGGAAGCCATGGCCGCAGACCTGTATCGAGTCGGCATCCGGTGCGAGGTCACGCGCACGAAGGTGCCGAAGGTGCGGGCTCCGAAGGTTCATCTCCGGTTGCTGATCCCGAAGGACGTGCGCGAGCGGCTTGTGATCCGAGAGGACGACTTCGCGGATGCGCTCTGATCGGCAGGTTGGAGGACTCCGTGTCTGGTACGGGCAGGGCACTCGCTGCGCTCTGCTGAAGGTTCATGACGTATGACGAGACGGGATGGCCGCGACCGTGATGGGCCACAGCTCGGCATCCTCGCAGAACCTCTCCGAGAGAGTTCGCGTAAGACCTCAAGTCGCCGCGCGCTCAGTGCCATCATGAGACCGATACCGATACCGATGCGACGTCGGGGGGGACCATGGGCATAGCGGATCGTGTGACAGCGTTCGGCGGAGATCCGACGGACGACATCTACAAGAACTTCTACGAGCCCAGGCTGAAGAAACTAGGTCTCACCCGGGACCAACTGCAGAACCAGTCACTCACGGAATTGCAATCGTCTCTGACGACGATCAACCACGCCATTGAGCACCCCGAGTCTTTCGGCGTGTTCAACGTGGAGATGACCGCCAAATCCGGCAATATCGTTGGACTGATCAGCACCCAGCAGAACGCGCATATTCAGGTGGGGATCCTTCCGGTCCTCCTGGAACTGAAAGCGTTCATCTTGGAGCGTATCAATACGCTGCGCCCCGCAGCTCAAGTACGGGATTTCCGTCGGGAAGTCACCAACACAGTTACTGACCCGGAGATGCGAGACCACCTGCTGAAGGCCCTCGACGAACGGGCAGCTAAGGAGCAAGCCTATTCATCGAAAATAGAGGAAGAGGCAGAGAAGAACACCGAGCTGTTGAGGGAACTTTCACACCTCAGAGAGCTGATGTCGGTCAAGTTCGAGAGCCGCCTGAACAATCTTGAAGATTTGACCAAGAGAATTGACTCCGAGAAGACCAGTAAATTCGAGGCAGTCACCATCACCACCACCATCCTGGCCGCTCTCGGCGGATTGGCGGGGCTGATTCTGGCCATCGTCCGATGGGCGACAGGCTGATGAGCACTTCTCGAAGACCGCGTAGGCGATGCCGACAGGTCGAACGCAGTAACTCATCCGGCACCAGCCATACGACGATCCCCGCCCGCGTGCAGGCGAACCAATCCGCCAAATGAGATGACCTGTAGTAGACAAGTTGAGAACTTGCCTCATGACCTCACGTGAACCACGTCGCGGGATCGAACGGTTGCTCATCACCGTTGCTGTCCACGATCACGATCTCGCTCTCGATCATGTCGTCGTCCTCAGCAGCCGTCGCACGAGGTAAGGGGGCCTTGCACGGAGGTTTGGCTTCACGGTCCGATGCAGCGGCTATCGGCTCCACTCCCTCTCTTGCCTCAACTCCACGTGAAGCCGCCGCGACTGTTCGAGATCTTCCGCGACCCCAGCCGCGATCAGGGCAGCCCCGGGTGTGTGGCCGGAGCCGACGTAGCGCCAGTGCCGATCGGTGACCGTGTCGGAGATGTCGGCGTGGCCCACGTGGTGGGCGCGCTCAGCGCGCAGCGCCGCGTATGTCGTCGAGTAGGCGCGGGATTTGGTGAGGATGTGGCCCCGGTAGCCGAGGGTGTGAGCCCAGGTGCGGAGGCGGAGGGGCGCATACTCGGGCAGGCCGCCGAGGCGCCACGAAGTCCGCATGAGATTGCGGACGTGTTCGCTGACGGGAGCCGACTCGATGTTCGCCCACGTGGTAAGCGGGTAGTCGGTGCCAGCGCCTGTCTCGCTCGCGCCCTTGGTGACGTACTTGGCCACGTATGCGGCGACTGCGTCATCCTCGGGTTCGTCCCCGTTGGCGTACAGCGGCCGGACGTCGACCTGGGCGCCCCAGCACAGTGCCAGCTCACCCAGGGCGGGGCTGTAGGGCGTGTGGACCACAACGCGCCGGGCGGAGGCGCGCGCAGCGTCGATGAGAAGTTCCGCAGTGCCCCAGCCCGGGGGTTCGTCGTCAGGTCCGGCCGGACCGTCGAGGCGGACCACAGCGTGCACGTGAACAGCCGCCCGCTTCTGGTACTCGGCCACACGGGCAAAGGACAGTCGGGCGTGCTGTGCAAAGCGGGACTGTACAAGTCCGACCGAGGAGGCGAGGCGCCGCCGGACGTCGATGACGAAGCGGTCCCACAGCTTGGCGGCGTGCGCGTGCCACAGCACGTGGGTGTTGTAGTCGTAGCAGTCGGCACAGAGCGGTTGACCGACGATCGACCCGTCCGGGGTATGCACGGCACCGCAGCCGAGAGGGCGCCCGTGTTCGCATACGCCGCGATCACGGCGGGGGCGACACAGCTCCCCGGCACGGTGCACCGGGCCAAAGGACGGGGCGGTCAGGGTGACGAAGAGCCGAGGCCGATGCCGCACCGTCGCGGGGACGCTCTTGCCGCCGAGGAGACCGGCGCGGACGAGGTGGAAGGTATCCCCGGCATGGAGCCGGGAGCAGGCCGGGCAGACGGTCGCGCGTCTGTTGCGGCAGCGGACGAGGAGGCGTTCGCCGGGCTCATCGCGGGTGTCGTAGTGGTGGAGAATCTCGCCGGTTGTGCCGTCGAGGGTGGTAGTGGAGCCGGAGAGATGGATGGGGTGGGAGCAGCCGCCGGTGGCGGTGATCTGCTCCAGCCAGCACGGGAACTTGGGGTCTTGGGCGATGCGGATGGCGTCGCGGTCTGCTTCGGAGAGCTGGCGTAGGCGCGCCGCGCGGTCGAGGACGGCGCGCCTGCCGGCCGGGGTTGAGTCCGGGGTGATGGTGGTGACCTTCCGGGGTGGGCCGCCGTAGCGGCACGGGCGACGGGTGGTGGCGCGTGGTCGGTCATGTGGTCGCTCCCTTGCTGATCAGGTGTGGTGTGGGTGGTTCAGCGGATGGTTCCGGTGCCCCGGCAGACGCGGCAGCGGCGCAGCCGTCCGGTCCAGGTCCTGCGGGCCCCGTCGCCCTTGCAGTTCGGGCACCTCACGCGAGGCATAGGCATGGCTGGTGTGCCTCTCTGCTCAGGTGTGGGAGAAGCCGCTGATCACCCAGGTGACGAGCCCATGCACGGTGAAGATCACGGGTGTCTGGCCGAGGTAGACGCCGAACAGGCCGACGCAGACTGCTTCCCAGGCGCGCACATCGCGGGAGCGGACGAGGAGGACGGTGATGATCCCGAAGATCACCGCGAACGTGAACGCTGTACCTTCGCTGATCACTTGTCGTCTCCTTCCAGCGCCGCAAGAGCGCGGTCTATGGCGGGCAGTTCGGGTGTCATGGCTGCGTGTTTCCTGGTGACCGACACGGCCTCTTCTGTCGGCGTGAGGTGCGATCGGGCACGGCTCCAGCCGCCGTCCGGGCCGGTGCAGACGGCCACGCCCCGTTCCTCCGCCGTGATCGACTGAGCGACGGCCACCGCGTCCTTGTTCAGGTCGCCCAAGGTCATCTCGGCTGTGCCGGGATCGTTGACCCGGTGGCAGATCCGGCCGCCGAGCTGAGCGCGCAGCGCGGTGACGCCGGAGCCGAGATCAGAGCCGACACGCTGTCCGGCGACAACCAGATGCAGGCCGAGTGCGGCACCGAGCTGGGCCAGCCGCAGCAGGAGCGTGGAGCACTGTTCGGCCTCCGCCTTGCTGTCGCGCCTGCCGTCCGAGAGGTACAGCTCCGCGATCTCGTCGACGATCACGACCACCGGTATCGGCCGCAGCTTGTCCGGCAGTTCCCAGATCGAGCGGACACCGGCCGAGCGGCACGCGGCCATCCGGTCCTGCATGTCGACGACGAGCGCGCTCAGGATGGCGACCGCCTCGCGCCGAGAGGTGGCCAGCGCGCTCAGCCGCCCGGCGAACAGGCCGAGTTCCATGCCGCCCTTGCAGTCGATGCCGACCAGGGCGACCGGCTGCGGCGCAAGCTGAGTGATCAGCCGGGCCAGCAGGGTGGACTTGCCCGACCGGGTGGCCCCGGCGATCAGCCAGTGCGGGACCAGGCGCAGGTTCATCACCCAGGCCCCGCCGGACTCCAGTGCGCCGATGAGCGCGGACAGCAGCTCGACGGGAGCCGTGGCTAAGCCAGGCCGCTGAAGCGGATCACTGGCCGTGGCCGTCAGGAGCACCAGGCCGCGTTCCGGCGAGGTGACCCGCACCGCGTGCACCTTCCACGCGTGTACGAGCGCGTCGGCCGCCTTCATGTACGTCGCCGGGGTCTGGCCCGCGTGCAGCCGCACCGCCACGGTCAGGCCCAGGCGGGTAGCCCGGGGGAACGAGATACGCGGGGCCACCGGCCGCAGCGGATCGCCCTTGACCACGAGGTCGCCGAGCAGCCCGCGCGGAGGCCGGCGGGACACGGCCAGGTCGTTGAGCATGGCGACCTTGCGCCAGGTGAACAGCACCCGGCACGCGGTCACCGGGTACCCGGCGAGGCACCAGTGCCAGGCCGGGTGGTGCCGACGCAGCAGGTCACCGACGACGAGCACCCACGCCAGCAGCGCGAGCCCGAAGGCGAACACGATCGGTCCGGTCATCACGCGCCACCGCCCTTGCCCTGCACGGCAGTTGTGTGTATGGGCGTGATGGCGTCGGCGCGGAAGCTGACGCCGTGCCGGTCGCCCATCGACCAGGCGAACGCCATCAGTCCGGTGACCTTGACGATCTGGCCTTCCTCGATGCCCTTCGGCTCACCGCTCACGGCGATCTCGATCACGGAGATACGCCGCCGGTCCTGCCGCACGGTGACGGCCACGGTGTAGACCGGGTTGCCGTCCCGGTCCCTCTTCACCTCCTGTGTCTCGGGGTTGGTCATCTTCTGTTCGGGCGCGATGGCGCACCGCAGTACGCCGAGCCGCGCCGTGTCCACGGGTATGGACTGCATTTCGTTGGCCTCCCTGGCCAGTTGGGACCCCAGCCTGATACTGACGTCACTTGTCCTAACGAGTTATGACTATGAGCCTCTGTACGGCGAGGGTGCAAGTACTTATGCTGACGAGTGATGTCGCGCGTGCGACGTGCCTACGACCTCAACCCGGAGAAGCCGCCATGTCGGAGATCCAGCGCCCCGGAGCCCTCTACCAGCAGGTGGCCGCCGCCATCCGCGAAGCGATCCTCTCGGGCGAGTTCACACCCGACAGCCTGCTGCCGTCCGAGGCCCAGCTCATGGCCCGCTACCAGGTGTCCCGGCCAACGGTCCGCAACGCGATCGCGGCCCTGCGCGCGGAAGGGCTGATCGACGTCCGCCACGGCAAGGGCAGCTTCGTCCGCTCCGACGGACAGCCCTCCCTCACCCTCGAACGCCGCATCAGCCGCACCGCCGAGGGCAAGTTCGTGATGCCCAACGGCGACATCTGGCAAGAGTCCGAGGAACCGAGCACCTACCGCACCCACACCACGAAGGACACCGGCCGCCTCCTCCAACTCAACGAGGAAGAAGCCCTGTTCGGCTGCGACCGACTGCTCATCGACCCGAGCACCGGGACACGTGCCATGCACCGCACATTGATCCCCTTCGCGACCGCCGAAGCCGTTCCGTTCCTCGCCGAGGAGCCATGCAAGCGCCCGGCCGCGATCTACCGGCTGCTCACCCAGGACGGACACAAGCTGACGTGGACCGAGACGGTACGCGCGCACATGCCGCTGCCCGACGAGCGCACCGCCCTGCGCCTCCCGGACGCGACGCCGATCCTGCACGTCACTCGTGTCACGCACGCTGCCGACGATCACCCGCTGTTCCTCGAAGAACTGCGCTTCGGCGCGGACCGTGCCGAACTCGCCTACCGGATCACCGCCGACAAGCAGCCCGCCCGACGTACCCGCGCCTGAGCGCCAACGCGCATCGGTCGAAACCGCCTTCACTTCCTCAAGGGCGCGCCTGCGGCGCGCCGGGCCGCCCGGCCGCCCCGGCCGGGCGTGCGGCGTGGCCGCCGGTCCCGTCCGGTCGGCGAGCGCCCCGCACCGCAGCACGCCCAAGGAGTCGAGGCAGCGACCGGCCGTCGCAGGCCGGGGCATTGGTGGCTGGGGGTCGACGGCCTCCGAGACTTTAGGCAGCTCCCATGGGGCGAGCCTCGAAGAACAGGGGGCCGATCGAGCTATTGCGGGCAGCTCCAAGGACTGCCCGATCCGCTGGCGAGCGTAAGGCCCCCTGTTCACTCGCCCCATGGCAGCTACCGCCCAAAGTCTCTGCGGCCGGCGACGTGCCCACGTGCGCCGCCCACCAGGGAAAACGCCCCTCATGCTGCACCGCCGTCGCCGTCCGCGTGCGTCTCCAGGAGCTGAGCGAGCCGGTCCACGGCATCCGGCCAGCCCGCCAGCCGTACGACGCCCCGCCCTTCCTCGTTCGTCGAGGCCACGGCCCGTACGGCGGACAGCTCCAGCCCCGCGGCCAGGAGCGCGCGGTTCAACCGGTCAGCAGCCTCCCGTGCATCGCGCCAACCCTCGATGTAGTCGACGCCGGACACCCACAGGCCGGAGTCCATGCCCGTGACGTCGAGACCATCGCTCAGCCAGTCCTCACCCGCGCCAGTCACCTTGCCCACCTCTGCTCTGATCTAGGTAACGGATCGTCAACTTCCTGTGACCAGAGCCGAAATGCAGCACGACGGCCCCGGTACCATCAGGCACCGGGAACCGCCGTGTTCCCAGCCGGGCCACCCTTCGCTTTCCAGGGCTGATGGGGTGGCCCGGTCTCGGTATGAGGTTGTGAAGCGCGCCCCCTCGCTCGGGAGGGGAGCTCCCGGGGCGTCCGAGGAGCCGCGCCCCTTCGGTCGGAGTGGTCAAACTCCGACCCGTTACCGGGCCGCCGCCCGCTCCCGATCGCGAGGGAGCAGAGCAACGACACCGCGGCGACCCGGCGTCTGTCAGGCCAAGTAATCGGCCCTCAACTGATCGAGATCGAAGCGGCACCACACGGTCTTGCCACCTCTGATCCCGGGCGACCACCACACCGACTCCGCCAGCCGCTGAGCGATGAACAGCCCGCGCCCTCTGTCCGGCAACATCGCTTCGACGAAGTCGCCCGCCAGCTCGGGCGAAACAAAATCGCCAGGCGGAAGGTCAGGAGGTGTCGAGTCCTCATCCGTGACACCGAGAACCAGCACCTCAGGCCACGTCATCAAGGTCACGTCGATGCGCCGTCCGGCGCCCGGCTGCGACAGACGGTTGTCGGGCACCGCGTGATGCACGACGTTGCCGACCAGTTCCGACACCACGAGCTGTGCGGCATCGACCGCATGCGGCAGTCCCCAGGTCTGGAGATAGGAACTGACCATGTCCCGCGCAGCTTTGGCACAGTCCGGCGATTCGGCGTAGACCGTCAGGGAACGGAAGTGCCCGTTCGCCGGGTCGTAGATTGAGCGACTCGAAGCGCGCACTGTCGGGGTGTTCGCTGCGTGTTTGCTCTGCTGTGCTTTCACCGCGTTCCCTCCCGAACACTGACGGGCTCTGTAGCCCGCCGATCTGTGCAGACCAGTGAACGGCGCAGGACGTCCAGCCGGGAGAGTTCACCAGGGGGTTCGCGTGAACACCGGCAAAGGCAAAGGGGGTTCGCGAATGAACCCCCCAGCGCGTTACTGCTGTGACACGATGAACACTCGCCGTCATTCTCGGGTTGGCAGGGGAGCATGAGCCGAGAGCCGAACGCGCAGTTAAATGCCGTCCTGGACGAAGCGAAGGTCTCGAACAAGGGCCTCGCGAAGCGCATGCAGGACGCCGCCGCCCACCGCGGCATCAGCCTCGGAACAACCCACGTCTCCGTACAGCGATGGCGGGACGGCGCGGGCATCCAACCGCAGACAGCGGCAATCATGGCGGACGTATTGAGCACCAAGCTGGGCCGCCGCATCACCCCAGGCGATCTAGGGTTCTTCGACCACGCGCGGCCGGCCGCGCCACAGCCGGTTGGCTACCCGAGCACCGTCCCCGATGTCCTCTCCAGGCTGGGGAGCCTCGCCGACGAACGCACCGAAACCCCTTCGCCCGGACAACTGGTCATCGCGGACGCCGACCTCAGCTCAGCCGTTCTGTCATGGATGATCGCGCGCCCCGACGGCCTCCTGACCGACAGACCCGCTAGCCAACGCATCGGCATGCGCGACGTGCGCGCGATCAGGGACGCAGCGGGCATGTTCATGCAGCTCGACTTCAAGTACGGCGGAGGCCACGGCCACAAGGCCTTGCGCCACTACTTCCGCCACGAAGTCCTGCCCCTGCTGGACGCCAGCTACAGCGAGAGGGTGGGCACCGCGTTATTCGGCGCCGCCGCCGAGGTCTCCCAACTGCTCGCGTGGACCGCGTACGACACCGGAAACCACCGACTCGCCCACCGCTACCTCACGTCCACGCTGCGTCTGACACAGGTCACCGGCGACCGCATGTTCGGCGCCCGCATCCTCACCAACCTCAGCCACCAGGCCAACTATCTCGGCAACCACGCCCAGGCCATCCAACTGGCACGCGCCTCCCTGGAAGGAGGCAAGGGCAAAGCGACACCCCGCGCCATGTCCCTCTTCGCAGCCCACGAGGCCCGCGCACTGTCCAACGCCGGAGATGCCATCGGTGCCGGCCGAGCCATGAACGAGGCTGAGCGCTACTTCGAGCGAGCCGACACCGCCACCGACCCGGAGTGGCTCAGCTACATGAACGCCGCGGAACTCGAAGGCGAGATCTGCCACTGCCTCCGCGACCTCAAGCAGCGCCGCGAAGCCGTCGCATACGCCCAACGCGCCGTGGACAGCACCGACCCCAAGTACGCCCGCACCCTCGGGTTCTGCCGCATGGTGCTCGCCCAAAGCCAGCTACTTAACGGCGAGTTGGAAGCAGCCGTCACCACCGCAAGCCTTGCGGTCGACGGCGGCGACTCCCTCCAGTCCTCCCGCTTCCAGCGCTATGTGACCGACTTCCAGAACGAGGTCAGCGTCCACGCGACGAACCCCACTGTGGCTGCCTTCAACGACCAGGTGCACGACGCACTCGCCCGCCTGGACGACGACGAGTAGCGGCTACCAGGGCCGCCAGTTCCGAGGCGCGTCGTCATTACGCAAACCGACCATGCGCCGTCGGTACTCTGCAGCCGTCTCCTCATCCTCCTGAACGTTCTGCATGAGCCACGTCGTCATGCCGAACTCTTGCAAGCCACGCAGGGTCTCGTACCCGTGCCAGTCGTACAGATCCCGCCCATAGGCGGCCACGAAATCGGCGTACTGCTCGTCGGTCTGCCACCCAAGGCTGTGATGCTCCACAGCCGTGACCATCAGGTCCCACTCAGGGTGATCGAAGCAGAAGGCTTCGAAGTCGATCAGAATCACTTGCCCGCGATCGTCCACCATGAGGTTCTGCACGTGAGCATCACCGTGCACCGGCCCCTTGGGCGTCTCGAACCTCAACTCGGCGTACCTGTCTCGCAGTTCTCGCCATCGCTTCCGAAGGAAGACCTTGTCATCCTCCGGGATCACCGCTCGGTTGAGCCGTAGCTCCTGCTTGTCAAAGGGCTCGAACGACGGGAGCTTAAGGCCCTCAGGCACGGTCAAAGAGTGGAGATCCCGCAGGACCCGCCCCAACTCCCCGTAGGTCGCCTTCCGATCACCCTCAACGATCAGATGCCAGAACGTCACCGGGTGCCCATCGATCACGAGCGGCTGCTCAAGATCCTCAACGATGCGAACAGCCGGGAACCCTTCCTCCGCCAGCCATCGCGAGACAGCCACTTCAACGCGTGCCTTCGGCAGCCACTCCTCACCACGGGCCACACGCACAATCACCGGGGCCGAGGCCAGCCGGAACAACGCGTTCTCACCGAGCCGGATCAACTCCGCGCCTCTGTCATCGAGCCCAGCAGCCCGGCACGCGGCACTCATCACCCGCGTAGCCCCCGCCGACGTGAACCCCTCTTCCGATCGAGCAGCGTCAACCGCCATGCCCGTACCAGCTCCCCTAGTCGCGCGCGATCAACCGGTGCACGCTCACGGGCGACCAACCCATGTGCACCAGACACGACCTCGACCGTACCCATCCCCAGGCGATCGGAGCACAGACAAGTTTCAGAAGCGTCCCGCCGTAGGCCACGGGCACAGGGGGCCCACGAAAGTTTTCAGCTCTGGCGCACTCTCCGCCATCCGCCCATCGTGGCGGCATAGGCCCACACGCATCTACACGGTTCTGGCGCTACTGGAGCCCGGAATGACGCATTCGAGTTGAGTAGCCGCCTGGCCGCCAGCATAAAGGCACTCCCGGGGCAACATCACGCCCGTCAGCGGGTGTCACGAGAATCTGCCAGGTAACGCTGCAGTTCGAGATGGCGAAATTGATAAACCGCTCCGACTTGACGCAGCACGCCTCGCCTCAAATGGGCGTCTTCCAAGAAACGAGCAAGGCGCCATGGGGTCAGTCTTTTCAGTGCCAAGTGGTGCCTTGTTGAGATGTACGTACCCCAACACGCATAGGTAGAAGCAAACATGGGCCCCACTGACACCACGGCGACAGGAAATACTACTACCAAGATCCACAGAGATCTTCGCATTCCGAGATCTGCAATCAAGTTCGCAGAAAAAGCCAGCGTGATCGCAGTACCCGACAATAGCGATAGAACCCAAAAAGCATTTCGATCTCGTCGCAAAACATTAAGAGACCCGGCAGCGCTACGCAAATCCGGGTGAACAGGATGCATACCCATCGACCCCACAACCACCAAGCCCAGATAATTCCCGCATAAGCCCCTAGAGCCAGGGAGCCACTATAGGCAGTGACTCCCCAGACCATCAGACCAGCATAGGATGAACCAATGATTATCTTGTCGTTTCGCTGAACTGTAGCTCCGGGGGACCAGCCCCAGCGGACACTAGGGGTCAATGCGTGATTAGAGATAGCCAAAAATATTGCGACAACTGATCCAAAAACTAGGCCGGCGGTTATTCCGTTCTTAACCCCCAGAATAATGACACCGGATAAACTCGCCATAACCATGGAGGGAATGCCAAATGTGGCTAGAAGCGACATCACGCGGGACCACTTGCCAACCGCAAGATGAAGATCCCACCAAGCAAGATCCGGTGATCCATTCTTGTCATCTTGAAGGTGACGGGCAAGGAAAGCGAGAGCTTTCCTCGCCTTTTTGGGATCCCAAGGAGAGGGGTAGTGTTTATGGTGCCGATATGCAGCCGCTATATAACCTGAGAAAAGGTGAGATTCAATAGATTGGCGATCAGGGAAGCGACTCACATCCAGCAAGTCGTCAGGTGTAAGCAAACCGCTGCTCGACTCGTGCGGACGTGGAGTATAAATGGTGCGAGCCAAGTACAGAAAAAGCGGTGTACTGAGAATTCGCCCCAACGGGACTTGGGGGTCAATTTCTGCAAAAACCCCAGCCCATACTCCCAGTTCTGCAACCTCGGATCCACTAGCAGTACGCGTGAGGTACTCAGCAGCATGTCCAAGGTCGAGGGGAGAAATTACAATGCCAGATGCACCATTCAGATGGACCCTAGCTCCCGAAGACGATGAGACTGCACCTCTATACTCGGCGATGCGGCTGGACAAGACCAATGCTTGCCTATGCGGGAGCTCCCGATTTATTACAGCCAACGCTTCAGGGCGCAATTTTTCCGACAACTCATCAAGGCCGTCCAATATCGGCAGAATAAAACGACCTTCGAGCAGGGCGCGGCCCACACTGAGGCGGTCATTGGATTTTCCAGTAGTCGTCGAAGCCAACAGGCCCGGATGGTCACGGACTAACTGCTCGGTCAGCCATTCATAAAAACCGTCACCGCTTGGATCCCAGGAAGCAAGCGAGAAAATCACAGGAACAGGATTACCTGGCTCACGCTGCGCCAAGATCGATAGAGCCAGCCTTAAAAGCAAGACAGTCTTGCCCGACCCCGGATCACCAAGAACCACAAGGCGTCGCGTGGGAATCTTGGCCATAAAAACGTGATAGATATCGCCCCCATCACCTTGCAAGTCAGTGGGATGCTGCGCCCACTGAGATTGGTCGCTATAAGGTCCTCCTGGCCAGCTCTTTGCAACTCTCTCAATTATTGGCCAGGGCTCCACAATTGCACATTCAGCGGCCCTCCAGGAGACTTGCAAGGGATACGGGTTATTCAGTTGTCGCACTTGCGCTTCAGCCTCCCAGTGCTGACTCACAGCCTGTGCGAGCTGATCAGCAACATCGCTCAACGAAAATTGATCCGGTTGCACTCGCTGAAAGCTGGAAACGGCGAGAAGCGTCGCAGGGAGAGCAAGCAGACCAACAACTAGGGAAACCGTGTCGGCGAGATCGCCGGCCTTCTCTAGGCCGTTTCTGAGATACCACCAGACGCCGAGCACGGTGGCAACACCGTATGCAATACCAAACCATTTAAGAACTCGGCTTTTCACGTCCATCCCCTACTTATTTCGAGGAAGTGACCCCTCATTTTCGAGACTCCTCTGAGATGCTCTCCGTGAGAGTCAGATTTCAAGATGCCGTAGCGTCAATGCGGTCGACAATCCGGGTGGCAATTAGGCTAAACTAGACGCAGCCCCTATTCTCGGCTCAGCGCTTCCAGCCCAGATAAAAGGTCAAGGCGGCAACACCTAACCCTCCGATGAAGCTGAAGACTCCTGCGATCAACAAGTTTCTTTGTTTTGCGCGCTCTTCTCGCGCTTCCCGAGGAAGTAGCGGAATTATATCCGCTCTACCGTCGGTTAGCCTGTTGATCAACACAACTCCACCAAGCAACACTATGTACGGGAACACCATGAGGAAGACATTCTTATAAACGCCTACGAGAAGGAAAGAAATGGCCATCCCACCGAGGGTAAAAATGAGTGCACCTGTTTGCATAAGACGGCGATGCCGAGCACCGAAAGACATCCTGGGCCTAAGCATCTTCGCAATATCATCAACAAGATCAATGGCAACTTGATCTTGTTCTGTGGTTCGAACGACAGGCGAGTCGCCGAATACAACGACCGCTTGTGGGCCGCTCGTAATTAGGCGTACAGTTCGCAGCTCTCTCTTGTTTGCATCCCGGAGATCATCAATAGTTTCTGCGGTTGCATCGCCAGCTTGTATCGTCACGCTTTGCGTACGTCGATCCAATAGCCGATTAACGTCAGAGATGTCACTGAGATATAGTCGCATCTTAGGGAGTTGCTGGCGATACTCATGCGGCTTCGGGTTGGCCGCTGGCGGGATATCACGTCTTAGGGCGCACACAGCCCAACGCTAGTGCAAAGGCCCCTGAGAAGAAGTGGGTACGCTGAAATACAACGAATATACTTCGTCGGCAGCACACTTGTGTGGCCGAACGGAGCAGCCGGAGCCGCTGTAGGCGAGCGACCTTGACTTCTGCATCTGCTCAGCGCTTGCGAGTCGTCTGTCGCCGGTCACAGCTTCTACGGGAACGATGGCCGCCGGTGGCCTCGTCGGCTGAACGGCCCCGACCTCGGGCCCTGGCTGGAGCACGGCTGCTAAGCACGAGTGGCCATTGGGCCATACGCCCTGTACGGGCGCCTCCCTGACTGCGAGCCCCTCAGACCCACTCCACCTCGGAGATGACGGCCATGGAGCCTCCAGGCGGCGGCAGCGGCGTTCTAGGAGCCTCCCGTCCAACCCCATCTCGCCCACTCCGTACACCAAGCGCCCGCAGGACGGCGGCAACCTCTTCGTCGCCGCCGTCCCCCAGGGCCTCCACGATGCGCCCCAACGCCTCGCTCACATCAGTGCCCGTGTCCGCCGGTCGCAGCATCCTTCTTGACCGTCAACGGCAGCAACTTCTTCCCGCTGTTACTCACTTGTGGCCAAGTGTCCATCTGCGGACACACCCCACAATCGAAGCAAGGCGTCCACCGGCAGTCCTCGACCTCCGTCTCGTCGAGGGCGTCCTGCCAGTCCTCCCAGAGCCAGTCCTTGTCGAGGCCGGAGTCGAGGTGGTCCCACGGGAGGACCTCCTCGTAGGTCTTCTCGCGGGTCGTGTACCAGTCGACGTCGACGCCGAAGGCGGGCAGTGTCTTCTCCGCGCAGCGCATCCAGCGGTCGTAGGAGAAGTGCTCGCGCCAGCCGTCGAAGCGGCCGCCGTCCTCGTAGACCGCGCGGATGACGGCGCCGATACGGCGGTCGCCGCGGGAGAGCAGGCCTTCGACGATGCCGGGCTTGCCGTCGTGGTAGCGGAAGCCGATCGAGCGGCCGTACTTCTTGTCGCCGCGGATCTTGTCACGCAGCTTCCCCAGGCGCGCGTCCGTCTCTTCCGCCGAGAGCTGCGGGGCCCACTGGAAGGGGGTGTGCGGCTTGGGGACGAAGCCGCCGATCGACACCGTGCAGCGGATGTCGTTCTGGCCCGAGACCTCGCGGCCCTTCTGGATGACGTTCATCGCCATGTCGGCGATCTGGAGGACGTCGTCGTCGGTCTCCGTCGGCAGGCCGCACATGAAGTACAGCTTCACCTGGCGCCAGCCGTTGCCGTACGCCGTGGCCACCGTCCGGATCAGGTCCTCTTCCGAGACCATCTTGTTGATGACCTTGCGCATGCGTTCCGAGCCGCCCTCAGGGGCGAACGTCAGGCCCGAGCGGCGGCCGTTGCGAGTCAGTTCGTTGGCCAGATCCACGTTGAAGGCGTCCACGCGGGTCGACGGGAGGGACAGGCCGATCTTGTCCTCCTCGTAGCGGTCCGCCAGGCCCTTGGCGATGTCGCCGATCTCCGAGTGGTCCGCGGAGGAGAGGGAGAGGAGGCCGACCTCCTCGAAACCCGTCGCCTTCAGGCCCTTCTCCACCATCTCGCCGATGCCCGTGATGGAGCGTTCACGGACCGGGCGGGTGATCATGCCCGCCTGGCAGAAGCGGCAGCCGCGGGTGCAGCCGCGGAAGATCTCGACGGACATCCGCTCATGGACGGTCTCCGCGAGCGGGACGAGGGGCTGCTTGGGGTACGGCCACTCGTCGAGGTCCATGACGGTGTGCTTCGACACGCGCCACGGGACACCCGACTTGTTGGGGACCACGCGGGCGATACGGCCGTCCGGGAGGTACTCGACGTCGTAGAACGCCGGGATGTAGACCGAGCCCGTCTTCGCCAGGCGGAACAGGACCTCCTCGCGGCCGCCCGGACGCCCCTCCGCCTTCCAGTCGCGGATGATCCGCGTCATGTCGAGCACGGCCTGCTCGCCGTCGCCGATGATCGCCGCGTCGATGAAGGCGGCGATCGGCTCGGGGTTGAAGGCGGCGTGGCCGCCGGCCAGGACGATCGGGTCGTCGAGCGTACGGTCCTTGGACTCCAGCGGGATGCCCGCCAGGTCCAGCGCCGTCAGCATGTTGGTGTAGCCCAGCTCCGTGGAGAAGCTGAGGCCGAACACGTCGAAGGCCTTGACCGGGCGGTGGCTGTCCACCGTGAACTGCGGGACGCCGTGCTCCCGCATCAGCGCCTCCAGGTCCGGCCAGACGCTGTAGGTGCGCTCGGCGAGGACGCCCTGCTGCTCGTTCAGGACCTCGTAGAGGATCATGACGCCCTGGTTGGGCAGGCCGACCTCGTACGCGTCCGGGTACATCAGGGACCAGCGGACGTCGCACGACTCCCACGGCTTGACCGTGGAGTTGAGCTCGCCGCCGACGTACTGGATCGGCTTCTGCACATGCGGGAGCAGCGCTTCGAGCTGCGGAAACACGGACTCTGCGGCCGCAGCGACTTCGGCAGGCATCTCGCGAACCTTCGTGAGCGGGACTGGAATGACAGGGGTGACCATCTAGACTAACGCGGTTGAGAAGGGCCCCCGTACGTTCAGACCATCGGTCCGCCCGTGATCTTCTTCCAGGAGTCGGGCAGCTCGGCCTCCACGGTCGCCGCCCGCTGCTCCTCGCGGCCGTACAGCAGCCCGTAGGTGAAGGCGCTCTCTCCTGCCGCGTGCGCGAGGGCGGACAGCTCGCGCAGGGTCAGGCGGGCCATGACGCTGTCCTGGTGCTCCCCGAGCAGGGTCTGGAGGGACTTCATCGTCTTGGCCAGGTCCTTGGCGGGCTTGCCGAGGGCCGGGGTGGCGGCCTCCGCCGCGTAGCGGGTGCGCTTGGTCTTCTTGCGGGCCTCGTGGATGGCGACGTCCCGGTCGGTGCCGGGCTCCAGCTCCAGCGCCTGCTCGACGAGGGCGGAGACCTTGCCGAAGTCCTTCCGCACGGCCTTGGGGAGCATCTTGCCGGGGTCCTTACCGGCCGCCTTGAGCAGCGGCGGGTCGGCGAGCACGGCGTCCAGGGATTCGAGCAGGTCCAGGTAGCGGCGGGAGTCGAGGACCCCGATCAGCCGGCTGCTCGCCCCGCCGGGCCGGTCGCCGGCCCACTTGCCGATCCGGTCGGCTACCGGGCCGGAGACCAGCGTCTCGGGCACCTCGTCGAGGGCCGCCATCAGGCGTTCGTTCAGCACCTCGCGGTCCCGGTCCACGCCCAGCTCGCCGGCCAGCCACTTCAGCTCGTCGCCGATGGGGTCGGTGATCGTCCGGTCGAGGATCCTGCCGTACGACTTGAAGGTGCTGCGCATGCGGCGGGTGGCGACGCGCATGCTGTGCACGGAGTCCTCGGCGTCCTGGCGTACGGCGGGGTCGAGTCCGACGATGGCGTCGCGCTGCTCGCGCACGTAGGCGAGCACGTGGTCGCCCGCGGTCTCGGGGGCCTTGACGGGTCCGGGCTCACGCTTCGTCGGGGCGGTCTCCTCCAGGGCGCGCGCGAGCTTCGACGCCGATTTCGAGGGCCGTACGCCCGCCTTGCGCAGTCGCTTGTCCACCTTGTCGAGGAACTCCGGGTCGCCGCCGTCGGCGAGCTCGACCTCGATCTCGGTCCACTGGGCGGTGCCGCCGCCCGTGGTGAGCCGCTCGGCGTGTACGGCGTCGACGCTGACCTCGGCGAGGAGGCGGCGGTCGGCGTTCAGGAGGTCGCGGAGGTCCCGGGCGGAGCGCAGCCGGACCACGGGGACCAGTTCGGCGTCCCGGACGCGTGAGCGGACGAGCCCGGCGAAGGCGGGTGGCAGTTCGTCGGAGAGGGGGGCCTGGATCTCGTCGCGGACGTCGGGCCCGACCGGGAACTTCAGGTGCCAGCCCGCGTCGGAGCCGCCGGTCCTGCGGCGCAGCGTGATCGAGGCGGCCGCGAGGCGCTCGTCGACGGTGTCGTAGTAGGTGGCGTCGAGTTCGGCGACACCCTTGTCCACTACGTCTGCTACTCCGGCGATGCCGGTGAGGTCGGGCAGTCCACTCTCGTCGGATTCATACTTGCGCTCGATTTCGCGCTTCGTGTCCGCCATGCACTGAATCTAGTGGCAGGCGAGGCAGGACGACAGTGCCTACAGGAGGTGAATCACGAATGAACGGCAGGGAACCCGGAGGTTGACCGACTTACGCCGACATGGGCCGTTGCACCCGAATCGACTGCAACAGTCCCACCGCCACCCACACCGCGAACATGGATGAACCGCCGTATGACACGAACGGCAGCGGCAGACCCGCCACCGGCATGATCCCGAGCGTCATCCCGATGTTCTCGAAGGACTGGAAGGCGAACCAGGCGATGATCCCGGCGGCGACGATCGTGCCGTACAGCTCGGTCGTCTCGCGGGCGATCCGGCAGGCCCGCCACAGCACGATGCCCAGCAGCACGATGATCAGGCCGCCGCCGACGAAGCCCAGCTCCTCCCCTGCGACCGTGAACACGAAGTCGGTCTGCTGTTCCGGGACGAACTGGCCGGTGGTCTGCGAGCCGTGGAACAGGCCCGAGCCCGTCAGCCCGCCCGAACCGATCGCGATACGGGCCTGGTTGGTGTTGTAGCCGACGCCTGCCGGGTCGAGCTCGGGGTTGGCGAAGGCGGCGAAGCGGTTGAGCTGGTACTCGTCCAGCACCCCCAGCTGCCAGACCGCGATCGCGCCCGCGATGCCGATACCGAGCAGCCCGAAGACCCAGCGGTTGGAGGAGCCCGAGGCGAGCAGCACACCCAGCACGATGATGACCATGACCATGACCGAGCCGAGGTCGGGCATGAGCAGGACGACCAGTATCGGCACGGTGGCCAGGCCCAGCGCCTGGAGGACGGTGCGATGGTCCGGGTACTGCTTGTCGCCCGCGTCCACCCGGGCCGCCAGCAGCATCGCCATGCCCAGGATGATCGTGACCTTCACGAACTCGGAGGGCTGGAGCGAGAAGCCGCCGCCGATGACGATCCAGGCATGGGCGCCGTTGATGGTCGCACCGAGCGGGGTGAGCACCAGCAGCACCAGGAACACCGAGAGGCCGTACAGGATCGGCACGGCCCCGCGCAGGGTGCGGTGGCCCAGCCAGACCGTGCCGATCATCAGGGCGAACCCGATGCCGGTGTTGAGCAGGTGGCGGATGAGGAAGTAGTACGGGTCGCCCTGGTTGAGCTCGGTGCGGTTGCGGGTCGCCGAGTAGACGAGGAGCGCGCCGATCAGCGACAGCCCGATGGCCGACAGCAGTATCGGCCAGTCGAGCCGGCGGGCGAGCGAGTCACGGGCGAACAGCCGGGTCCAGCCCGCGCGTTCGGGTCCGTACCCGGAGACGGAGAAGCTGTTGCCGGTCATGTGAGCATCCTCCGGCTTCCCTTCCTCCGCCTCCTGCGGCGGGTGTCACGGTTCCCGGTGCTCGGCGTCTGCACCGTGGCCGCCGCCTGCTCCGCCTCGTCCAGCGCGTCCTTGCCCTTCTGGCTGGCCTGCTGCTCCTTCGCCGGGTCCCCCTTGATCTTCGGCGCGGTGATCGAACCGTCCGTCTTGATCTTCGGCAGGCTCGACTGCGGCGTGGGGAGCAGGGCGTTCTTCTTGTTGATCTCGCCGTCGTCGGAGACGCCGTACAGGGCGTCGTATATGTTGCGCACGGCCGGTCCGGAGGCTCCGGAACCCGTACCGCCCTGCGAGATCGTCATCACGATCGAGTAGTCCTTGGTGTACGTCGCGAACCACGAGGTCGTCTGCTTGCCGTAGACCTCGGCGGTACCGGTCTTGGCGTGCATCGGGATCTCGTCCTGCGGCCAGCCGCCGAAGCGCCAGGCGGCGGTACCGCGGGTGGCGACGCCGGCCAGGGCGTCGTCCATCTTGGCCAGCGTCTGCCCGCTGACCGGCAGCTTGCCGTGCGACTGGGGCTTGATCGCCGAGACGTCCTTGCCGTCGGCGCTGATGATCGCCTTGCCGACGGTCGGGTCGTACAGGGTGCCGCCGTTGGAGATCGCCGAGTAGATCGTGGCCATCTGGATGGGGGTCACGAGCGTGTCGCCCTGGCCGATGGAGTAGTTGATCTCGTCACCGGCGCGCATCTTGTTGCCTTCGAGGCAGTTCTCGTACGCAATCTTCTCGACGTAGGAACCGTCCTTGTTGCCGGTCTTGCACCAGCCGTCCTTGTTGGCCTTCCAGTAGCTCTCCTTCCACTGGCGGTCCGGGACGCGGCCGGTGACCTCGTTGGGCAGGTCGATGCCGGTCTCCTTGCCGAGGCCGAACTGGTGGGCCGCCTTGAAGAAGTAGTCCTTGGGCTCACCCTTCTTCGGGTTGATGCCGCCGTCCTTCTTCCATTCGTTGTGCGCGAGGCCGTAGAAGACGGTGTCGCAGGAGACCTCCAGGGCCCGGCCCAGACCGATCGGGCCGTAGCTCTGCGACTCGAAGTTCTTGAAGACCTGGCCGCCGACGGAGTACGAGCTGGAGCAGTCGTAGTTGCCGTCGAAGTCGTAGCCGGCCTCGACCGCGGCGGCCGTGGAGACCACCTTGAAGATCGAGCCGGGCGCGGCCTGACCCTGTATGGCCCTGTTCAGCAGCGGGTAGTTGGAGCTCTTGCCGGTGAGCCTGGTGTAGTCCTTGGCGGAGATGCCGCCGACCCAGGCGTTCGGGTCGTACGACGGGTTGGACGCCATGGCGACGACCCGGCCGGTCTTGGCCTCCATCACGACGACGGCGCCGGAGTCCGCCTTGTAGTTCTCGCCGGTGTTGTCGTCGAACTCCTTGCGGGCGGTCTTCATCGCCTCGTTCAGCTCGAACTCGGCGACGCGCTGGACCCGGGAGTCGATGCTGGTGACGAGGTTGGAGCCGGGCTGGGCCGCGTCGGCCTCGGCCTCGCCGATGACGCGGCCGAGGTTGTCGACCTCGTAGCGGGTGACGCCGGCCTTGCCGCGCAGCTCCTTGTCGTACTCGCGCTCCAGGCCCGAGCGGCCGACCTGGTCGGAGCGCAGATAGGGCGAGCTGGTGTCCTGGGCCTGGGTGATCTCCTCGTCGGTGACCGGGGAGAGGTAGCCGAGGACCTGCGCGGTGTTGGCTCCGCCGGGGGCGGCATAGCGGCGCACGGCCTGCGGCTCGGCGGTGATGCCGGGGAAGTCCTCGGAGCGTTCGCGGATCTGGAGGGCCTGGCGGGGCGTGGCCTCGTCGGTGACGGGGATCGGCTGGTACGGCGAGCCGTTCCAGCAGGGCTGCGGCGTCTTCGCGTCGCACAGCCGGACCTTGTCCATGACCTCCTTGGGCTTCATGCCCAGCACGCCCGCGAGCTTGGTCAGGACGGCCTTGCCGTCGTCCGCCATCTTCAGCAGCTCGGTGCGTGAGGCGGACACGACGAGCCGGGTCTCGTTGTCCGCGACGGGCACCCCGCGCGCGTCCAGGATGGAGCCGCGTACGGCGGGCTGGACGACCTGCTGGACGTGGTTGCCGGACGCCTCCTTGGCGTACTCCTGTCCCTCCCGGATCTGGAGGTACCACAGGCGCCCGCCGAGGGTGCCGAGGAGGGAGAGGACGAGGATCTGGATGACGATGAGCCTGGTCTGGACACGTGGGGTCCGACCGGTCTCCGGGATGTTGGTCACTGCTGCTGCCTCCCCCTCTCAGTACGAAACGCTCCGCGGGTGGTGCCGCGATGGGCTGTTGATCGGCTGCAGTGCCGTCGTGGCTTGTCGCGCAGTTCCCCGCGCCCCTTCGGGGCGCTCAAGTCCCCTGGGATCACAGCCGCTTGACCCCCTTGATGCGTCCGGCACGGGCCACCCGCGACCGGGCCGCCTTCACCCTGAGGCCGCCCCGCTGTCCGCCGATCCGCAGCCCGGTGCCGGAGGAGAGCCAGCCGGTGGAGATGTCGGTGGACTTGGCGGCCGAGTTGGTCTCGGCGAGCGGGTCGTTCTCCGCGCGCCGGGCCAGTCCCATGATCCCGGGGACGACGAACGGGGCGAGCAGCAGGTCGTACAGCGCGGCCGTGAACAGCAGGCTGCCGAGGCCGACATGGCGGGCGGCGGTGTCGCCGACGAGGGCGCCGACTCCGGCGTACAGCAGGGTGGAGCCGAGCGCCGCGGCGACGACCACGACCATGGGGCCGGTGGCCGACTTCAGCCGTCCGTTGTCCGGTTTGGCCAGCCCGGCGAGATAGCCGATGACGCACAGCACCAGGGCGTAGCGGCCGGCGGCGTGGTCGGCGGGCGGGGCGAGGTCGGCGAGCAGACCGGCGCCGAAGCCGACGAGGGCGCCGCCGACATGGCCGTACACCATGGCGAGGCCCAGGACGGTGAGCAGCAGCAGGTCGGGGACGGCGCCCGGGAGGTGGAGGCGGGCGAGGACGCTCACCTGGAGCACCAGGGCGACGACGACCAGCGAGGTGGAGAGCAGGATCCGGTTGACGCGCATGGGGCTCAGCTCCTACTGCTCTTGCTCGTACTGGCCGTCGACGGGCGCCCCGGCGGAGGGCGTCACCGTCACCGTCACGGTCGGCGTGGGGGTGGGCTTCGGCTTGCTCGGCAGCACGGTGTCGCCCGGGTCCTGCTGCGGGGTCTCGACGACGACGCCGATGACGTCGAGCTTGGTGAAGCTGACATACGGCGTGACGTACAGCGTGCGGGTCAGGTCGCCGCCGGAGGGGTCGACGCGGGAGACCACGCCGACCGGCACGCCGGGCACGAAGGGCTTGTCGGCCTGCGAGCCGAAGGTGACCAGACGGTCGCCCTTCTTCACCTCGGCCTTGCCGTTGAGGAGTTCGACGCGCAGCGGACGGTCGCCCTGTCCGGAGGCGAAGCCGAGCTCGTCGCTGGCCTCCATCCGGGTGCCGACGGTGAAGTCCGGGTCGCTGGCGAGCAGCACGGTGGCGGTGTTGGGGCCGACGGTCGTCACCCGCCCGACCAGGCCGTCGCCGTTGAGGACGGTCATGTCGCGCTTGATGCCGTCATTGGCGCCGACGTCGATGGTGATGGTCCAGGAGAAGCCCTGGGCCGCCCCTATGGCGATGACCTCGGCGCCCTTGATGCCGTACTGGCCCTTGCCCGCGATCTTCAGCATCTTGTCGAGCTGGGTCAGCCTGCTGCGGTTGCGGTCGTCGCTGCCGAGCTTCGCCTTGAGGGCCGCGTTCTCCTGCTCCAGCGCGGCGAGCCGGTCGTGCCGCTCGCCGGAGTCACGGATCGCGGAGACCGCGTTGCCGACCGGGTCGACCGCTGCCGACACGCCGTCCTCGATCGGGCCGAACACGGCGGCCGCCCCCTGGCGGGCACCGTCGACCGGTGAGTCCTCCCCACCGCGGATGTCCACCGTGATCAACGCGAACGCGATGGCGATCAGCAGCACCAGGAGCAGCCGGCTCTCTTTCGTGTCCCTCACGTGCGGCGGCCGTGCCTTCCCTCTAGGAATGTGCAGGTGATGAAGAGCAGCGTTTATGGGTGAGCTTATGTCTCAATATCAACGATCCGCCGCACAAGAAGAGATCGTCTCGTACGGCGGAATCGAAGAGTTACGTCATCTGCGCGGCTGGGCGTCGAGCACCTGCTGCAACGCCTCGAACTCCTCGACGCACTTGCCGGAACCGAGCGCGACGCTGTCCAGCGGATCCTCGGCGATATGGATCGGCATGCCGGTCTCCCGGCGCAGCCGCTCGTCCAGGCCGCGCAGCAGGGCGCCGCCGCCGGTGAGCACGATCCCGCGGTCCATGATGTCGCCGGACAGCTCGGGCGGGCACTTGTCGAGGGTCGTCTTCACGGCGTCGACGATGGCGTTGACCGGTTCCTCGATCGCCTTGCGCACTTCGGCGGCGGAGATGACGACGGTCTTGGGCAGTCCGGAGACAAGGTCCCGGCCGCGGATTTCGGTGTGTTCGTCAGCGTCGAGGTCGTACGCCGAACCGATCGTGATCTTGATC
The DNA here is from genome assembly GCF_044593495.1 of Streptomyces sp. NPDC051963. Taxonomy (NCBI): domain Bacteria; kingdom Bacillati; phylum Actinomycetota; class Actinomycetes; order Kitasatosporales; family Streptomycetaceae; genus Streptomyces; species Streptomyces sp. NPDC051963. Next base: position 172,557 of record NZ_JBIUCC010000002.1, on the reverse strand, counting down.
TGTTCCGCCGTCCGCTCACCCAGCAGGAGCGAGTACTCCTTCTTGATGTGCTGGATGATCGCGTTGTCCAGTTCGTCGCCGGCGACGCGGATGGACTGGGCGGTGACGATGCCGCCGAGGGAGATGACCGCGACCTCCGTGGTGCCGCCGCCGATGTCCACCACCATGTTGCCCGTGGCCTCGTGGACCGGCAGGCCGGAGCCGATGGCCGCGGCCATGGGCTCCTCGATGATGTGCACCTGGCGGGCGCCGGCCTGGGACGACGCCTCGATGACGGCACGGCGCTCGACGCCCGTGATGCCCGAGGGAACACAGACGACGACCCGCGGACGAGCCAGATAACGCCGCTTGTGGATCTTCAGGATGAAGTAGCGGAGCATCCGCTCGGTGATCTCGAAGTCGGCGATCACGCCGTCCTTCAGCGGCCGTACGGCAACGATGTTGCCGGGCGTGCGCCCGATCATCTTCTTCGCTTCGGCGCCGACCGCGAGAATGCCACCGGTGTTGGTGTTGATCGCGACCACGGACGGCTCGTTGAGTACGATCCCGCGACCCCTGACGTACACCAGCGTGTTGGCGGTCCCGAGGTCGACAGCCATGTCACGGCCGATGAACGACATTGAGTTCCCCATGAGGATTCGTCTGGCCTTCCCACAGAGCTTTTGAGGGCTTTTCAGGTCGGCGAAGTGGGTGCGGTGACGTGAAGGCTTCCATCGTAGACGCGCCTTCCCGAACACTGCGCGAGGGTCTTCGCCATTGTCAGCAGATCATGAGCCGCCTCGCTGCTGGAGACGGTCCATCGGGGGCTCTCGTTCCCCCGATCGGCACGCATATGCCGGAGGACGGCCGGAAATAACCGGCCGTCCCAGGTCAGGCAGGGCGACACGCCGGACATGACGGTCCCTCAGATGAAGGCTCGGTGACGGGCGGGTCCACGGTCAGGCGTGACCGGGAAAGAAGATCTTCACCTCGCGGTCGGCGGACTCCTCGGAGTCGGAGGCGTGGATCAGGTTCTCGCGGACGATCACGCCGAAATCACCGCGGATGGAGCCGGGCGCGGCGGCGATCGGGTCGGTCGGACCGGCGAGGGCACGCAGCCCCTCGATGACCCGCTCGCCCTCGACGATCAGGGCCACGACCGGGCCGGAGGCCATGAACTCCACCAGCGGCTCGTAGAAGGGCTTGCCCTTGTGCTCGCCGTAGTGCTGCTCCAGGGTCTCCTGGTCCAGGGTGCGCAGCTCCAGCGCGGTGATCTGCCAGCCCGCCTTGCGCTCAATACGGCTGATGATCTCGCCGGTCAGGCCACGACGGACTGCGTCGGGCTTGAGGAGGACGAGGGTGCGCTGCGTCACGAGCGAGCTCCTTTGAATCAAAGGTTGTGCGGGGTGATGATGAGGCTACAGGGCCCGGCTGAGTGGTCGTTACGCAGCGTCAGGCTGATCCGCCTGGCCGGCCGCGAATCTCGCCTTCGCCTCGTCGATCTTCCGCCCGTAGTGCACCGACGCCCACCACAGCGCCGCGAAGATCGCGCCGAGGAAGAACATCGTCGGCACGATGAAGCCGGAGGCGATGAGGGCGATCTGGAGGGTCCAGCCCAGTGCGACGCCGCCCGGGCGGGTCACCAGACCGCACAGCACCACGCACAGGAACATCGCGACACCGCTGACCGTCCACACCGTGGACATGGACAGATCGTCGTCCTTCATGGCGACCAGACCGGCGAAGCCGATGATGAAGACCTCGCCGATCAGGGTCGAGGAACAGAGCGTACGCATTCCTGGAACTCAGCCCTTCCCCAGCAGCAGCCGTGCCTCGCCGACGGTGATGACGGAACCGGTGACGAGCACACCGCCGCCCGCGAACTCGCCCTCCTCCTCGGCCAGCGTGATCGCGGCCTCCAGGGCGTCCGGCAGCCGCGGCTCGACCTGCACCCGCTCCTCGCCGAACACCTCGACCGCGATCGCGGCCAGCTCGTCGGTGTCCATGGCGCGGTGGCTGGAGTTCTGCGTGACGACGACTTCGGCGAAGATCGGCTCGAAGGCCTCCAGCAGCCCCCGTACGTTCTTGTCGGCGCTGGCCCCGACCACTCCGATCAGCCGGCTGAAGTCGAAGGCCTCACCGATCGAATCGGCCACGGCACGCGCGCCCGCGGGATTGTGCGCGGCGTCCAGGACGACGGTGGGAGAGCGCCGTACGACTTCGAGCCGCCCCGGCGAGGCCACGGAGGCGAAGGCCGTGCGCACGGTGTCCAGGGCGAGCTGGTCGGGACGCTGGGCGCCGACGCCGAAGAACGCCTCGACGGCGGCGAGCGCCACGGCCGCGTTGTGCGCCTGGTAGGCGCCGTGCAGCGGCAGATACACCTCGGGGTACTCACCGCCGAGCCCGCGCAGGGTGACCAGCTGCCCGCCGACGGCGACCTGCCGCGCGACGACCCCGAACTCCAGGCCCTCGCGGGCCACGGTGGCGTCGACCTCGACCGCCTTCTTCAGCATCACCTGAGCGGCGTCGACCGGCTGCTGCGCCAGGATGACCGTGGCGTCCTGCTTGATGATCCCCGACTTCTCACCGGCGATCAGGGCGGGCGTCTCACCGAGCCGGTCGGTGTGATCGAGGTCGATGGGGGTGACGACGGCGACATCGGCGTCGATCACATTGGTGGCGTCCCAGGAGCCGCCCATGCCGACCTCGACGACGGCCACGTCGACGGGCGCGTCCGCGAAGGCGGCGTACGCCATGGCGGTCAGCACCTCGAAGAACGACAGCCGGTACTCCTGCTGGGAGTCGACCATCTCGATGTACGGCTTGATGTCCTCGTACGTCTCGATGAACCCCTCGGCGGAGATCGGCGCACCGTCGAGACTGATCCGCTCGGTGACCGACTGCACGTGAGGGGATGTGTACCGCCCGGTGCGCAGTTCGAAGGCGCCCAGCAGGGCCTCGATCATGCGGGCGGTGGAGGTCTTGCCGTTGGTGCCGGTGATGTGGATCGAGGGGTACGACCGCTGCGGCTCGCCGAGCACGTCCATCAGCGCGGCGATCCTGCTGACCGAGGGCTCCAGCTTGGTCTCGCCCCAGCGGGTCGCCAGCTCCGCCTCGACCTCGCGGAGGGCCTTGTCGACCTCGGGGTCCGCCGGGCGCGTCGGCACGTCGGCCTGCGGCTGTCCGCCCTGGGTGCGCAGGGTGCGGCTGCCGGCCTCGATGACCGCGAGATCCGGGTCCCGCTCGGTCTCAGCCGCGATGATCTCGTCGAAGGGGTCGTCGCTTTCACTCACGGGGTCAGTCTACGGAGGGCGACTGACAGCGTGCCTACGGAGTGCCTACGGAGTGGGGTGGCTGGTCTTGGTCGGCGGGTGCGGGCGCGTTGGGGCTGGTCGCGCAGTTCCCCGCGCCCCCAAGAAGGTCGGCAAAAGCCCCCGGCGCATGACAGCACCGGGGGCCTTCGTGGCCGTACGAACGCCTACGCCTGCGGCAGCCTCTCCAGCTGCGCCTTGATTCGGGCGATGTCCTCGTCCGCCTTCGCCAGGCGGCCTCGGATCTTCTCCACGACGTTGTCCGGGGCCTTCGCGAGGAACGCCTCGTTGCCGAGCTTGGCGTGTGCCTGGGCCTTCTCCTTCTCCGCGGCGGCGAGGTCCTTGGCCAGGCGCTTGCGCTCGGCGGCGACGTCGATCGTGCCGGAGAGGTCGAGGGCGACCTCGGCGCCGGCGACCGGCAGGGTCGCGGTGGCCGTGAAGGAGTCGCCCTCCGGCTGGAGCCGCAGCAGCTGGCGGATGGCCGGCTCGTGCGGGGCGAGGGCCGTGCCGTCCAGGGTCAGACGGGCCGGGACGCGCTGACCCGGCTGGAGGCCCTGGTCGGCGCGGAAGCGGCGGACCTCCGTGATGACCGACTGGAGCGTCTCGATCTCCCGCTCGGCGGCCGCGTCCCGGAAGCCACTGTCCTTCGGCCACTCGGCGATGACGACCGACTCGCCGCCCGTGAGGGTCGTCCACAGGGTCTCCGTGACGAACGGGACGACCGGGTGGAGCAGCTTGAGCGTGACGTCGAGGACCTCGCCCAGGACGCGCTTGGAGACCTCCGCGGGCTCGCCGCCCGCCTGGAAGGTGGTCTTCGACAGCTCGACGTACCAGTCGAAGACCTCGTCCCAGGCGAAGTGGAAGAGCGCGTCCGACAGCTTCGCGAACTGGAAGTCGTCGTAGAGCGCGTCGACTTCGGCGACGACCGAGTTGAGGCGGGACAGGATCCAGCGGTCGGTCGAGGACATCGCCGACGGGGCCGGCAGGGGCCCGTCCACCGTCGCGCCGTTCATCAGCGCGAAACGCGTGGCGTTCCAGATCTTGTTGGCGAAGTTCCGGGAACCCTGGACCCAGTCCTCACCGATCGGGACGTCGACGCCCGGGTTCGCGCCGCGGGCCAGAGTGAACCTGAGCGCGTCGCTGCCGTACTTGTCCATCCAGTCCAGCGGATTGACCGCGTTCCCAAAGGACTTCGACATCTTCTTGCCGAACTGGTCGCGGACCATGCCGTGCAGGGCGATGGTGTGGAACGGCGGGGTGCCGTCCATCGCGTACAGGCCGAACATCATCATCCGGGCAACCCAGAAGAAAAGGATGTCGTAGCCGGTGACCAGGACGGAGTTCGGGTAGAACTTCGCGAGGGATTCGGTCTGTTCGGGCCAGCCGAGGGTCGAGAAGGGCCAAAGGCCCGAGGAGAACCAGGTGTCGAGGACGTCGGTGTCCTGGTGCCAGCCCTCGCCGGTCGGGACCTCGTCGTCGGGGCCGACGCAGACGACCTCGCCGTTCGGGCCGTACCAGACCGGGATGCGGTGGCCCCACCACAACTGCCGTGAAATACACCAGTCGTGGAGGTTGTCGACCCAGTCGAAGTACCGCTTCTCCATCTCCTGCGGGTGGATCTTGACACGGCCGTCGCGGACCGCGTCACCGGCGGCCTTGGCAAGCGGGCCGACCTTGACCCACCACTGCATCGACAGGCGCGGCTCGATCGTCGTCTTGCAGCGCGAACAGTGGCCCACCGAGTGGACGTACGGCCGCTTCTCGGCGACGATCCGGCCCTCGGCGCGCAGCGCGGCGACGATGGCCGAGCGGGCCTCCAGCCGGTCCAGGCCCTGGAAGGGACCGTGGGCGGTGATGACGGCGTGCTCGTCCATGATCGTGATGGCCGGCAGGTCGTGCCGCTGGCCGATCTCGAAGTCGTTCGGGTCGTGGGCCGGGGTGACCTTGACGGCGCCGGTGCCGAACTCGGGGTCGACGTGGGTGTCGGCGACGACCGGGATCGAACGCTCGGTCAACGGCAGCTTGATGAGCTTGCCGACCAGGTGCTTGTAGCGCTCGTCGTCGGGGTGAACGGCGACAGCGGTGTCACCGAGCATCGTCTCGGCACGGGTTGTGGCGACGACGATCGTCTCGTCCCCGTCGCCGTACTTCATGGAGACGAGCTCGCCGTCGTCGTCCTGGTACTCGACCTCGATGTCCGAGATCGCAGTGAGGCACCGGGGGCACCAGTTGATGATGCGCTCGGCGCGGTAGATCAGCTCGTCGTCGTAAAGCCGCTTGAAGATGGTCTGAACGGCCTGTGAGAGCCCCTCGTCCATGGTGAAGCGCTCACGGGACCAGGCAACACCGTCACCGAGCCGCCGCATCTGTCCGCTGATCTGCCCGCCGGACTCGGCCTTCCACTGCCAGACACGCTCGACGAACGCCTCACGACCGAGGTCGTGCCGGGACTTGCCTCCCTTCCCCAGCTCGCGCTCGACGACGTTCTGCGTGGCGATACCGGCGTGGTCCATGCCCGGCTGCCAGAGCGTCTCGAACCCCTGCATGCGCTTACGACGCGTCAGGGCATCGATGAGGGTGTGCTCGAAGGCGTGCCCGAGGTGCAGGCTGCCGGTGACGTTCGGCGGCGGAATGACGACGGTGTACGGCGGCTTGTCGCTCTTCGCGTCCGCCTCGAAGTAACCCCGCTCCACCCAGCGCTCGTACAGCGGCCCCTCTACATCGGCCGGCGCGTACTGGGTCGGCAGTTCGGTGTCGGGCGCTGGTGGCTGCTGCTGAGCGTTCTCGGTCACCCGCTCAGTTTAGGGGTGTCCCGGGCGTGTCCCGAAACGCGTTTGTTCTGTAACACTGCGCACCCCGATGCCGTGCGTTCCCTGTGCCTGGGCCAGGATGTCGGGAACACATAAACATCTGGAGGGGAACCCAGAGATGAGCTACAACCAGCCGGGCCCGTACGGCGGGCAGCCCGAGCAGCCCGGACCGTACGGCCAGCCGGGCCCGTACGGCCAGCAGCCGCAGGCCCCCCAGCCCGGTGCCGGCTACCCTCCGCAGGCTCCGCCCCCTCAGCCCGGTTATGGCTACCCCCAGCAGGCCCCGCCTCCTCAGCCCGGCTACGGCTATCCCCAGCAGGCCCCGCCCACCCAGCCCGGCTACGGCTACCCGCAGCAGCCCCCGGGCGGCCAGGCTCCTTACGGCATGCCCCAGCCGCCCGCCCCCGGCGGCGGCAAGAAGAAGACGGGCCTGATCATCGGTGCGGTGGCGGTTGTGGCGGCGCTGGGCGTCGGCGCGTACTTCCTGATCGGCAGCGGCAGCGGTGCGGGCGGCATAGAGGACGACGGTCCGCACAAGCTCACCGCTCCTGCCTCCCTCGCGACGGACAAGTACCAGCGCATGGGCGACGCCCAGGAGGAAGAGGCGAGTTCGAGCGACGCGAAGGACCTCGCGAAGGCCGGAGTCAGCGACGCCACGTCGGTCGCCGCCATCTACTCGACCGTCGACCTGACGGCCATCAGCGACCCGAGCGAGCTGGAGAAGGCGGAAAGCGCCGAGAACGTCACCTACTTCGGTGTCTACGGCAAGGTGGAGGACCCGGAGAAGGCCCTCGACACGACGTTCGCCCAGTTCAAGAAGGAGAGCGAGGAGGACGTCAAGCTGATCGGTGAGGCCGAGACCGTCTCGCCGGACGGCTTCGAGGGCGCCGTGATGAAGTGTCAGCAGGCCGAGTCCAAGAACCTGGTCACCGAGAAGACCCAGAAGACCTTCATGTGCATCTGGGCGGACTACAGCACGCTGGGCGTCGTGGAGCCGACCGCGGGCGCCAAGACGTACACCCTGGACGAGTCGGCGCAGATCGCGGCCGACGTCCGCAAGGAAGTCCGCGTCAAGGCCTGACGCGCACAGCAAAGGGCGCCGACGTTCTTCACGTCGGCGCCCCTTTTCGCGTCTGTACGGCGGCTAGGCCGACTTCTGCTCCCCCGCACCGCGTCCCCGCGCATCGCGCGGGATCAGGGTCGGGTTGACGTTCGAGTGGACGACGTCGGCGGTGATGACGACGCGGGCCACGTCCTTGCGTGAAGGCACCTCGTACATCACGGACATGAGGACTTCCTCCATGATGGCGCGCAGGCCGCGGGCGCCGGTCTGGCGGAGGATGGCCTGGTCGGCGATGGCTTCGAGGGCCTCGCGCTCGAAGTCCAGCTCCACGCCGTCGAGTTCGAAGAGGCGCTGGTACTGCTTCACCAGGGCGTTGCGCGGCTCGACCAGGATCTGGAGCAGGGCCTCGCGGTCGAGGTTGTGCACGCTGGTGATGACCGGGAGGCGGCCGATGAACTCGGGGATCATGCCGAACTTGACCAGGTCCTCCGGCATGACGTCCTCGAACTGGTCCTTGGCCTCCAGCTCCCGCTTCGAGCGGATCGTCGCGCCGAAGCCGATGCCCTTCGCACCCGCCCGGGACTCGATGATCTTCTCCAGGCCCGCGAAGGCACCACCCACGATGAACAGGACGTTCGTCGTGTCGATCTGGATGAACTCCTGGTGGGGGTGCTTGCGGCCGCCCTGAGGCGGCACCGAGGCCGTGGTGCCCTCAAGGATCTTCAGCAGCGCCTGCTGGACGCCCTCGCCACTCACATCCCTGGTGATCGACGGGTTTTCGCTCTTACGGGCCACCTTGTCGATCTCGTCGATGTAGATGATCCCGGTCTCGGCCTTCTTGACGTCGTAGTCGGCCGCCTGGATGAGCTTGAGCAGGATGTTCTCGACGTCCTCGCCGACATAGCCGGCCTCCGTCAGCGCCGTCGCGTCGGCGATGGCGAAGGGGACGTTGAGCATCCGGGCCAGGGTCTGGGCCAGAAGCGTCTTGCCGGAACCCGTGGGGCCGAGCAGCAGGATGTTGGACTTCGCCAACTCGATGGCGTCCTCGCGGTTCTGGCCGCCGTGCTCACCGGCCTGGACCCGCTTGTAGTGGTTGTACACCGCGACCGAGAGCGCCTTCTTGGCCGGCTCCTGGCCGACCACATAGCCCTCGAGGAACTCGTAGATCTCCCGGGGCTTGGGGAGTTCCTCCCAGCGCACCTCGCTGGTCTCCGCGAGTTCTTCCTCGATGATCTCGTTGCAGAGATCGATGCACTCGTCGCAGATGTACACACCGGGGCCTGCGATGAGCTTCTTGACCTGCTTCTGGCTCTTGCCGCAGAACGAGCACTTGAGCAGATCGCCGCCGTCACCGATGCGTGCCACGGTGTGCTTCCCCTTCGCCTGGGAGACGCCTAGGTCCAGCGGCTCCTGGTGCTGCCTTATGTCCGACGGTACCTTGCCGGGGCCCTCGTTCGGGCCCCCCTTGGCACGGTTCACTTCGACGCGCGCTTTGTCGTGCACAGTGCCGAACCGTGCCAAGGAGCGGCAGACGATACAGCCTCCGCGTCAGCGCACCGATTCGTTGTTCATCTTCCGGGTGGAGATGATCTGGTCGATCAGGCCGTACGACAGCGCGTCCTCGGCCGTGAGGATCTTGTCGCGCTCGATGTCCTCGCGGATCTTGTCGATCGGCGTGGTGGAGTGCTTGGCCAGCATCTCCTCCAGCTGCGCACGCATCCGGAGGATTTCGTTCGCCGCGATTTCGAGGTCCGAGACCTGGCCGCGACCGGTCTCGCTGTAGGGCTGGTGGATCAGCACACGCGCGTTCGGCAGGGCCATGCGCTTGCCGGGCGTACCGGCGGCCAGCAGGACGGCCGCGGCGGAGGCCGCCTGGCCCATGCAGACCGTCTGGATGTCCGGCTTCACGAACTGCATCGTGTCGTAGATCGCAGTCAGCGCGGTGAAGGAACCGCCGGGGCTGTTGATGTAGACCGAGATGTCCCGGTCGGGGTCCATCGACTCCAGGCACAGCAGCTGCGCCATGACGTCGTTGGCGGAGGCGTCGTCGATCTGGACGCCGAGGAAGATCACGCGCTCCTCGAAGAGCTTCGCGTACGGGTCGTACTCGCGGACGCCCTGCGAGGTGCGCTCGACGAAGCGCGGGATCACATATCGGGACTCGGCCACGGGGACCGTACTCTCGGCGCGTGCGCGGTCGTACAGGCTGCTGCCGGGGATGTCGTTCACTGTCTGTCTCCTAGAGGCTGTGGCGGTCGGCTGGGGGCTGTGCTGGGGCCTCAGGCCCCGGTGCCGCCGCCGCCCGGCATGTTGGCAGCCGTGGTGATGACCTCGTCGATCAGGCCGTAGTCCTTGGCCTCGTCCGCGTCGAACCAGCGGTCGCGGTCCGAGTCGCGGGTGATCTGCTCCATCGTCTGACCGGTGTGGAAGGACGTCAGCTCGGCCATGCGCTTCTTGGTGTGCAGCAGCCGCTCGGCGTGGATCTTGATGTCCGACGCGGAACCGGCGAGACCGGCGGAGGGCTGGTGGATCAGAATCTCGGCGTTCGGGAGCGCGAAGCGCTTGCCCGGAGTACCCGCGCTGAGGAGGAACTGGCCCATGGAGGCGGCGAGGCCCATGGCGATGGTCACCACGTCGTTCTTGATGTACTGCATGGTGTCGTAGATCGCCATACCGGCCGTGATCGAGCCGCCGGGGCTGTTGATGTAGAGGTAAATGTCCTTGTCCGGGTCGGCGGCAAGGAGCAGAAGCTGCGCGGTGATCTTGTTCGCGATGTCGTCGTCGACCGGCTGGCCGAGGAAGATGATCCGCTCGTTGAGCAGCCGGTTGTAGACCTGGTCGCCGAGGCCACCGATGGAAGGCTCGCCGGCGGCGGTAGGCATCAGATTCGTCACGTATCCACCTGCTCGTCTTACGACGGCGTCCGGGCCGTCTACACGTTTCCCTGCCGGGGGCCTCCGGCGGTTTCGCCGACTCCCCTGCCCCCGTACTCATGGACCCTAACGCGCGGGTCCCTTCGGGGAATCCCGGAGAGGGTGCTGTTCGCCGGGGGCGTAGAGCCTGCGGCGGGTGGCCGCTTGCTACTCGCCGTAGTTGTGCCGGTACGTCGGCGGCTGCGGGTCCGTCGTGGTTGCTCGCGCAGTTCCCCGCGCCCCTTTCAGGGGCGTTTCCCTCACCGTACGGCAGAAGGGCCCCGGGGAATGTCTCCCCAGGGCCCTTCCTACGACGTCAGAGGCGCCGTGGGCGTCGTCAGCCCTCGGTCTTCTCGTCGGCCTCGGGCTCCGTGGCCTCAGCGGCGGCATCGGTCGCCTGCTCGACCTCGTCTTCATCATCCAGGTCGATGATCTCGCCGTTGGTGTCCTTGACCGTGGCCTTCTCGACCACGACGGCCAGGGCCTTGCCGCGGGCGACCTCGCCGACCAGGAGCGGGACCTGGCCGCCCTCGACGACGGCCTGGGCGAACTGGTCGGGGGACATGCCGGAGGAGGCGGCGCGACGCATGAGGTGCTCGGTGAGCTCCTCCTGGTTGACGTTGAGCTTCTCCTGCTTGACGAGCTCGTCGAGCACGAACTGGGTCTTGATGCCCTTGACCGCGGCCTCGCGGGTCTCGGTGTCGAACTCCTCGGCGGTCTTGCCCTGGATCTCCAGGTACTTGTCGAGGTCGAGGCCCATCTGGCCGAGCTGGTGGTGCTCGAGGTTGTGCTTGCGGGTGTTGATCTCGTCGTCGAGCAGCTTCTCGGGGACGGGCACCTCGACCAGCTCCAGCAGCTTCTCCAGGACACGCTCCTGGGCCTGCGTGGCCTGGTCGTACTGCTTCATGTTCTCGAGGCGCTTGCGGCTGTCGGCCCTGAGCTCCTCGAGCGTGTCGAACTCGGAGGCGAGCTGCGCGAAGTCGTCGTCCAGCTCGGGGAGTTCGCGCGCGGCGACCTGGCTGACCTTGACGGTGACCTCGGCCTCCTGGCCGGCCGCGGAGCCGCCCTTGAGCTCGGAGGTGAAGGTGGCCTCGCCACCGGCCTCCAGGCCCTTCACGGCGTCGTCGATTCCCTCGAGCAGCTCGCCGGAGCCGATGGTGTAGGAGACGCCGCTGGCGACGCCGTCCTCGAGGATCTCGCCGCCGACCTTGGCCTCCAGGTCGATCGTGACGACATCGCCGTCCTCGGCGGCACGCTCGACCGGGGAGGTGGAGGCGAAGCGCTCGCGGAGCTGCTCGACCGACTTCGCGATGTCCTCTTCGGTCACCTCGACGGCGTCGACCTCGACCTCGATACCGGAGAAGTCCGGGATCTCGAGGGCCGGGCGGATGTCGACCTCGGCGGTGAAGTTCAGCGTCTCGCCGTCCTTCAGCTCCGTGATGTCGACCTCGGGCTGGCCCAGGACGTCGATCTCGGCCTCGTTGACCGCCTCGGTGTAGAACTTCGGGAGCGCGTCGTTGACGGCCTCCTCCAGAACCGCACCGCGGCCGAACCGCTGGTCGATGACGCGGGCCGGGATCTTGCCCTTGCGGAAGCCCTTCACCGTGACCTGCTGGTTGATCTTCTTGTACGCCGCGTCGAGGCTGTCCTTGAGCTCCTCGAAGGGCACCTCGACAGTGAGCCGAACCCGGGTCGGGTTCAGGGTCTCCACGGCGCTCTTCACGGTTCGGTCTCCTTGTGGCTGACTTCTTGGTTTCTGCCGGAGCCAGACTGGTCCGGCGGATTTCGCCGCCCGGAGGACTTCAGTGTTCTTCACCGGGGTTTCAGTGATCTTCACTGCTGAGGCACACGGGCGCGCAGCTTGCATAGTAGCCGCAGCCGCCGAGCCCCCCAAAGGCGATCATGCGAGGTGATCGCGTACACGATCGGTACGTGGTCGGGGTGGCGGGATTTGAACCCACGGCCTTCCGCTCCCAAAGCGGACGCGCTACCAAGCTGCGCCACACCCCGTCTGGTGCGACACGTAGGGTACATGCCCGCAGGCAGCGCGGCTCCCGCATTTCCCGAGCCCACGCCGGGCAGTGGGGCGGGCGGGAATGGGGTGTGCGGTGAAGGGGGCCGACCCGCTACGATGCCTGAAGTGCCGCGGTCACCTGACCTGCGGCGCGCGCTGTGCGGGCGTAGCTCAATGGTAGAGCCCTAGTCTTCCAAACTAGCTACGCGGGTTCGATTCCCGTCGCCCGCTCTGTGTGGCCGAGGGCCCGGTTCTACGGAACCGGGCCCTTCGCGTTCCACAGGCCTCGTACGGGTCAGAACTGGATCTCGTTGATGGTCTGGGCTATCGAGTCCAGGAAGCGCTGGATGTCGTCGGCCATACCGGTCGAGGCCAGGAAGAAGCCGAAGAGGACCGCGACGACCGCGGGGCCGGCCTTGATGTTCCCCGCCCGGATCATCACCACCAGGATGATCGCCAATAGCAGCACCACTGACAGTGAAATGGCCACAACTGATCACACCCTACGGTCGGTTCCGCTCTCCCGGCCTGGGATGCAGCCCCGCGCACCCCCGCCAGAACCATCGTGCCACCAACAGGGCCCAGGTATGCGGACTGTGACGCATCGTCCGCCACACCCGTATCCGACAAGTCCGGATCCGTCCGGTGGACTCACACCTCCGTCACAGCCGGCACGGCAATTCGACAGTCAACCACGCAAGGAATTCGGCCGGTTCGTTTCGGTGTCCACACAACACGTTCGCAGGGAATTCGATTTGTTGCAGGCAAAGGCAGCGGAAGCGGACATTCCGGCGCTCGCCGAGTTGGCTCACTGTGTTCACCGTCACGTCGTCCGCCATGCCAACTCCAGGGAAACTTGGGTAGTCGCGGCGGAAAAGCAGGAATGACGTCGGGGTTTTACGGGAACCCACAGACAACGCTAGGGTGCCTCAGATGTTCCACGCTGCCACGTCCCCCACAAGCGGCCACAACCAAGCTCAGCTGCCTCCGGCGCAGTCGCCGACATCGGGAGCGCCGAGTCCGGGTTCACCGCAGAAACAGCAGAAACAGCAGCGCGACGCTTTCTTCGACAACGCCAAGTACCTGGCGATCGTGCTGGTGGCGATCGGCCACTCCTGGGAACCGCTCAAGGGTGACAGCCGGATCCTCGAAGGCCTGTATTCGGTCGTGTACTCGTTCCATATGCCGGCCTTCATCGTCATCTCCGGCTTTTTCTCCCGCAGTTTCGACATGCGCCCCGACCGCCTCAAGCGGTTGATCACCGGTGTGGCGGTGCCGTACGTCCTCTTCGAGACGGCCTATCCGCTCTTCAAGCGCGTCATCGCCGACGATCCCGGGCAGGACATCAGCCTTCTGGACCCCTGGTACCTCACCTGGTTCCTGTGCGCACTGTTCATCTGGCGGATGACGACGCCGATCTGGAAGCTGGTGCGATGGCCGCTGCCGATCGCGCTCGGCATCGCCATGCTGGCGTCGGTGACCCCGGAGATCGGCAACGACCTCGATCTCCAGCGGGTGTTGCAGTTCCTGCCCTATTTCGTGCTCGGTCTGTGCGTGAAGCCCGAGCACTTCCAGCTGGTGCGCCGGCGTTCGGTGCGGATCGCGTCCGTGCCGGTGTTCGCGGCGGCGCTGGTGGTCGGCTGGTGGGCCGTGCCGCGGATGAACACCTCGTGGTTCTACCACCGTGACGCCGCGCAGCAGCTGGGCGCGCCGTGGTGGGCCGGGCCGGTCATGGTGCTCGCGATGTTCGGCTGCTCGATGCTGCTGACCGCCTGCTTCTTCGCCTGGGTGCCGCGCCGCCACATGTGGTTCACGGCGCTCGGCGCGGGCACGCTGTACGGCTATCTGCTGCACGGCTTCCTGGTCAAGGCCGGTGACTACCAGGGCTGGTTCGACCACGCGTGGCTGCACCGTCCGCTCGGCGAGATCTTCGTGACCGTCCTCGCGGCGGCCGTCGTGACCCTGTTGTGCACGGCGCCGGTACGGCGGCTGTTCCGGTTCGCGATGGAGCCGAAGATGGAGTGGGCGTTCAAGCGGGACGCGACCGAGGTGGCCCGTGACCGCGAGCGTGACCGCGAGAAGGCACGCGCCTAGCCGCTATTCACCCTTCGGACCGAGAAGTGCGCGCATCCGTGCGTACTTCTCGGTCAGTCGTGTGCGGGTGGTCTCGTCGAGTACGGCGAGCCGGGCCGGGTCCGCGTTGTGCGCCAGGTCCGCCTCCTTGACCAGGAGGGCGCCCGGGGTGGCGAGAATGCGCGCGGCGTACGCCTCAGGCGGTTCCCCGGCGCGCTTGGTGACCGCGAGCACGATGTCCTTCGTACGACGGCTCAGCGCGGCCTCGAACAGCCACCGCTCGGAGAGGGCGTCGTCTTCCACGGCGTCGTGCAGCCAGGCCGCGGCGATCTGCTCGTCGTCCCCGCCACGCGCGCGTACGCCCTCGGCGACGGCCCTCAGATGTTCGGCGTAGGGCCGCCCGGCCTTGTCGGTCTGCCCCTGGTGGGCGGCGCGGGCGATTTCTTCCACCTCGGGCAGGGTCAGGGGGGTTCGGGGGGTTCGCGGGGTTTCGGTCATCGGGCGAGAGCCTGAGCCGTCGGCCCCTCACGGCAGATGAGCAGCAGCGCCCGGTCGTCGTTCACGTCCTTGGCCACCGCCTCGATCAGATGCCAGGCCGCGCCGTGGAAGCCGGCGGCGACATAGCGGTCGGCCTCGCCGGTGAGGCGGTCGATGCCCTCGACGATGTCGCGGTCGGACGTCTCCACCAGACCGTCCGTGAACAGCATCAGCACATCACCGGCGCGCAAAGACCCCTTCACCGGGTCGAACTGGGCACCGTCGTACACACCCAGCAGCGGCCCCTCGGCCGCCTTCTCCTCCCAGCGCCCGCTGCCCGCGCTGAGCTGGAGCCCGGGCGGATGACCCGCGGTGTACAGCTCGTAGTCGCCGGAGTCCAGGTCGAGGACGAGGTGGATGGAGGTCGCGAAGCCCTCGTCCCAGTCCTGGCGGAGCAGATAGCCGTTGGCGGCGGGGAGGAAGGCGTGCGGGGGCAGGCTGCCCAGCAGGCCGCCGAACGCGCCGGACAGCAGCAGCGCCCGCGATGCCGCGTCCATGCCCTTGCCGGAGACGTCCGTGAGGACGACCTCCAGGGTGCGCCCGCCGTTCGTCCGGGCGGCCACCACGAAGTCGCCCGAGAAGGACTGCCCGCCGGCCGGCCGCAGGGCCATCTCGCGGTGCCATCCCATCGGCAGCTTGGGCAACTTGCTCTGCACCCGGATGCGTTCACGCAGGTCGAACAGCATCGTGCCGCCGCGCCGCCAGGGCACGCCGACCCGGCTGCGGAACTGGGCGATCAACAGCCCGAAGAACCCGCAGGCGGCGACCACCAGCACCACGCCCGGCGTCACCCGGGACGGCCCCTCCGTGTACGGCCCGAGCTGTACCGACTCCACGATCA
The DNA here is from genome assembly GCF_044593495.1 of Streptomyces sp. NPDC051963. NCBI lineage: Bacteria > Bacillati > Actinomycetota > Actinomycetes > Kitasatosporales > Streptomycetaceae > Streptomyces > Streptomyces sp. NPDC051963. The sequence goes on along the minus strand of NZ_JBIUCC010000002.1, from coordinate 157,017 downwards.
GCGCGGTCGCCGCCGCCGCGTAGAGGCCGAGCAGGCTCGCGGGGCGCAGCAGCAGCCCGCCGGCGACGATCGGGAGGACCAGCGCGGCCGGTGAGCACCACACCGAGTTGGCGAGCGTGGTGACCGCGATCAGCGGGATGGTGAGCAGCAGTCCGGCCAGCGCGACCCAGTCCGAGCCGTCGCCGCGGAAGTAGTCGACGGCGCTTCGGCGCAGGCCGGTGCGGACCCGGTGCCAGTGCATCTTCAACCGGGCCGTGAACGTCTCGGCCGCCGTGCGCCGCTCTCGTCCTGCTGCCATTAGTTCGGGACCCTATCCATCCGACCAGCCGCTTGGCACGGGAGGTCCCACTTGTCCCCCGTCCGAGGCCCGACTTCACAGTGAACTTCACAGAAACCCATCGCGCCCACACCGCGGCGAAATTCCCTCGCTCGTCCACCGGCGCCCTGATAGTCATGGGCCATGGGCACAGACAACGCAAAGGACGCCGTGACCGACCTGCGGGTACTGCGTCAAGGCGAGTGGGACACCTGGTACGACAACCTGCTCCGTGCCTTCGGAGGTGTCCCGGAACCCGCCGAGGAGCGGGAGCTGTACGACTCGCTCACCGAGCTGAACCGCTCGATCGGCGCCTGGGACGGTGATGTGTGCGTCGGGTCGGCCGGGGCGTTCAGCTTCCGGTTGACCGTGCCGGGCGGCGCCTCCGTGCCCGCGGCGGGCGTCACCATGGTCAGCGTGGCCGCCACCCACCGACGGCGCGGGCTGCTCACGGCGATGATGCGGCGGCAGCTGGACGACGTCCGCTCCTGGGGCGAGCCGCTGGCCGTGCTGACCGCCTCCGAGCCCGAGATCTACGGCCGGTTCGGCTACGGCGTCGCGACCTACAACGCCAGCATCGAGATCGACACGGATCGCGTACGGCTGTCCCTTCCGCCCGGCACCGATGACGTACGGCTGCGGTACGCGGCGCCGGCCGATGTGCTCGACGCCTGTGAGGCGGTGTACGCGCGTGAGGTGTCGCTGCGGCCGGGCATGCTGGCCCGGCGGCCCGGCTGGGAGCGGCTCGGGCTGCTCGACCCGGAGAGCGAGCGGGACGACGCGTCACCGCTGCAGTGCGTGCTGGCGGAGCGGGACGGCGAGGTCGTCGGGTATGCGCGCTTCCATGTGAAGCCCGAGTGGGAGATCACCGGGCCCAAGGGCGAGGTGCAGCTGCGGGACATCTACGGGCTGGACCCGGCGGCGCAGGCGGCACTGTGGCGTTTCCTGTTCGACATCGACCTCACCTCGAAGCTGACCGCGCGCGGGCGGCCGCTGGACGAGGCATGGCAGTACCAGGTGTCCGACATCCGGCGGTGTTCGCTCCAGGTGCGGGACTCGCTGCATGTACGGCTGGTGGACGTGGGGGCCGCGCTGGAGGCCCGGACTTATCAGGCGCCGGTGGACGTGGTGTTCGAGGTCGAGGACGCGTTCTGCCCCTGGAACACGGGGCGTTGGCGGCTCACCGGGGACGCGAAGGGTGCGTTCTGCGGGCGTACCGAGGATGCGGCCGATCTCGCTTTGTCCGTACGGGAGTTGGGGGCGGCCTATCTCGGCGGCGTGAGCCTGTCCGCGTTGGCGGCGGCCGGGCGGGTGCGGGAGCTGCGGGAGGGTGCGCTGACGGAGGCGTCCGTGGGGTTCGCGTCCGCCGTGGCGCCCTGGCTGCCGCACGGGTTCTGACGGCCGGTCAGCGCTGCTGGCAGTTCGGGCACCAGAAGAGGTTGCGGGCGGCGAGATCGGCGGTGCGGATCTCGCCGCCGCAGATGTGGCAGGGCAGGGTGGCCCGGCGGTACACGTAGACCTCGCCGCCGTGGTCGTCGACGCGGGGCGGACGGCCCATCGCCTCCGGGGTGTGTTCCGGGCGGACGGTGTCGATGCGGTTGTTGCGGACGCCCTCGCGCATGAGCGCGACCAGGTCGGTCCAGATCGCGTCCCACTCGGCCGCGGTGATGTCCTTGCCCGCGCGGTAGGGGTCGATGCCGTGCCGGAAGAGGACCTCGGCGCGGTAGACGTTGCCGACGCCGGCGATGACCTTCTGGTCCATGAGGAGCGCGGCGATCGTGGTCCGGCTCCGGGAGACACGCCGGTAGGCCGCGTGCCGGTCGGCGTCCGTGCGCAGGGGGTCCGGGCCGAGGCGGTCGTGTATCGCGTCCTTCTCGGCGTCCGTGATCAGGGCGCAGGTCGTGGGGCCGCGGAGATCGACGTACGACGTGCTGTTCGCGAGGCGGAGCCGGACGGTGTCCGTCGGCGGGGGTGCGGGGGCGTCGCCGAAGTTGACCTTGCCGAAGAGGCCGAGGTGGATGTGGATCCAGTCGGCGTCGCGGAAGCCGAGGAAGAGGTGTTTGCCGTGGGCGTCGGCGGTACGGAGGGCTCCGCCGGTGAGGAGGGTGGCGGCGTCGGTGAACTTGCCCTGAGGGCTGGTGACGTGCGTCGCTTGGCCGGAGAAGCGGTTGGCGTAGTCCTGTGCCAGGCGGTGAATCGTGTGGCCCTCGGGCAAGTCCCGCAATCCTTTCCCACCCACCCGCCCGTCTCGCTCTCCTGACGGGCGGGACTCGAAAGACCCTGGGGCTCCGCCCCAGACCCCGCTCCTCAAACTCCCCCAGAGGGGCTGGATTTCACTGCTGTGGGTGATGCGCCGGGATCGGCGGGAGGTCCCCCGTCGTCTCGTAGTCCGCCAGCATCTCGATCCGCCGCACGTGCCGCTCCTCGCCGGTGAACGGTGTGCCGAGGAAGGTCTCGACGAACTTCGTCGCCTCGTCCTGGGTGTGCATGCGCGCGCCCACCGCGACGACGTTGGCGTTGTTGTGCTGACGGCCGAGGGACGCCGTCTCCTCGCTCCAGGCGAGGGCCGCGCGTACGCCCTTGACCTTGTTCGCGGCGATCTGCTCGCCGTTGCCGGAGCCGCCGATCACGATGCCGAGGGCGTCGGGGTCGGCCGCGGTGCGCTCGGCGGCGCGGAGGCAGAAGGGCGGGTAGTCGTCCTGGGCGTCGTAGATGTGGGGGCCGCAGTCCACGGGGTCGTGGCCGGCCGCCTTGAGCCACTCGACGAGGTGGTTCTTGAGTTCGAAGCCCGCATGGTCGGAGCCGAGATACACGCGCATGGCACGAGTGTGACACGCCCGTTTCCGAGCAGCAGCTCCGGGTCCCGATCAGGAAAAGTGTGAGCAACACTACGGAACCTCAGGGAAACCTCAAGTAACGATCCGGAATCAAAGGTTCAATAATCTCTTTGCCTCAGATTCACTGGACCGATTCGTACGCCCCCGTGCACCGCTCGCACGGGAATCTGCTCGTCCGGCGCAAAGGAAATCCCCTCTATGACCGCGCAGCCGACCATCTCGAAGGCCAGCAAGGACCCAGGAGCCACCGGCGACCCCGGTAACGGCCTCCAGGCAGGGCTCAAGAACCGTCATCTGTCGATGATCGCCATCGGCGGTGTCATCGGCGCCGGACTCTTCGTGGGGTCCAGCTCCGGCATCGCCACCGCCGGACCCGGCATCCTCCTGTCGTACGCCCTCGTCGGCACGCTCGTGGTGCTGGTGATGCGGATGCTCGGTGAGATGTCCGCGGCCAACCCCACCTCGGGTTCGTTCTCGGCGCACGCGGACCGGGCGCTCGGCCGCTGGGCCGGGTTCTCCATCGGCTGGCTGTACTGGTTCTTCTGGGTCGTGGTGCTGGCCGTCGAGGCGACCGCCGGTGCCGTGATCCTCGAAGGGTGGGTGCCCTCCGTACCGCAGTGGGCCTGGGCGCTCATCGTGATGGTGGTGCTCACCGCCACCAACCTGGTCTCCGTCGGCTCCTACGGCGAGTTCGAGTTCTGGTTCGCCGGGATCAAGGTCGTCGCCATCGCGGCATTCATCGTCATCGGCGGGCTGGCCGTCTTCGGGCTGCTGCCGGGTGTCGACAGCGACCAGGCAGGGCTGAGCAACCTCACCGAACACGGCGGCTTCCTGCCCAACGGGCCCGGCGCCATCCTCACCGGTGTACTGCTCGTCGTCTTCTCCTTCATGGGCAGCGAGATCGCCACGCTCGCCGCCGGCGAGTCCGAGAACCCGCAGCGCGCGGTCACCAAGGCGACCAACAGCATCATCTGGCGTGTCGGCGTCTTCTACCTCGGCTCGATCTTCGTCGTGGTCACCCTGCTGCCGTGGGACAGCAAGTCCATCGCCGACGACGGCTCGTACGTCGCCGCCCTCGACTCCCTCGGTATCGCGCACGCCGGTCAGATCATGAACTTCATCGTGCTGACCTCGGTGCTGTCCTGCCTCAACTCCGGCCTCTACACGGCCTCCCGGATGGCCTTCTCGCTCGGCCGGCGCGGTGACGCGCCCAAGGCCTTCGCGAAGACCACCGGCCGTGGTGTGCCGCTCGTGGCGATCGTCGCCTCCGTCGTGTTCGGCTTCGTCGCCGTCTTCTTCAACTACAGGTTCCCGGACTCCGTCTTCCTCTTCCTGGTCAACTCCAGTGGTGCGGTGGCCCTGTTCGTCTGGCTCGTCATCTGCTTCTCGCAGCTGCGCATGCGGAAGATCATCCAGGCCGAGGCGCCGGAGAAGCTGGTCGTCCGGATGTGGCTCTACCCCTATCTGACCTGGGCCACGGCCGCGCTGATCGTGTTCGTCCTCGGCTACATGCTCACCGACACCGAGCACGACGGACGCAAGACCGTGCTGCTGTCGCTGCTGGTCGCCGCGATCGTGCTGGTCATCGCCTTCGTGAAGGAGCGGATGAAGCGCCCCGGGCGTACGACCGTCGACAGTCTCTGAGCCCGACACCGTCTGAGTCCTGCACCGCCTGAGGGAGCCCTGCGGGGCTCCCTCTCGCTTTTCACAGCACGGTGAAGGTGTCCTTGACCTTCTTGTACGTCTTGAGCGCCTGCGCCTCGATGCCCGGCTGGTACCACGTGTTGACCTGGTACGACGTCCCCTTCACGGTGAAGCCCAGCAGCTGGGCGTGCCAGTCGACGCCCTTGATGGTGAAGGCGTACTCCCAGACGACCGCCGGGTAGCCGCGGAAGGTCGTCTCCTCCAGGCGGACCGTGTCGTACGTACCCTCCTGGGCGTTCTGCTCCGAGCGCCGCCAGGTGTCGATCAGGTTGCCGCGGGCCACCGAGGACTTGGCGGCGAGTTCCTGTTGGGTGTCCGGTGACGTGTAGTGCACCTCCGATCCGGTCTGCACATCCCGTCGCCAGCCCTCGGGAGGCACCCAGGCGTACCCACCGGCCTCCTTTCGGGAGCCCGGCGGCAGGCTCTGCGGCCTGGAGGTGCCCTCGACGGTGGACGACGGGGTGTCGCTCGGGGCGGTCGACGAGCCTGCCTTGTCGTCGTCCGGCGAACCGGAGTTCAGCACCAGGACGACCGCGATCACGGCCCCCGCGGTGACCGCGGCCACCGCGGCGATCAGACCCGTACGAGTACGCCGGACCGTGGGCACACCGGTCCCGCTGGACAGGCCGTGTGCGGGTGCTGCCGAGTTGGCGGCGGCCGGAGTCTCGGAGCGTGTCTCCGAGCGCAACTCGGGGCCGGCTTCGGTGGAGGCGGATGCGGGCGTGGGGGTGAGTGGGGGTGTGGGGGCAGAGGTGCGGTTGCGGCCGAAGTCATGGGTTTCGGCGGTCCGTTGCGTCTGTGGCTGGGGCTGTGGCTGGGGCAGTGGAGGCGTCACGTCCCTGATGGGTTCGGGCGGTGGCTGCCTGGGGTCCCGGGGTGCGGGGATGCGATGGGGCTCGATGAGGGCAGGTGTGCGTGACTCCGGCGTCGGCGGCGCGTCCTGCGGCTCCTCTTCTGCCGCTACGGATTCGGATTCCTGTTCTTCCCCGGAATCCAGGGATTCCTGTGCTTCGTCTACGGCATCCCGCTCGAACGCGACGGCACGCAGCGTCGATTCCAGGTCGTCCAGGCCCGGCCTGACCGACGGGTCCTTCTCCAGCAGCGCGGCCAGGATCGCGCCCAGCGCGCCTGCGGAGGCGGGGAGTTCGGGCTCCTCGTAGAGGACCGCGTGCAGCGTGGCCAGCGTGGTGTCGCGGGAGAAGGGTGAGCGGCCGCCCATGGCCGCGCAGAGAGTCGCGCCGAGGGACCACACGTCGGACGGCGGACCCTGGGGGCGGCCGGAGACCCGCTCGGGGGCCATGTAGTCGGGCGAGCCGACCAGCATGCCGACCATGGTGAGCGCCTTGGCGTCCTGGATGGCGGCGATACCGAAGTCGGTGAGGACGACGCGCTGTCCGCCGCTCTCGACCAGGACGTTCCCGGGTTTGATGTCCCGGTGCAGCACACCGCGTGCGTGCACCTGGCGCAGAGCCTCCACCAGGCCGAGCCCGATGCGTGCCGCGTCGCGCTGTCCGAGCGGCCCGTCCTCGGCGATCAGGCGTTCCAGGGAGCGGCCGGCGACCAACTCCATGACGATCCACAGGCGTTCGCCCTCGTCCACCACGTCATACACGCGCACGACGTTCGGGTGGTCGATCCGGGCGGTGGCCCTGGCCTCTCGCAGGGTGCGTTCGCGGCGGGTGCGCGCGTCCTCGGCATCGAGGCCGTCGATTCGCATTTCCTTCACCGCCACCTGACGGTCGAGCATTTCATCGGCGGCTCGCCACACCCGCCCCATACCCCCCTGTCCAATACTTTCGACCAACCGGTAGCGCCCCGTCACCATTAACCCAGGAACCCCGCCGCTCCTCGTGTTTTCCGTATTCCCCGGCAATCCGCTGCACCCCCTCAACGACACCTCGACTGAAACACAATGGTCACACTTCAGGCCGTACCAGCATAGTGCGGAGAAATCTTGTGGTAGCTCTTCAAGTACTGCGAATTCAGGCGCAGGCAAGGGGGACGAACATGAGTTCTCGTCGTATGACGACCATCGCGGGATCGCTGGTTGCGGCATCCTTCTCGACAGTGGTGATCCTTTCCGCCACCGCCAGTGCGGCTGACGAGGGACCCGGAAGCAGCAAGGGGGGAAAGGCCGTTGACGAGGCGCCGGCGGGCGTGCAGCTGACCACGCTGCTGCCCGAGGAGATCTCGGTCGACAACGGTTCACAGGAAACGGCGATGACCGCCACGGTGAAGAACGAGGGGACCGAGGACAGCGGAAAGATCAGGCTCTGGGTCGTCGGCTTCGACGGCCTTACGGTGAACAACGTTCAGGGGTGTTCGCCCATTGCGGAAGGCGATCTCCCGGAAGGTTCGAACAGTGGTTACACCTGCCCGCTCGACAATCTCGCGGCCGGTGATTCCAAGTCGTACGACGTCGATGCGACGTACGACCTGAACAAGACCGGAAAGATCTGTCTGCCCGTGCAGAACAGCGACGGAAGCAAGACGTTCTGGCAGCAGGGCCCGGTGCCCTTCGGTACGACGAACCCGTCACCGGACGCCCCGGCCACCCCGCTGCTGCTCGGCACCGACAACACACCGGTGGCACCCGGCGGCGACGACGAGTTGCCGAAGACCGGTCCCGGAAGCGATGTCCTGCCGCTGGGCGCGGCGGGCGCGACGCTGATCACGGCCGGCGCGGCCGGGCTGTGGTGGTCGCAGCGGCGGCCGCGGCAGCGGGAGAGCTGAGCGGCATCGCAGAAAAGGACCGGGGTGCGGCACTTGCTGCCGCACCCCGGTCCTTCCTTTCGCCCGGCCGCGAGGACCTCAGCGCTTGTTGACGAACTTCCAGGCCGCCGGCAGCAGCCCCATCGCCAGTGCGGCCTTGAGGGCGTCGCCGATCAGGAACGGAGTGAGGCCCGCCGCGATCGCCGCGGACGCCGACATGTCGGCGGCGAGGGCGAGATACGGCACGCCGATCGCGTAGATGATCGCCTCGCCGAGCAGCATCGTGCCCGCCGTCCGCAGTACGGAGCGGTCGGCACCGCGGCGGGCCAGGGCGCCGACGACGGTGGCCGCCAGCATCATCCCGATGATGTAGCCGAAGGAGACACCGGCTCCGGAGGTGCCCTCGGCGAACCACGGCACACCGGCCAGGCCGGCCAGTGCGTACACGACGAGCGAGAGCAGACCGCGGCCGGCACCGAGGCTGGTGCCGACCAGCAGCGCGGCGAAGGTCTGGCCGGTCACCGGCACCGGGGAACCGGGTACCGGCACGGCGATCTGGGCGGCGATGCCGGTGAGCGCGGCGCCGCCGAGCACGAGCGCGGCGTCGCGGACGCGGGAGGCGGGGAGGAGGTCGGCGAGGACCTGCCCGGTGCGGGCGGGGGCGACGGCAGCGGTGCTCATGGGGACTCCGCGAGGTGTGGGCACGTAGGGACACGGCGACGCTATCCCAGGGCACTTGAGCCGATCACCGTCAGCGGTCGACAAAGGGGGGATCCGGGGCTTGGTTGGCTTCGGACAAAGAGTGTGGGTTACACCGGGTACGGCGTGATGCCGGTCACTGCGGTGAAGTGGTGTGAGCTACGGGGACGCCCAGGGCGTTGTCTGTAGGGTCTCACCAAACGGTCCGCCCGCATCGACGCGTGGTGTCTCGCCCGTCGGACGCCGTCTGGGCAGCAGTCGTCCGTTTCGCTAACTTCGAACACATGGTTGCCCAGGCCCGGAACTTCTCGTCGCGTCGCTATGTCGACCTGCGACGCGTGGGCACGGCCACCTGTCGCCGCCCCGGGTGAGGCGGCTCCGGCGCGCCTCCCTTCACGAGACGGCGCAGTGTCGGACCCGTTCCCGAGGATGATCGCCATGCCCCGTAGCGCGGCAGCACCCCCTTTTCCCTCCCTCTCCCCCTCACCCATACCGCGCGCCGCCGACAGCGACCGGCGGCGGACCAGTGCCAGCGTCGTACTGCGGTCCGTGCTGGAGCACGGGCCGGTCGCGCGCTCCACCATCGCCCGGCTGACCGGGCTGTCCCCGGCCTCGGTGACCGACTACTGCGCCCGCTTCGCCCGGCTCGGTCTCATCCGCGAGGCCGAACCGCCCAGACAGGCCAAGGGCGTCGGGCGTCCGCACGTCCCCCTCGACCTGGACGACTCACGGTTCGTGGTGGGCGGGGTGCATGTGGCGGTGCCGTACACCACGGTCGCGTTGCTCGATCTGCGCGGGCGGGTGGTGGCCGAGCGGCAGTTGAAGCACGGCGCCACCGATCCCTCCGCGGTGCTGGCACGCGCCGCCGACGGGCTCACGGCCCTGCTGGACCGTGCCCCCGGATGCCGTCCCCTGGGCGTGGGCTTCGCAGCCGGCGGCTGGGTGGACCGGGACTCCGGGACCGTCGTCGACCACCCGCTGCTGGACTGGCGCGAGGTGCCGGTGCGGGAGATGATCGGCGCCCGCACGGGACTGCCGGTCCATGTGGACGGACACGCGCGGGCGTTGGTGAACGCGGAGCGGCTGTTCGGGCGGGCGCGCGGCAGCCGGAGCGTGCTGCATCTGTTCGTCGGCAATGTGGTGGACGCGGCGTTCGCGACCAACGACGAGGTGCACTACGGTCCCCGGTCCCAGGCCGGCGCCATCGCCCATCTGCCGGTGCCGGGCGGCCGGGAGCCCTGCGAGTGCGGGCGGAGCGGCTGCCTACAGGCCGAGTTGAGCGAGCGGACGCTGTGCCGGCGGGCGCGCGAGGCGGGCATCGTCGCGGGCGTGAACCCGATGCGTGTGGTCGCCGCGGCGGCCGGCGGCGACCCGGTCGCCGTACGGCTGCTGGTGGAGCGGGCCGCCCGGGTGGGGCGGGCGGTCGGGCTGCTGCTCGACGTGCTGAATCCGGAGACCGTCGTCGTCACCGATATCGGCGTCATCCACCGGGCGGACTGCCTTTCCGCGGTGCGGGAGGCGGTCGGGGCGGACCGGGCGGCGGCCGTGGTGCCGACGAGTTTCCCGGATTCCGTGCTGGCCGTGGCGGGCGGCGCGGTGGCTCTGGACCTGCTCTACCGGGATCCGCTGGGCTCTTCACCGGTGCCGAATTAATTCAGAATCTCGGAATGTTGACAGGGGGTGCGCGTGACCAGGAACATCCTGTTCATGAGCTGTCGCACCCTTTGTTGCTGACGCGTCGAGGCGCCTGGCGCGCTCTCCTTCTTCCTGCGTGAATTCCCCTTCTCCGGCTTCTTCCGCCGGGAATTCCGCATGCATTCCTGCCTCTTGCTCTTCCATGTGAACTCAGGGAGTACTCCCATGCCTTCTCCTGCTGTGCCCGGTGTCGACCGGCGGCTTTTTCTGACCTCACTGCTCGGCGTCACCGCCGCGGCGGCCGGCCTGAGCGGCTGCGCGGAGAGCAGCGCCGCGACGGGGGCCGAGGACGCCTTGTCCGCCCCGCTGGCCGACCGGGTCCCGGCCGGTACCAGCCTGAAGATCGCCTCCTATCAGAACGTCCAGCAACTCCAGTTCAAGTTGGCCGAGTTGGGTGATCCGCCCTTCAAGGTGTCGAGCTGGGCGAACATCGGCGCCGGTCCCGATGTCATCAACGCCTTCCGCGCGGGCTCCCTGGACGTGGCCAACAACGCGGGAATCCCGCCGATCCAGGCGCATTTCCAGGGCTACGACGCGAAGATCGTCGCGATCAACATCACCCGCAAGCCGAACTATCTCTTCGCCACCAAGCCCGGCAGCGACATCCGCACGGTCGAGGACTTCCGGGGCAGGAAACTCGCCTTCTCCCAGGGACAGGCCCAAGGTGTCGTCCTGCTGCGGGCGTTGAAGAAGGCCGGAATCGCCTACGACGACGCCGAGCTCGTTCCGCTGACCAGCAACCAGTTCCTCACGGCCCTCCAGTCCGGCCAGGTGGACATCGCTCCGCTGGGCAACACCCAGGCACCCGCCTATCTGGCGCAGTACGAGTCCAAGGGCGCCCGCACCATCACCACCGACGTGGTGGATCTGCTCAACCTGCTGTGGGCGCCGTCCTCGGTGCTGTCCGACCCGGCGAAGTCCGCCGCGGTGGCCGCGTACATCCCGTACTGGGCGAAGGGCGCGGTCTGGACGTACGAGCACCCGGACGTCTGGAACGAGGAGTTCTACGTCGGGACGCAGAACCTGACCCTCGCCCAGGCGCGGGACATCACGGCGCTCGCCAACAAGCCGCTGTTCCCGCCGAGTTGGGACGAGGCCATCGCCTGGGAGCAGGAGACCGCCGATCTGCTGGCGGAGGGCGGCTTCGTGAAGAAGTTCGACGTGGGTTCGCTCTTCGACCACCGCTTCGAGGACATCGCGGCGAAAGCCGTACCGGCGGAGTACCGGAGGTGACGGCCATGACCACGACCGCAGCCGCCGCGGCTGTCACCGCCCCCGCGGAGGGTCCCCGGGTCCGCAGGCGCCGCCGTCTCTCACCCGGCAGGCGACTGCCCGCCGCCCGGCTCATCGGCCCGGCCCTTCTGCTGGGCCTGTGGGCCGCGGCCTCCGCCGCCGGACAGCTCGACCCCGGCGCGATCCCGGCGCCCTGGACGGTGCTGGAGACCGGCGTCCACCTGTGGACGGACGGCACGCTCCCGGACGACGTCCTGACCTCGCTGCAGCGGGCCGGTTCCGGCTTCGTGCTCGGACTGACCGCCGGGATCGCCCTTGCCCTCGCGTCCGGGCTCAGCCGCACCGGGGAAGCGCTGATCGACGGGACGGTGAACCTCAACCGGGCGATCCCGACCCTCGGTCTGATCCCGCTGTTCATCCTCTGGCTGGGCATCGGCGAGACCTTCAAGGTCGCGATCATCGCCATCGTCGTCTACATCCCGATCTACCTCAACACACACGCCGCGCTGTCCGGCATCGACCACCGGTTCGTCGAACTCGCCGAGGTCCAGGGCCTGTCGAAGTGGGCCTTCATCCGGCAGATCGTCATCCCCGGCGCGCTGCCCGGCTTCTTCGTCGGTCTCCGGCTGGGCGTGACGGGCTCCTGGCTCGGACTGGTCGTCCTGGAGCAGATCAACGCCACCAGCGGGCTCGGCTATCTGATGTTCCAGGCCCAGAACTACGGCCAGACGGACGTCATCCTCGTCGGCCTGGTCGTCTACGGCATCTTCGGCCTGGCCTCCGACAGCGCGGTCCGGCTCATCGAACGGAGGGTGCTGTCATGGCGCCGCACACTGAGCAGCTGACCCGGCCCGCCGTCCAGCTCCGGGGCCTGACCCGGTCGTTCGACGGGCGGAAGGTCCTCGACGGCATCGACCTCGACCTGCCGGCCGGGCAGTTCACCGCCCTGCTCGGACACAGCGGCTCCGGCAAGAGCACGCTGCTGCGGGCGGTCGCCGGTCTCGACCACGAGGTGGCGGGCAGCGGACAGCTCACGGCGCCGGAAAAGGTGTCCGTGGTCTTCCAGGACTCCCGGCTGCTGCCCTGGCGCCGGGTCCTGGACAACGTACTGCTCGGCCTCGACGGCAGGAACGCCGCGCAGAAGGGCCGCGACGCCCTCTCCGAGGTGGGACTCGCGGGCCGTGAACGCGCCTGGCCGAACGAGCTGTCCGGCGGCGAGGCACAGCGCGCCGCGCTCGCCCGCTCCCTGGTCCGGGAGCCCGAACTCCTGCTGGCCGACGAGCCGTTCGGCGCGCTGGACGCGCTCACCCGGATCAGGATGCACGTTCTGCTCAGGGAGCTGTGGGAACGCCACCGGCCCTCCGTCCTGCTCGTCACCCACGACGTGGACGAGGCGATCGTGCTCGCCGACCGGGTGCTCGTGCTCGACCAGGGCCGGATCGGCCTCGACCTGACCATCGACCGCCCGCACCCGCGCTCGTACCGGGATCCCCTGCTGGGCGAGTACCGGGAGCGGCTGCTGGCCGCGCTGGGTGTGACGGAGGACCACCGGTGACTTCGAGAGAACTGCATCTCAACGCCTTCCTGATGAACACCGGGCACCACGAGGCGTCGTGGCGGCTGCCGGAGAGCGACCCGTACGCCCATGTCGAGCTGGACCACTATGTGCGGCTCGCCCGGATCGCCGAACGCGGCACCTTCGACTCGCTGTTCCTGGCCGACGGTCCGCAGCTGTGGGGCAACCTCGCACAGCGGCCCGCCGGCGCCCTGGAGCCGCTCACCCTGCTCACCGCGCTGGCGACGGCCACCGAGCACATCGGCCTCATCGCCACCGCCTCCACCTCCTACAACTCCCCCTACAACCTGGCCCGCAAGTTCGCCTCACTCGACATCATCAGCGGCGGCCGGGCGGGCTGGAACATCGTCACCACGGCGGGCGCCGAGGCGGCCCGCAACTTCGGTCTCGCCGCCGAGCCCGCGCACGCCGAGCGCTACGCCCGCGCCGCCGAGTTCCTCGATGTGGCACTGAAGCTCTGGGACAGCTGGGAGGACGACGCGATCGTCGCCGACAAGGCGGCCGGCGTCTGGGGCGACGACGCGAAGATCCATCCGCCCCGGCACCAGGGGACGTACTTCAGTGTCGAGGGCGCCCTCAACGTCCCCCGCACCCCGCAGGGTTACCCCCTGCTGGTGCAGGCGGGCTCCTCCGAGGACGGCAAGCGGTTCGCCGCCCGCTACGCGGAGGCCGTGTTCACCGCCCAGCAGACCCTGGGCGACGCACAGGCCTTCTACGCCGACCTCAAGTCCCGTACTTCCCAAGCGGGCCGCGACCCCGGCCACATCAAGGTGCTGCCCGGCATCGTCCCCGTCCTCGGCTCGACGGAGGCCGAGGCACGGTCCGCGGAGCAGCTGCTCGAAGACCACATCGTGCACACGCACGGCGTGGCACGCCTGGAGAGCCTGCTCCAACTGGAGCCGGGAACCCTGGAGTTGGATGCTCCGCTGCCCGCCGATCTGCCGCCGGAGAGTTCGATCGAGGGCGCCAAGAGCCGCTACACGCTCATCGTCGGGCTGGCCCGGCGGGAGCGGCTCACCGTCCGGCAGCTCGTCGGCCGGCTCGGCGGCGGTCGCGGGCACCTCACCTTCGCCGGGACTCCCGAGCAGGTCGCCGACGCGATCGAGCGGTGGTTCACCGGCGGCGCCGCCGACGGCTTCAACATCATGCCCGCCGTACTGCCGTCCGGCCTCGACCTCTTCGTCGACCACGTCGTCCCGATCCTCCGCGCCCGCGGCCTGCTCCGCACGGAGTACGGCCCGCGGCAGACCCTGCGGGAGCGCTACGGCCTCCCGCGACCCGCCAACCAGTACGCCAAGCCCGCTCTTGTCTAGAGAGGACCCGCACATGTCCGACATCCAGCTCCGCAAGGTCACCGCGCACATCGGCGCCCAGGTGTCCGGCGTCGACCTCGCCAAGCCCCTCGACGAGGAGACGGTCTCCGCCCTCCGGGACGCGCTGAACGCCCACAAGGCACTGGTCTTCGACGACGTCGACCTCGACGACGAGGGCCAGCAGGCCTTCGCCCGGCACTTCGGCGACCTCACCACCGCCCACCCCACCGTGCCCGCGGTCGACGACGCCCCGAACGTGCTCCCCGTCGACAGCGAGCAGGGCCGCGCCAACCACTGGCACACCGACGTGACGTTCGTCCTCAACCCGCCGCAGGCCAGCACCCTGCGCAGCATCACCGTCCCGCCGTACGGCGGCGAGACCCTGATCGCCAGTTCCGCCGCCGCCTACCGCGACCTGCCGGAGCCGCTGCGCCGGCTCGCGGACACGCTGTGGGCCGAGCACACCAACGACTACGACTACGCGGTGCCGGAGGAGGACATCGACGGCGAACGGGCCGCCCAGCGCGCCCAGTTCACGTCCATCAAGTACCGCACCGCCCACCCGGTCGTCCGCGTCCACCCGCTGACCGGTGAACGCGGGCTGTTCATCGGCGGGTTCGCACAGCGCATCGTCGGGCTGTCGGTGGGCGAGTCCCGCAAGATCCTCGACCTGCTCCAGGCGTATGTCACCCGCCCGGAGAACGTCCTGCGCTGGCGCTGGTCCCCCAACCAGCTCGTCCTGTTCGACAACCGGATCACCCAGCACTACGCCATCGACAACTACGACGGCCAGCCGCGCCGCCTGCACCGGGTGACCGTCGCCGGGGACGTGCCGGTCGGCATCGAGGGCAAGGAGAGCTACTCGATCGAGGGGGACGCGTCGCACTACACGCCGGTCGCCGCGTAAACGGGCGATCACGGACAGCTTCCAAGGTGTCCGGATAGTGGGCAGCCTCTCCGTCTGAGCGGAGAGGCTGCCCATGCTGTGGGCGTTTTTGCCCGATCTCATGCATTGGACGAGCCGCGCCCATGCCCAGCACCACGGTCGAGACGCCGCCCGAGGCGGACGTCTCCCTCTCCCACGGCCTGAAACAGCGCCACCTGTCGATGATCGCCCTCGGCGGTGTCATCGGCGCCGGTCTGTTCGTGGGCTCCGGCGCCGGTATCGCCGCCGCCGGGCCGTCGATCGTCGTCGCCTACGCGCTCTCCGGCGTCCTGGTGATGCTGGTGATGCGGATGCTCGGCGAGATGTCGGCCGCGTACCCCTCGTCGGGCTCCTTCTCGGCGCACGCCGAGCGGGCGATCGGCCCCTGGGCGGGCTTCACCGCCGGCTGGTCCTTCTGGGTCCTGCTCTGCACGGCGGTCGGCCTGGAGGGCATCGGCGCCGCGAAGATCGTCAGCGGCTGGCTGCCGGGCACGCCCGAGTGGGCGTGGGTGGCGCTGTTCATGGTGGTGTTCTGCGGCACGAACCTGGCCGCCGTGAAGAACTTCGGCGAGTTCGAGTTCTGGTTCGCGGCGCTGAAGGTGGGCGCGATCACGCTGTTCCTGGCGCTGGGCGTGCTGGCCGTCGTCGGCGTCCTGCCCGGCACGGACTCCCCCGGCGCCTCGAACCTCACCGACTTCCTGCCGAACGGCGGCGAGGGCCTGGTCATCGGCCTGCTCGCGTCCGTCTTCGCGTACGGCGGCCTGGAGACGGTGACGATCGCCGCCGCCGAGTCGGAGGACCCCGTGCGGGGCGTGGCGAGCGCGGTCCGTACGGCGATGTGGCGCATCGCCCTCTTCTACATCGGCTCGATGGCGGTCATCGTCACCCTCGTCCCGTGGGACTCGAAGGCGGTCGTGGAGAAGGGCCCGTACGTCGCCGCCCTGGACCACCTCGGCATCCCGGGCGCCGGGCAGCTGATGAACGTCGTCGTGCTGGTCGCCCTGCTCAGCGCGATGAACGCCAACATCTACGGCGCCTCGCGCATCGCCTACTCGCTCGTCGAGCGCGGCCAGGGCCCGAAGGCGCTGGGCAAGGTCTCCTCGGGCGTGCCGCGGACCGCCGTACTCGTCTCGTCCGTCTTCGGCTTCGGCTGCGTTCTGCTCAGCTACTGGCGGCCCGACGACGTCTTCTCCTGGCTGCTGAACATGATCGGCGCGGTCATCCTGGTCGTCTGGATCTTCATCGCCGTCTCCCAGCTGCGGCTGCGCCGCCGGCTGGAGCGCGAGACGCCGGAGAAGCTGGTCGTCCGCATGTGGGCGTTCCCGGCACTGACCTGGGTCGCGCTCGCCGGCATGGCGGCGATCTTCGTCCTGATGGCCCGCGAGCCCGACACCCGGGTCCAGCTGTACTCGACGGGCGGGATGACGCTGGCCCTGGCGGCGGTCGGATACGCCTGGCAGCGGGCGCGCGCCCGGAGGTGACCGGCGCCTCGCTCTTTTTGTTGCTAGCCTGTAGTTGCAAGCTACTCGCAATAAGAGCGTCCTGCCTCGTGATCGTCTTCTCACCGCTCACCCGGCAGGCGGACAGAAGGAAGCCCCCGCGAGGACGTGACTCGCGGGGGCCTTCCCGTGCCGGTCAGGGATTCCGGCACGGCACATTGAGCGAGAGCAGGGCGGCGGAGCCGTTGCCCGCCATACGGAGTTCGGTGATCGCCGTGTTGCGGAGCCTGGGGAAGACACGGCGGTATTCGCCCAGGGGGATCGACAGCAGCTCGCACAGCGCCAGGCGCAGCAGCGTGTTGTGGGCGACCACGAGGACCCGTTCGCCGGGGTGGGCTCCGGCGATGCGGCGCAGGGCCCACGTGCCGCGGGCCGCGGCGGCCGCGGGGTCCTCGGCCCGGGGGAACGGGTTCGCCACCGGGTCGGTACGGAAGGCCTCCGCGCGCTTGGGGTCCTCGGCCGCGAACTCGGCGAGCGTACGGCCCTCCAGTGCTCCGAAGTCGCATTCGATCAGGGCCGGTTCGCGGTGCGGGGTGAGGTCCAGGGCACGGCATGCGGGCTCGGCGGTGGCGATGGCGCGGGAGAGCGGGGACGTCCAGATCGCGTCGACCGCGAGGGTCACCGCCCAGCGGCCGAGGGCGTCCGCCTGGGCGCGGCCCGTGTCGGTGAGGGCGATGTCACTGATGCCGGCGTAGCGGTTCTCGGCATGCCAGACGGTCTCGGCGTGGCGGGTCAGGAGGAGGGTCGTGCTCATGAACCCGCAGTATCCAGGTTCAGCCGGGCGCGGGCGTGCGCGGCGACCGGCGACGGCAGCCAGCCGCGTGCTTCGAGTTCGTCGACGAGACGGGCGTACGGCCCGGCGAAGCGGACTGTGCGGGACGGTTCCAGCTCCGTGCGGACCCGGACCATGCGCTCGGCCGCGTCGGCCGGCGACTCGGCCGCTCCGGTGCCGTAGGCCGCCAGCGCCGCCATCCCCAGGGCCGGTTCCGTCTGCTCGGGTACGCGGGCCGGGCGGCCCAGGATGTCGGCGCGGAGCTGGTTCCAGTACGGGCTGCGGGCCGCGCCCCCGGTGAAGGTGAGCGGGCCGTCGAGCGGGGCGCCCAGATAGTGCAGGTAGTCCAGGCACAGGCGCTCGGCGAAGGCGACGCCCTGGAGCAGCGCGGCCCACAGGTCGGCGTCGCAGCTGGGTTCGCCGAGGACGACGGCGGTGGCGTCCGGTGCCAGGAACGGGAAGCGTTCACCCGGCGACACCAGCGGGTAGGCCACCGCGCCGGACGGTTCGAAGGCCGCCGCGGTGGCGTCCATGGCGGCCGGGTCGGCACCCGAGAAGGCGGCGGTGAGCACACCCGCGCCCACGCTGGACGCCCCGCCCGGCAGCCAGCCCCCGTCCGGCGCACGGTGGTTGTAGACCACACCGGTGGGGTCGCGGACGGGGCGCGAGGTGGCGCCCTTCAGCACCAGCGTCGTACCGAGCACCGAGTTCCAGGAGCCCTCGCGCAGCGCGCCGGAGGCGATCTGGGCCGCGCAGCCGTCGGTCATCCCGGCGATCACCGGGGTGCCGGCGGGGATGCCGGTGGCCTCGGCGGCGGCCACGCACACCTCGCCGAGCCGGGTGCCGGGCCGTACGACGTCGGGCAGCGCCCCCTCCGGCAGACCGAGGATGTCGGGCCAGGCGTCGCGCTCCACGTCGTACGCCGTCTTCAGTGCGTGACTGGAGTCCGTCGGCACGGCCCGGCCCACGAACCGCGCGGTGATCACGTCCGGCTGATGGGTGAGCCGCCCCGGTCCGTACGCCTCGACCAGCCACCGTGCCTTCGGCAGCGCCCAGGTGTCCTGCACCCTCAGCCCCGCCGCCCGTGCGCTCGCGCCCTGCTCGCCCGCCCGTCCGTCGTCGTACATCAGGGCGGGGCTGACGGGTTCGCCGGAGGTGTCGGTGAGCAGGACCGTCCCGGACGTACCGCACACCGCGAGCCCGCAGATCCGTACGCCGGCGGAGACCGCCTGCCGGGACGCCACGCACACCGCGTCCCACCACTGACCCGGATCCTGCTCGTGCCGTACGCCGTCACGCCGCCCGGCCAGCGGGACCGTACCGCTGCCGAGGACCGTGCCGTCCCCGGCGACGAGCAGCGCACGGACGCCCTGCGTTCCCAGGTCGATCC
The DNA here is from genome assembly GCF_044593495.1 of Streptomyces sp. NPDC051963. Classification (NCBI taxonomy): domain Bacteria; kingdom Bacillati; phylum Actinomycetota; class Actinomycetes; order Kitasatosporales; family Streptomycetaceae; genus Streptomyces; species Streptomyces sp. NPDC051963. Next base: position 138,346 of record NZ_JBIUCC010000002.1, on the reverse strand, counting down.
CGAGCCATGACTCCATCGGACCTCCCACACCTGGCCGTGAACTTCTCACTCTGCACCGAGATTTCCCCCTGCGCGAGGGATTGACGGCCATCTTCCGCCGTTACACCCTCTGTTAACGATTCGACTCGATGTGTTAACCCAGCCCCCGCCGGACCGCGTCCCGACGATCCGGTACGTGTGAGGGTCCGGCCTGAGAACCTGCTGCTGTTCGAGGCCGGCCGGCCGGAGCGTCCAGGACGAAGGATCGGGCGATGACCAACGCACAACAGGGACCCGCGGCCCGCCAGGCCGCCATGGCGGAGCAGGTCCTGGCCGACGGTTCGGCGAGCGCCGCCGAGCTGGCCGAACGCTTCGGGGTCAGCCTGATGACGATCCACCGGGACCTCGACGAACTCGAACGGCAGGGAATCGTACGGAAGTTCAGGGGCGGGGTGACCGCGCAGCCGTCCGGGGTGTTCGAGTCGAATGTGCAGTACCGGCTGAAGAGCATGCGGGCGGAGAAGGCCGCCGTCGCCGAGCAGGCGATGAAGTCGATAGAGCCCGGTATGGCGATCATGCTCGACGACTCCACCTCCGCCCTGGAGATAGCCCGACGACTCCGGCTCGCCGAGATCACCCCGCTGACGGTCGTCACCAACTTCCTGGAGGCGATCAACCTCCTCGCCGACCAGCGCGGCATCCACCTCATGGCCCTCGGCGGCGACTACGATCCGCTGCACTCCTCCTTTCTCGGCGTGTCCTGCGTCGAGGCAGTGCAGTCGCTGCGCGTCGACGTCTGCTTCGCCTCGACGTCGGCCGTGCACGGGGGCTACGCCTACCACCAGGAACAGCACATCGTGTCCGTGAAGCGGGCGATGCTCGACTCGGCGGCACGCAACATCCTGCTGATCGACCACACCAAGCTCGCCCGGGTCGCCCTGCACCGGGTCGTCCCGCTCTCCCGCTTCGACCTGCTCCTCGTCGACGACGGGGCGCCGGCCGAGGCACTGCGGGATCTGGCCGAGCACAAGGTCCGTTACGAGATCTGCGCGACGAAGGGCGGCAGCCATGGCTGAGGGGCGGAGTATCCACGGAGGTACCGGATGACAGGGACGCTCCGAGTCGTGGCCGCCGGGGATCACTTCGTGCTGCCGTCGCTGATCGAGTCGGCCGTGGTGGAAGAACTGCGCGAACACCCCTGCGAAGTACGGCAGTTGACCCTCGGCTGGCCGCTCGAACCCTTCGGCCCGGTCGCCGAGGTGACGGAGGCGAGCGACGCCGAGGACGAGCTGATCGAGGCGCTGTCGGACGACCGTGAGGTGCTGATCACCCAGATGGCCCCGGTCACCGAACGCGTCCTGGAAGCCTCCCCCTCCCTCCGCCTGGTCGTCGTCTGCCGCGGCGGCCCGGTCAACGTCAACCTGGACGCGGCCGCATCCCATGACGTGCGGGTGTGCTTCGCGCCCGGACGCAACTCCGCCGCCACCGCCGAGTTCACCGTCGGTCTGATGCTGGCGGCCCTGCGGCGCATCCCCCAGGCTCATGACCTCCTGGCCCGGCAGGGGAGTTGGCAGGGGGCGGCCTACTACACGTACGAGCACAGCGGTCTGGAGCTGGCGGACCTGCCCGTCGGGCTCGTCGGCTACGGAGCGGTCGGCAGCAGGGTGGCCCGCGTGCTCTGCGCCTTCGGGGCGCGGGTGATGGTGTACGACCCGTATGTGCACGGCGAGATCCACGGTCTGCGGGTCTCCTCCCTCGACGAACTGCTCGCCGCCTCACGGGTGATCACCCTGCACGCCCGTCTCACCCCCGAGACCCGCGCTCTGATCGGCGCCCGCGAGCTGGCCCTGCTGCCGCCCGGCGCGGTCGTCGTGAACGCGGCCCGCGGCCCGCTCCTCGACGAGGACGCGCTCTGCGACGCGCTGGAGAACGGGCGGCTGTCGGCGGCGGCACTCGACACCTACGAGCGGGAACCGCTGCCACCCGGATCACGGCTGCTGGGCCTCGCCGAACGTGTCGTACTGACCCCGCACCTGGGCGGGGCGAGCCGGGCGACGGCCGAGAAGGCGGCGGCGATCGCGGCCGGAGAGGTCGGACGGTGGGTGCGCGGGGAGCCGCCGGCGCACGGCTTGGCGTGAGGACTGGAGGTAGGTCTGTATGTTCCTCGGGATCGATGTGGGCACATCCATGGTCAAGGCCGCGGCCTTCGACCGGACCGGCCGTGAACTCGCCGTCGAGGCACGGCCGGTGCGCCTGTCGCTGCACGGCGGGTTCGTCGAGCAGGACATGGAGGAGGTGTACGGGGCGGTGGTCGCCGTCCTCGACGCACTGACCGCACGGCTGCCTGACGACGTCGAGCTGGCCGGGCTCACCGGACAGGGCGACGGGGTGTGGCTGGTGGACGGCGAGGGCCGTCCGGTGCGGCCTGCGGCGTCCTGGATGGACGGGCGGGCGCACGAACTGCTCGACCGGTGGCTGGCGGACGGCACCTTCGAGACGGTGTTCCGGCGCACCGGCAACGCCATGTTCCCCGGCTGCCCGGGCCCGCTGCTCGCCTGGCTGGACGCGCACGAGCCGAAGTCCCTGGACGCCGCGAAGGCCGCCGTGTACTGCAAGGACATGGTCTTCCAGCGGCTGACGGGGGCGGCGCGGGCGACGACGGACGTGTCGGACGCGTCGATGCCGTTCCTCGACCCGCGGTCACGGTCGTACGACAACCGGGTCGTGGAGCTGCTGGGTCTCACCCACCGGCGGGGACTGCTCGCCCCGATCAGCGACCCGCCGGCGACGGCCGAGGCGCACGGCGAGGGGCTGCCGTCCGGAACCCGGCTCGCGAACGGCCCGTACGACCTCCCGGCGAGCGCGCTCGGTGCCGGCGTCACCTCCCCCGGCGACGGCCTGCTGATCGTCGGTACCTGTCTGGCCGCCCTGGTCGCGACGACCGACCTGGACCTGACCGGTGAACCGGCCGGGATGTACATCTCCACCGACCGGCCAGGGCACTGGCTGCGCGCGATGCCGGCCATGGTCGGCACGGCCGCCCTGGACTGGGTGCTGTCGACGACGGGCGTCGCCCATGAGGAGGTGGACGCCCTGCTGACGGACACACCGCCGGGCGCACACGGCGTCCGTGTCCTGCCGTACTTCGCCCCCTCCGGGGAGCGTGCTCCCTTCGTCGAGCCCGGCCTGCGCGCCGAACTCACCGGCGTCAGTCTGGAGTCGACCCGCGGCGACCTGGTCCGCGCGACCTGTGAGGGCATCGGCTACGCCGCCCGGCACTGTCTGGAGGCGGCGGGTCTGACCGGCTCCCTGGCGGTGTGCGGCGGCGGTACGCGCAGCCACGCCTGGATGCGGCTGCTCGCCGATGTGCTGGGCCGGCCGCTGCGGGTGGTCGAGGGCGAGGTGGGCGCGCGGGGCGCGGTGCTGGCGGCGGCCGAGCGGTACGGGGTCGCGCTGGACGCGGGCGCGTGGACCGAACCGACGGAGGTCGTCGAGCCGGACGCGGGGCGGGCCGCGTACTACGCGGCGGGGTACCGGGACCATCTGACCCGGCTGGCACAGGCCCGCGCCAACGTGGGCTCGGCGGAGAGGAACACCTGATGTTCAGACGGTGCCCGAACTGCGGTGGCCCCCTCCAGGAGTTCCGCGAGCTCAACGACGCGGAGAAGGCCGTCGTCAGACAGCAGAAGAAGGAGTTTCCGCCGGAGGCCTACGTCCGCTGCACCCGCGAGGGATGCAGACGGTTCCAGCGGAAACTCAAGTGGGACGACGGCGGCAACTTCCCCGAGAAGCCCGAGTGATCCGGGTGATCCCGGCGGCCCCGGTGCTCGCTACAGGTTGCTGAAGTCCGGACCCTTCGTACGCGTGCGCTTGATCTCGTAGAAGCCGGGGACCGAGGCCACGGCGAGGGTGCCGTCCCAGAGGCGGGCGGCCTCCTCGCCCTTGGGGGCGGGGGTGACGACGGGGCCGAAGAAGGCGATCTGGTTGCCGTCGGCGCCGGGGACGGCGATGACGGGCGTGCCGACGTCCTGGCCCACCTTGTCGATGCCCTCCTTGTGGGAGGCGCGCAGCTGGGGCTCGTACGGGGTGTCGTCCCAGTGGTCCATCAGGGACTCGGGCAGACCGACGTCCTTCAGGGCGGCGGCGACCGTCTCCTTCTCGGGGCCCTCGCCCTGGTTGTGGATGCGGGTGCCGAGCGCGGTGTAGAAGTCGCCGAGCACCTCGGCGCCGTGCTCCTCCTGCGCCGCGATCACGACCCGGACGGGACCCCACGCCTTGGTCGAGAGCATTTCCCGGTACTCCTCGGGGAGCTCGTCGAGCCGGGGCTCATTGAGAACGGCCAGGCTCATCACATGCCAGCGCACCTCGATGTCCCGGACCTTCTCCACCTCACGCACCCAGCGGGAGGTCATCCAGGCCCAGGGGCACAGCGGGTCGAACCAGAAGTCGACGGGAGTCTTGTCCGACATGTCTCTCCTCATGAGGCAGGCGTATGTCCGCACAACGTCTGAGGGAACGCCGCTGCTCGCCGTGCCATTCCCCGGTGCCGCGCGTCAGGGCCGCATGGCAGGATCAGTGCTGTCCGCATACTGAACACACCCCGAGGGAGTGCCACCCGTGCCCGGTGAGAATCTGTCCCGCGACGAGGCCCGGGAGCGGGCCGCCCTGCTGTCCGTCGACGGGTACGACGTGTCCCTCGACGTACGGACCGCCATCGGCGACGGGGACTCCGAAAGCGGGTCGCCGCGCACCTTCCGTTCGGTCACCACGATCCGCTTCCGCTGCGCCGAACCCGGTGCCACCAGCTTCGCGGACCTGATCGCGCCGAGTGTGACGGCCGTCTCCCTCAACGGCAGGGACCTGGACCCGAGCGAGGTCTTCGACGGTACGCGGATCACCCTGGAGGACCTCGCCGCCGACAACGAACTCGTCGTCGACGCCCAGTGCGCCTACTCCCGCACCGGCGAGGGCCTGCACCGCTTCGTCGATCCCGAGGACGGCGAGGTGTACCTCTACACGCAGTACGAGCCGGCCGACTCCCGCCGCGTCTTCGCCAACTTCGAGCAGCCGGACCTCAAGGCGCCGTTCCGCTTCGAGGTGCGGGCACCGGAGGCCTGGACGGTGTGGAGCAACGGCGTCGGTGAACTGCACGACGGGGTGTGGCGGTTCGCGGAGACGAAGCCGATCTCGACGTACATCACCTGTGTGGTGGCGGGCCCGTACCACTACGTGACGGATTCGTACGCGCGTACCTTCGAGGACGGCACGAAACTGGAGATCCCCCTCGGCGCCCTGTGCCGCAAGGGACTCGCCCCCCACTTCGACGCCGACGACGTGTTCCTGGTGACCAAGCAGGGCCTGGACTTCTTCCACGACCACTTCGACTACCCGTACCCCTTCGGGAAGTACGACCAGGCGTTCGTGCCCGAGTACAACCTGGGAGCGATGGAGAACCCCGGACTGGTCACCTTCCGGGAGGAGTTCATCTTCCGGGGCAAGGTGACGCGGGCGTCGTACGAGGGCCGGGCGAACGTCGTCCTGCACGAGATGGCGCACATGTGGTTCGGCGACCTGGTCACCATGGAGTGGTGGGACGACCTGTGGCTCAAGGAGTCCTTCGCCGACTTCATGGGCGCGTTCGCGCTGGTCGGCGCCACCCGCTTCCAGGACGGCTGGATCACCTTCGCCAACCGCCGCAAGGCGTGGGCGTACCGCGCCGACCAGCTGCCGTCCACCCACCCCATCACGGCAGACATCCGCGACCTCCAGGACGCCAAGCTCAACTTCGACGGCATCACGTACGCCAAGGGCGCCTCCGTACTGAAGCAACTCGTGGCGTACGTCGGCCAGGACGCGTTCCTCGAAGGCGCACGGCGCTACTTCAAGCGGAACGCCTACGGCAACACGCGCCTCGGTGACCTGCTGTCGGTGCTGGAGGAGACCAGCGGGCGGGACATGGCCGCGTGGGCGCGGTCCTGGCTCCAGACCGCGGGCGTGAACTCGCTGACCCCGCAGGTGCTGTTGAGCCCGGAGGGCCGGATCGACGAGCTGGCGGTGGTGCAGGACGCTGCCGAGTCGCACCCGGAATTGCGGCCGCACCGGGTGGCGGTGGGCCTGTACCGGCGTACACCGGAGGGTGCCGTCGAGCGGTACGCGCGGGCCGAGGCGGACGTGGACGGCCCGCGTACGGTCGTGTCGGAGCTGGCCGGCGCCGAGGCCCCGGACCTGGTGCTGGTCAACGACGACGATCTGACGTACTGCAAGATCCGGTTCGACGACACCTCGCTGGCCACGCTGAAGGACGGCCTCGGCGCGATGACCGATCCGCTGGCGCGGGCCATGTGCTGGTCGGCGCTGTGGAATCTCACCCGGGACGCGCTGCTGCCGGCGCGGGACTTCGTCGGCCTCGTGCTGCGGTTCGCGGGGCGCGAGTCGGACATCGGCGTGCTTCAGATGCTGCACGCCTGGGCGCACTCGGCGCTGGTCCACTACGTCGCGCCCGAGTGGCGGCCGGCCGGCGAACGGCTGCTGGCCGAGGGCGCGCTGCGCGAGCTGCGGGGTGCCGAGCCGGGCAGCGAGCACCAGCTGGCGTGGGCGCGGTTCTTCGCGACGGTGGCGGCGGGCGAGGGTGACCTGAAGCTGCTGAAGGGCCTGCTGGAGGGGGCGGAGACGATCGAGGGGCTGGAGGTGGACCAGGAGCTGCGCTGGGCGTTCCTGGGACCGCTGGCCGCCCACGGGGTCGCCGGTGAGTCGGTGCTCGCCGCCGAACTGGCCCGCGACGACACCGCGTCCGGCAAGCGCCACCAGATCCGCTGTCTCGCCGCCCGCCCCTCGGCCGCGGTCAAGGCGCAGGCCTGGGCGCAGGTCGTCGAGTCGGACGCACTGTCCAACGCCCTGGTCGAGGCGACGATCGCCGGCTTTGTGCAGTCGTCGCAGCGGGAGCTGATCGCGCCGTACGCCGAGAAGTACTTCGCCGCCATCGAGCGGGTGTGGACGCAGCGGTCGATTCAGATCGGGATGGATGTCGTGCGGGGGCTGTTCCCGGGGTTGCAGGACTCCGAGGGGACGCTGGAGGCGACGGACGCGTGGCTGGCGGCGCACGGGACGGCGGCGCCGGCGCTGCGGCGGCTGGTGCTGGAGGCGCGGGACGATCTGGCGCGGGCGCTGCGGGGGCAGGCGTGTGATGCGGCGGCCACCGCACCGCAGGCACCGTAGGCACCACAGGACCTTTGGCCAACGATCACGGCCCTCCGTGACCGTTACGGAATTCAGGCAATAGCAGCCGTAACCCCTGGTCCAACCCGAACGGACCAGGGGTTTTCCATGCCTACTCGGCATCCGAACACCCGTCCTTTAGTGCTGGGTTGTCCGGTTTTGTCGACGGACGTGTAACAGCGGTTAGGGGACGGATCGGACGCGGAAGCCTCCGGGTCATGAACCACAACACCCCGCTCCCCCCGCTCTCCCCCCGCCCCCTTCGCCACCTCTCCGAGGTGCACCGCCGCGTGATGACCGCGGCCCAGCTGCGCTCGCACGGTGTGTCCGCGGCCGACACCAACGACCAGTGCCGGGCCGGCGGCCCGTGGCAGCAGATCCTGCCGGGCGTCGTCCTGCTCCACCCGGGCCCGCCGACCAGCGAGGAGCGACTGCACGCGGTACTGATGTACGCGGCGCGCGAGTCGTCCCCGGGAGTGCCCGCACAACCCGGCGCGGAAGACCCGCACCGACCGGTCTACGCGGAGGCCATGATCACCGGCCTGGCCGCGCTGGCCCTGCACGGTTTCGCCTCCGCTCCCCCGCTGCTGTCCCTGGAGAAGATCGACGTCCTGGTCCCACGGCTGCGGCGGCTGCGCTCCACGGGTCCGGCACGGATCGTCCGTACGGCGGCCCTGCCCACCCCGCAAGGGGTCACCGGCGTGCCCGTCGCCCCCGTGCCGCGGGCCCTCGCCGACGCGGTCTCGGGCCTGGCCGACGCGGGCGCCGTACGCCGTCTGCTCACCGAGGCCGTCCGCGGCGGCCACTGCGAACCGGCCTCCGTCGTCCGGGAGTTGAACAACGCCAAGCTGCTCAGCCGGCCGCACGTCGTGGACGCCGTCGACTCCCTGCTCGCCGAGGGCCGCGCCATCGCGGAGGACCGCCTGTACCGCATGGTCCGCGAACACGGTCTGCCCGACCCGGTGTGGAATGTCGACCTGCGGCTACCCGGAGGCCCTCACCTCGGCGGCCTGGACGCCTACTGGCCCGACCAGGCCGTCGCCGTGGAACTGGACACCCGGGCCCCCCGCCAGGACGAAGACGCCCTCTGGTCCGAGTACGCCCGCAAGCGCGAGCACCTGGAGCGCCTCGGCATCACCGTCGTCCACATCACGCCGAAGAAGCTCCGTGACTCGACGGAACAGCAGGCGGCGGTGGTCCGTACGGCCCTGATGGCGGCCGCCGACCGCGATCCGGCCGCGTATGTCGTGGTGCTGCCCCGGTAGTGACGGACCGGGACCGGCATCAGGAGGGGAGAGGAGGGGCCGCGGCGCGCTGCCGACGGCCCCTCCTCACATGCCGGCACCCGGCGGTCCCCCGGTCAATTGCCGCAGAACTCCCCCTCGATCACCGCGACACCGTCCCCCGTCCAGTCCCCGTTGAAGTTGAACGCGAGGGAGTGGCGGCCGTCGGCGGTGGTGAGGGCCACCGACGAGGAGCCGTGGATGCCGCCCTCGTGGCCCCAGACGTGGATACCGCAGCTGAGCTCGACGTCCATGAGGCCGAGCCCGTAACGGGTTTCGTTCGTGTGGGGGTTCGCGACCGTGGTCTTCATCTCCTTCAGTTGCTCGGCCGGCAGCAGCCTGCCCTGCAACAGGGCCCGGTAGAAGCGGTTCAGGTCCGCCGAGTCGGAGATCATCTCGCCCGCTGCCGAGGCCAAGGAGGGGTTGAGCTCCGTGACGTCGTACGTCGGTCCCGTCACCTCCTCCGCCAGCTTGGAGTAGGCGCGACCGCTGGGTTGCGGGAGCGTGGCCCGGGTGCCGGGGACGGACGTGCCGGTGAGGTGCAGGGGTTCGATGATGCGGCGGCGCACCTCGTCGCCGTACCGGTGTCCCGTGGCCTTCTCGATCACCATGCTCGCCAGCACGTAGTTCGTGTTCGAGTAGCTCCAGGAGGTGCCGGGCGCGAAGTCCGGCTTGTGCTTCATCGCGATCGCCACCAGGTGCCGGGGCGTCACGGTGTCGTAGCGGTGCTCGAAGAACCCCTCCGCCATGAAGTACGTACGGACGAAGTCGTCGTCGCCGGTGTAGTTGTAGATGCCGCTGGTGTGGTTGAGGAGTTGCCGGACGGTGATCTGCCCACCGTCGTGGCCGTTGCCCTCGACGACACCCGGCAGCCACTTGTCCACCGTGTCGTCCAGGGACAGCCTGCCCTCGGCCTCCAGCTGGAGCAGCACGGTGGCCACGAAGGTCTTGGTGATGCTGCCGACGCGGTAGCGGTCCTGTGCCGAACGCGGCTGGTCCGTCTCGACGTCGCCGACACCGGCCGTCGCGGACCAGGTGCCGCGGCCGTCCTTCACGGTCGCCGTCACACCGGGCACGCCGGCCTCGACGGCCGCCTCGATCGCCTTGCGGGTGGCGCCGTGGCCGCCGCCGCTGCCGGTGGCGGCCACGGCGGGTCCCGCGAATGCCACCGCCGACAGCGCGACTGCCGTCGCCGCGGCCAGGGTCGTCCGTACGGTCATGTCCCATCCCCCACTTCCTGCACTCCCTTGAGCACGGTCGCGGGGAAGGACCCGGGGTCCTGGAGCAGGGTTGCCGCGCGGAAGGGGGGTTGAGTGACTTTCAGCCCTTCTTCAGCACCAGCTCCGTGTTCCGGTCGCCGGCCCCGCCTCCGAGGCTTGTGCTGCTGCCCGGGGCGTTGAAGGACAGCTCGCGGTAGAGGGCGGCCAGGCCGGTCTGGGAGAGGTCGGTGAAGTCCGTGCGGTGCGGGGCCGCGGACTCGATGAGGGTGGTGAACAGCGACAGTGTGCCGTCCTTGTTGTCCACCACCTCGATGATGCGGGCGAGTTGGGGGAAGTCCACGTGCGAGGCGGTGGAGATCTCCCAGAAGGAGTGGCCGCCGGACCCGGTGTGCGGGGTGACGACGTTCTTGTGGATGTGGCCGTTGACCCAGGCGAGGGCGTTCGGGTGGCGGCCGAGCACGCCGAGGACGTCCTCGCCGCCGTGCCGGCGGTCGTTCGGGCGGGCCGGGTCGGGGCGCAGGTTCGTCATGGTCCCGCTGGTGTGGTGACTGAAGACGATCGCGTACGAGGAGTTGGTGCGTGCCTGCTTCAGCGTCCGGTCCAGCCAGTTCAGCTGGGCGGCCCCGATGGAGCCGTTGTAGTGGCCGCCCGCGTCGGTGGTGTCGAGGCTGATGCCGATCACGTCGTCGGAGATGCGGAAGCTGTAGTACTGGGTGCCCGCCTCGACGTTCGCCGCGGAGTAGCCGTGTCCGACCGGGCCCGCGCCCTTGTACGCCGGGTCCAGGTGGGCCTTGATGTACTCGGCGGCGGTGAACGGGGCGCGCTGCTCGTCCGGGGTGACCGAGCGCAGGTCGCGGGCGTGTGCCTTGAGCAGGTCGCGGAAGTAGGTCCCCTTGGGGTCCGAGTCGCCCTTGAGGGTGTCCTGGAGCTTCCTCGCCTCGGACGCCGACAGGCTCATCAGCTTCCTTCCGCCGGCGGCGAACTCGGCGAGGTAGGAGTCGCCGTGGCCGTACGTGCCCAGCGGCATCGCGTCGTGGTTGCCGACCGTGGAGTACCAGGGGATGGTCAGTCCCGGGCTGTTCATCTCGCGGATCGCGGCGGCCAGGAAGCCTTCGAGGTGCGGGAAGCCGAGCTGCTTGTCGGCGTCGCGGGTGGTGGATTCCGGCTGCCAGTACTGCTTGAGGCCGCTGTTCTGGACGCCCTCGTAGTGCCGCGGGTCCCCGGTGTTGGGCGTGACCCGGCCGCCGCTCATGATCTTCAGGAACCACTCCAGCTCGGACTTGGCGTTGTTGTCCGTGTTGTCGCCGGTGGTCATGGCGAAGTGGAGCGGGGAGCCGGTGACGGGGGCTCCCCGCAGCGCGTTGACCCGCTCGACCAGGGAGATCGCGCCCGGCACGGTCAGCGCCTCGTGCGGCCGCCAGGCGTGCACGTCCGCCGAGCGCAGGAACTCCAGGCGCAGCGGGTGCTGGCTGTCGATCAGATGCAGATCGGTGAGCTGCACGAACGCGGCGAGCGCGGTACGGCGGCCCGCGCGCCCCGACTTGGGCGCGGCCAGCTCGCTGCGGACGACGCGCTGCCAGCCGGGGCCGTCCCCCAGCCGTCGGTAGCCGGAGGAGGTGCGGGGGGCGGCGACGGCGGCGAGCGTGGTGCCGCGTGTGTAGGGCACGAGGGGTGCTGCGGCGGCGGTGCGGGCGGGGGCGACCGGGGCCTCGGCGGCGGCGCGCGCGTCGGTGGCGGTGGCGGCCTCGCTGTCGGTGGGCCGCAGGGCGTAGCCGACACCGACGGACAGGGACACCGCCCCGGTGGCGGCGAGCAGCGTACGACGGTGGACCCCCAGCGTGGAGCCGGCGACAGAGCGTATCCGCGACATGCGCGTATCTCCCCGATTGCGAACGCGTCGACAGTGGTCACGGGCCGTCGCCGACGCGAACAGCCCGTTCTTACTGGATCGTTGGCAGTAGGGGTGACCTGCGCGTAAACAGGACCACAACGCGCAACGCCGATCACCGTACGTGGATCTTGGATCACCCTGCGCGTATTCGACCGCTCGGCGAACGTCCGGGAGTCGGTCACTCCGTGTTCATCTTCCGGGGTACAGAACCTAGTCCCGCCCCTTCACGACATGCCCCGACACCGGCCGCTCCCGCCACAGCCGCAGGCCGATGTCGACGAGACCCACACGGTTCAGCGCCGGTACGGCGTCCAGGTCGTGCCAGGCGGCCAGGTCCGTGGTGCCGCCGACTTCGTGGCGGAGTTCGCCGCCGACGATGCGGCCCTCGTAGAGGACCCGAACGGCGTGGTGGTCGACGTCGCGGCGGAAGCGGCGGGGGATGGTGACGTGCCGGGAATGCACCCCGAGGAGCCCCGCGACCTCGATCCGGTAGCCGGTCTCCTCGTCGACCTCGCGCAGGACGGTGTCGTAGGGATCCTCGCCGTGCCACATGCCACCGCCGGGCAGCGTCCACTCCGGGGTGCCGTCCGCGCCGTCGCCGCGGGCGAGCAGGAGTTGTCCGTCGCGGACGCATATGGCGTAGGCCGCCACCCTCGACTTCTTGCGCACATACGGACGTTAACGGGCGGAGTCCGGATTGACCGGCGAAGCGTGAAGTGACAGGAGTCTTGTCCGTGTTTGTGAGTTATCCCCGCAAAAATCATCGCGGGTTTTCCCCACACATTCATTTCGTTTCGGTCAACACTCCCCAAACAACTGTCCCTTGCGTAAAGCTGTGCGATCGTCCGGGTTCGCATTCCGGACCACCGTGACCGGGGTTGACCGGCCCGGTCGCGCCACGATCGTTCCTTTACCTACAAGGGATGCCGATGACCCTCACCCCCCAGCGCGATCCGATATCGGGTGCAAGACGTGTGGCCCGAATAGCCGTGGCGGCGGGTCTCGTCGCCGCGCTCTCCGCGGCCGGGCCGATACCCATGGCCATGTCCGCCGACCAGTCCGCGCCCGCGGCCGACCCCGCCGTCAAGTCCGCCCACGACAAGCTCGGTTCGGACGACGCCGATCTGCTCGCCGACGCCAAGGCCGACGGTGCCAAGACGGTCACGATGATGGTGGCCACGGCGCCCGGCAAGACCGAGCAGGTCGCCGAGCAGCTCGACGCGGTCAAGGGCGGCCTGGTCGGCCGTACCTACGACAAGCTCGGCTACGTCCGCGCCACCGTCCCCACCGGCAAGGCGGACTCGGCCATCGCCGCCGCCACGAAGCTCTCCTCCGTGCACGGCATCGACCTGCGCGAGGAGATACCCCTCGACGATCCGACGCCGAGCGCGGACACCGCCAAGAGCGCGACGGCCACGGGCACTTACCCGGCCCCCGGCAAGAAGACGCCCGCCGAGAACCCGTACAACCCGTCCTTCGAGACGGGCGCCGTCGACTTCGTGGACGAACACCCGAAGGCGGACGGCCGCGGCATCACCATCGGCATCCTGGACTCGGGCGTGGACCTGGGCCACCCGGCGCTCCAGAAGACCACCACCGGCGAGCGCAAGATCGTCGACTGGGTGACGGCGACCGACCCGGTCGTGGACGCCGACCGCACCTGGCGCCCGATGCTCACCTCGGTGTCCGGGCCGACGTTCACCTTCGGCGGCAAGACCTGGACGGCGCCCGCGGGCTCGTACCAGATCAGCACCTTCCTGGAGTCGTACACCACCGGCGGCGACGCGGCGGGCGACGCCAACCGCGACGGCGACAAGACCGACTCCTGGGGCGTCCTCTACGACGCCGCGGCCGGCACGGTCCGGGTCGACCTGAACAACAACAACGACTTCGGTGACGACGCGCCGATGAAGCCGTACAAGGACGGCTTCCAGATCGGTTACTTCGGCACCGACGACCCGTCGACCGACGTCGCCGAGCGCCAGCCCTTCGTCATCGAGATCCGCAAGGACGTCGTCTACAACGCGGCCGGCGCGAAGGCCGACTTCGTCAACATCGGCGTCATCGAGTCCGAGCACGGCACGCACGTCGCCGGCATCACCGCCGCCAACGGCCTGTTCGGCGGCGAGATGAACGGCCAGGCCCCCGGCGCGAAGATCGTCTCGTCCCGTGCCTGCACCTGGACCGGCGGCTGCACCAACGTCGCGCTCACCGAGGGCATGATCGACCTCGTCACCAAGCGCGGTGTCGACATCGTCAACATGTCCATCGGCGGTCTGCCCTCGCTCAACGACGGCAACAACGCGCGCGCCGAGCTGTACACCCGGCTCATCGACGAGTACGGCGTGCAGCTGGTGATCTCCGCGGGCAACTCCGGCCCCGGCGCGAACACCATCGGCGACCCCGGTCTGGCCGACAAGGTCATCTCGGTCGGCGCGACCATCTCCAAGAAGACGTGGGCCGCGAACTACGGCTCGGCGGTGCAGAAGTCGTACGCGATGATGCCGTTCTCCTCGCGCGGTCCGCGTGAGGACGGCGGGTTCACGCCGACGCTCTCCGCGCCCGGCGCCGCGATCAACACCATCCAGACCTGGCTGCCGGGCGCCCCGGTCGCCGAGGCGGGCTACTCGCTGCCGGCCGGCTACGGCATGCTCCAGGGCACCTCGATGGCGTCCCCGCAGGCGGCCGGCGCATCCGCGCTGCTCCTGTCCGCCGCCGAGCAGAAGGGCATCGCGCTCACCCCGGCGAAGCTGCGCACCGCCCTCACCTCGACCGCCGACCACATCAGTGGGGTCCAGGCGTACGAGGAGGGCGCGGGCCTGATCAACATCGTGGACGCCTGGGACTCCATCAAGGACGGCGCCACCGCCCACGACTACACGGTCAAGGCACCGGTCGACACCGCGATCGACTTCGCCCTGAAGACGCCCGGCTTCGGCACCGGTCTGTACGACCGTGAGGGCGGCCTGAAGGCGGGCCAGAAGAAGACGTACGACGTCACCATCACCCGTACGTCCGGCGCGGACCGCCCGCTGAAGCACGAGCTGTACTTCGAGAACAACGCGGGCGGCACCTTCAAGATCGTCGGCTCCGACGTCGTCAAGCTGCCGCTGAACGAGCCGGTGACCGTCAAGGTCCAGGCCGCGCCGAAGTCCGCCGGTCTCAAGAGCGCGATCCTCGAGATCGACGACCCGCGCACCGAGGGCATCGACAAGCAGGCCCTGAGCACGGTCGTGGTCTCGGCGCCGCTGAAGTACACCTACTCCGCGTCGGGTTCGGTGCAGCGCAACAGCACCATGTCCTACTTCGTGACCGTGCCCGAGGGCGCGAAGTCGCTTCAGGTCGCGATCGGCGGGCTGAAGGACAAGAGCCAGACCCGGTTCATCGCCATCCACCCGTACGGCGTTCCGATCGACAACACCTCCACGCCGTTCTGCTACAACAACTACCTCGACGGCAACGGCTGCAAGCCCGACGTGCGCTCGTACGCCGACCCGCAGGCCGGTGTCTGGGAGATCGAGGTCGAGTCGCGCCGTACGTCGCCGCTGCTCGACAACCCGTACACGCTGGACGCCGAGGTCCTCGGCGCGTCCTTCGACCCCGAGGTCGTGACCGTGCCCGAGGCCAAGGTCGGCACCCCGGCCGAGGCGTCCTGGAAGGTCACGAACAACTTCGCCGCCCTGGACGGCAAGCTGGTCGGCGGCCCGCTCGGCTCGTCCAGGACGGACCGGCCGACCATCGCCGACGCCGGGACCCAGACCAGCACGGTCGTGGTGCCCGAGGGCGCCGAGTCGCTGGACGTGGCCATCGGCAACGTCTCCGACACGGCCGCCGACCTCGACCTGGCGGTGCTGAACGCGGCCGGCGAGGAAGTCGCCTCGTCCGCGGACGGCGACTCGGAGGAGGCGGTCTCCATCGCCAAGCCCGCCGCCGGTACGTACACCGTCGTGGTCGCCGGCTACTCCGTCCCGTCCGGCTCCACGGCCTACGACTACCTGGACGTGTTCTTCGCGTCCACGCTCGGCACCGTCACCGTCGACGAGTCGACGCCGGTGAAGCTGGGCACGGGCGCGTCGGCGACGGTGTCCGGTTCCGTCACCGCCAAGGCGGCCGCCCCCGAGGGACGCGAGTTCTTCGGCCGGGTCCAGCTGGTGAACGCCCGCGGCACGGTCGCGGGCCTCGGCAGCGTGAAGATCGAGAAGGTCATCCCGTAGTCACTACGGCAGTCGGGGCGGGCGTCCGTGACGGGCGCCCGCCCCTTCTCATGCGCAGTCCAGGTCGGCGGCCTCGGACTCCGCCCCACTGAGCCGGGCGCGTTCGCGGGCGATGTTCTGTTCGCCGGCGATCACCTTGTCGGGGACGGCCCCCTTGTCCGGGATGCCGATCAGGAGGTGGGCGTCCTTGCGGATACGGGAGTCGCCGGGGTCGCCCGTGAGGAAGGTGATCTCCTTCTTGCCCTCGGCGGGCTTGTAGTAGCGGGTGACGTCCAGGGTGACGCGGTCCTGCTCGCTGCCGGGGAGCGGATCGACGGCGACGACCGTGCCCTCGACGACGATGCGGGCGCAGGCGAGGTACTGGGCGGTGCCGTCCTTGGACGCGGTGGCCGCTTCACCGGCGGAGTCCGACGAGCCCCCGTCGGCGGCCCCCATGCCCCCCGACTGGGCGATGAGCCACCCCATCCCCGCGAACATCGCGACGGCACACGCCACGGCGAGCCCGCTCAGCGCGATCTTGAACCCATGGCGCCAGGACGGTCGTACCGCGACGGGCTTCTCGGCCCTCTTCCTCACCTTCACCGGCTCGGCGGCCAGCGCGTCCCCGATGATCCCCAACTGCTCGCGCAGCAGCGCCACATCGGCGGCAGCAGAGCGGTGTTCGGCCATGAAGGCGGCGTCCGCGCGGGCCTCGTCCGTGAGCGGCTCGTCGGTGAGCGCGGCCATCAGCGCGTCGGCGCCGTTGTGTTCGGCGGTCACGTCACACCACCTCGTCCTCGTGCAGGCGGGCGCGCAGAGCCCGTACCGCCGTGTGCAACCTGCTCTTGACCGTGCCTTCCGGGATGCCGAGCTCGTCGGCGATCGAGCGGACCGGCAGGTCGGCGTAGAAGCGCAGGACGAGGACCTGGCGCTGGGAGTCGGGGAGCTCGTCGAGTCCCTGGGCCACGGCGAGGGAGAGCACGCTGGTGTCCTCGCCCGAGGGGTGCTCCAGCTGGCGCAGGGAGGCGAGCCGCTCGCCGATGCGCTCCTGCCGGCGCTTGGCGCGGTGCCAGTCCATGGCCAGGTTGGAGGCGACGACGGCCGCCCATGCGGAGACGTCGCGCGGGGCCTCGTACCCCTTCGCCGCCCGCTCCAGCAGCCGCAGGCGGACCTGCTGCACCCCGTCCGGCAGGTCCGTCTGCGGCACACCGCCCAGCGCGAGCACCGCCCGCACCCGGCGTTCCTGAGCCGCGTCCAGAGGATCATCGTCCTCTTGGACACGGCGGGCCTTTCTGCGCAGCACAAGCCACCCCCCTCACCGCGTTTCCTCTACGACGCAGCAGCCGGCGGAAACGTTCGGCCGGCCCCCGGGAAATTCATACAGAGGCGTACGTCACACGGTCCGGCGTTCCACTCCTCGGGCATGGAGAGCAAAGAATTGGACAGGTGGACCGGGGTCGGCCGCATGATGGAAAAGCCGCAGACATGCACGTACACGTAGAAGGAGTCGCCGTGAGGGTCGGAATCGTCGGAGCCACCGGTCAGGTCGGCACGGTCATGCGCAGGATCCTCAAGGAGCGCGCCTTCCCGGTCACCGAGCTGCGGCTGTTCGCCTCGGCCCGCTCGGCGGGGACGACCCTGGACGGCGTGACGGTGGAGGACGCGGCGACCGCCGACTACACGGGCCTGGACATCGTGCTGTTCTCTGCGGGCGGCGCGACCTCCAAGGCGCTGGCCGAGAAGGTCGCCGCGCAGGGCCCGGTCGTGATCGACAACTCCTCGGCCTGGCGCAAGGACCCGGACGTACCGCTGGTGGTGTCCGAGGTGAACCCGCACGCGATCGCCGACCGGCCCAAGGGCATCATCGCCAACCCGAACTGCACGACGATGGCCGCGATGCCGGTCCTGAAGCCGCTGCACGCGGAGGCCGGTCTGGAAGCCCTGGTCGTCGCCACCTACCAGGCTGTGTCCGGCTCGGGTCTGGCGGGCGTGGCGGAGCTGCACGGCCAGGCGCAGAAGGTCGTCGCCGACGCGGACCAGCTGACGCACGACGGCGGCGCGGTCGACTTCCCGGAGCCCGGCGTCTACAAGCGCCCGATCGCCTTCAACGTGCTCCCCCTCGCCGGTTCGATCGTCGACGACGGTCGAGACGAGACCGACGAGGAGCAGAAGCTGCGCAACGAGTCCCGGAAGATCCTGGAGATCCCGGAGCTCAAGGTCTCCGGCACCTGCGTGCGCGTCCCCGTCTTCTCCGGCCACTCCCTCCAGGTCAACGCCCGCTTCGCGCGCCCGATCAGCGCCGAGCGCGCGACCGAGCTGCTGGCCGGCGCCCCGGGCGTCGAGCTCACCGACATCCCGACCCCCCTCCAGGCCGCCGGCCAGGACCCGTCGTACGTCGGCCGCATCCGCACCGACGAGACCGTCGACCACGGCCTCGCCCTCTTCATCTCCAACGACAACCTCCGCAAGGGCGCGGCCCTGAACGCGGTACAGATCGCGGAGCTGGTGGCGGCGGAGCTGGGCAAGTAACACGCCCGAAGGGGCGCCCACCGGTGGACGGTGGGCGCCCCTTCTTGGTGTTCAGAGGGCCAAATGCAGCCGAAGCGCCGCATCGATCTGGGCCATGCGCTGATGAGGTACCGAACCGATCGGCCGCAGCAGCCGCTCCAGGGCCAGGGCGCGAACTTGCTCGCACCGCACCTTGGAGTCCTTGAGCAGACCGCACTCCCCTGCGGGAAGCAGCACTTGGAACGGATGGACGCGGGAGGTGTTCGTCGTCAGGGGAACCAGCGTCACCACGCCTCGCCCGGTTCGCTCCACCGCCGTGTTGGCACCGTCGTTCGAGACGATCACCGCCGGACGCGCCTTGTTGGCCTCACTGCCGCGCACTGGCTCGTAGTCGACCAGGTAGATGTCACCGCGCTTCATCAGTGAGTCCGTCCGCCGAGAACTGGTCCCAGAACTCGGCGTCCTCACTGCCGTCCCACTCGGCGAACGCCTCCGCGTACTCCTGCTCCAGATGGGCGCGCCGCAGCAGCTCGATGGCGTCGTGTATCACAGCCGACCGGGACTCGGCTTCCGTGCGGGCGGCGTAGCCGTCCACGAACGCGACATCCTCCTGCGGCAAGCTCACACTGATCTTCACACCCTCAACGTAACAGAAGGCTACCATCCTTGCTACCATTAGTACTACCCATGGGTGGCTACCCCTTGCGTACCTCATAGAGGAAGCACCCGTACTCCACGGCCCGCACATGGACGAGCACCACGGCCGGGTCATCGAAGGCCTGCCGGAAGGCCTCGTCGTCGGGGGCGTCGACCAGCGCTCCGCCCAGGATGCGACCCTCGGCGGAGTAGCGCCGGACCGTGCGGTGGGCGCCCGCGAAGGGATAGCCGTCCGGATCGGGGCCCGAGCACTCCTCGGCGTGGATGAAGACCGGACCCTGCTCGTCGTACGCGCCGGGATCCGCGCCCGTCCGAGCCGCCCAGCGACGCAGCGGGGCGTACGAGACGAGGGCGATCCGCTCCCCCGGCTCACTGCGCCGCAGACAGCAGCGCAGCGGCGCCCCGCCCTCCTCGTCGGTCACGGGAACCAACTCGCGCCCCGCGTCGTCAGCAGAACGCAGCTCCTTCAGGATCACGGGGGTGATGGGTCGTGCGATGTACGTCGTCATGCGACCAGCGTCGCGCTCGTCCGGCCCGCTCACCGGCGGGATCCGGACATCGCGTTTCGTGCAGGTCCCGTGGAAGGATGACCGAACCGCCGAACCTACCCATATCGAGGAGATGACCGCGTGCCTGGCACAAACCTGACTCGCGAAGAGGCGCAGCAGCGAGCCAAGCTGCTCACCGTTGACTCGTACGAGATCGATCTCGACCTCTCCGGCGCGCAAGAGGGCGGTACCTACCGGTCCGTGACCACGGTGCGCTTCGACGTCACCGAAACCGGCGCGGAGTCCTTCATCGACCTGGTCGCCCCGACCGTCCACGAGGTCACCCTCAACGGCGATCCGCTCAACCCCGACGAGGTCTTCAAGGACTCCCGGATCGCCCTGCAGGGGCTTCTGGAAGGCCGGAACATCCTCCGCGTCGTCGCCGACTGCGCGTACACCAACACCGGCGAGGGCCTGCACCGGTTCGTCGACCCGGTCGACAACCAGGCCTACCTCTACACCCAGTTCGAGGTCCCGGACGCCCGCCGCGTCTTCGCGTCGTTCGAGCAGCCCGACCTGAAGGCCACCTTCCAGTTCACCGTGAAGGCGCCGACGGGCTGGACCGTCATCTCCAACTCCCCGACGCCCGAGCCCAAGGACGACTCCTGGGTGTTCGAGCCGACGCCGCGGATCTCGTCGTACATCACGGCTCTGATCGTCGGGCCGTACCACTCGGTCCACAGCGTGTACGAGAAGAACGGCCAGAGCGTCCCGCTGGGCATCTACTGCCGCCCCTCCCTCGCCGAGTACCTCGACTCGGACGCGATCTTCGAGGTCACCCGGCAGGGCTTCGACTGGTTCCAGGAGAAGTTCGACTACGCGTACCCGTTCAAGAAGTACGACCAGCTGTTCGTGCCGGAGTTCAACGCGGGCGCGATGGAGAACGCGGGCGCGGTGACCATCCGCGACCAGTACGTCTTCCGGTCGAAGGTGACCGACGCGGCCTACGAGATGCGCGCCGAGACGATCCTGCACGAGCTGGCCCACATGTGGTTCGGCGACCTGGTCACCATGGAGTGGTGGAACGACCTGTGGCTGAACGAGTCGTTCGCCACGTACACCTCCATCGCCTGCCAGGCGTACGCCCCCGAGTCGCGCTGGCCGCACTCCTGGACCAGCTTCGCCAACTCCATGAAGACGTGGGCCTACCGGCAGGACCAACTGCCGTCCACCCACCCGATCATGGCCGAGATCCGCGACCTGGACGACGTGCTGGTCAACTTCGACGGCATCACGTACGCGAAGGGCGCCAGCGTCCTGAAGCAGCTCGTCGCGTACGTCGGCATGGACGAGTTCTTCCGGGGCGTGCAGGCCTACTTCAAGGCGCACGCGTACGGCAACACGCGCCTGTCGGATCTGCTGGGCGCCCTGGAGGAGACCTCCGGGCGTGATCTGAAGACCTGGTCGAAGCTGTGGCTGGAGACGGCCGGCATCAACATCCTGCGCCCGGAGATCGAGACCGACGCGAACGGCGTCATCACCTCCTTCGCCATCCGCCAGGAGGCCCCGGCGCTCCCCGCCGGCGCCAAGGGCGAGCCGACCCTCCGCCCGCACCGCATCGCCGTCGGCCTGTACGACCTGGACAGTTCAGAAGGCGCCAGCGGCAAGCTGGTCCGTGACGAGCGCATCGAGCTGGACGTGGACGGCGAACTGACCGCCGTACCGCAGCTGGTGGGCAAGCGCCGCCCGGACGTGATCCTGCTCAACGACGACGACCTCTCGTACTCCAAGGTCCGCCTCGACGAGAAGTCGCTCGCCTTCGTGACCGAGCACCTGGGCGACTTCGAGTCGTCGCTGCCGCGCGCCCTGTGCTGGGCGTCGGCATGGGACATGACGCGCGATGCGGAGCTGGCGACCCGCGACTACCTCTCCCTGGTCCTGTCGGGCATCGGCAAGGAGTCCGACATCGGCCTCGTGCAGTCGCTGCAACGCCAGGTGAAGCTGGCGATCGACCTGTACGCGGCGCCGGCCACCCGCGAGGCCCTGCTGACCCGCTGGACGGACGCCACGCTGGCCCATCTGCGGGCGGCGGCGCCCGGCAGCGACCACCAGCTGGCGTGGGCGCGGGCGTTCGCGGCGACGGCTCGTACGCCGGAGCAGCTGGACCTGCTCGATGCGCTGCTGGACGGTTCCCACACGATCGAGGGCCTGGACGTCGACACCGAGCTGCGCTGGGCGTTCGTCCAGCGGCTCACGGCCGTGGGCCGGTTCGACGAGGCGGAGATCGCGGGCGAGTACGAGCGCGACAAGACGGCGGCGGGCGAGCGGCACGCGGCGACCGCCCGGGCGGCCAGGCCCACCCAGGAGGCGAAGGCGGAGGCCTGGGCGTCGGTCATCGAGTCCGACAAGCTCCCCAACGCCGTCCAGGAAGCGGTCATCTCGGGCTTCGTCCAGACCGATCAGCGCGAACTCCTGGCGCCGTACGCCGACACGTACTTCGAGGTCGTCAAGGACATCTGGGACTCCCGCTCGCACGAGATCGCCCAGCAGATCGCGATCGGCCTCTACCCCACCGTCCAGGTCTCCCAGGAGACGCTCGCCAAGACCGACACCTGGCTGGCCTCCGCCGAGCCCAACGCGGCCCTGCGCCGGCTGATCTCGGAGTCCCGCTCGGGCGTGGAGCGGGCACTGAAGGCCCAGGCGGCGGACGCGGAGCAGTAGTTCGTAGTCCGGCCCTTCGTTAGTCAGTCCTTCGTACGTCGATGAGGGGCGCCCGGCGTTGTCGCGCCGGGCGGCCCTCATTCGTACGGTCAGTCAGCGGGCCGAAGACTCTCCGGCTCCGGCCTCTCGATGCGCGCGAGCCGGTATACGCCCCAAAGTTCCCGCCCTTCCTCACAGCCATCCCGCGCCGCGCTGACGCACTTGCAGCCATCACACTTGAGAACGTGCTCGAACCACAGGCGATAGGCGCGCAGCGTGGCGTCCTCGGCGCACTGCACGTTGGGCGCGCGCTCGCGAGGATGGCACCCCACATCTGAGGTGACGGACAGTCATCCATTCAAGTGCCTGTGATACACAGTGCAACGTCGACGCTCCTTCGTGGCGTTGGCCACACCCCGGGACCGTCGCGAGCGGTTGCCGGGGTCTGTTGGTCTTCGACCCCAGGAGCGGTGCGAGCGTTGCAGGGGCGTGATCGCCTCATTAGCTGTCACTGCGCTCACCATTTCGGCGATGCCGGCAGTCGCCGCGCCTGATGAGCCGAACAAACCGGTCTCGGTGTGGGGCCAGGGCGGCGAGAAAGCGAAGATGCCGCCGGTGAAGGTCGGCACGACCAAGGCGCCGAAGACGGCCAAGGAGAAGGTTTCGGAGCAGTTGGCCCGGTGGCGTGCCGCGCAGGAGGACCGCGCTCGCACCGGCGAGGTGCCGCGGAGCGCCAGGGCGGCGATTGAGGCGGTCGTGCCCGAGGGACAGGGGCAGGTGCCGTGGCATCAGATCTCCGATGTACGGGTGACCGACTCGCTCGTGGCACGGGTGAACTACTCGAACGGCAACCTGATGCTCGCCGCAACGGACTTCCAGGTCGCCGGGGTCGGCAAGTCGCTGCAACTGACGAGGACGTACAACTCTCTGGATCGGTGTCCTTCACGAAGAAGGCGGACGGAACGTACACGACCCCCAAGGGGTACCGTCTGGATCTGGAGAAGACCTCCGGCGGCGAGTACACGGTGACCGAGCGCGGCTCGGGCACGAAGGACACCTACAGTGCTTCCGGCACGCTGGTTAGGGTGACCGACCGCAACGGCGGCCACATCCTCATCGACCAGCACGACGAGGGCACCGAGCACAAGGGCTTCAAGCTCACCGAGTCCCGCTCCGGCCGCAGCATCGACATGCTCAAGACCGATGCATCGCAGTGGCAGGCCAAGGACAACACCGGCCGAACCGTCGTCTACGACCTGAACCCCTCCGGGGACCTGGCCAGGACCACGGACGCCGAGGGCAAGGCCACCTCCTTCGGCTATGACACCGACCGCCGTCTGACGAAGATCACCACCCCGGAGGGGCGGGTCACGGTCTTCACCTACGACAGCAACAACCGTGTCACCTCCATGAAGCGCGCCACCGGCTTCGACGGCTCCGGCGAGACGGGCCCCACCTACACCTACGCCTACACCGCAGACACTCCGGGCGAGGCCGGGGTCACCACCGTCACCGACCCGGCAGGGAACCAGACCAAGTACACCCATACCGTGGACGGTTCAGTCACAAAGGTCACTGACGCTCTCGGCCGGAACCGGGACCGTACCTACGACGCCAACCTGAACCTCGAGACGGCCACGGACGCCATGGGCACCGGCTCCGACCCGGCCAACGTCACTGCTTACGGCTGGGACGCCCGCTCCAACCCCAGCAGCCTGAAACTGCCCACCGGCGCCACCGCCGCCCTGACCGGTTATCAGACGATCGCCGGGGCGGACGTACCCGGGAAGATCACGAGCGCGGACGGGGTGGAGGTCAGCTACAGCTACGACTCCGCGGGCAACACCACCAAGGAAACCGTGGCCGGGACGGACGGCGGCACCCGCACGTTCACCTACAACCCCGCCACCCCCACCTGCGGTGGCTTCGAGGGCCAGCGATGTGAGGTGAAGGACGCCAACGGCAAAACGACCAAGTTCCACTACGACATCAACGGCAACCTGACGAAGACCACCCTGCCCGGCCCCCTCGGCGAAACCACGTACACATACGACAGCGCGGGCCGGCCCGAAACCGTCATCGACGGCCGGGTCATCAAGACGGTGTTCGTGTACGACAACCGTGACCGGATCACCAAGGTGTCCAGTACGAACATGACCGTCACTTACGCATGGGACGGCGACGGCAACCTCAAGCAGCGATCGGACGCCACCGGCATCACCAAGTACGACTTCGATCCCCTCAACCGGGAAACGGTCCGGACTCTCCAGGACGGCTCGCAGACCGTCCTCGAATACACGGCCGAGGGCAACGTCGAGTCCTACACAGACCCGTCGGGCACGGTGGAGTACACATACAGCAAGACGCACAACCTGCTCTCCCTCACCGACCCACAGGGCAAGAAGACGACGTACGAGTACAACGCCAACGACGCCCGCACCAAGACGAGCCTTCCCGCAGGCATCACGGAGACGGTTACGCGGGACAAGTCCAACCGGGCGACACGGATCACGGCGGCCTCCGACGCGGAGGGAACCCTGATCGACCTCGCCTACAGCTACGCCTACACCAGCGGCGGCGAGACCGTGGACGGCACGCAGATCCGCTCCCGCACCGACCACGTGGACGGCCTGAAGCGGACCTACGACTACGACTCCGTCGGACGCCTGAAGTACGCCGAGGAAACTGAGGGCTCGGCGGTCAACAACAGCTGGCTGTACTGCTACGACAAGGCCGGCAACCTCACCTCCCAGAACGGCAACCTACCTGGCCTGCGTAGTGTTCAGGCCGATGACACCTGCCCCGGAGGCAGTGCCTACACGTACAACGACGCCTCTCAGCTCACCGCCCGCGACGGCAGCACCGATGGCTGGTCCTACGACAAGGCGGGCAACGAGACCGCGGCGAACCCCACTACGGACACCGCACGCTCCGGCGGGCAGTGGAACGACTTCTCCCAGCTCACCTCCATGAGCCAGAGCGGCAAGGAGTAAGAGGGCCGCTACGCGTCCACCGACCAGTCCGAGCGCACGCAGTTCGGCGACACCAGCTTCCACCACGGGCCGGTCGGCCTCTCCGCCCAGACCGAGGCCGGGGTGGACATGAACTTCACCCGCGAGCCGTCCGGAAACCTCCACTCCTTCCGCACCAAGAGCGAGACGTACTACTACCTCACCGACGCCCTCGGCACAGTCGAGGCCGTGGCCAACTCCCAGGGGAAGAAGGCCAACTGGTACTACTACAGCCCCAACGGCATCACCGACGCCACCGAACAGGTCCCGCAGCCCTACCGTTTCGCGGGCGGCTACCAGGACCCGACCGGGCTCTACCACAACAAGGCCCGCTACCTCGACCCGAACATCGGACGCTTCACCCAGCCCGATCCGGCCGGCCTCGAAGCCAACCCGTACCTCTACGCCTCCGGCGATCCCACCAACATCATCGACCCCACCGGCCTGTTCGGGTGGTCGGACATCGGTGAGGGCTTGGGAGGAGCCGTCGGGACCGTAGTCGGCGTTGCAGCTACAGCGGCCCTGTGCTCCACAGGCGTCGGGTGCATCGTCGCCGGAGCAGTCATCGTCGGCCTCAGCTCAGGATCCGGCGCAGCCATAGGATCAGCCGCACTCGGCGGCAACAACGAGGATCGCACCGATGCCTTCATCAACGGAACAATCTGGGGAGCGCTCGGTGCGACCCCAGCCAGCGCCTGGCTCGGACGCTACCTGTGAGGTAACAGACACCATGTGACAAGGGCCTGCGAGCGTATGCCGTCTCGCAGGCCCTCAACGGGAAGAGAGGAGCGCTGCCATGAGAAGAAACTGGCCTAGTCTGCGGCGTCGTTGGCATGGAGCACTCCTTATGAGCATCTTCGGAGGCGTTGTATCAGGACCACCGGAGTTTTTCGACTCCGGTATCGGCTGGGGCGTTCTGCTGTCCGCTCTGATCGGGGCTGCTGGAGCAGGCATCATCGGCTTTGTGTTCCCTTCGCTTTTGAGCCGTCGCCCAGCGCAACGCCCCCTGCCTCCACCTCCAGCCCATCCTCCACAACCTCCCCCTAATCCATCTGAATGAGCACCTGTGGGGGCGGGCGGCCTGCCGGTAGGCAGCCCCGCGGCGATGGCTCGCCTGCCCCGCAATTTGCACCGCCTATCAGGGATTTGATCCCCCCGAGACCGGTAACCGCACGTTTGCTCTGTCCGAACTGATGGTCCGTACCCCGTGGGTTACGAGACGGTCGGGGAGGTGGTGTCCTTCGAGGGAGCACCTGGGGCTCTCCGTCATGGCGCTCACCCTGCGCCAAAGCAAGTGCCCTAGCCGGACAGCCCCTCAGCAACCTCCCGCAATGCCCCGAGCACCCTCCGCAAGGCGCCCCTCTCCTCCGCCCCCTTCCGCACAGCCGCCACCACATACCGGACCGGCCGGTCTCGGCCCAACTCCCGCATCACCACGCCCTCCCTCGGCACCGCCGCCATCCGCGGCACCAGCGCCACCCCCATCCCCGCCTCCACCATCGCCAGAATCGCGGTCCACCCGGCCGCCGAGTGCCCCTGATACGGGCTGAACCCGGCCGCCTCGCACGCCCCCCTCGTGATGTCGGACCAGGGCCCGCTCCCCCCGAAGATCCACGGCTCGGCGGCGAGGTCGGCGAGCCGCAGCGGTTCGGCGGAGGCGAGCGGATGGTCGTGCGGGAGGGCGACGTCCAGTGGATCGGCGAGCAGGGGCAGCCGGGTGAACCGGGGGTCCGCGGCGCTCGGCGCCTGGGCCGCCAGCGACAGGGCCAGGTCCACCTCTCCGGCGGCCAGCAACTCGTAGGCCTGACCCGCCTCGGCCTCCCGCACCCGCACGCTCACCCCGGGATGCGCGGCCCGAAGGGCCCGTACGGCCGGTACGACCTGGGCGGGCACCGCGGTCGAGAAGGCACCGACCCGCACCTCGCCGACCTCTCCGTGCACATGGGCCGCCAACTCGGCGTCCGCCCGCTCCAGTTGCTCGAACACCGCCTCGGCATGGCGCAGCACCAGCCGGGCCGCGTCCGTGAGCCGCACCCGCCGCCCCTGTGCCTCCAGCAGCGGCACCCCCAGCTGTCCGGCCAGGTTGGTCAACTGCTGCGAGACGGCCGACGGGGTCATCCGCAACGCCTCGGCGGTCGCCGTCACGGTGCCCTGTTCCCGCAGCGTCCGCAGGATCTGAAGTTTCCGGATGTCCCACTCGACCATGGCGGCAACCTATCCGGCGGTGCGACTCGACCCGGCGCCCAGCACGACCCCGCCCAGGATCAGCGCCATGCACAGCACCTGCGCCGGGCCGGTCGACTCGTCGAGCAGCGCCCAGGACAGCAGGGCCACGCAGACCGGCTGGAGGTAGTAGACGACGCCGGCGCGGGTCGGGCCGACCAGTGCGATCGCCGTGTTCCAGGCGAAGAAGGCGAGGGCAGAGGAGGCGATGCCGACGTAGAGGAGGGGCAGGACCGTTCGGGCCGTCGGCTCGAAGCCGCCCTGCACGGCGAGGCTCACACCCTGGGCGGGCAGCAGCAGGACGGTGCCGACGAGGAACGTGGTGAACAGGAAGGCGGCGCCGCCGAGTTCGGCGGGCCTGCGGCGCAGCAGTGCGCTGTACGCGCCGAAACTGCAGGCCGCGGCGATCATCCAGAGGTCGCCCGCCGCGAAGCCGGCTCCTCCGCCCACCAGCAGCACCACACCCGAGCAGGCGATCAGCAGCCCGGCCACCCGGCGCGCGCCGAGCCGTACGCCGCTCGCCCGCTCGTACACCGCCATCAGCACCGGCGCCGCGGCCATGATCATGCCCATGTTGGCGGCGGGCGTGGACACTCCGGCCTGGTTGACGAGCGTGTTGTAGACGGTCACGCCGAGGAGCGAGGCGAGGACCACATAGCCGCGGTGGCGCCGGATCAGCTCCCGCTGCCGCCAGGCCTGCCGGGCGCCGAAGGGGGCGACGACCGCGAGCGCCACCACCCAGCGCCAGAAGGCGTGCTGCACGGGCGGCACGCTGTCGCCCAGAGCCCGGGAGGTGACGAAGCTGCCGGACCAGACGAGGGTGGCCAGAGCGGCGAGGGCGACCCCCAGCACGGGGGCCGCCCTCGATGCCGTACGGGAAGGGGTGGTCCGGTCGGCTATGACGGCCACAGAGGTCCTTTCGCTGGGCGGTGATCGCGGTGATCGCGGTGGATCTACCGTCGCAGCGCGCGACCTGTCAGGTCCATCGAATCTTTTCGATGATTCCCTTCAGTGAAAGTGAAAGATCGATCGCAGGTCGAGGTCAGCCCAGGTGGGCGGCGAGTGCGGCCTCAAGCGCCTCGCTGTCCGCGTCGTCCGTCGCCCAGGCCACATATCCGTCGGGGCGCACCAGCACGGTCGTACGGCGGTCGCCTGCCCAGCGCTCCACGGCCAGCCGGTCCTCGCGGGCGCCGCTCTCCCCGTACTCCTCTGGCGTGATCAGCACGAACCGGCCGCCGCGCAGGGCTTCGTAGAGGCGGCCACTCCTGAGAGCGACGTCGGGGACGCGGGTGCCGGTGAGGCGGTGGGAGCCGCGGGGGGCGGGGTACTTGTAGCCGAGCCCGGAGATCTGGGCGAGGGCCTTGCGCTGGGCGGGCCGGGACACGTTCAGGAAGGCCGAGACGAGGCCGCGTGCGGCGCGCAGTACGGGGCTCTGTGCGCGGGCCAGCCGGACCAGACCGCCGCTGCTGCGCAGCACCGCCTTACCCACGGGGTGGCGTTCGGCCTGGTAGGTGTCGAGGAGGCCCGCGGGTGCCCGGCCCTTGACGGCCGCGGCGAGCTTCCAGCCGAGGTTGGCCGCGTCCTGGAGGCCGGTGTTCATGCCCTGGCCGCCGGCCGGTGAGTGGACGTGCGCGGCGTCCCCGGCGAGGAAGACCCGGCCGACCCGGTACTCCGGCGCCTGGCGCTCGTCGCTGTGGAAACGGGACAGCCAGCGCGCGTCATGCATGCCGTAGTCGGTGCCGAGGGCGCGGCGGGTGACCTCCTTGATCTCGTCGAGGTCGAGCGGGGCGTCGTCGGCCACTTCGTTGCGGCGGTTCCAGCCCATGACGCGGTACCAGCCGTCGCCGAAGGAGGCGATCATCGCGAAGGCGTCGCCCGCGCCGTTGACGGTGAGCACGCCCTCGGGCCGCTGCGCCAGCCGGACGTCCGCCAGGAACAGGGACTTGATGACGGAGACGCCGGGGAAAGGCTGGCCGATCGCCTGGCGTACGGCGCTGTGATGGCCGTCCGCGCCGACGACGTAGGCCGCGCGGCGGGTGACGACCGTGCCGTCCGGGCCGCGTACATCGAGGTCGACGCCGCCCTCGTCCTGGCGCAGCCCGACGACCTCGCTCTCGTACGCGAAGTCGACCCCGGCCTCGCGCGCCCGCCGCTCCAGCAGCCGCTCCACCTCGTACTGCGGGGTGATCAGCAGGAACGGGAAGCGGGACGGGAGTGTGCCCAGGTCGAGCGAGAGGCGGCGGAAGAGGCGCAGGCCGGTGATGGTGTCGCCGGTGGCGAGCAGCGGGTCGGCGAGACCGCGGGCGTCGAGCTGCTCCAGGGTGCGGGCGTGCACACCGAAGGCGCGGGAGAGGTTGCTGATCTTGTGGGGGCGCCTTTCCAGGAGGGTGACGGGGACGCCGGCGGTGGCGAGGTCACCGGCGAGGAGCAGGCCGGTGGGGCCGGAGCCGACGACGATGACGGAGGGGGTGGTGCCGTTGCCGTTGCCGTTCATGGTGGCCTCCTGGGCGCCAACGCTTGTTTGCCAACAACTGTTGACCAACGCTCGTTGACCAACGTAGAGCGGGCCTCGAACCCTGTCAACACTTGTTGGCCTACGCATGTTGGCCTACAGTCGTTGGCATGAGAGTCAGCAACAGCGGCAGCACAGATTCCGGAACCGGCACCCCCCACCGCCGCTCCGACGCCACCCGCACCGCGATCCTCGCCGCCGCCCGTGAGCGCTTCGCGACCGACGGATACGAGCGGGCCACCATCCGCGCCATCGCCAAGGACGCGAGCATCGATCCGTCGATGGTGATGCGCTACTTCGGCAACAAGGAGGGCCTGTTCGCGGCGGTGGTCTCCGTCGATCTCCAGCTGCCGGACCTCGCCGCGCTGCCCCGGCACGACGTCGGAGAGATCCTGGTGCGGCACTTCCTCACCATGTGGGAGGAGAACGAGGTGCTCACGGCGCTGCTCCGGGTCGGCGCCACCAACCAGGCGGGGGCCGAGCGGATGCAGGGCATCTTCCGGGACCAGTTGCTGCCGGTCGCCCGGCACGTGTGTCCCGACCCCGAGCAGATCCCGGCGCGGGCCGCGCTCGTGGCGACGCAGATGCTCGGGCTGGCGCTGACCCGGTACGTCCTGAGGTTCCCGCCGGCCGTCGCGCTCAGCCGCGGGGAGATCGTGGCGTGGCTGGGGCCGACGGTGCAGAGGTATCTGACGGCGCCGAGTCCGTGACGCCGTGAGCCGTGACGCCCCGGAACACGGCAAGGGCGCCGAACCCGCCGTGCGTACGGCGGGTTCGGCGCCCTGGAGAGCGCGCGAGGGCCTGCGGGAAGCCCGGTCAGGTCAGGCCTTCGAGCCGGCCTTGTCCTTGGTCTTGGGGATGGTCACCCGGTGCGCCACGTGCGACTTGTCCAGGACCATCACCAGACCGGCGATGACCGCGAACAGGGCGAGCGGGGCCACGACGAACAGACCCAGCGTCTCGATGACGCTCAGGCCCGTGCCGGGGTCGTCACCGTCGTCGCGGGTGAGCGCGAGCGCGGGAGACGTCATGAGCAGCATCATCAGCGTCGTACCGGCAGCCAGGGCGCCGGCGCGCAGGGCGTTCTTCTTGTCCACGGGGCCAAAGTATCCAACGCCGGGTGGGGGCGCGCGTTCGGGGTGCCGTAAGAGGTGCGCCGGGGCCCGGGCGAGCGGCGAGGGCGCTCACGGGTGCCGCCCGCCGGCCGCCCGCAGCACCTCGACGAGCGCATGCAGTCTGGGCGACCCGGCCACCTCCTCCAGCGTCACCGGCTTCCCCTCCGCATCCGCCACCGGAAGCCGCCAGTTCGGGTACTGGTCCCACGTACCCGGCAGGTTCTGCGGACGGCGGTCGCCCACCCCGTCCGGCAGCCAGACACCGATCATCCGGGCCGGGGTGCGCAGCAGATAGCGGTGGAGGGCCTGGACCTCGGCCTCCTCGGCGGACGTGCCGATGCCTCCGCTCGTCCCCTGCAACAGGCCCAGCCGGGCCAGCAGGGTCAGCCACTCCCCGGTGTCGGCGGCCGCCTCCGCCCGTTCCTCCTCCAGGGGGCGGGTCAACAGGCCGAGACTGTCCCGGAGTTCGACATGCTCGCCGGTGAGACGGGCGGCGGTGGAGGGCAGGTCGTGGGTGGTGGCGGTGGCGAGACAGTCGGCGCGCCACTGCTCGGGGGGCAGCGGGCGGCCGTCGCCCTCCCAGTCCCGTTCGAACCACAGGACCGACGTGCCGAGCACCCCGCGCTCACGCAGCGTCTCGCGGACCCCGGGTTCCACGGTGCCCAGGTCCTCGCCGATCACCACGGCCCCGGCGCGGGAGGCCTCCAGCACCAGGACGGCGAGCATGGCCTCGGCGTCGTAGCGGACGTATGTCCCCTCGGTGGGCGGCAGCCCTTCCGGCACCCACCACAGCCGGAACAGGCCCATGACGTGGTCGATGCGCAGCGCGCCCGCGTAGCGGAACAGGGCCTTCAGCACCATGCGGAAGGGGGCGTAGCCGGACTCGGCCAGCCGGTCCGGTCTCCAGGGCGGCAACCCCCAGTCCTGGCCGCGGGCGTTGAAGGCGTCCGGCGGCGCGCCGACCGACATCCCGGCCGCGAAGTACCGCTGCTGCGCCCAGGTGTCCGCGCCCTCGGGGTGCACCCCGACCGCCAGGTCGTGCACGATCCCGAGCGGCATGCCGGCCTCGCGCGCGGCGCGCTGGGCGGCGGTGAGCTGGGCGTCGGTGAGCCAGGCGAGCCGGGAGTGGAAGTCGACGCGGTCCATCAACTCGCGCCGGGCGCGGGCGGTTTCCGCCGAGCGCGGGTCGCGCAGAGCTGTCGGCCAGGTGCGCCAGTCCGAGCCGTGCACCTCGGCCAGTGCGTACCAGGTGGCGTGGTCCTCCAGGGCCTCGCCCTGTTCGGCGAGGAAGTCGACGTACGCGGCCCGGCGCCCCGGCCCGAGCGGTACCTCCCGTACCAGCTCCAGCGCCTCCCGCTTCAGCTCCCACACCGCGTCCCGGTCGATCAACTCCCCCTTCTCCAGCACCGATTCCCGCAACCGCGCCGCCCGCTCCAGCAGTCCCCGGACCCGCTCGCGCCCGGCGACGTAGGCGAACTCGGGGATGTCCTCGACGTGCAGATGCACCGGGTCGGGGAAGCGGCGCGAGGAGGGCCGATAGGGGGACGGGTCGGTGGGCGCGCCGGGAACGGCCGCGTGCAGCGGGTTGACCTGCACGAATCCGGCGCCGAGCGCCCGCCCGGCCCAGGCGGCCAGCTCGGCGAGGTCACCGAGGTCGCCCATGCCCCAGGAGTGCCGGGAGAGCAGGGAGTAGAGCTGGACGAGGAGGCCGTACGAGCGTCCGGGCGGCGCGGGCAGCCGGGGAGGGGCGACGACCAGGTGGACGCGGGCGGTGCGGCCGTCGGGGGCGGTCGCAGTCAACCGGTGGACTCCGGGCGGGAGTTGCTCGGCGGCGGCGCGGGTCTCGCCCTGTTCGGTCTCGATACGCAGTCCGGTGCCCGCCGGGAGGGCGGCGAGGGCGGCGGACGTACCGCCGGCCCAGCAGACCACCGTGGGCGGCAGCAGCCGTTCGCTCAGTTCGCGTTCCCGGGCGTCGAGCGCGGCGCGGACGGCCTCGGGGGTGCTCACGTCGACGCCGAGCGCGGTCAGCGCGCGGGTGAGTGCGACGGTCGAGGCGGCGACCGTGCGGTCGGGCGAGGGGCTGTAGGACATGGCGACGCCGTGCAGCTCGGCGAGCCGGGAGAGGTCCTCGTCAGGGGGCGCGGCCGACCGGGGTGCCGTCATCTACCGCTCCGGGCTGAAAAGGTCCGGGTAGGCGTCGAGCTCTCCGGTCGGTATGTCCGAGTAGGCGTCGGACTCGCTGGTCAGCGGGGCGGCGTCGGCGAGCGGCGGCTCGCTGGTGAGGGGTTCCGCGTCGGGCAGCGGGGGTTCGCTGGTCAGCGGGGCCTCGGCGCAGGCGCCCTCCGCGCTGAAGACGCAAGCATGGAGATCGGGTGCGGCGGACTGCTCCGCCTCCTGTTTGGAGAGGGCCGAGAGCAGAAGGTGTGCCGATGCGGCCACGGGGGCCTCCTTGTCGAGTACGGCGGGTGCGGCTTCGTACGGGTAACCGCAGCCCTACCCAGCGGGCGCCGGACCAGACGTCCTTGGCCGGACGACGTGCGCCTAGTCACACATCACCCGCCCCGACCCCTGAACTTCTTACCCACAAATTCGCAGATCACTATTCACTCAGTACATGTAGCGAGTGCATACTGATACCCATGAGCACCCGCCATCTCCTCCTGGGGCTGCTCGCGGCGGGGCCGAGCCATGGCTACGACCTCAAGCGACGCCACGACGAACGTTTTCCACAGGCCCGTCCGCTGGCCTACGGACAGGTCTACACGACCCTCCAGCGCCTGGTCCGCGACGGTCTCGCCGAGGTCGAGGGCACCGACTCGGACGGCGGTCCGGAGCGCACGATGTACCGCTCGACGGGCGACGGTGCGCGCGAACTCGCCGCGTGGGCGGGCGAGATCGCGCCGCCCGCGCCCTTCGTGACGAACGAGATCTTCGCCAAGGTCGTCGTCGCGATCCTGTCCGGCGGCGACCCCGAGACCTATCTGCGCGCACAACGCGCCGCACACATGGAGCGGATGCGCGAGCTCACGGCGGTCAAGACCTCCCCGGGCGCCGATCTCGCGACCGTCCTCTCGGCCGACTACGCCCTCAACCACCTTGACGCCGACCTCCGTTGGATGACCACGACGGCGGCCCGGCTCACCACCCTGACCGCGGAGGTAGACGCAGCATGAGCAACCCAGTGCCGCTCCTGGCGGCCCGTGACCTCGCCAAGGCGCACGGCAGGACCGAGGCCCTGCGCGGCGCCTCGGTCGAGCTGCACGCCGGCGAGATCCTCGCCGTGACCGGCGCCAGCGGCAGCGGGAAGTCGACGCTGCTGCACTGTCTGGCGGGGCTGGTCCGCCCGGACGAGGGCGCGGTGACGTACGACGGGGAGCGGCTGGACACGCTGCCCGAGAAGCGGCTGAGCGAGCTGCGCCGTACCGACTTCGGCGTGGTCTTCCAGTTCGGCCAGCTCATCCCGGAACTGACCGCGCTCGACAATGTCGCCCTGCCGCTGATGCTGGCCGGAAGCACCCGGGCCGAGGCGCGGGAGCGGGCCGGCGAGTGGCTGGAGCGGTTCGGCGTACGGGGGCAGGAGGCGCTGCGACCGGGCGAGCTGAGCGGCGGCCAGGCACAGCGGGCCGCGCTGGCCCGGGCGCTGGTCACCGCCCCGAAGGTGGTCTTCGCGGACGAGCCGACCGGTGCACTGGACTCCCTCGCGAGCGAGCAGGTGATGACGGCCCTGACCCACACGTCCCGCGAGGCGGGCACCGCCGTCCTGCTGATCACGCACGACGCACAGGTGGCGGCGTACGCGGACCGCGAGGTGCGACTCAGCGACGGGACCGTCACACCACTGGAGGTGACGGCGTGAGGGCCGATCTGCGGCTGGCCTGGCTGTTGAGCCGGGGGTCGGACCGGCGGGAGTGGTGGCGGGTGGTGCTGACGGCGTTGGGGGCGGGGCTCGCGACCGGTTTCGGGCTGGTGGCCGTGGCGATCGCGTCGATCGAGGGGCAGTACTCGATCCCCTTCGCGAGCGGCCTGCTGAATCACCCCGGTGAGCGGACGGGCGTGGTCTTCGCGCTGGCGCTGCTGCTGATCCCC
This sequence comes from Streptomyces sp. NPDC051963, assembly GCF_044593495.1. Lineage (NCBI taxonomy): Bacteria > Bacillati > Actinomycetota > Actinomycetes > Kitasatosporales > Streptomycetaceae > Streptomyces > Streptomyces sp. NPDC051963. The sequence continues at coordinate 103,265 of NZ_JBIUCC010000002.1, read as the reverse complement.
GTGCTCGGGTTCCTCGGGCAGTGCGCCCGGATCGGTGCCGTGCACCGCGACCGGCGGCTGGCCGCGCTGCGGCTCGCGGGTGCCGCGCCGGCACAGGTGCGGCGGATCGCCGCGCTGGAGGTGGGGCTCGCCTGTCTGGTGGGGTCGGTGGCCGCCGTACTCGCCTCCGCGCTGGTCGTGCTCGGCCAGTGGGAGGAGCCGCCGGCCCTCGCCTGGGCCGGGTTCGTGCTGGTCGGGGCGGCCGTGCCGGTGCTGGGTGCGCTGGTGAGCGCGCTGGCGCTGCGCCGGGTGATCGCCTCGCCGCTGGGCTGGGTGCGCCGGGTGCGGACGACGCGGCGGCCGGGGCTCGCGCTGGCGGTGGTGGTGCCGGCGTTCGCCGTCCTGGTGCTGCTTGTGGCCTTCACGCCGTACCGGGACAACCCCCTCATCGGGTTCGCGATGGTTCCGCTGACGGTCTGCGCCGCGGTGGTGCTGGTCGGTGTGGTCTCGGTCTGGCTCTCGGGGTTCACGGCCCGGCTGACCGGCCGGTACCTCGCCGCCCGCACGGAGAACCCGGCGGTGCTGATCGCGGCGGAGCGGCTGCACGACGACCCGTGGGCGGCGGCCCGTACGCATGCGGCCGTGCTGCTGGTGACGGTCGTGGGGACGGGCTTCGTGGGTGTACGGCAGGGGTTGCTCGCCCAGTTGCACGACATGGAGCACACGGCCTCCAGCATGTCCTTCTACGAGACGGGCCTGAACCTCACCGCCGCCGCGATCCTCGTCGCCCTCGCGATCACGCTGGGCGCCCTGGCCGTCGGCACCGCCGAGTCACTGGCCACCCGCCGCCGGGGCCTGGCCGCGCAGACCGCCGCCGGTGTGCCGCGGGCGGTGCTCGGCCGGGCGCTGCTGCTGGAGACGGCACTGCCGCTCGCGCCGGCGCTGCTGCTGGCGGGACTGGGCGGCCTGGTGCTCGGCGTCGGATACGGAGGTCTCGTCGGCGACGTCTTCGCCCCGTCCTCGTTCGCGGCCCTGCTGGTGCCGCTCGCGGTGTACGCGACCTGCCTGCTGGCCGCGGCCACCTCGCTGCCCCTGCTACGCCGCTCGGCGCACCCCGGGGAGCTGCGCTACACGTAAGACGTCCGGTCCCGGGGGCACGGGGGACCCCCGGGACCGGCTCAAGGCGTGCCGTATGCCCGGCCGTACCGTCGCCCGGCCGGGGCAATGCGAAGGCCCGGATCGTCAGGCTGAAATAGCGCCGTCGATCCGGGCCATGGCGTCCTCCGCGCCGTATGGCTGCAAGTAGGGCAGCCAGCGCGGATCCCTATGGCCGGTCCCGATGATGCGCCAGGCCAGGCCAGTGGGCGGAGCAGGTTTGTGGCGCAGCCGCCAGCCGATCTCGAAGAGATGTCGGTCGGCCTTCACGTGGTTGCAGCGGCGGCAGGACGCCACCACGTTGTCCCAGACGTGCTTGCCCCCGCGGCTGCGCGGGATGACGTGGTCGACGCTGGTTGCGACGCCACCGCAGTACATGCACCGGCCTCCGTCGCGCGCGAAGAGCGCCCGCCGGGTAAGAGGAACGGGCCCCCGATAGGGAACCCGGACGAATCGCTTGAGCCGGACCACGCTTGGTGCGGGGACTGTGACGGTTGCGCTGTGCATAAAGGCGCCGGACTCCTCGAGGCATTGGGCCTTGTTCTCGAGGACGAGGACGAGCGCGCGGCGGAGCGGTACGACGCCGAGCGGCTCGTACGACGCGTTGAGGACCAGGACATGCGGCACGGATGCCTCCTTGTGCGTCGGCGGCGCGTGGCTCGCGCCGGGACGATCTGTAGTCAGTCTCCCCTCATGCCTGGTGGAAGCGCCACCATGTCCCGGTAACGGGCTGGGAGTGTTTTCGACCACATCTGAATTCATCCCCCGGATCACGGGCGGTTCATCCCACCTGTTCATGCCCGGGTCGGCGGCTTTCCTCCCTCGAACATTGCAACGATCCACACACGATGCCCCGATAGTGTGGTTGGCCTGCCCGTCCGGTGACCTTCCCGTGATCTTTACTGCCTACCGGCGGGCGGAACCTGCACCTGGAGGTACCTGCCGTGTCCTTGTCCGCCGTCCTATTGGCCGCCGGTTCGTCGCCGTCGCCGACGCCGTCCCCCTCGGAGACGACCCCGTCGGTCCCCTCGATCCAGGACGCCCAGGAGAGCGCGACCAACGCAGCCGGCTGGATCGAGCAGAACTGGTCCACCTGGCTCGCGATCGGTCTCCGGGTCCTGCTGATCCTGGTGATAGCGGCGGTACTGAGAGTGGTGGTGCGCCGCGCGATCACCAAGCTGATAGAGCGCATGAACCGCACGGCCCAGGCCGTGGACGGCACGGCGCTCGGCGGCCTCCTGGTGAATGTCGAGCGGCGCCGCCAGCGCTCGCAGGCGATCGGCTCGGTCCTGCGCTCGGTGGCCAGCTTCCTGATCATGGGCACGGCGGCCCTGATGGTCCTGGCCACCTTCGAGATCAACCTCGCCCCGCTGCTGGCCTCGGCCGGCGTCGCGGGCGTCGCCATCGGTTTCGGCGCCCGCAACCTGGTCACGGACTTCCTCTCCGGCGTCTTCATGATCCTCGAGGACCAGTACGGCGTCGGCGACACCGTCGACGCGGGTGTCGCCTCCGGTGAGGTCATCGAGGTCGGCCTGCGCGTCACCAAGCTCCGCGGCGACAACGGCGAGATCTGGTACGTCCGCAACGGCGAGGTCAAGCGCATCGGCAACCTCTCGCAGGGCTGGAGCACGGCCGGCGTCGACGTCACCGTCCGCCCCTCCGAGGACCTCGACCGGGTCAAGGCGGTCCTGTCCCAGGTCGGCGAGACGATGAGCAAGGAAGACCCCTGGAACGAGATGCTCTGGGGCCCGATCGAGACCCTGGGCCTGGACAGCGTCCTCCTGGACTCGATGGTCGTCCGCGTCTCCGCCAAGACCATGCCCGGCAAGTCCCTCACCGTCGAACGCGAACTCCGCTGGCGCATCAAGCGCGCCTTCGACGCCGAGGGCATCCGTATCGTCGGCGGTCTCCCCCTCCAGGTGGAGCAGGAGACCGACGCGGACCCGACGGCAGGCATGTCGGCCCCGTCGGCCTACTCGAACACCTCGTCACCCCAGGCAGCGGCCGCTTCACCGATCACCCCGTCGAGCCCGACGAAGTAGCAGCACCTACGAGGAAGGCGGCATCCGGAATCGTTCCGGGTGCCGCCTTTTGGTGTGCGGGGCGTGCGGTCGAAGCCACCACATCACCCCCTGCACGGTTACGACTCTGTTGCCGTGCGCGACCTCCCTTGACGCCCCCTCCGAACCGGGCTTACCTTCCTGAGCACCGCAATAGGAAACTTTCCTAACAGTGGCTGGCGGCGGTGGTCGACGGGAGTCCACAGGGGACCCCGATGGACTTCCCTCCCCCGCCACTGAGAAGCTGGGCGGCTCAGAAAGGCAGGTGTGGACACATGGCAGGAACCGCCGGTACGCCGGGCACCCCGAGCGTCCTGCGCGCCATGAACGACCGTGCCGCCCTGGACCTCCTCCTGGCCCACGGCCCCCTGTCCCGCACGAAGATCGGCAAGCTCACCGGCCTCTCCAAGCCGACCGCCTCCCAGCTCCTGGCCCGCCTGGAGTCCGCCGGACTCGTCCTCGTGACCGGCACCACCGAGGGACGCCCGGGCCCGAACGCCCAGTTGTACGCGGTCAACCCGACCGCCGCGTACGCCGCCGGGCTCGACGTCACCCCCGAACGCATCCTCGCCGCCGTCGCCGACATCACCGGACGCACGGTCGGCGAGTACGAGCTGCCGACGCCGGGCAGGCGCCCCAGCGGGCCCGTCGTCCAGCAGGTCACCGACGCCCTCGACGGTGCCGTGAAGGCGGCCGGGCTCGCCCGCGCCGACCTCCACCGGCTCGTCATCGGCACCCCCGGCGCCTTCGACCCGGGCACCGGACGGCTGCGCTACGCCTCCCACCTCCCGGGCTGGCACTCCCCCACGCTGCTCGACGAACTCGCCGCCGCCCTGCCGATGCCGGTCGAGTACGAGAACGACGTCAACCTCGTCGCCGTCGCCGAGCAGCGACTGGGGGCGGCCCGGGGGCACGAGGACTTCGTGCTGCTGTGGAACGAAGGGGGTCTGGGTGCCGCCCTCGTCCTCGGCGGCCGGCTGCACCGCGGCTGGACCGGCGGCGCGGGGGAGGTAGGTTTCCTGCCGGTTCCCGGCGCACCGCTGGTCCGACAGGTGACCAAAGCCAACAGTGGCGGCTACCAGGAGCTGGCCGGCTCACAGGCCATCCCCCACCTCGCCCGCGAACTCGGCATCGCGGACATCCCCTCGGGACCGTACGCCGAGGCCGCCGCCACCCTCGTCGGGCGGGCCGCCGCGGAGGACACCGTCCTGCACCGGCTGCTCCTCGAGACATACGCGACCCGCCTGGCGACCGGTCTCGCCTCACTCGTCTCCGTCCTCGACCCCGAACTCGTCGTCCTCAGCGGCGCCTCGCTGGCCTCCGGCGGCGAAGTGCTGCGCTCACTCGTCCAGTCCGAGCTGGAGGAACTGGCCGCGGCCAGGCCCCGGCTCGTCGTGGGCGACGTCCATGAACACCCCGTGCTGCGCGGCGCATTGGAGAGCGCGCTGGCAGCCACCCGCGACGAGGTCTTCGACACCTCGCGCTGAGCAACGTACGCACCACCCCTTTCCTCACCGCCCCCGTCCCGCCCCAGGGAGTACTTGCCATGCCCGGAATATCCCGAAAGGCAGCGATCGCGCTCGCCGCCTCCGCCTCCCTCGCCCTGCTCACCACCGCCTGTACCGGCCAGTCGGGCTCCGGCGCCGAGGACGACGCCTCCAAGGAGACGACCATCAACTTCTGGCACGCCTGGAGCGCGCCCGCCGAGGTGAAGGCCGTCAATTCGCTGGTCGCCGGCTTCGAGAAGAAGCACCCCAACATCCATGTGAACGTCGTCGGCAACATGACGGACGACAAGATGAACCAGAGCCTGCGGGCCGGCGGCGACAAGGCCCCGGACGTGATCTCGTCCTTCACCACGAACAACGTGGGCAAGTTCTGCTCGTCCGGCGCCCTGGTCGACCTCAACCCGTTCTTCGAGAAGTCGGGCATCGACCCGGAGAAGACCTTCCCGAAGGCGATGAACGAGTACACCCAGTACGACGGCAACCGGTGCAGCGTGCCGCTGCTGGGCGACGCGTACGGGCTCTACTACAACAAGACGGCCTTCGAAAAGGCCGGAATCAAGAGCCCGCCGAAGACCTGGTCCGAATTCGAGTCCGACGCCAAGAAGTTGACGATCGCTCAGGGCGATTCGTACAAGCAGCTCGGCTTCATGCCGAACTACCACGGCTGGGAGTCGACGACCGAGCACATCTTCGCGCAGTTCTCCCCGACGTACTTCGACTCCAGCGGAAAGTCCAACCTCGCCAAGGACCCCGCGTTCGAGGCCGGCTTCACTCTTCAGAAGAAGCTCGTCGACGAACTCGGCGGCTACCAGAAGCTGGAGAAGTACCGGGCCACGCTCGGCGACGAATGGGGCCCCAAGCACCCCTTCCACACCGGTCAGGTCGCCATGCAGCTCGACGGTGAATGGCGCCTGGGAATGGCCGTGGACGCCAAGCCCGACTTCGAGATCGGCGTCGCCCCGCTGCCCGTCCCCGACGACCAGGCCGACGAGTACGGCAAGGGATACATCACCGGGACGATCGCCGGAATCGCCGCCACCAGCAAGAAGCAGAACGCGGCCTGGGAGCTGGTGAAGTACATGACCACGGACACGGACGCGGTGGTCGGCTTCTCCAACGCCATCCACAACGTGCCGTCCACGCTGGCCGCCCTGAAGTCGCCGAAGCTGAAGTACGACCCGCGTTTCAAGACGTTCCTGGAGATCGCGGCCAACCCGAACTCCACGACGTCTCCCGCGTCGGTCAACGGCGGCGTGTACCTCGCCACCATCCAGGACTTCGGATACGCATACGAGAGCGGCAAGGCCAAGGATCTGAAGAAGGGCCTTCAGGACACCGCCAAGCAGATCGACACGGACATCGCGCAGGCACAGTGATGAGCACCGTCACTCTGGCGTCGAAGCGCCGCAGGTCCGCGCTTCGGACCGTCGCCTTCATGTCACCCTGGCTGATCGGCTTCACGGTCTTCTTCGCCTATCCGCTGATCTCGACCGTCTACTTCTCGTTCATGCACTACGACGGTTTCAAGCCGCCGACGTGGACCGGAACGAAGAACTGGACGTACGTCTTCGAGCACTACTCGTTCTTCTGGCCGGCGCTGCGCAACACCCTGTGGCTGGTCCTGGTGATGGTGACCCTGAGGGTCGCCTTCGGACTCGGTGTCGGCCTACTCATCACAAAGATCAAAACCGCGACGGGTGTCTTCCGCACCCTGTTCTACCTGCCCTACCTGGCCCCGCCCGTGGCGGCCACCATGGCCTTCGCGTTCCTCCTCAACCCCGGTACGGGACCGGTCAACTCGGTCCTGGAGAAAGTCGGCATCCCGGCGCCGGGCTGGTTCAACGACCCCACCTGGTCCAAGCCGGCCCTCACCCTGCTCGCCCTGTGGGGCATCGGGGACCTGATGGTCATCTTCATGGCCGCGCTGCTGGACGTGCCCCGGGAGCAGTACGAGGCGGCGGAGCTGGACGGGACCTCGGCGTGGCAGCGGTTCCGCTACGTCACGCTCCCGAACATCTCGCCGATCGTGATGTTCGCGGTCGTCACCGGCGTGATCCAGACCATGCAGTACTACACCCAGCCGTTGATCGCCGGGAAGGTCGCCTCGGGCGTGATCCAGGGCGCGGGCACGCAGTTCCAGCCCGGCTACCCGGACAAATCCACGCTGACCCTCCCCCAGCTCGTCTACAACCTCGGCTTCCAGCGCTTCGACTACGGCTCCGCGTGTGTCGTCGCCCTCGTCCTCTTCGCCCTGTCGATGGCGTTCACCGCGTTCCTGATGCGGCGCCGGGGCGGTCTCATCCAGGCAGGTGACTGACCCATGACCCAAGTACTGGACAGGCCGGTGGAGTTGCCGGCGCCCACACCGGCCGAGCGGACGGCCCGGCGCCGGGCCGTCCTGGAATGGATCGCGGTCCACTCCCTCGGCCTCGCCGCGGCTCTCTTCTTCACGCTGCCCTTCGTGTTCGTGTTCCTGACCTCGCTGATGAGCGACACCCAGGCCCTCAGCCGGGATCTGATCCCGCACACCTGGGAGTGGGGCAACTACCGGAAGGTCTTCGACACCCCGGGCTTCCTGACCTGGTGGAAGAACACGCTGCTCTACGCGGGACTGGGAACAGTCCTCACAGTCGTGTCCTCCCTGCCGGTCGCGTACGCACTCGCCAAGTTCCGCTTCCGGGGCCGCAATCTGTCCCTGATGCTGGTGATCTCGATGATGATGCTGCCGCCACAGGTGGTCATCATCCCCATGTACCTGTTCTGGGCGAAGCAGCTCGACCTGTCGGGCACGCTGTGGCCGCTGATCATCCCGATGGCGTTCGGGGACGCGTTCTCCATCTTCCTGCTGCGCCAGTTCCTGATGACGATCCCGAACGAGTACGTGGACGCGGCGAAGGTCGACGGCTGCGGCGAACTGCGCACGCTCCTCAGAGTCGTCGTCCCCATGGCGAAGCCGGGCATCGCCGCGGTCGCCCTGTTCCAGTTCTTCTACGCCTGGAACGACTACTTCGGCCCGCAGATCTACGCGTCGGAGAACCAGAGCGCCTGGACGCTGAGTTACGGCCTGGAGTCCTTCAAGGGCATGCACCACACCGACTGGAACCTCACCATGGCCGCCACCGTGCTGGTCATGGCCCCCGTGATCCTCGTGTTCTTCTTCGCGCAGAAGGCGTTCGTCGAGGGTGTCACCCTCACCGGAGTAAAGGGTTGAATCGTTCATGCTGCGTCTTCCCGGGGGACAACCCCCGGACCCCCGGCCGATAAACACCCTTCCCGGCGCCCGGAAGCGAGGCAACCTTCAGTGAAACTCACCGTGGTCGGCGGCGGCTCGACCTACACACCCGAACTCATCGACGGTTTCGCACGGTTGAGGGACACCCTGCCGATCGAGGAACTCGTGCTCGTCGACCCGGCAGCCGAACGTCTGGAACTGGTGGGCGGCCTGGCCCGTCGTATCTTCGCCAAGCAGGGCCACGGCGGCAGGATCGTCACGACCTCCGACCTGGACGCGGGTGTCGAGGGCGCCGACGCCGTCCTCCTCCAGCTCCGCGTCGGCGGTCAGGCGGCCCGCGAGCAGGACGAGACCTGGCCCCTGGAGTGCGGCTGCGTCGGGCAGGAGACGACGGGCGCGGGCGGCCTGGCCAAGGCGCTGCGCACGGTGCCGGTGGTCCTCGACATCGCGGAACGGGTCCGCCGTACCAACCCCGACGCCTGGATCATCGACTTCACCAACCCGGTCGGCATCGTCACCCGTGCCCTGCTCCAGGCGGGCCACAAGGCGGTCGGCCTGTGCAACGTGGCGATCGGCTTCCAGCGGAAGTTCGCCGGTCTGCTGGGCGTCGCCCCCTCGGACGTCCACCTGGACCACGTGGGCCTCAACCACCTCACCTGGGAGACGGGCGTACGGCTGGGCGGCCCCGACGGCGAGAACGTCCTGCCCAAGCTCCTTGCGGAGTACGGCGACCCGATCGCCGGGGACCTGCATCTGCCCCGTCCGCTCCTGGACCGCCTGGGTGTGGTCCCGTCGTACTACCTGCGCTACTACTACGCGCACGACGAGGTGGTAAGAGAGCTGCGCACCAAGCCCTCCCGAGCGGCCGAAGTAGCCGAAATGGAGCGGCAGTTGCTGAGGATGTACGGCGATCCGGCCCTGGACGAGAAGCCGGAGCTGCTCGCCAAGCGGGGCGGTGCCTACTACTCGGAGGCGGCGGTGGACCTGGCGGCCGGGCTGCTCGGCGGCGGGGGAAGCCCGTACCAGGTGGTGAACGCCTACAACCGGGGCACGCTGCCCTTCCTCCCCGACGACGCGGTGATCGAGGTGCAGGCGACGGTGACACGCGACGGTGCGACGCCGACGGCGGTACCGGCCGTGGACCCGCTGTTCGCGGGGCTGATGGCGCAGGTCACGGCGTACGAGGACCTGGCGCTGGACGCGGCCGTTCACGGGGGCCGGGAACGGGTCTTCCGTGCCCTGCTGTCGCACCCCTTGATCGGCCAGTACGAATACGCGCAAGGCCTCACCGACCGACTCGTCGCACACAACCGGGAGCACCTCGCGTGGGCCTGACCGCATCCGTCCTCGCCGTCGACGCGGGCAACAGCAAAACCGATGTCGCGGTGGTCGCGGCGGACGGACGGGTCCTGGCCGCGGCACGCGGGGGCGGTTTCCGGCCGCCGGTGGTCGGTGTGACGGCTGCGGTGGACGAGGTCGCCGCAGCCGTGGAGCAGGCCTTCACCGCGGCCGGGGTCACCGCCGTCGACCATGTCTCGGCGTGTCTGGCCAACGCCGACTTCCCCGTGGAGGAGGAACAGTTGGCGGCCGCGCTGCACGCGCGCGCGTGGGGCACGACTGTCGAGGTCCGCAACGACACGTTCGCGATCCTGCGGGCCGGGGTCACCGAGCCCCGCGGGGTCGCCGTCGTCTGCGGTGCCGGCATCAACTGCGTCGGCATGCGCCCCGACGGCCGCACCGCCCGCTTCCCCGCGATCGGCCGTGTCTCCGGTGACTGGGGCGGCGGTTGGGGCCTGGCGGAGGAGGCGCTGTGGTTCGCGGCCCGCGCGGAGGACGGCCGGGGCGAGCCGACGGCACTGGCCCACGTCCTGCCCGCGTACTTCGGCCTCGACTCCATGTACGCCCTGATCGAGGCCCTGCACCTGGAGCACATCGAGCCGCTCCGCCGCCACGAACTGACGCCGGTCCTCTTCGCGACCGCGACCGACGGTGACCCGGTGGCCCGGGCGGTCGTGGACCGTCTGGCCGACGAGGTGGTGACGATGGCGACGGTGGCACTGACCCGCCTGGGGCTGCTGGAGGAGGAGACGCCGGTGGTGCTGGGGGGTGGCGTGCTGGCCGCGGGACACCTGCAACTGGACTCCCGGATACGGGACTTGCTGGCCGACCGGGCTCCGAAGGCGGTGGCACGGGTGGTGCGGGCACAGCCGGTGCTGGGTGCGGCGTTGCTGGGTCTCGACCGGGTCGGAGCGGGGGTCGAGGCCCAGGAACGGGTGCGTACGCACTACGAGATGTGACACCGGCGAGCTCCCACCCGCCCCCCGATGGAACCGAACCGATTCCCCCGGCGTATTCATGGGCAGGGGAGGGTGCGGAGCGCCACGTCATGCCCGAAACTCGGGCTGTACCGCTGCGATCCAATCAAGATCCAGTGAAGGCCGGTGCGGAATGTCAGTCCCGGCAGCGATACTTGCGGTGACGGATGACCATGGGGGAGGTCAAAGGTGACACAACCGCAGAAGAGCAGCACGGCAGCACCACCGGGCGCCGCGGTGCCCACCATGCCGTCTCTGCCACCACAACCGGGCGGGCCCGGTGCACCCGGCCCCTCCCTTCCCCCCGCACCGCAGGGATCGGCCGCACCCGACCCCACCGAGCCGCCACGCCGCACCGCCTGGGCGGAGGGCGTCGACCGCCTCCGCGCGGCGGCCACCACCGAACCCGGCCGGCTGCGCATCATCGGCGCGGTCCTCGCCCTGCTGGTCGTCGCCTTCGGCGCCGTGACGGCCTGGCAGACGACCGAGCGGGCGAGCACCGCCGACGACGTGCTGCACAGCAGCCAGCCCCTCAGCTCGGACGCGGCCGACATCTACCGCTCGCTCGCCGACGCCAACACGGCCGCCTCCAGCGGCTTCCTGGCCGGCGGCGGCGAGAGCGCCGCCACCCGCGACCGGTACGAGAAGGACATCCGCACCGCCGCGGTCAAGCTCGTCAACGCCGCCGCGAACTCGGACCCCGACTCCCCGTCCGCGGCGACCATCGCCAAGCTCAACCGCATGCTGCCGGAGTACAAGGGCCTGGTCGAGCGGGCCCGCACCTACAACCGGCAGGGCTTCCCGGTCGGCGGCGCGTATCTGCGGTACGCGAACGAGAAGATGCAGACGGACATGCTCCCCGCGGCCGAGGATCTCTACACGAAGGAGAACCAACGGCTGCGCGCGGACTACGACGACGCCACCCCGTACCCCTGGGCCGCGATCGCCCTCGGGGTCCTCGTGCTCGCCGCGCTGGCCTGGGCCCAGCACCGCAACTACCAGCGCACCAACCGCGTGCTGAACCACGGCCTGGTGGCCGCCACCGCGACGGCGACGGTGGTGCTGCTCTGGCTGGTCGTCGGCCACAGCGTCGCCCGCGCCGGCCTGAACGACTCGTACGACCACGGCGTCCGCTCGCTGAACGTGCTGAACGACGCCCGGATCGCCTCCCTGAAGGCGCGCGGCAACGAGAACCTGACCCTGGTCGCCCGCGGAGCCGAGACGGTCACCGACGCGGACGGCAAGGCACTCGACAAGTACGACGTCACCTTCCAGACGGACATGAAGACCCTCGCCAAGGGCCTGTCCGTGGCCGCGAAGCTCGCCGACGACGACACCGGCGAGCAGCCGGTCACCGCGGCCGTCGGCAACATGGAGGAGTGGCAGAAGCGCCACACCTCCGCCCGCGCGGAGGACGACAACGGCAACTACCAGCAGGCACTGGACAAGGTGATCGGCGCCAAGGGCGCGACGGGCGAGTGCTTCGACAGCGTCGACGCGAACCTCGCCAAGGCGCTCACCCACGAACAGACCGAGTTCAAGCGGTCGGCCGGGGACGGCCTGGACGCCATGACCGGGCTGTCGGTGGGTGCGGCCGCCCTCGCGGTGATCGGTGCCGCAGGTGCGGTGCTGGGCATCGGACGCAGGCTGTCGGAGTACCGGTGAAAGGGGGCGTGACGATGCATGCACGACGTTTGCGTTCCGGCCTGAAGGGCTGGGGCGGTGTGGGTGCGATGGCCGTCGTGTGCGCCCTGGCGCTGGCCTTCGCGCTGCTGCTGCCGAAGACCCAGCCCACCGGAGACGCCGCGAACACGGGCGGCCAGGGCGTCGCCCACGGCAGCCAGGCACGAGCCGAGGAGTGCACCGCCCCGGAGAAGCAGACCCTGTCCCCGTCCGGTTCGGACGGCTCCACCATCGACGCGATCAAGAGCCGCGAGGGCGAGAAGCGGAAGCTGATCGTCGGAGTCGACCAGAACAGCTACCGCTGGGGCTACCGCGACCCCAACACCGCCGGCACGGCCGAGCTGGAGGGCTTCGACATCGACCTGGTCCACCGGATCGCGGAGGAGATCCTCGGCGATCCGGACGCGGTCCAGTTCAAGGCCATCCCCACCAACCAGCGCATCCCGGCCATCCAGGCGGGCCGCGTCGACATGATCGTCCGTACGATGACGATCAGTTGCAGCCGCCTCGAGGACGTCGCGTTCTCGGCGCCGTACTTCAAGACCGGCCAGCAGGTCCTGGCCCCCAAGTCCTCGACGATCACGGGATACGACGACTCGCTCGCCGACCAGCGGATCTGCTCGGCCGAGGGGTCCACCGCGTACACCAAGCTGGAGGAGGACAAGAAGGCGAACGAACTCGCCTCCTCCGCCGACATCGACCACACCGTCCCCAACCAGCTCGACTGCCTGGTGCGTCTCCAACTCGGCGAGGTGGACGCCGTGGTGACCGACGGCGCGCTCGCCGCCAGCCAGGCCGCCCAGGACCCGACGGTCGAGCTGAAAGGCGCCCCCTTCACCACCGAGTACTACGGCGTGGCGATGAAGAAGGACGCCGACGATCTGGTACGCCGGGTCAACCAGATACTCGTGGACTACCGCGAGGACACGGCGAACGGCTGGCAGGCCTCGTACGACAAGTGGCTGTCGGCCACACTGGGTGAGGACTCGGCGGTGTCGGAACCGCCGGCACCGCAGTACCTGCGCAAGAGCTGACATACCGTCAGCGACCACGTCGACCACGTCAACCACATAGGAAAACCAAAGCAGCGAGAGGTGATCGATGGGCGTCACGGGACCCCCCGGGCCGGTGATGGACCGGGACGAGGTGGACCGTGCGCTGGCGCGGCTCGGCGCGGAGCACGAGGCGATCGAGACCTCACTCCTCGCCCTCCAGGACCACGCGGGCCGCAGACTCCTCGAAGGCGCCGAGCTCACCGGCTTCACCAAGGAGCGCTGGTCGGCCGCCGAGGCGTCGATCACCTTGCTGTGGGCGTACTTCGACGCGTACACGGACGCGTTGCGCGCCGCCCGCGACATCCGCGCCCGGCGCCGCTGGTCCAGCCGGGAGGACCTGGTGGAGCTGACCGAGCTGCTGCGCGGCGAGGCCGTCACCGTCGCGGGCTCGGCCGGCGCCATGGCCAACGCGCCGACGCTGCACGGCGGCTCGGGCAAACTCAGTGAGCAGTTCACGCTGATCACCCTCGTCGACCGGATGAACGAGCTGTACGCCACCTCGCTGGACATGGTCGTCGCCGCCGACGCGGTCTGGTCGGCGCTGCCCGCCCGGATCGATTTACTGGCCGCGGAGCTCCAGCGCACCCGCAAGCTCGCGCACTCCGTCGGCGTGCGCCCCGGCGAGCACCCGGCCGGCGACGACCTGGAGCGCATCACCCGCACACTGACGAACCTCCGCGAGCAGGTCGTCTCCGACCCGCTGGCCTTCTGGGTGCCCACGCCCGGGAGTTCCGCCCCCGGCGGCGGCCGGCCGGACACCACGGTGTACGACCGCGAGGCACGCGCCCTGGAGGACGTACGCCGGGAGATCGACGCGGTGCTGACGGTCCGCCAGGACGCCGAGCAGCGGCTGGTGAAGCTGCGGGACGTGCTCTCGCGCGCGGACCGCACCCTCGCCGAGGCGCGCAACGCCCGCGGTGAGGTCCTGGCGAAGATCGCGGCCACGGAGGTGCCGGTCGTCAGCGGCCCGCCGACCGTGCTTCAGGAGCAGCTGGCGACGGCCGCCGAATACCGCAGACACGCCCAGTGGCACCGCCTGTCCCCGCTCCTGGAGTCCCTGGAGCAGAAGGCGGAGGACGAACTGCTGCGCGCCCGGGAGTCGTTGACCGCGGTCACCCAGCCACTGGCGGTCCGCGCCGAGCTGCGCGGCCGCCTCGACGCGTACAAGGCGAAGGTCGCCCGGCACGGCCTCGCGGAGGACGCGTTCCTGATCGAGCGGTACGACGCGGCGCGCCGGATGCTGTGGAGCGCGCCCTGCGATCTGCGGGTCGCCGAACAGGCCGTGCTGCGCTATCAGCAGGCGGCGGCCGAACTGCTGGGCGGCCCGCGCATCCCGGGGCAGAGCGGGCCGCAGGATCGTAGGGGGGAGCACTCGTCATGAGTCAGGCACAGCAGAAGTGTCAGCGCCCGGACTGCGAGGGCACGTACGAGGACATGGGCGGCGGCGAGCTGTACTGCGACACCTGCGGTCTCGCCCCGGTCGTCTCGGCCGGGGGCCCCTCCTCCGGGGGAGGCACCGGCTCGCGGTCCACCGGGAACACCGGCGGTGACAAGGGCTCGACCGGCAGCGAGAGTTCACGCTCCGGCTCCACCCCCAGCTCGCGTACGTCGTCGCACTCGTCGAAGTCGCGACGCTCGGTGTCGGGACGTCTGTCGCGCTCCCTGTCGGGCCGTTCCACGGGCCGCTCGGTGTCGGTGCGCAGCTCCGGCTCCTCGGCGGGGTCCAGCGGCCGCGGTCGGCTCGGCGTCGGGCTCGTCCAGGTGCCGGAGGTGCCCCGGCCCGACCCCCGCGAGATGGTCCTGGAGAACCCTGAGGTCCCCGAGCGCAAGCGGTTCTGCTCCCGCTCCGACTGCGGGGCCCCGGTCGGCCGGTCACGCGGCGACCGAGAGGGCCGTACGGAAGGGTTCTGCACCAAGTGCGGCCACCCGTACTCCTTCGTCCCGAAGCTGAAGTCCGGAGACGTCGTCCACGGCCAGTACGAGGTCGCGGGCTGTCTGGCGCACGGCGGCCTGGGCTGGGTCTACCTCGCGGTGGACCGCGCGGTGTCGGACCGGTGGGTCGTGCTGAAGGGCCTGCTGGACACCGGCGACCAGGACGCGATGGCCGCCGCCATCTCCGAGCGGCGCTTCCTCGCGGAGATCGAGCACGCCAACATCGTGCGGATCTACAACTTCGTGGAGCACCTCGACCAGCGGACAGGATCGCTGGACGGGTACATCGTCATGGAGTACGTCGGCGGCAAATCGCTGAAGGAGATCGCCAACGAGCGTCGTACACCGGAGGGGAAGCGGGAGCCGCTGCCCGTGGAACAGGCGTGCGCGTACGGCATCGAGGCCCTCGAAGCGCTCGGGCACCTGCACAGCCGCAACCTCCTGTACTGCGACTTCAAGGTCGACAACGCCATCCAGACCGAGGACCAGCTCAAGCTGATCGACATGGGCGCGGTGCGCAGGATGGACGACGAGGAGTCGGCCATCTACGGCACGGTGGGCTATCAGGCGCCGGAGATGGCGGACATCGGCCCCTCGGTCGCGTCCGACCTGTACACGGTCGCGCGGACGCTCGCCGTCCTCACCTTCGACTTCCAGGGCTACACGAACGTGTTCGTGGACTCGCTGCCCGACCCGGACAACATCGAGGTCTTCCGGCAGTACGAGTCCTTCTACCGGCTCCTGGTCCGCGCCACCGACCCGGACCCGGCCCGCCGGTTCGCCTCTGCGGAGGAAATGACCGAGCAGCTGACGGGTGTTCTGCGGGAGGTCGTCTCCCTCCAGACGGGACGCGCCCGGCCGTCGCTGTCGACGCTGTTCGGACCCGAAGTGAAGGTGACGGACGCGGAGTTGTTCCCGAAGCTGGAGGGGGACGTGTCGCGGCTGGGGGCGAGAGTCGTCGCCGCCCGGCGGTCCTCGTCCACCGCGGCCGCCGAACTGCCGAGCGGCTCGGCCGTCAACGGCCACGGCACGCCGGGCATCGTGAAAGCCGTGAACACCGGTGCCGCGGCGCTGGCCCTGCCGGTCCCCCATGTCGACCCCGGCGACCCCAACGCCGGGTTCCTGGCCGGTCTCATCGCCTCCGCGCCGGGCGAGTTGATCAGTGCGCTCGCCGCCGCGCCCGCCCAGTCGACCGAGACACGGCTCAGGCAGCTCAGAGCCCGGCTGGAGAACGGCGACTCCGACACCGCCCTGGAGACCCTCGCGAGCCTGGAGGCCGACCACCCGGACGACTGGCGGGTCGTCTGGTACCGAGGTGTCGCCGCGCTGGTCACCGGCGATCACGAAGGCGCCGCGCTCTCCTTCGACGCGATCTACGACGCCTTCCCCGGCGAGCCCACGCCCAAGCTGGCCCTCGGCCTGTGCGCGGAGGTGCTGGGCCAGCTCGACAACGCCGCCGAGTACTACCGCCTGGTGTGGTCGACCGACCCGAGCTATGTGAGCGCGGCGTTCGGCCTGGCCCGGGTCCAGCTCGCGACGGGCGACCGCAGAAGTGCCGTACGCACTCTGGAGTCGATTCCGGAGTCGTCCATCCACTACACGGCCGCGCGCGTGGCCGCCGTCCGGGCGCGGCTGCGTCAGCGCACGGCCGTCGCCACCGACGTACCCTTCCTGGAGGATCTGACCGCGGCCGCCGCGCAGGTCGAGGCGCTGGAGGCGTACGGTCTGGATCCCGCGCGGCGCGAGCAGTTGTCGGCAGAAGTCCTCGGCAGTGCGCTGGACTGGATACTCTCCGGGGGCCAGGGTTCCGTACCCCCCGCCGCCGGGGGACGGGTGCTGCTCGGCAGCGGCCTGGACGAGCGGGGACTGCGTTTCGGACTGGAGCGTTCGTACCGCACGCTGGCCCGGCTCGCGCGGGGCGGCGAGGAGAGGATCGACCTGGTGGAACGTGCCAACCGTTACCGCCCCCGGACGTGGGTGTAGTTGATGTCGCAGATGCCCCAGCAGACCGCCCTGTCCCGGTGCCCGAGCTGCGAGGAGCCCCTCGAGTCGGGTGACCGTTTCTGCGGTGCGTGCGGATACGACCTGTCCGCCGTCCCCGCACGGCCGGACGACGAGCCGACGATCATCATGAACGGCTCGGCACCACCCCCACCGGCCGGTGTCGCCGGCGCGGACTGGCCCGTTGCGCCCGGCCGGCCCGCCGCCACGCATCTGCCGACCGACCTCCAGGGGACGGACTCGGGCGGCCACGTCCTTCCTGCGCAGGCACCGGTGGGCTCCCCCGTGTCCCCCGCCTCCGGTGTCCGCTTCGACCGTCCGCCGGAGCCCGACGAGTACCCGCTCCAGGCGCCCGACCCGCGCATCGCCGACCTGGCGACCCCGCCGGAAGGCACCACCCTGTGCGTGGCCTGCCGTTCGGGGCGGGTCGACGGCGACGGCTACTGCGAGAACTGCGGACACGCCCAGCCCCGCGAACGGGACCACATGGAGCTGGACACCGGCCCGGTCGCCGCCGTCAGCGACCGCGGTCTGCGCCACCACCGCAACGAGGACGCGTTCGCCCTCGGCAACACCGCGCTGCCCGACGGCGCACCCGCGACCGTGGCGATCGTCTGCGACGGCGTCTCCTCCGCGACCCGCCCGGATGACGCCTCACTCGCCGCGTCCCGGGCCGCGAGCGAGTCACTGCTCGCCGCCCTGCCGCGCGGCACGCACCCGCAGCAGGCGATGCACGAGGCGATCGTCGCCGCCTCGCGCGCGGTCAACGCGCTGGCCGGAGAACCGGCGACGGCCCGCGAGCACGCCCCGCACCAGAACGCCCCCGCCTGCACCTTTGTCGGCGCGGTGGTCACCGCCGGTCTGCTGGTCGTCGGCTGGGTCGGCGACAGCCGCGCCTACTGGGTGCCGGTGGACCGCAGTTCGCACCCGGCCCGGCTCACCGAGGACGACTCCTGGGCCGCGCAGATGGTCGCCGCGGGCCTGATGAGCGAGGCCGAGGCGTACGCCGACGAGCGCGCCCACGCGATCACCGGCTGGCTCGGCGCCGACGCCTACGAACTGGAGCCGCACACCGCTTCCTTCAAGCCGGACCGTGCGGGTGTAGTGGTGGTGTGCACCGACGGACTGTGGAACTACGCCGAAGCGGCAGAGGAGATGGCCGAGGTCGTCCCCCTCGACGCCGCCGCGCGCCCCCTGCACAGCGCCCAGGTCCTGGTCGGTCACGCACTCGACGGCGGGGGCCACGACAACGTAACAGTGGCCGTCGTCCCGTTCCCGACCCCTCCGCAGGGGGCAGGATCGGCCTGAGGCCGCAGCGCAAAACGGGCCGGAGGGGACCGGTCCGGACACAGTCATCACCCCGCTCCTGTGGGGTTTTCGAGGGGGATCAGAGAAGGCATGGCCAATTTCTCGAAGTCGAATGTGCCGCAGTTCTCGGTGGACGTCTATCAGAACGAGTACCTGCCGGAGGGCGCCCGCGAGGTCAGCGCCATCGTCACCGTGACCGCGACCGGCGGCGGCACGATCGGAAGCGCGGTCGCGGCACCCCACCTCTACGCACCGGGACAGGGCCCGGACGCGGCGGTGGCGATCATGGTCGACTGCTCGGGCTCGATGGACTACCCGCCGACCAAGATGCGCAACGCCCGCGACGCCACGGCCGCCGCGATCGACACCCTGCGCGACGGCGTGCACTTCGCGGTGATCGGCGGCACGCACGTCGCCAAGGAGGTCTACCCGGGCAACGGGCGCCTCGCGATCGCCGACGCCGCCACCCGCGACCAGGCCAAGCAGGCGCTGCGCAAGCTCAGCGCCGGCGGCGGTACGGCCATCGGGACCTGGCTGCACCT
The DNA here is from genome assembly GCF_044593495.1 of Streptomyces sp. NPDC051963. Classification (NCBI taxonomy): domain Bacteria; kingdom Bacillati; phylum Actinomycetota; class Actinomycetes; order Kitasatosporales; family Streptomycetaceae; genus Streptomyces; species Streptomyces sp. NPDC051963. The sequence goes on along the minus strand of NZ_JBIUCC010000002.1, from coordinate 84,495 downwards.
CGCCGACGGTCTGCTCTCCTCGGCCGACGTCGCCATCCGGCACGGCATCCTGCTCACCGACGGCCGCAACGAACACGAGTCGGCCGAAGCCCTGAAGGCCTCGCTCGACTCCAGCGCCGGACGCTTCACCTGTGACGCCCGCGGTGTGGGCACCGACTGGGAAGTGAAGGAAGTCACAGGGATCGCCTCCGCCCTGCTCGGCAGCGCCGACATCGTCGCCGACCCGGCCGGTCTCGCCGCCGACTTCACGCAGATGATGGAGACGGCCATGGGCAAGGAGGTCGCGGACGTCGCCCTGCGGCTCTGGACGCCGGTGGGCACCACGGTCAAGTTCGTCAAACAAGTCGCGCCCACCGTCGAGCCGTTGACCGACCGCCGCACCGAGTCCGGCCCGCGCGCCGGGGACTACCCCACCGGCTCCTGGGGAGACGAGTCCCGTGACTACCACGTTTGCGTCGAGGTCCCGGCCGCGAACCTCGGCCAGGAGATGCTGGCCGCCCGTGTCTCCCTGGTCATTCCGCAGCCCGACGGCACGGTCCAGAACCTCGGCGCGCAGGGCCTCGTAAGGGCCGTGTGGACCGACGACATGGTCGCCTCGACCTCGATCAACCCCCAAGTCGCCCACTACACCGGCCAGGCCGAACTGGCACAAGCCATCCAACAAGGTCTGGATCTGCGCAAAGCGGGCGATATGGATGGAGCAACGGCCAAACTGGGCCGGGCCGTTCAGCTCGCCAGTGCCTCGGGAAATGCGGATACGGCGAAACTCCTTGCGAAGGTGGTGGACGTTGTCGATGCCGCGACAGGTACTGTGCGACTGAAGGCGAAGGTCGCGGAGGCCGATGAGATGACCCTCGAGACCCGGTCCACAAAGACTGTTCGTGTAAAGAAGTGACCTGAGACAGTTGCGAGCCCGACCCCTAGGGGTTGGAAAAAATCCGGTCATCGAGGCCGGAAAGGAGAGGGGGAAGCGCCGACATGCCGACCTGCCCGAACGGACACCAGTCGGGTTCCGACGACTGGTGCGAGGTCTGCGGTCACCGCATGGCCGGTGCCGTGCCCCCGCCCCCTCCGCCGCCGCCCCAGGCCGCCGGTTACGGCTACCCGCAGCCGGGCCCGGCCCAGGCCCCACCCCCGCCGCCCGGTGCTCACCCCGGCGGGCGTCCGCACCTGTCCGCCGTGCCGGACCCCGAGCCGGAGCTCTGCCCGCAGTGCCGCACGCCGCGTGAGGGCGGCGCGCCGTTCTGCGAGGAGTGCCGGTGGAACTTCCTGACGAACACGGCGACCTCGTACACCCCTGCCGCCCCGCACCCGTCGGCCCCCGGCCCGGGCGTGCGCTATCAGCAGCAGGCGCCGCCGCCCGGCCCGTCGTACGGCGGCGGAGAGTCGTACGACTACCAGAGCTCGCGTCCGTCGCAGATGAACCGGCCCGCCGAGCCGCTCCCGCCGTTCGGCACGGACCCGTCGGCGCCTTCCGGTCCGCCCGGACCGCCCGGACCTTCAGGGCCTGGTGGTCAGCCCGGTTACGGTGGCCGGCCCGGCCCGGGTGGGCAGCCCGGCCCGGGTAGTCAGCCCGGCCCGGGTGGTCAGCCCGGATACGGCGGTCAGCCCGGATACGGCGGCGATCCGTCGCGACCGGTCCCGCCGCCGCCCGGGCCGACTCCTGGTGGCCCCGGTGGCCCCGGTGGTCCCGGCCATCCCGCACAGGCGTTCCAGCAGTCCGGTCCGCCCGCCCCGCCCGCGTACCCGCAGGAGACGAACCGGCCCCAGCAGGGCGGTCAGTCCTTCGGCGGCGGCAATGACGACTGGGTGATCTCCCCGCCCGCCTCGACCGCCCCCGGCGGCCCCGGCCCCGGTCAGGGCGGCTACGGCTATCCGCAGCCCGGCGCGACCCAGGCCCCGCCCGGCCCGCCGTTCCAGCAGGGGCCCGCGACCTGGCTGGCGACCATCGGTCCGGACCGTGACTACTTCATGGCGATGATGCAGCGCTCCGGTCCCGAGGCCGCGGGCCTCAACCTGCCCGCGTACTCGCCCGAGCAGCAGCGCACGCTCACCGGCAACCAGGTCACCATCGGCCGGCGCCGCCACTCCACCGGCGACACCCCCGACATCGACCTCTCGGTGCCGCCGGAGGACCCGGGCGTCTCGCACCAGCACGCGGTGCTGGTCCAGCAGCCGGACAGCACCTGGGCGGTCGTCGACCAGAACTCGACGAACGGCACCACGGTCAACAACTCCGAGGAACCGATCCAGCCCTTCGTGCCGGTGCCGTTGCAGGACGGGGACCGGGTGCACGTAGGCGCGTGGACGACGATCACGATCCGGCGGGGCTAGGCCCGTCCGATCACTCGGTCAGTAGCTGAGGCCGATCGTTCGGGAGGGGCCACGCATACGGCCCCTCCGGTTCGTCCAGCCACGCCCACTCGTGCTCGCCGCTGATCGTGATGCCGTAGCGCTCGCGCTGCGGCTGCCCCTCGCGCTGCCACAGCGCGTACGCCTCCTGCGGTTCGAGGCCGCCGCGGCTCAGGGCCAGCAGGAAGCGGAACAGCTCGTGCTCCCGGGCCCGGCGCGGTACACCGCCGAGGTGCGCGGGTTCCGCCTCCGGCCGGCCGGACCCACGCAGCCGCACGAAATAGGCGGGCGTGTGCAGGAACCGCCCCTCGGCGTGCTCGGCGTCCTGCACCTCCAGCGCGATCAGGCCGGTGGCCAGCGGTGTCAGGATGCGGGCGCCGGGACGGCACTGGGCCAGCCAGGCGCGCGGGACCGAGGTCAGGGTGCAGGTCGCGATGATCCGGTCGAAGGGGGCGCGTTCCGGCACCCCGCGCGCTCCGTCCCCGGTGACGACGGTCGGGTGGTAGCCGGCGGCGGCCAGATGCCGGCGGGCCGACTCGGTGATCTCCGGTTCCAGGTCGACGGTGGTGACCAGGTCGTCGTCGCCGAGCCGGTGGGCCATCAGGGCCGCGTTGTAACCGGTGCCCGCGCCGATCTCCAGGACCCGGTCACCGTCCTCCACGCACAGCTCGACCAGCATGATCGCCATGAGCGAGGGCTGGCTGCTGGAGGAGACCAGCTCGCCGTCGCGCATCCTGGTGGCCAGCGGGGTGTCGGCGTAGGCACCGCGCACCCAGTGTTCGCGCGTGCGCGGGTCGGGGCTCTCACCCCACCGGCGCTCGTAGCCGCCCATGACGCCGACGTAGTAGTACGGCACGAAGAGGTGGCGCGGCACCGCCTCGAACGCCTCCCGCCACACCGGATCCCCGGCCCAGGCCCCGCTCAGCTCGATCTCACGCACCATCGCCGCCCGCGCCGAGGCGGCGAGGTCGTCGAGTTCGCTGTCGAGAGCGTGAGCACTCATATGTCCACTGTCCTGCGGTACGGGTGCGAGGGCCAGTACGGGGTCTGCATGGGAGCCGGTCCGGGAGTCCGTACGGGTGGTCCTAAGCCTTGAGTCCTGGTCCGCCCCGTCTGAGACCATGGGTGGTGTGAATGAGATTCGGCGCGGCACGCTTCAGGAGCAGACCTTCTACGAGCAGGTCGGCGGGGAGGAGACCTTCCGTCGGCTCGTCCACCGTTTCTACGAGGGGGTGGCCGAGGACCCGATCCTGCGCCCCATGTATCCCGAGGAGGACCTGGGCCCGGCCGAGGACCGCCTCGCTCTCTTCCTGATCCAGTACTGGGGCGGCCCGACGACGTACAGCGAGAACCGCGGCCACCCGCGTCTGCGTATGCGCCACGCGCCCTTCACCGTCGACCGCGCGGCACACGACGCCTGGCTGAAGCACATGCGCGACGCCGTCGACGAACTCGGCCTCTCCGAGGAGCACGAGCGCACGCTGTGGAACTACCTGACGTACGCGGCGGCCTCGATGCTGAACACCCCGGGCTGACCGGAGGAATCCGGAGGGAGGGACAAAGGGAGGAACGCATCTAGCGGGACACGCTGACGTCCAACGCCCCAAGTCCCGCCCTGCGTACGGCAATCGACCCGTACGGCGTGCGCAGCCTGAGCCACGCGCCCGACGAGAACAGCCCGAGCTGGGCTTCGTCGGGCAGGTGCGTGTCAGGTCGTACGCGAAGAAAGCCCAGTGACTGGGCCGCGTGCACGGCCCGAACCGGCAGGTGGGTGTCCCCGACCGACCGGGACCAGATCTCCCGCCCGATCCGGTCGAGTTCGGTCCGTGTACGCCGCTCGGACGTCAACTCCTCGATACGGGACCGGAATTCGGCGACCCCCGCGCGGACCATCGCCCGCAGGGCGTCCGGCGCCGGCAGCCCCGCCTCGGGCCGCCACCCGCCGCGCGGCGGCAGCACCCCGGCCCACGGCGGACCGGTGACCGCGTCCGGGACGACGGCCGTGGCCGCCGACTCGTCCACGGCCTCCAGCAGCTCACCGGCGGAGACGGTCACGTCCAGCGTCACTTCGAGCCCGTTCTCGTACGGCTTGGCGAGCCGCACCGTACGGATCGCCAGCACCTCGAAGGACGGCGGCCGCCCGAAGACGGCGAGCGCGGTCCCGGCCGCCTGAAGGCGCACCGCTGCTCCACGGTCGTAGTGGAGCAGCCGGGAGAGGAAGGCCGCGAAATCCGCCGCCTCCCCCTCGTCGGCGAGGTGGAGCACCGTCATGCGGCGACGGCCTCCTCCTCGTCGTCATCCCTGTACTCCGCGAGGAACTCCCGTTCCTCCGCCGTGAGCCGGCGCGGGCGCTGCGCCTCGAAGTCGAACGGCACTATCACCGTCGAGGCCCGGACATAGAGCTGGTCCGGGTCCTTGACCTCGTAGGTGATGGTGAAGGAGGCCGCCCTGATCTGTGTGATCCACAGCTCGATGTCCACGGGCGTGTGCCGGTGGACGAGCTGCCGCTTGTAGTCGATCTCATGGCGTGCCACCACCGACCCCTGCTTGAAGTCCTTCTCCGGGCGGAACAGGAAGTCGATACGGGCCTCCTCCAGGTAGCGGAGGAAGACCACGTTGTTGACGTGGCCGTACGCGTCCATGTCCGCCCAGCGCAGCGGGCAGCGGTAGATATGCCGCAAGAGATCAGCCCCGGGTCAGCTTCTTGTAGGTGGCGCGGTGCGGGCGGGCGGCGTCCGGGCCGAGCCGCTCGACCTTGTTCTTCTCGTACGACTCGAAGTTGCCCTCGAACCAGAACCACTTGGACTCACCCTCGTAGGCGAGGATGTGCGTGGCGACCCGGTCCAGGAACCACCGGTCGTGGGAGACGACCACAGCCGCGCCCGGGAACTCCAGCAGGGCGTTCTCGAGGCTGGAGAGGGTCTCGACGTCGAGGTCGTTCGTCGGCTCGTCGAGGAGGAGCAGGTTGCCGCCCTGCTTGAGGGTGAGCGCGAGGTTCAGTCGGTTGCGCTCACCACCGGAGAGGACACCGGCCGGCTTCTGCTGGTCGGGACCCTTGAACCCGAAGGCGGAGACGTAGGCCCGAGAGGGCATCTCGACCTGACCCACATTGATGTAGTCGAGCTCATCGCTGACCACGGCCCACAGCGACTTCTTCGGGTCGATGTTCTCGCGGCTCTGGTCGACGTAGGAGATCTTGACGGTGTCGCCGACCTTGATGCTGCCGGAGTCCGGGGTCTCCAGACCCTGGATCATCTTGAAGAGGGTGGTCTTGCCGGCGCCGTTCGGGCCGATGACGCCGACGATGCCGTTACGGGGCAGGGTGAAGGAGAGGTCGTCGATGAGGACCTTGTCGCCGAAGGCCTTGGAGAGGTTGTTGACCTCGACGACGATGCTGCCGAGCCGCGGGCCCGGCGGGATCTGGATCTCCTCGAAGTCCAGCTTCCGCATCTTGTCCGCCTCGGCGGCCATCTCCTCGTAGCGGGACAGACGCGCCTTGGACTTGGCCTGCCGCCCCTTGGCGTTGGACCGCACCCACTCCAGCTCGTCCTTGAGCCGCTTGGCGCGCTTGGCGTCCTTCTGGCCCTCGACCTTGAGGCGGGAGGCCTTCTTGTCGAGGTACGTGGAGTAGTTGCCCTCGTACGGGTGGGCACGACCGCGGTCCAGCTCGAGGATCCACTCGGCGACGTTGTCGAGGAAGTACCGGTCGTGGGTGACGGCGACGACGGTGCCGGCGTACTTCGCGAGGTGCTGCTCCAGCCACTGCACGGACTCGGCGTCCAGGTGGTTGGTGGGCTCGTCGAGGAGCAGCAGGTCGGGAGCCTCGAGAAGCAGCTTGCAGAGCGCCACGCGACGCCGCTCACCACCGGAGAGGTTGGTGACGGGCCAGTCGCCGGGCGGGCAGCCCAGGGCGTCCATGGCCTGCTCCAGCTGCGTGTCCAGGTCCCACGCGTTGGCGTGGTCCAGGTCGTCCTGGAGCTTGCCCATCTCCTCCATCAGCGCGTCCGAGTAGTCGGTCGCCATGAGCTCGGCGACCTCGTTGAAACGCTTGAGCTTGCCCATGACCTCGGCGGCGCCGTCCTGCACGTTCTCCAGGACCGTCTTGGACTCGTCGAGCGGCGGCTCCTGGAGGAGCATGCCGACGGAGTAGCCGGGCGACAGGAAGGCATCGCCGTTGGACGGCTGCTCAAGACCGGCCATGATCTTGAGAACGGTGGACTTACCGGCCCCGTTCGGACCGACCACACCGATCTTCGCGCCGGGCAGGAAGCTCAGCGTCACGTCGTCAAGGATCACCTTGTCGCCGTGCGCCTTACGCGTCTTGCGCATGGTGTAGATGTACTCAGCCAAGAGAAACCGTCCGGCAGCTTGAATTCTGGCAGTGGGCAGATACACCCCATCTTGCCGGATCGCCACCCCTCGGGGGAAACGGGTATGGGTGGGGGGCGCTGACCTGGGGGTTCGGAGGTGGGGGGTGGGGGCGGCTGGGGCTGTCGGGCGTGGTTGGGGGCGCTCGGGTCATCGCGCAGATCGTGCAGCGTCGAGGCGTCTCGGACGGCGGGGTCCAGAAGATGACCTGCCCTATTCCTCGCGGACGCTGCCGAGCCATGGAAAGGTCCGCGAGGTCGCTCGGGCCTGCGACCAGGCCAATGCCGGCGCAGTGATCTTCGTTGCCCCTCTGACCGGGCGCCGGCAGCGCGTGCTGACAGCAATACTTGGCCGTCCCGCTGTGGGCTTTGAAACAGGCACCGGCGCCAGCCACCCGACGGCCACAGGCGGCCCACGGGTGACACGGCCCCTCACCGGCATGGAATCGGCCTTGTCGTGCCGGAGGAACCGTCCGGTCGCGGTCCTCGCCCGGCTCGGGTGACCGGAGCCACCCCGGTCAGCCCTTCGTGGGCGCCTTCTTGTTGCGTACGAGGACCAGGACGCCGCCGCCGATCACGACGAGGGCGATGGCGGTCCCGCCGATCACCGGGGTCGCGTCGGAGCTGCCGGTTTCGGCGAGGTTGGTGTCGGTTGCGGTGCCGCCCACGGTGGCCGGGCTGGGCTCGCTGAGGGTCTGGGTCGAGTCGCCGCTCTCGCTGCCCTGTGTCTGGCAGTCGAGGACGCCGGTGAACCGCTTCTGGAAGCCGCCCGGAGCCTCGATCGTGAAGTCGTAGGCCTGGTCCTCCCGCAGGGGAATCGTCACCGTCCGGGACTCGCCGGCCGCGATGGTGTGCTCGATCCCCATCAGCTCGAAGGTGAACTCTTCGTCGCCCTCGTTGGCCGCGGTGAGGTCCACCCCGCCCACGGCGCAGTTCTCCACCGCGGACAGTGCGGGTATGGCGCCCTGCTCGGCCCAGGTCGCGCTTGCCGTCGCCGAGACCGTGGACTCGCTGGAGCCGGCCAGGATCTGGGTCTGGCTGCGGCTCTCGGAGGCGAAGGCGCGGCCCACCGGCACGGTGGTGGAGGCCTGGACGGTCAGCTCGGCCGCCCCCGCTGCCGCGTCCTCCGGCACGTCGAAGAACAGCTGACTGCCTTCCGCCGCCGAAGGAACGGCCTCGCCGTCACGGTCGACGATCTTCACCCCGCTCGTGGCGGCGTCCGCCGGCGGTGTCACCGTCACGGAGTCCGCGTTGGTGTGCACCGTCACCGGGCCGAGCCGCTCGCCGGGGCGGCCGGAGATCGCGGGCGGGTCCAGGGTCAGCGACGCCTTGGGCTCCGACACGTCGCGGGCGTTCTTCTCGAGGTAGTCCGCGAGCTTCTCGGCCTGCGGGTCGACGGCGTCGACATCCACGTCGTCCGAGTAGCGCCAGATGGCCACCTGGGTGCCGGCCGCCGCGTCCTGCTCGGTGAGACCGCCCTTGACGCCCGCCTTGGCGGCGAGCGCCGCGAGGTCGTTCACCTGCGGGTAGGAGTTCTGAAGGATCCAGCGGATCCTGCCCGCGTCCTTGTTGGCGCCAAGAGAGGTGCCGCTCCAGGGCGTCTCGTGGTACTTGGCGTCCTTCTGCGTGGGGTTGTGGATGTCGACGCAGTACGTCTGAAGCATGCCGCCGCCCTCGACGGACATCTCGAACAGACCCGCCGACAGCTCCTGGTCGCCGGCCGCGTCATGGATCACGGCCGCGCCGTACGTCTTCAGGCCACCTATGGTGGCGGTCGCCCCGCCCTGGTTCTGCGTCGTCCCGTCGGCGGCCGCCGGGCCGGCACCCGCCATCACACCGGCGACGGCGGCGAGCCCGGACACCAACGTCGCCGCGGCGAGGCGGACTGCCCCTCGCCTGCGTGCGGACAACGCAGAGAACGAAGAAAACACAGAATTCCCCTTCGAGCAGGACCCGTTGACGTGGGGGTACGGTCCCACCAGCAGAATCAGAAGCCCCGAGAGCTACGCACCGCATCCTAAGGACGTGGCGCACCACACCTCCCAGGGATGCCGTCGGACAGCCGATCCGACTCGGAATCGTTATCGCCAAGACCGCTTATGAGCAGGGCTTATCGACAAATCCACCACAGTTGCGGGGTGCGCATTCGCCGATAAGCCGCAGTTCAGTCAGGTAGGACGACGGCCGACAATCGCCTCACGGCGGCAGTTGGAATCACGGCCGTGCAGACGGCCCGGCAGCCCGGCAGCTGACATCACGTCACTGCCATGGGTTCCTGTTCCCGTTGGGCATCCGAGCCGGCCGTGTCACCGGCCGAGTCACCGGGCGGCGTCTCCCAACTGGGCTCCGGCTGCGACGGTGAACCCGCCGCCCACATTTCCGGCTTGTTCGCGCGCCGGAACGCCGACGTGCCCCGTGCGAGGTCGTGCCCGATCGCCACCGCGTCGATGTCGGCCGACGTCCAGCTCTGCCCCTCGCGCACGTCCGAACGTACCTTCAGCCTGCCCTGCACGATGACCGGATCGCCCACCGACAGCGACGCCGCCGCGTTCGTGGCCAACTGCCGATTGGCCCACACGGTGAAGAAGTTGGTGTGCCCGTCGGTCCAGACGCCCTTCTCGCGGTCCCAGTAACGCGCGGTCACCGCCAGCCGGAACCGCGCCGAACTGCCCGCCGCCAGATCGCGGTACACCGGCTGCGTCGCCACGTTGCCCACAGCGCAGACCATCGTCTCGTTCATCACAACCCCTCCCTCGCCCCGAGCGCTCACCCCGGGCGGAAACGCCGACGGGCCCGTCCCGTACGGCTGCGTCTGCCGCAACGACCGCGCACACCAGGTACACCGCCGTCACCACGACGACCGCGTCCGACGCGATCGCCGCAGAGCCAGACTGCCTCCACCGGGCCGAACCCGCTGAGCGCTGTGGACCACCGCCCGCCTGTGGAAAACTCCACCACCCGAACAGGTGACCCACGGCGGGAACCCCACGAAACCCTGCCTCCCCTCACCTCCCCTCACCTCCCCTCACCTCCCCTCGCCTCCCTTCACCGCCCCACGGCCTCCACCCCCAGCACCCTCCCGTACTGCTCCCGCACCTCCCGATACCGCAGCAGCTCCGCCGCCACCGGATCCAGCACGCGCGCCCGCCCGCACCCGGCGGCCGCCTCCCGCAATCGCCGCTCCGCCTCGAGCCCGTACCGCCGCGCCGGTCCGCGCGCCGCCAGCTTGCAGCTCCACTCGACGAGCGGACCACCGATGATGCCGGCGACCATCAGCAGCACCGGCACGCCCAGGTTCGGCGCCATCGTCCGAAAGATCTGCCCCGCCAGCCACAGCCCGCCGACAATCTGAAGGATCGTCATGGAGGCCTGCGCCAGCACCGCAACCGGCCACCAGCCCGGCCGCGGCGGCCGCCCCGGAGGCAGCCCGGCCCGCGCCGCCAGCTCGTCAAGCGCCTCGGGCAGCCCTTGCGCCCCGCGTACGGCCGCTTCCCGCACGGCCTGCGCCCACGGGATGGGCAACCCCGCCGAAGCTCGCTCGGACACGGCCCGCACCGCCTGCTCGACGCGCTGCCGGGCCGTGGCCTCCTCGTCGGCCTGCGCGCGCAACGTCACCCGCCCGGTGGGAGGTTCGCGCCGGTCGTTGTACCACCGCCACAGTCGCAGCCAGGGCGTCCCGCACGCGCGGCCGGCGTTGCGCAGCCACGCGCGTTCGGCGGCCTCACCGGCGGCGGTGGCGCCCACCGCGTCCGCGAGCCGCGCGGAGAACTCGTCCCGCGCCTCCTCGGTGAGCCCGCTCCGCCGCCCCGTGGCGTAGAGCGGCCGCAGCCGTCCTGCCGCGGCCTCCACATCGGCCGAGATCCGACGCGCCGCGGCTCCGCGCTCCGCCACGAACTGCCCCAGCGCCTCGCGCAGGTCCCCCACCCCGTCCCCGGTGAGAGCGGAGAGCGCGAGCACGATCGTGCCCGGCTCGCCGTACTCCCCCAGCGCGATCCCGTCCTCGTCGAGGAGCCGCCGCAGGTCGTCGAGGACCTGATCGGTGGCCTCACCGGGAAGCCGGTCGATCTGGTTGAGGACCACGAACATGACCTCCGCGTGCCCCGCCATCGGCCGCAGATAGCGCTCATGCAGCACGGCGTCGGCGTACTTCTCCGGATCGACGACCCAGATGACCGCGTCGACGAGCGCCAGGACCCGGTCCACCTGCTCGCGGTGCTCCACGGCGGCCGAGTCGTGGTCGGGCAGGTCGACCAGGACGAGCCCGCGCAACTCCGCCTCCGCGTCCGGGTTCTGCACCGGGCGCCGCCGCAGCCGCCCGGGAATGCCGAGCCGGTCGATGAGGGACGAGGCGCCGTCGCTCCAGCTGCACGCGATGGGGGCGGCGGTGGTGGGGCGGCGCACCCCGGTCTCCGAGATGTTCACTCCGGCGAGCACGTTGAACAGCTGCGACTTTCCGCTGCCGGTCGCGCCCGCGATCGCCACGACGGTGTGCTGCCCGGAAAGCCTGCGCCGCGCCGCCGCCTCGTCGAGGACACGTCCCGCCTCGGCGAGCGTCACGCTGTCGAGCCGCGCGCGGGACAGCCCGACCAGTTCCCGCAGCCCGTCCAGTCGCGACCGCAGCGGCCCGTCGTACGCCAGCGGCGCCACGTTCTGCGGTCCGGAGCGCCGCTTCTCCACGACGGCGACCGGCTCCGCGACAGCGCTCTCGTCGACCCGCCGCGCGATCAGCCCGTCGTCCCAGGGAGAGCCGGATTCGGTACGCCCGGACGACTCCGTGCCGACGGACTCAGCGCCGCCGGATTCCGCACCGCCGGACTCACTACGGCCGGACTCGCTACGGCCGGACTCGCTACGGCCTGATTCCGCACCGCCGGATTCCTGCCGACCAGAGTCCTGTCGGCCGGACTCCGAGGGACCTGACTCCGTGAGACCGGATTTCGTACGACCGGACTCCGCACGACCAGATTCCGCACGCTCGGCGTCCAGACGCCCGGAGTCCAGACGCCCGGAGTCCAGACGGCCGGCGTCCGGACGCCCAGAATCCAGCCGCCCAGCCTCCAGGCGCCCAACCTCCAGCCGCCCGGAATCGCCACCGTCCCCCACACGCGCGAGCTCGTCGCGGTCGCGGTCACCGTCGCCCCCGTCCTCGAAGGGCCGGTCGGGCCGGTCGTCCATGGATGCGCTCTCCTCGTCCTGGCTCTTCCCGAGGACGCCGTTGCCGAAAGAGCTCTCTTCAGGGAGCTCGATGTCGAGGCGGGCGTCCTCGGATACCGCGGTCTCCGGATGATCGGCGTGCTCGGTGTGGTCCTGGTCAGTGATGGCGGTCACCGGTCACCTCTCCTTCTGCAGTACGGACAACGCGGCGATGAGTTCGGCCTGGGGTTCGGGGTGTACTTCGAGTGCGTCGAGCGGGGCGAGACGGCGTTCGCGTTCGGTGTGCATGACCCGGTCCAGGTGGTCGGCGAGCAGCCGTCCGCCCCGGTCGCGCAGCCGCAGCGCACCATGGGCGCCGATCCGCTCGGCGAGCCCCTCACCGGCCGACCGCGCCCGGCGACCGCCGAGCAGGGTGGTGGCGGCGAGGGCGGAGACCACTTCCGGATCGGGCGCGACACTCCGGTCGACGTCGCGTACCTCCTCCTCGGCGTACTCCTCGAGCTCCCGCCGCCATCGCCGTACGGCCATCCCGATCCGGTGCTCGGCGCTCTCCAGTGACGGATCGGGGTCGGTGAGCCCGGGCGCGCCCGAGGCGGGTTCGCGCCGCCAGGCGTCGTCGACGCGCTCGTCGGCGGCGGTGACGGCGCACAGCAGGAGTGCGGCGAGGCTCTCCACAAGGGCGTCGAGCAGTTCGCCCGCTGAGCAGTCGAGCGGGAAGGCGCGCCACCGCTTCAGGGCGTCGCCCGCGAGCACGGCGCCCGCCTGAAGACGGCCCCGCACGCGCGCGTACTCGCTGTCGTACGCCCCGTCGACGGCGGCGGTGAGCCGTAGCGCGGCCGCGTACTGGGCGGCGGCGGCGCTGGCCAGCTCGGGCATCCGGGATCTGAGCGACTCCAGGAGGCCGTATGCCGTACGGGCCGTCGAGTGCGCTCGGGCGGCCGGTTCCTGGGCCTGCTGGACGAGCCAGGTCCGCAGGGGCGCCACGGCCGTGGCCGGCAGCAGCCCGCCGCCCCAGGCCGACTCGGGCAACTCGGGCACGGTGAACCGGGGTACATGGCCGAGTCCGGCCTTGGTGAGCAGCGCCGCGTACTGCCGGGACACCTCGGACACGACCTGGTGGGGCACCCGGTCGAGAACGGTGACCAGGGTGGCGTCGTACTCCTTGGCGGTGCGCAGCAGGTGCCAGGGCACGGCGTCGGCGTAGCGGGCGGCTGTGGTGACCATGAGCCAGATGTCGGCCGCGCACATCAGTTCCGCGGCGAGCACCCGGTTGTCGGCCACCAGGGAGTCGATGTCGGGCGCGTCGAGGAGGGCGATGCCGCGCGGCAGGGTTTCGGCGGTCTCGACCCGCAGCACACGCGCCGGGTCCTCGCCCGGCAACAGGAGTTCGTCGCCCGGGTCCTGATGGGGCGCCCACACGCGCGTGAGGTCGGGCAGCACCCGCATCCCGCTGAACCAGTGATGGTCCTCCGGGTTGCACACCAGCACCGGAGTGCGGGTCGTCGGCCGCAGTACCCCCGCTTCGCTGACCCGCCGCCCCACAAGGGAGTTGACCAGCGTCGACTTCCCGGCGCCGGTGGATCCCCCCACCACGGCGAGCAACGGCGCTTCAGGTTCTCTCAACCGGGGCACCAAGTAGTCGTCGAGCTGGGCGAGCAGTTCGTCGCGGTTGGCACGCGCGCGTGGAGCCCCCGCCAGGGGTAGCGGAAAGCGTGCGACGGCGACGCGGTCGCGCAGGGCGGAAAGTGCGTCAAGCAGCTGAGGCCGTACGTCCAAGGTCACCACATGCGAAGAATGCCCAATTTTAGGGGATATTTGAAGCATATGAGCATGTCTGCGCGCCGACAGGACACAAGGGATGGAAGGGATGAGTGGGGCGAGGGCAAAGCCCAGGCATAACGAGTGCACAACACCCGAGGCGGGAGACGCCAAAAGCGATGCACGATTCGTACCTGCCTGCGATTATCAGGACCGCTTCACCGAACCTCCACATTGAGCCACGGAGGCGAAGCAACAGGGACATGGATCGAGGAGCTTTATCCTTGTCCCCGGCAACGTCACGGATCAGCCCACACCCGGGCACCACGACAGAGGCCACACACCCGGCCCCCGTAGCTCAGTGGATAGAGCAGGCGCCTTCTAAGCGCTTGGCCGCAGGTTCGAGTCCTGCCGGGGGCGCCCAGTATGTCTGAGCTGCGCAAACGCTGATCCATACCGCTGTGGCACTCATGTCCAGCGGGGTTAGGCAAGAAGACTCAGGAGATTGATCTTGCTTAGCTCCCTCCCGCAGGAGGGTCACGAAGCGTGCCAGCACAACCACGCAAGGCAGCACAGAGCGCGCCGGGCAAAGCGACTCGGCGCAGTCCGCTGCGCAGCGCTCGGCGCACGTCTACGCCGACGACAGACTCAGACACACAGCCGCTCTCTGCCTCGTCCGTACGCGTCATCAGGGACGCTCAGGACGTGCGCGCTGCGATGCTCGATGAACTAGAGCTGCACCTCAGCACGACCACCAATCGACTCGGGCGCCCGTATCAGCAGGGCACCGTCCGGGCGTACCTGACAGGGGCTCGCACGCTGCACCGATGGATGACAGCGGCTGGTGTGGAAGAAGACTTCACCGCCGTGGACACCGCGCTCCTCAACCGCTTCTTCCGCCATCACTACGACACCCACGACGTACCCAAGAGCCAGGACGGCAAAGGGGGCTACACGGGCGGCACGTCCACGCTGCAACGAAACGTCCGCGTCCTGTTCGCGTGGCTGGAAGAGGAGTACGAGGTACCCAACCCGTGGCGTGACAAGAAGCTCCACCGCTACTCAGCGCCGCCGCAGGGTAAGCCCAAGACCTTGTCCTCGGAGTTCGTGACGGACTGTCTGAAAGTCACGGGTAACGGCAACCCTCGCATCCGAGACTTCGAGACCACCCGAGACCACGCCATCATCCGGGTTCTGACAGAGGGTCTACGCAGTGAGGAACTGTTGAACCTCCGGGTCCAAGACTTGGACCTCCACGGTCACACCCTGGTCGTCGTCCCTCTCAAGGGCGACAGGAACAGCCAGGATGGACGAACCATTCCGCTCCAGCCCAAGACCGTGCGCGCACTCCAGCGTTATCTACGGGCGCGGGAAGAGCACAGCCTGTCTCAGGGGCCGTGGCTCTGGCTGGGCACGAGGAACAGGAACCGGCTCCGTTACTCGGGCCTGTACCGCATGGTGAAGCGACGGGCCGAGGAAGCCGGGTACGACTCGGCCGAGGTGTCGCCTCACTCGTACTGCCATACGTGGACGGACGACCTTCTGTCGTCGGGCGTGAGCGGGGAGAACGTCATGGCCGTACGCGGGTGGAAGTCTCCGGCCATGCTGCGCAGGTACGCCCACGACCAAGCGAGCCAGCGCGCGGTCAGCGCGGTGCACCAGCTCGGGGATCGCTACTGACGGTAGACGGCCGGCTGAGCACTGAGTGACGACACGGTGGGTGTGGTACGTCCATCACCTACGCACCACACCCACCCTGTCAGGCTGCGTGGTCAGCCAGCAGTGCCGCGACCTCTGGCACGTCGTCGTACTCACGGAGCCTGGCCAGCACGACGCGCACCCGTTCGGCTGTGCGCTCCGAGGCCACGTCTGCCGCTATGCGGATCACGCGCTCGGCCACGGCTGCCGCCTCTTCCGGCTCGTTCGCGTCAGCCAGCGCGATAGCGAGCCAGGACAGGTACAGCGCCATCTCTCGCGTGTGCGTGGCGTCGTAACCCGAGAGCACGTCACGGAGAAGGGGCACCGCTCGCAGCGGCCTACGCAGCTCCGTATAGACGCGCGACTCCATGACCTGTAGCTCACCCGCGTCTACCCAGTACAGGTAGTCGGGCGGCGGTTCGTCTCCCTCTCTGCCGCCGTCACCCCGGGCCAGCGCTTCCGACGCCTCGCCCAGCGCGCGCATGGCGGCACGTGCGTTCTCCGTCCCGCCCGCTTGCGTGTGCGCCCACGCGACGCGGTCCCAGTACAGAGCGCGAGCCTTACCCGGCGCGTCTTCTCCCGCGTCGTGGAGCGCAGCCTGAGCGAGCGTCAGGCCCTCGTCTGTCCGACCCGTGTTGCTCATCTGGTAGGCGAGCGAGCCAGCCAGGTTCCCGGCTAGCGTCATGTCCTCGGCCTGCTTGGCCGCGCTCAGACCGAGACGGTAGATCCGCTCGGCTTCCTCGTGCCGTCCGGCGTCGGACGCAATCCATCCGGCGATCTGTGCCAGCTCTCCGATCTGGACCAAGAGCGCACGGCCGACCTCTTCCGTGTGCGTGTTCTCGCGGTACAGACGGACGGTCTTCCTCAGCTCTCGCAGCGCGGGCCCGATGAGATCCCCGCCCGCTAGTACGTCGTCGGCGAGGCGTAGCCCGTGGACGCGCTTCTGTAGGTCCGTCACCTCTCCCACACCCACCCGACGAGGCGAGCGCACCGTGAGCAGACTGAGCGGGTCACCCTCGGGCAGGAAGTCATCCAGCGTCGGCACAGTCGGTTGGGTGTGGGACTTGCCGTCTCCGTCCAGCAGACGAGCCGCCAGCGCGACCACTTCGCCGCCCGCATCGAGTAAGCGATCCAGGCTCTCGGCCAGCTCAATGGACGGCAGTTGCTTGCCCGCGAGGACCCGCGACAGGAACGCGTGGTCGTAGTTCATCGCCCGCGACGCAGCGCGGATCGACATCCGCCGCTCCTTGAGCGCGGCTCTCACGCGCTGCCCGAACTCCCCGTTCATGGTGCCAGCGTAGACAGTCACCAGTCAGTCAACACCCAGTCACCGGAAGTGAAGGCTCCGAGCTTTCAGACTCGGACCATGAGCGAGCCGAAGCGATCACACAGTGCGCCGCTGGATCTGCCGGACCGTAGCGAGCAACTGGAGCCCACGCCGGTTGAAGGGTGCGCGGGTTGTGCCGAGTTGGCCAGCACGCGAGACCGCGCACGAGCGGGTGGCGACTACACCACGGTGTCCGACTGCAACGTCCTCATGGCCAGGCACCCGGACGGGCACTGAGTGACGATGACCGCGCAGGCCCTCAGTCCTTCGAGACGAACGAGCCTTGCCCCAGCACGGTGTAAAGCCGTCCTTCCTCGCGGAGGGCGGCCACGGCCTTCTGCACCGTGGACGGCGCTACCTCCATCTCGGCAGCCAGGTCATTCACGGCGGGGAAACGAGAGCCTTTCTCGTACTGGCCAGCGTCGAGACGGCGGCGCAGTTCCGCCGCGACCTGGGGCCATACGGGCTTGCTGCGGTCAAGATCCATACCTTCAAGCGTCCGCGTATCTGCGTCTTCACGCGACCGCGTATACGCGAATGCGCGTATGCTCGAAAGCGCAGGAGCTTGACAGCACGACCAGCACCGCCCCAACGGAAGACCCCCGCGACTGCGCGAACAGTCCGGGGGCGTGGCCGATCACCCAAGGAGTGACCGACGTGCGAAGCCTACTGGCAGTCCTTCTCTCGTGGCTCATGCCATCGACCGGCAAGCGCCGCGCTACCTCACCCGAGCCGACACCGCACACTCCCGCGGATTCTCCGACCATCGCTCTCCGCACGGTGGGTGTGGAACTTCCCTCGCACCGCTCCCCCCGTCCGCCCGCGTATCTGCGAGGCGAGGACACCCCACTCATCCGGCCGTACCTCCTCGCCTACGAGCGAGAGCAGGAGCGGCGACGACAGCGTGACCGGCGAACCGCCGCCACCCTCGCAACCCTCGGCATCGACTTCCACGGAGCGACGGCATGACCGACGTCGGACTACTTCAGGCGGGCGCTCTGGTGCGAGACACGGCCAGGAACCGCGTCGGCGAGTTCATGGGTAAGGCGGGCCCGTACGCGATGCTGCGCCCGCTCGGCGGTGGCCGTGAGTGGGAGGTGTCTCCGGATTACGTGGAGCCACTGAGCCCGGAAGAAGTCCTGTCCGAGAAAGTCAAGCGAGCCAACGCACAGAGCACTGGAGCCGTCCTGTGACCCGAGCCGTGTACCGCTTCGTAGACCACACGATCAACCACGCACCCGAGGGCGGGTACACGTTCGAGATCTTCTGTGTCACCCACGAGTGCGGTGAGGAGAGCGGCCCGCAGGGTGAGCAGAACGACGCCCAGGACTGGGCGCTG
This sequence comes from Streptomyces sp. NPDC051963, assembly GCF_044593495.1. NCBI lineage: Bacteria > Bacillati > Actinomycetota > Actinomycetes > Kitasatosporales > Streptomycetaceae > Streptomyces > Streptomyces sp. NPDC051963. Next base: position 66,500 of record NZ_JBIUCC010000002.1, on the reverse strand, counting down.
CGTCACACGGGCCGGACGGGTCACAACCTGTTCCGCCGTGTTGCCACCGACCACGCGAGGGTGACCCGAGCCGACCAGGAAGAGCACGAACGCCCGGCCGTCACGACAGACGGCACGGCCTAGCAACACCGCACGCGAGGGCGGGTGTGGGACGTCTCCTGTTCCACACCCGCCTTGGTCATCGAGAAGGCGAGGAGCCATGAGTCAGGATCACGATTCACCACGGAGTCCAGCCGAGACCCTACGGACGGCACTCGCAGATTTCCTAGCTTCGCCGTGTCAGCAAGACACGACGAACCAGGGAGACGAGATGACCCGCCAGCACTTCGACCACAGCAACTGCGAGCACGCCAGCACGAAGGCCGGGCGCGCTGCCTGCCGTAAGCAGATGCGAGCCGATGCACTGGGCGAGAGCGCCGCGAAGGCTCCGACCGCAGGGGTTGCGAAGGCACCCGCGAAGAAGGCTCCCGCCAAGCCCGCTGCCGCTCCGGCCGCGAAGAAGTCGCCCACCCGAGCGACCCCCGCGAAGAAGTCAACGCCCGCTCCCGCGAAGGCTGTCGAGCCGAAGGCCGACGACGCCGCGAAGTAGTCCAGCCCCAGCAGAGAAGCCCTCGGCTCACTGAGTCGGGGGCTTCTCGGCGTGCTCGCCGGCACACGCTGACCAGCGCGGATGTCTCATGAGAGCGGAAAGCGCTGTGCGCGCGTCTGGCGAGATCGGTTGCTGAGTGCGTGTCTTCTGTCGCTCGCGCTCTGTTGGGAGCCGAGAGACGCGATTCTGTCGCCCTAACGCACAAGAGAGCGCGTGACGCTCGATGCGTGCGACGCGAACTCACGTACTGGCAGCCTGAGTTACTGCGCCGCTGGCTGGTGTGGAACGGGGCGAGTGTTGGTTCCGACCTCGCCCCTTGGCAATCATGTCGGCCATGTTCTCGGCATGGGTGCCGACGCTCAGGTGATGGGGAGCCACGCATTCCCGCCGATCGCACGAGTGCATAACGACTTCCCCGCGCTCCAGCTCTCTCCCCCTCAGATGACCCATAAGCCAGCGGGTAGCTGTGAACTTCCGCTGCCGTCCGTTCTCCGTTACGTCGAACTCCCCATATCCCGAGCCGTTGATGTACCGCTTCCAGACCCAGCAGGCATCGGGCCCGGCTGACGTATCTACGTAGGACATGAACCGCTCATAGTCGCCCACGCCTCGGGTGTACGCCTGCTTTGCTCCGTTGGCTTTCCGGCAGAGATAGCGGGCCCGCTTGCTGTTCTCGTGGTCACATTCGGCATGAGGCCCACGACGGCCGCGCCCGGCCTCTGCCATGTCACGCATGTTGTCCGTCTGGGTACCGGGCTCCAAGTGGTCGGGACGAACACAGCCGGGAGTGTGGCACACATGCCGCGCCACCTCATCGGCGGCGAGTTCTCGCCCGAGAGCGTGGGCGAGTATCCAGCGGTGGGCAGCGTACTTCCTCCCATCCACCGTAAAGGTGCCGTATCCATTCCGGCCTAGCGAGTTCTTCCACACCCAGCATTCGCCCGACTTATCGACCAGGGACATGAACCGCTCGTAATGACGGTTAGCGTTCGACTTCATAAATCCAAGCTATACGCCGATTTGCGGCTTCCCCGCGAAGGCAGTCCATATGCGATTCCTTGCCGTTTTGTCAAGCATCTGTCATCATCAAATTGCCGACAAGCGATATGGAATTGCCCCGGATTAGAGGAGGAGGACAGCGTGGGTACTGCAAAGCAAGAGGCGGAATGGGATCGGGAAGCCGAGAAGACATACCGCCTTTGGCTGGCGGGTAACAACCGCTCGGCCATTGCCCGCTCCCTCGGAATCACCCGGGAAGTCGTGAACCGTCGTCTCGCTCGGGCTCGGAAGAACCTGGGTGAGGAAGCGCTCGCCGACATGCGTACGGACGTGGAAGCCAGCTTGGATGAGCTGATCCGACGTTCCTACGGCAACCTCAAGAGCGCCGAGACGGTGGCGGAGCGGAACGCGGTTATCCGCACCATCGCCGATCTCAAGATGAAGAAGTCCAAGCTCCTCGGTCTGGAGATGCCCGCGAAGGTCACATTGGAAATGGAGAAGGCGGTTGAGCTTCTGCACTTCCAGGGTGATCCGGTATGGGGGGATGAGTAATGCCTCTCATGTCGAGCCGGATTCTCCGCGAGCGCGCAGAGGCTGGTGTGGAAGTGTGCGTTGTTCACGGCCCGCCCTGCCCGAAGTACCCGGATCACCCGCTCCTGCGGGAGCGGAGCAAACTCGACATGGACGGGGTCGTGGTAATCCGCCGGACGGCAGAAAGCCCGCCCCCGTGTAAGCCTCGCAAGCTCTCGGATGAGCAGATCCGCCAGCGCTCGGAATGGGCGAAAGTGGTTCGTGAGGCTCGACTGAGGAAGGGTCTTCCCGACCCCACTCCGCCGTGGGAAAGGGAGCCTGACTCCAAGCTGGAGAAGAAGGTTCTCCAGGGTCGAGCCGAGCAAGCGCGGCAATTCGTGCCCGACACATTCCGCCGTACCACACCCCCCGCTTTCGAAGAAGAGGAGTAGGGACCATGACCGACAACAGGGCGGCACAGATCATGGCCACGATGCGCGGCGGGCGTGCCGACGTGACCACGAGTGAGCCGAAGGTCGACGCCACGACGCGTGAGATCCAGCGTCAGATGCGCGGCAGCACGGACTACAGCAGCGTCCACGAGGCCAACGCCAAGGGCCGCGAGGAGCACGAGCGCGACGTCCGCCGCCGTACCCGTGCGCTCGCCAACCAGGGCGTGCCGCACCCGGAGGCGACGGCCCGCGCACAGATCCAGCGCGAAGCCCGTGAGAGCGCGGAGCGCGACCGTCGGCAGCAGGTGTTCGAGGCCATGAGCCAGTCGTCCGAGCGTGAGCGCGAGCGGGTGAAGTGGGAGGCGCAGGCGAACCGGCCGGTGCGCCCCGGTGGTCTCCGCGAGCCGGGAGCCCCGTACGTCACGCCCGACGGGCAGACCGCGCGGCGTGACCGCGTCTCAGAACGTCTCATGGCCCAGGCCAACGGGACGGTCTGGAACCTCTACCAGCAGGAGCAAGCGGCAGGCGCGTAACCGCGCCGGCCGTTTGCACCACACACCCATTCCGCTCTCCCGAGTGGATGTCCAACCGCGTAACGAAAGGTAGGCCCAGCAATGGCCAACATCACGATGGATCTCCAGGACTTCAACGCGCTCATGGCGCTGGGCACTTCCAGCCGTGGCGCCCTGTTCCTGGACCTCTACAACACCGGCCGTACGAAGGCGGGAGCGTCCACCGCGTCCGGCCCGGACAGCGTCGTCATCGCTCCGACCACGCCCGGCACGACCGCGCTGGAGCCCACCGTCGTGACCCGCGTGAAGTCGGCCATCGCCGCCGCCGCGTAGGCACACAGACCGGCTGGTGTGGGAGAGGTCCCCGGGGACTTCTTTACCTTCCTTCACCCCGCGCGGGGGACGACCCAGCTTTCCCACACCAGCCTCTGAACTCCCGGTCCCTGATTGTCGTCGGCCAGCCGGGAATGAGCGGTGGGTGTGGTACACGGGCATCCCTTTACCCGTACCACGCCCGCCGCTTTCTCTTATCCGAATCCGCGGGAGGTGTTGAGATGGCAGCGAAGAGACCCGGCAAGTATCACCACTTTGTCGACGGCGAGATCCACGAACTCACAGACCAGGAGATCTGGGAACTCATCCGTGGGGATTACCAGGATCTCAAGGTGGTTCTACGGGCGTATGCGAAACGTCACGGCCTCACCCTCTCTGTGGTTCGGATTCCTGACGACGGTCTCCGCTTCCGTATGCATGAAGAGGGAGACGACCTCTCTGCCTATCTCCCGCCCGAGCTGTTGGAGAGGGAGGAGGGTCTGTGGCTCACTACTCCGCGCCGGTCCGCGACAGTCCACGCGGAATGTGACCACCCCAAGACCTCGCGGCAGCGGCAGCTCTGCCGCGCACTGCGCCCGACGGATACGCCATGACCGAGCTTGACCCTGAACTCCTGGAATGGGTCCGCGACTTCATCGAGGAGAAGGAACGGGTCACGGTCGATGACGTCCGGCGAGAGTTCTTTCCCGACGAGATGGGCGCTCCGTACCCGTACCTGGATCGGCTCGTCGCCGACCGCGTCATCGAGTACAGGGCACGCCAGCAGGTTTATGAGTGGGCCTACCGCGCCAAGCCTCGCCCCAAGACTGAGCCAGTTCCCGAACCGAAGCCGAAGGTGGAACCGGTTCCCGAACCGAAGGCGGAACCAGTGAAGGTGTGGCGTCCTCCCGCCAGGACATTTGCTGACGGCGAGGTTCATGAACTGACCTGGAGCGAGATTCACGAGCGGTTTGGGTTTGGGGATTTTCGCGGGTTCCGAAACTGGCTTCGCGGTCACGCTCGCAGGCGTAGCCCCATGCAGCTCTCGATCCAACAGACCGAGACTGGCGTGAGGTTCTGCATGGGCTTGCCCCCGTTGAAGTGGATGGCCCCGGGGAAGGGAGGGTGGAGGCGGCAGCCTGGCCACCCGGAAATCTCCACCAGGAATGTGCATAAGGATTGCACTCACCCACACACTCCCGACGAACGTCTGAAGTGCCGGAAGCGCAAGGCAGGCTGAGCCATGAACGAGCTGGACCCTGAACTCAAAGGCCGTGTCCTGGAGTTCGTTTGGGACAAGCGGTGGGTAAATCACGGGCGCATCGCTCGGGAGTTCTTCTCCGATGACCCGGACGCTGCCACTCTCTATCTCGACTGGCTCAAGTCCGAGGGTGAGATCCTCAAGGTGGTTAACAGCTCGGGTCAGATCACTTGGCGCCCAACCGCCCAAGCGACCGCCGGTCCCATCATCCCGGTCAGATGGAAGCAATACGCAGACGGCAAGACCCATACTCTCAGCGAGGACGAGATCCGCGAGAAGTACGGGATCAGCATTCCTCAGTTCCGCCGCCGCCTGAGCTTCACGCAACCCGCAAGGTCATGGCGGGTCTCCTCCAGTACAGAGAACGGCACCGTTCAATTCCGCATCGAGCCTGACGGCTTCGAGTCCAGGAGTCCGAGCAAGAAACAGCGGAATCGGAATCCTGTGTCTCACTTCCACTGCGATCACCCGAATACCTGGACAGACCGGAACACTTGCGCGCGGAAGAAGCGGGCGAGGCTATGACCCTGGCCCCTCCGTTCCGCGCCTCTGTCCCGTGGCTTGACGACGCCATCGCGGAGTTGGAGGCAGACGGCTATGCACCACACCAGCCCGAGACGCAGCCTGCACACTCCTGGGATAACCCTCCGTGGAATCCGACCGAGGTCACCATCCGCATCCGGGACTACGTGACGCGGGAGTTCGAGGAGGGTGTGGCCGGTAACCGCGATTCCCTGCCCAGCACTTACGACGTGGCCAAGGCTTGCATCCGTGGAGCGGGCAATGCCAAGTCGTGTCGGCTGGCAACGCGCCATCTCCGCCTTCTGGCAATGGTGGGTGAGGTCACCCGCATCCGCGATCCAGAAGACAAGCGCTGGCACCACACGTTCTGGGCTCTGCCCGACTCAGGGCGGGAAGTGGGTGACAGCAGCATCCCGTTAGCCGTGGCCGTGTCCGGCCTCCCCAGGAACGTCGTGATGCGGGGCTCTCAGATTGACCACCGAGGGTGCGATCACCCACTCACGAGAGCCGACCGTGAACGCTGCCGCCGCGAATGGATGTACATGGACGTGAGCGACCTTTAGCCCTGAGACCATGACGACCACTGGTCTCGGGGCTTTCTGGTGGAATCGCTCTGTGCGCCGCTCGGGCGCTCTCTCGTCTCGCGCGTCTCTCTGTGTCGGCGAGCACTGCTCAGCGCCGTACGGGCGCTTCTGAGCGTCCTAACGCGCGCTCTCGCGTCACGACTCAGCGCGCATACTCAGCGGCGCACACCACTGAGCCCCAAGACCGATGGTCGTTACGGTCTCGGGGCTCAGTGGTGGGCCTAGGCAAGGTGCTGATCCAGCCTCAGTTCCAACCGGGTCAGCACGTCGGGGAGGCTGACGGGGCGCGAGAGAAGTCCAGGTATGTCGGAGGGTCGGGAGGAAGCCCCCACGACTTGCGCTCCTCCCTCATCAGCCGGAGAGCCAGTTCGGCGTACTCCGGCCCGTATTCCATCGTGAGGAGTTTCTTCCCCTCCTCGCGGATTTCCTTCCAGGTCACTTGACGCTCCTTGCGGTCGAGTCGACTTACCGAACACGCTAATACCTCCTTTGCGGCTCATCAATCTGAGGTTTCTATCGAGATCACGTCATCATCCACGGTGATCAGGTGGTCTTTCTTGAGGGCGCTCAACTGGGTACGCACATTCCCGAGGCTGTATCCGGCAGCCTTCATCTTCTCGTTGAAGTCCTCGCGGTCGATGACACCCGCCTCACGAATGATGCGCAGGGCTTCACTGCGCGCGCTCTTGCGCTGCGTCTGCTCGGTGACGCTCTCGTTCGCCTTTAGGGGCGCGTGAGCACTGATTAGGACGTCGATGCGCTCAGCGTCGCGCGTACTATCGAGAACGACGTAGGCGACGTCCTCAGCGTCATCGAAGGGCACTTCGCCGTTGTTGTCCTTGCTGAGCACGAGAGCGGAGTAACCCTTGGTGCCCTTCCGCGACTTGGCGCGTGAGGTCATTAGGTACTTCACACCCTGGGTGTAGTGCTGCTTCCGGCGCGAGCCGGACTCCCGCGTTTTCTCGGTGTTGCCGATGTGGTCAATGGTCAGGCCGGTGACGCTCGGGTTCGTCTCCTGGTACGGGTAAAAGTACCGCTTGGCCATCTTGTCGATAGCGGAGCTGTCGTTGGTGGTGTTCCAGTCGTTGTGCCCCAAGCACGGGTCGACCGCGTCGATGACGACCAAGCCGACTCGGAGGGTGTGGGACTGGGCCTCGTCCGGACGGTCGTAGACGTGGAAGTACGCGGCAACCCTGGCTTCCTCCACACCCATCGCAGTCAGGCGAGCGCGGAGGCTGGAACCCAACATGGCTTCGAAGTTCAGCCAGATCACGTGTTCGCCGCGTTCGATGAACTCTCGGGCCAGTGCGAGCGCCAGCCAGGTCTTACCGGCCGAGCGGTCGCCGAAGATCGAGTTCACCACGCTGTCGTAGAACAGGTGGGAGATCTTCCCGCCGCCCAGCACCGCGCCAACCGTCAGGGAACAGCCCGCGCTCTCGGCGCTCTGGTCGTCGCCGAACATCTCAGCCGACCGCTGGGCCAACGCGTCCCGGATACGCCAGCCGGGCGGCAGCGTCGGGCACACCTCGTACTCCCGGACACCGAGGCCGAGTTGGGCAGGATTGAGGGGGCGGTTCAGCTTGATGTCGTCCAGGTAGCCCGCCGCGTAGAGGTCCTGGGCGAACTTCTGCTCCGCCTCCGAGGCCGGGTCCTCGTCGTACGACTCTTCCCAGTTGGCACGCTCGGCTTCGTACTTCGCCAGCGCCTCGCGGTACCACTTGCGGTCGGCGGTCGCCTGCTCGGCTACTCGCTCGTCCTCGGGCATCTCGAAGTCCTGGAGGACCTCATCGACCGTGCGGTAGGTCGTGCCGTTCATCGAGAAGGGAAGGCGATCCCAGACCTCGCCGAGCCATTCGCGCTGGCCCGGAGAGAGGTCTTCGGTGGGGATGGTGTGGGCCATTGCTCAGCTCTCCTTGACCTCGCGGCGGGTGGTGTCCTCGCAGTAGCGCCACTCGGTCGGATTCTGCGCGTGGTCGCAGCCGGCGTGACGTGTCTCAGCGCGGCACTTCCAACGGGCGCATTTCGTATCCGAGTGCTCACAGATCTTATGGGTAAGCTGCTCCGCCATTTCCCTTTACTCCTCTTCACGGATTCTCTGCGATCACTGTATTTCACGGAAACTCCGTGCCGAAAGGCAGTCGAGGGAGCTTGAGCGATGGCGGGTTGAAAGTGTGACACAGATCACATGAGCGCGCCCGACCTGCACGGATGTCGAAATTGAGGTAGTGGATGTATAAGCCACTTATCAGGCGTACCTTTCGCGCGACTACGGACAGTGAGAGGGGAGGACTTTCACGAGACGAGGATGGCATAGCCTCTGAACCACACCAGCCGAGAGGGGGCGACGTGACGGACAGGGAGATAGCCCGCGTGATGAATGCATGGGTGGAGTGGGACCTAATGGATAGGCTCCAGTGGGGGCCATTGGAATTCAAAAACGCGCCACGTGAGGACATCGTGGATAGCGAGGGCTGGTGGGGTTAGTCGCCCTACTCGCGCGACAGGGGATGAGAGCCCTACGGGCGTTGGTTGCCCTACTCGCGTACGCCTGCGCGCGCGTCGTGAACTCCTCTTGTTGATCATGTGCTGTCGATGCCGAGTGTGCTCACTTACGTGAGCACTCGATCGAGCACCGTCACAGACACGTTATGACGGTCCTGATCTGCGTAAATGACCGTCACAGAGCTTTGTGACGCTGTGACGGTGTGACGGTGCGTGGACGTCACTGTGACGTCACAGACGGCGTTTGTGACGGCGTTTGTGACGGTGCTACTCGGAGCGTCTGTGACGGTGTTCTGTGACGGTCGATGATCTTGAGGCGGAAGTGGTCGACGCAGCCTGACGCGTGCGCGAGTTGGCGAAGGGTGTGGGGCATGAGTCGTCCGCGTCGTGTGGGTCTGGGAGGTAGGGCCCTGGTCGTGTGTACGCGAGTGGGGTGGAGACTCCCCCCGGAAAGGGCAGGCTGGACGGCCAGGAGTGCGCTCGACGGAAGCGGCAGTCTGGCCGCTCAGATTCACACGTCCCACCTGGGCCATGTCGTGCAGTGGGCAAAGAGATACGCAGGGTGGGCAGCGTTTGACCCTGCGTGTCTCCGCTGCTTAACGTGGTGATGTCACAGTGAATATGGGCACGTTGGGCAATAAGGCTTCTAAGCGCTTGGCCGCAGGTTCGAGTCCTGCCGGGGGCGCACATTTATGCAGGTCAGAGCCGCTTTTATCCCTTCACGAGATCAGCCGTGGAGGGTTTTTTCGGCGCCCGAGAGGCCATTTTGCCCCGATTCGCACCCCTGAATCAGGCTCCGGGTCCCATATACGCCCCCCAGTTCGGATGTCGTTCCACGGTCAGTCACCGTCTGCGGGCGAGTAATGCCTGGTCAGAACCATTCTGACGGCCCATTGGGAAAACATAGAGCAGGCGACAAAACGGCACCTGCTCTCTTCCGGCCTCCCTCACTCTTGGCTCGAAGTTCCCCGCGCCGGATGGCCCCAGGGCGACGCAGAAGTACATTCGGAGCCTCCAATGAGCCGCGCGGTAGAAACGCGGCTGTTGGGCAACGTGAGGGCGGGGGGAGCCGTGGTCAGGGCTTGGACGGTCCGTGGGGGCCAGCTCGGAGAGCGCGAGGAGCAGGCGCTTGACGAGGGCGTGGTGATCGCAGGCTGGGAGGAGGCCGGCGACCTCAGCGGCTGCGGATCGATCGCCGACGTGGGGGAGATTCTCGCGCGGGCCTATCCCGACGGGGCTCCTGGCACCGTGGACAACTGGAAGCACCAGTTGTGGCGGTTCATCACGATGGAGACCGGAGATCTGGTCGTGATGCCCCGTAAGCACTTGCCCGTCGTCGCCGTCGGGCGGCTGACCGGAGGGTACGAGTACCGCAGCGAGGCCGCTCCTGGTTTCCGCCACACACGCAAGGTCGAGTGGGTACGCCCGCGCGTGGAGCGTGCCGCGATCGGAGGTGACCTCCGGGACAGCATCGGCGCGTTTCTGACCGTGAGTGAACTGCGGCGCCGTGACGCGGCGCACCGCGTCGAGACACTCGCGCAGACCGGCGTCGACCCGGGCTACAAGGGTGCTGTCGAACCGCCTTCGAGCCCCGAGGCGCTGGAGCGGGACGTCCAGGAGGAGGGCACCCGTCAGCTGACCGCCCGGGACCTCATCGGCCTGTGGGGCTGGCAGCGGCGCACCGGTGATGTCATCGACCTCGTCGACCGGGAACTGGCCACTCGTGGTCTGCGCGTCTCCCCGCACTTCACAGAGGTCCAGCTCGACGGTCTGGTCACTGTTTCCGCTCAACACACCACGCTGACCGGAGAGACGGCTCAGGACCTCCCGGGAACGGATACCGGCCAGGCGTCCACACATGGCTCGAGCGAAGATCTGAGCCGCCACTGGCGTATCGGCAGTCTGCCGTTCGCCCGCGAGGTGGTCACGGTCGGCTACGACGAGCCGCTCAGCCGCGCCATCACGCGCATGGTTCAGGGAGATTTCTCCCAGCTGCCGGTGGTGAACCGCAGCAACGTGCTGCGCGGGGTCGTCACCTGGGAGAGCATCGCCCGCGCTCAGTTGGGCCGCCGGGGAGAGACGATCGCCGCGGCGCTGGACCCCCATCCGCACACCGCACAGGAACAGGAAGAGCTGTTCGTCCGCATCGACGACATCCAGCGCCATGGCTTCCTGATCGTCACCGACGGCGACAACCTGGTCCTCGGCATCCTCACCGCGTCCGACCTGGCCGATCAGCTCAGGCTCCGGGTGGAACCTTTCATCCTCCTCGGCGAGGCGGAGCGGCGGCTGCGGCGCCTCACCGACCGCCTGCCCGTGGACGACCTGCCCACCGGGTCGGGGGTGCGCAGGACTCGCGCGGCGGGCAAGTACCTCACCCTCGGCCAGTACCCGGAGGTTCTCAGAGACGATGTGTGCTGGGCCAGGCTGGGGTGGCCGTACGAGCAGGACGACCTTGTCCGCCGCATCACCGCCGTCAAGGACTACAGGAACGAACTGGCCCACTGGGACATGGACGCCCCTGAGACGAAGACCGAAGCCCTGACGGAGACCAAGCAGCTTCTGAGTCTGCTCAAGCTGATCGACCACGATCCAAGGCCGTGAGCAGGTAGGTCACCGCGGGCCTGGCGCACACCTCACGCCTCCGGGTTCACCTCGGCGTTCAGGTCCAGGGAAATTCCGGCGTGCTGCACGAATGCGACTTCTTGATCCTCCCTGCGAGACGAGGCGGCGCTCTCACGGCAAATCCGGATGACTCCCCGCGGCAACAAGTGCCTGCTGGCCATCGAGTTCGCGAGGCGTACAAGATCTTCCTCGGCAAGAACGCCCCGTCGACCGTGATCTGACGACACACGCCACCAGCTTGACTCAATGACACAATTATCGTGTCATTGAGTGATGCTGTACGTGACACCTGCCCTGGACTCCGACGATCTGCGCGTCCTCGACGAGATCGAGGCCATGCGCCGAGCCCTGCGACACATGCTCCGAGCCACTCCTCGCTGGACCCGCCAGCTGCGCCGCAACCTCACCGCCCGTGCGATCGCAGGGTCGAACACCATCGAGGGTTACGCCGCGACTGTGGACGACGTGGAAGCCCTCATGTCCGGCGAAGAACCGCTGGAGACCGGAGAGAAGACGCGTGCCGAGTTGGAGGGCTACCAGCGTGGCATGACCTACATCCAGGCCCTCGCCGACGCCGGTGACGACTTCCGCTACGACGCCGGCCTGCTCAACAGCCTGCACTTCATGCTCCAGGGACACCACCTCGACAAGCGCCCCGGCCGCTGGCGCGACGGTCCCGTCTACGTCACCAGCCCCGACGACCCCCTGGTACCTGCCTACACCGCTCCGGACCAGGCAGACGTTCCCGCTCTGATGTCGGAGTTCATCGACTGGCTCAACGAGGGCGACCTCGACGCCCCTGTCCACGTACGCGCTTCCATGGCCCACCTCAACCTCGTCAAGATCCACCCGTGGAAGGACGGCAACGGACGCATGTCCCGTGCCCTGTCCACCTTGGTGTTCTCCCGCGAGGCCCTGGTGCCACCCGAGTTCTCCTCCATCGAGGAGTGGCTCGGCCGGGGGCAGAACACCTACGCCTACTACCAGGTCCTGGAGGACGTAGGCGGCCCGCACTGGAGCCCCGAACGGGACACCCGCCCCTGGATCCGGTTCTGCCTGACCGCCCACCACCGCCAAGCCCAACAAGCCCAGCGGCGCTTCGACGTGATGTCCCGCGCCTGGACCCACCTGGTCGAAGCCGTCGAAGCAACGGGCCTGGACGAGCGCGTCGTCTACGCCCTGCTGCCCGCCTTCTCGGACGCGAAGGTCCGCCGCACGGTCTACCAGCAGGACGCGGACCTGAGCGACCAACAGGCCATCCGAGACATCCGCGAACTGGTCGCCCGTGGTTGGCTCGTTCCCCACGGCAAGGGCCGCGCCCGCTATTACGCGCCCGGTCCACTCATGGATCCAGTTCGCGAAGAGGTCCGCCAGTCCATGGAGCCGTACGCCGACCCGTACAGACGGAAGCGGTGACCCACTCCCCCTCGAACACCTGCCCGTAATGGCGAATCTGCTGGTCAACAGCGGTTCCGCCCTCGTTGTCAGTGGCGCCTTCTACCGTGCATTCGTGGGTACCGAACCACTTGAGCACGTGACGGGGATCTGGGGGCGGGTGCATGGAGTACGACGACGTGGTGCGGCTGCGCAAGCACCACCCGGCGTGGCGGCTGCTGCGGGCGGAGAACGCGGCGCTCATCCTGAGCTTCTTCGACAAAGTCTTCGTGGAGCAAGGGATCCGTTCGATCTCCGGCGTGGAGTTGGCCGACCGGCTGGACGACGAGCTGTACACACTGAACGACCGGCTCGGGGAGCAGACGTTCCCCAAGTCCGCGAAGGCGTACCTGGACGACTGGTCGGCCACGCAGGCGGGCTGGCTGCGCAAGTACTATCCGCCGGATTCGGACGAGCCACACTACGACGCAACACCCGCCGTGGAGAAGGCCGTCGCCTGGGTCCACTCGCTGGAGGCCCGTTCCTTCATCGGCACGGAGTCGCGGCTCAATACCGTCTGCGAGCTCCTGCGGCAGATGAAGTTCGGTGCCGAGAGTGATCCGGAAGCACGGCTTGAGGAGCTGAAGCGGCGGCGTCTGGAGCTCGATGAGGAGATTGCTCGTGTCGAGCACGGCAATGTGTCGGTACTCGACCGGGCAGGGCTGAGAGACCGGTACCAGCAGGTGACCGCGACCGCTCACGAGTTGCTGGCCGACTTCCGTGAGGTCGAGGCGAACTTCCGAGACCTGGACCGGGAGCTACGTCAGCGAATCGCTGTGTGGAACGGAGCCAAGGGTGAACTGCTCGACGATGTCCTGGGCAGCCGGGAGAGCATCGCGGAGTCGGACCAGGGTCGCAGCTTCCAGGCGTTCTACGACTTCCTGCTGTCCTACCGGCGCCAGGAAGAACTGAAGCAGTTGCTGGCCGAGGTCGAGGCCATGGACGCGATCGGCGAGCCCGATCCACGGATGCGCCGCATGCCCCACGCCTGGCTGGATGCCGCCGAACGCACACAGGCGACGGTGCGGCAGCTGTCCGAGCAGCTGCGCCGGTTCCTTGACGACCGCGTCTGGTCGGAGGACCGCCGCGTCATGGAGTTGATGAGCGGCATCGAGGCGCGCGCCGCCACCCTGCAGGACATGAGCCCATCACGACGGAGCGCCCGGTCAACGGCGCGACATCCTTGCCGTCGACGCCGCACGCCACCAGCAGTGGGAGCTGGTCGCTGAGTTGTCACGGGAGACGCTGTGGGGGATCCGTTGGACAGCCGGCCGTGACATGCCCATGGGTCTCCTGGCAACGCTCACCGGGCACCGCGGCAAAATCTGGGACCTGACGACTCTCGTGATTCAGGGACGCTTCCACGCTTTGACAGCCAGCGAGGACGGGACGGCAAGGTTGTGGGATCTGGATTCGGCGACGACGACACACGAACTCGGTGACCACGGATCTCCGGTGGGCTGTGTAGTCGCAGGAGAAGCCGATGGCGCATACGTCGCGGTGACAGGTTGCGATGACGGAGTTCTCCGAGGGTGGGATCTGATCACCGGACGCTGCCTCTGGACGAGGCAAGCCCACAAGGGTCCTATCTGGTCGATGACGACGGTGCGGCACAGGGATGTTCTCTCAGTAGCGAGCGCCGGTGAAGATCGTGTCATCCGCTACTGGGAACTCGCCACTGGCGCACCGTCGTCCGCCACAGCGCTTACCGCCATCAATGGTGCAGTGTGGCGGCTTTCCCGTATCACCGTCGACGGTCTGGGTGACTGCGTCGTCGCCTGTTGCGACGATTGGGTCAAGGTTCTGACCGTCCGAGGCGATGAGGTGGATCTGCCCCAAACCACGAGGGAGAGGATGACTTGCTACCGATACCTCGACTTGGGGGACGGTCCTGAGCCGGTCTCGGGCGACGCGGAAGGCACCGTGTGGACCGGCGCGGAAATCACCGAAATGCTGGATGAGGGAGGACACGCCGATGCCGTCACCGATCTCACCGCCGTATCCCTGTCGGGTTCCCATCACATTCTCAGTGCGAGCAGAGACGGCACCGCACGGCTGATCGAAACAACCCCGCCCTGGCGTCGGCGTCAGGTCGCCGGTCACTCCACGGCGATCACGCGCATGGCAGTCGTTCCCGAAGCTCACCCTGCGAGCCTCCTCACGGCAAGCGAGGGCGGTACCGTCCGTGTCTGGGACGTGGCCGCGCCCACGGTTTCACAGCGCTATCCGGGCATACACACGCGATCAACGCCTTGGCGACGCTTCCCGACGGCCGCCTGGTTTCAGGCAGCGCGGACGGAACGCTGGCCCTGTGGAACACGCGGACGGGAGACAGACAGCGGATTTCTCTTCTCTATCATCTCGACTATCCAGTTCAAGATCACCCCACAGGCCTCGCAGTGCTGGAAGCCGGGGAACACCCACTGATCCTCGCCTCCTGCGCAAACGAAGGGGTGGCACTCTGGGATACCAGCCTGGTGGAGGAGCATCTCGATCACCGCGTCATCTCCGACCCACCCGGTGCCCGTGCAGTCATCGCACTGGTCATCTCCGGGATCCTGTACGTCGCTTACGCCGCCCCCCACGGCGACGTCCTGCTCTACCGCGCCGACCGCCTGGATTACTTGTCCCGCTGGCCGTATCAGGACGAGCTGGATTCCTCGGATTTCCCCGCAGAAGAGCGGGTATTTCTCACAGTCCCAAGAGGTGCCACCTGTCTGGCGGCCTCGCCGACTCACATCCTGGCAGGGGACCGCTCGGGTGCAGTCTGGTCAGCCTCCCTTCAGGGCCCACCCAGCCCACGGGCTGTGACCCAGCACCTCGCCCCAGTACACGCCGTCGCCACCGTCGAACTAGACGGACATCACCTTGTCATCAGCGGTGACAACAGGGGCAAGGTGCGAGTGACCACCTTCCCTGCCGGCCCACGGCTCCGCCTGGAAGGACACACTCGTGCGGTCTTCGCCATCACGCCCGTCCTCCTCCATGGGCGGCCCCACGTCCTCGCCGGGGGTCTCGACCGCTCTCTGCGGCTCTGGGACGTGACGAACGGCAGGTTGCTCGACGTCTTCTGGTTCCCGGACACCGTATTCGCGGTCACCGTGGCCCAAGACGGCACCGTATTCGTCGGAATTGGCCCGGACATCATCAGTTGGCCCCGGATGCCCAGCACCTCCCCCTGCGCCCTTACACAGCACCCGACCAAGGAACCGCCATCAAATGACCGCCATCGTGGCAGTGCATGGCGTGGGCCACTACGCCTCCGGGCACGCCCCTGCCGAAATCGTCGCTGCTCGCTCGGCGACCTGGGCCGAGGAACTCGCCACGGGGCTCGGTGTCGCCCCCGAACAGGTCCCCCTCACCTACGCCTACTATGCCCATCACCTCCATCGGAACAGACCGGTCTCGCAAGGCGCAGACGCTCTGGAGCAACTCGAGCGCGAACACCCAGAAGCGATCCAGGAGATCGCCCACTGGGCAGAGACTTCGGACGAGTCTCTGGGGCTGGGTCTTCCTTCGGTAACCGGGCAGGGACGCCTGGCCGTCCCGCTGCGGCAACTCGTTTCCGTAATCGCCGAACGCCTGAGCCTCGACGGCCGATTGACGCGAGCCTTCATAGCCCTGTTCTTCCGCGAGGTCGCCCTCTACCTCAGGCATCACGAAGACCCCGCACGCATCGCCGCCCGCGAGGAGGTCGCCACCACCATCGCCTCGGCCAGCGCCCGCGTGGTGGTCGCCCACTCCCTCGGCACCGTCGTCACCTACGAAGCCCTACACGCCCACCCGGAACTCGACATCGAGCTGCTCCTGACCCTCGGCTCACCCCTGGCTCTCGCCCACGGTGTGTTCGACCGACTGTCGCCGGCCCCCACGAACGGCACGGGACAGCGCCCGGCGGGTGTACGCCGCTGGGTCAACCTGTGCGATCACGGAGACATCGTCGCGATCCCCCGACCCCTCAAACAGCGCTTCCCGACTGTGGACCTCGACCTGATCGACAGCATCGCGCCCTTCGACTTCCATAGCGCCGCCCCGTATCTACGCTCCGCCGCGGTGGCTGCAACTCTCGCTCCCCTTTTGGCGACATGGTCGTGAACGGTTTCCCCCTGCTTGCGTATATCTCTTGAAGATCGGGCTGCGGGATCCGAGGGAGAGGTGCCCAAGTGAGCGTGGCCCCGTATTTCGGAGGAGTTCAAGCGGGACGCGGTGAAGCTGGTGGGATCAGCGGCCGGTCGATCAACTCGATGGCCAATGAGCTTGGTGCCAGTCGCTCCGGAAGGGGGCGCCCAGGTGGCTGCGGGCGGGGACGGCGAAGCAGTGACTCCGTCCGAGCACGAAGAGCTGAAACGTGGAAGGCACCGGGCAGCGGCTGCCGGACGACTCGTTTTTCATTCCGATCGCGGAACCCAGGTCTCATTCGCCACCGCTTGCCGCAAGCACGCACTATGCCGGTCCGGTGGTCGCGCCGGATCGAGCTATGACAGCACCGCTCACAGAATCCTTCTTCGCCAGCATCAAGCGAGAGCGAAGAGAGGTAGTTGAGGAACTCCGAAGCCCGCATGGACCTGGCACAACAACAGGCGCAGGCATTCCGCGCTGGTCCACATCAGCCCGATCGAGTTCGAACAAGGCTCGATCACGTCAGGTAGCCCGAGCTCCGCTGCATAGCTCACGGAACTCCGCATAGAGCTCGTAACACGATCTTGTTGAGGTGCCCTGGTTGGGCGGGACTGATGTGAAGATTCGGCCGTTCGGGAGGGTGTGAGTACTCGGCCATGGATCGTGCATGACGACTTGTGGATGCTGATCGAGCCGCTGCTGCCGCCCTGGCCGGAACAGTCACCGGGGCCGCGCCCGGTCGCGGACCGGCTATGCCTGCAGGGAATCCTGTACGTCCTCCACAACGACATAGCCTGGCAACTGCTGCCGCTGGAGCTGGGGTTCGGCTCCGGGCAGACCTGCTGGCGCAGGTTGGAGCGGTGGCAGCAGGCAGGCGTCTTCAACCAACTGCACCGGATCCTGCTCGCCAAATTGAACGCCGCCGGCGAACTCAACTGGTCCAGAGCGTGCGTGGACGGCTCCCACATCCGTGCGAAAAAGGGGGAGCCGACACCGGTCCGTCGCCGGTCGACCGGCGGAAGACGGGCAGCAAGCACCACTTGATCTGCGACGGCCGCGGCACCCCGCTCAAGGTCATCACGACCGCTGCCAACGTCAATGACGTCACCCAGACTCTCGCCCTGGTCGACGGCATCCCGCCCGTGGCCGGGCGTCCCGGTCGTCCACGCCGCCGCCCCGATTCGCTGCTCGGGGACAAGGGTTACGACTCCAACCCCAACCGCGAGGAGCTGCGCAAGCGCCGGATCCTGCCGGTCATTTCTCGCAAGGGCGCCCCGAACATCAAGGGGCTGGGCAAACTCCGCTACGTCGTGGAGCAGACCTTCGCCCTGCTCCACCAGTTCAAACGCCTTGCCGTCCGCTGGGAACGCCGAACCGAACTCCACGACGCCTTCGTCTCATTGGCCTGCGGCCTCATCTGCTGGAGGCGGCTGAAGAAGCACCGGTCGTGATCGTGTCATGAGCCTTTAGCTACAACTCACACCACTCACCCAGAGGGCCGGCCGCCCGCGTCCGGGTGAAGTCGTGCACCAGGTTCCACGCCCGATCGGTGTCCAGGACAAACTCGCCAGTGAACGCGGCGAGGTCGTCCATGATCGGGACTTCGACCTCGGAACCCGAGGGCACGGTGCCGTCTCCTACGAGCAGAGACATCCGCTCGGCGTCACTCATCAGATGGACGACCGCGTGATCACCTCGGAAGGCCAGGATCAGCACCGGGAACTCCTTGTTCGGCGACCGAACCTCGACGTACCCCTGGCCGCAGGAACGCAGGTCGTTGAAGCGGTCTGACAGATCCTTCACCTCTGAACGTCTCTCAACCGGATGGAACAGCCCAGATTCCGGCGACGTCGCCGCCCACATCACGCTCATCCAGCCACTCTTCCCCACACAAGCCGTCGCCCGCGATCTAGGCCCACGCTCCACGCTCCACCACGACAGGACTACTGGGACTGGGCTGCATGATCGTGTTACGAGCTCATAACGGGTATCGGCCACCACGCACCACACCACCACCCTTCGGTACAGGACAGACGCGAGCTCAAGGTTCCAGCCAAAAAGAATCCCCGTTCCACAGGAACACGCCCTGCAGAACGGGGATATGTTTCTGCTAACGGTGCGTCAGCATCGGAGATCCTGGGCTCCGAGGCTCACGGGCAGGGAGACGGATGAATGGGGACGCGTTCAACGGCTACCCGCCGGTGATCGGCGAAGCTCCAACAGAGCGTGCCGAGGCTGTGCTGCGTGCCGTCGGTGAGATCGAGGCGGCTGACGCCCTCGCTGCATCCGCCAAGGGACCGGCGGGGGTCACCTTCGCAGGAGGTGTCCGGAGGCTGTTCCCGCAGCGTGCGTGGGCCCACACTTCGCACGCCTTCGGCCACATCCCGCTCCTCGGCGACCGGGAAAGTCCCGTGGAGATCACCCACGTCGGCAACGTCCGCCCCGATACTGCCTTGGCGGGGGCGAGCGTGACGGTGAGCCTGGACCGGCTCCATGTCGCCGACTACCCAGGGCGAGGGATGCACCATGTGCTGTTCGACTTCCAGATCCTTTCCGGGAGAGCCAGCCAGGAGCCGGACAGCTACCACTTCAGCATCACCCAGCGCGTGCGGGAGGGGCAGCGCGCCGCGCTCATCGGACAGCCGCTCTTCGTCAATCTCCCGGTCCCGGCAGAGGGTCTCGCGCTGCGCTGCTACACGCTCAACGTCAAGAACGAAGAGGACGAGAAGCTCATCGCTTTCCTGGACTCCCCGGTGTTCCGCGCCGGACTGCGGATCGGCAGCGTGCTCCACCCGGCCGTGGGGATGCTGGGGCAGATGACTGCCGGGCTGACCCGCGCGCTAGCCAGCCCGAGTCGGCGGAACGTACCGGTCCAGGACATTCGCCTAGGGCTGGGCTTCAGCCGGGTACCCGTGCGTGCCGCGCTGGCGGCGGGAGCGTACGTGGCGGTGCAGATTCCCGAATCACGTGTCCTGATCTGGCAGTGGGATGAGTGGCGCTTCTACCCGTCGACCGGCCACATCGCGCGAGCGGACGACCAAACCTCTCTCCTGCCTTACAACCACATCGTGCTGGGAGTGAACCGCCATGACGACAGCTCAGGCGGAGATTAGTCGCCGCGCGGCAGCCTCTGTGCTGCATATCCGTGCCGAGCATGGCACCAAGACACGGCCATCCGAGATCCTGGCGACGTTAAGCGGCCCAAACTGGGTTATGGAAGGGGGCACCACGTACCCCGCGGGGGCCTCGGAACAGCAACGTGAGGACTTGCGCTGGTACTTCGAGGACTACCTCGAATATCCAACTCCGGCCGGTGACTCCGTGGCCCGCAGCGCCACCGAGAGCCTGCAGCGACTCGGAGAGAGGTGGTTCTCTCAGATCTTTCTCACCGAAGGGATGCGGCAGGTGTGGGCCGAGGCCGAGCCCTGCCTGAGCACACTCCGCATCGAGATCCAGGACGACACGCCGGAGGGCGACGCCATCATGTGGGAGGCACTGTGCCCGCCCGGCGAAACAGCCCTGGCCGTACGCGCCTCGTCCTTCGTCCGCGCCATACCCGGGGAAGGGGAAGCCGAGCATGCACCGGGAGCAGCAGCGGAGGCAGCGGACGCTGCTCGCCCCATCAGAGTCCTCGTGGTCATCTCAAGGCCGTTCGGCTCCTACGATGTGCCCTACCGCGCGGTGGCCCTGCGTCTACTGGAAGGCGGCGGCCCCGGACCGGGGCTGACTGTTGAGGTGCTGCGCCCCGCAACGTACGAACGGCTGTGCGTCCGCCTGGCAGAAGCAAAGGACGCAGGTTCTCCCTTCGACATCGTTCACTTTGATGGGCACGGCCAGTACGAGGAAGACGACACCCAGCATCCGGCTGCAAACAGCTCCAAACCCCGCGGCTACATCGTCTTCGAGGATCCGCACGGTCTCCCCGAAGGCCAACTGATGTTCGGGGCCGTGCTCGGGAAGGTCCTCGTGTCTGCCGGAGTACGGGTACTGGGACTGAACGCGTGTCGCTCCGCACACTCCGACGCGTCGTCCTCGCCAACCGCGCCGGGGCTCCCGACAGCCGCACCGAACCGCGGCCCGGAGGCGTACCCATCGTTCGCGATGGAGGCGTTCCGAGCTGGAGTGCCCAGCGTTCTGGCGATGCGCTACAGCATCTATGTTCCAACAGCAGGCGACGCAGTCGCTGCCGTGTACAAGCAACTGGCCGGGGGCGCCTCGCTCGGTGAAGCCGTCACCGGAGCCCGGCGCGCGCTGGCCGACCAGCCCCTACGCCAAGTCTCCGGACACACGCGGCCACTGGCTGACTGGGTCGTGCCAGTGGCCTACGAACGTTCCACGCCCCTCGTACGAACCCCTTCCGGTGGCTGCCCTCCCGGATCCAAAGAACTGTCCCCCGACCTTGTCAGTCTCGATACGACTATCCCGCCACCGCCCGCCACCGGTCTGGTCGGACAGGACCAAACGATGCTGTCACTCGACAGGTCATTCGACGAGCACCGCATCGTCTGCCTGCACGGCATGGCCGGAGCCGGGAAGAGCGCCGTCGCCGCCGAGTTCGCCCGCTGGTACAGGCTGACCGCCAGCAGTCCCGGCCTCGTCCTGTGGACCTCGTTCCGTCAGCCGCGGACCCCGGAATACCTGGCGGAGCAGTACGAGGCGGCCCTACGTACTGGAGGGACCCTAGCGAGCGGCGAATTACTGCTGTGGGTGTGGGACAACGTGCAGGCGCTGAGCGGCTCCGCAGAGGCCGAACGCCTGCGGGAGTACGGGGCATTCGCCGCCGATCTCGCCGGGAGGGGAGTACGCGTCCTACTCACCTCCCGGCGCGACGAGACGTCCTGGCTGACGGCCGCACATCAGATTCCCCTGCAGGGTATGCACTTGCAGGACAGCGCCGCTCTCATCAATGCCCTCCTGAGCGAGCGGATAGCGCCGAGCGAAAACTCCCCCGACGACTGGAGCGATCTACTTAAGGCGAGCAGGGGCAACCCGCTCCTGCTCTGCGCGCTCACTGAGCACATAGCCAGCCATGGGCTGTGGAGCAGCGATGCCCGGGCCAGCCTGTTAAGGCAGGCGGCCACAACAGTTGCCAGCCCACAACGGGACGCTGCGGGCGCTGAACTCACGCCACTCCGCGAGATCATTCGGCAAGATGTACCCATCACCGACTACTGCTCGTCTGTACTCGGCCTCGCCCAAGGCTTCATCAGTCTTCGGGTACTCGGCATGGTCGATCTGGGGATGACCCACCTGGGCGAACCACCCGCTCAACCCATCAACTGGAAACGACTGCTGCTCGACCTGTGCAACATCGGCGTCGCCCAACACGTCGACTCCGAGGCATTCCTTCTGCACCCCCTGCTGCCGGAGGTGCTACCCACCCCCCAGGGCCGGACACGTGTCGCCGAGGGATTCATCTTCGCGTTTTCAGGCCTGGGCGCCTTACACCACATGGAGAACAGCAAGGGCTCGCAGACCGCGGTCACCTCCGCGAGCCAGGAGGAGGACAACTATCTCGCGGCCTTCCGAATGTGTGTGCAGACCGACGGCTGGCACCTCTTGCAAGGGATCATGTCCGGGTTGCGTGTGATCTACGAGAGCAGCGGCCGCCAGGAGACGTGGAACGCTGTGATCGACGAGGCGGCGAGCCACGCGATGGATCCGCAGACCGATGGCCCCCTGCCCGGGCGGGAGATTCTCTGGAGCTACGTGTCGGAGTTCATCGTCCAACGCTCAATTCGCAACAAGCGGTGGGGGCGCGCTCGGGGACTCCAAGAAGCACGAATCGAGCATGACATTCGTACCCTCCAGACGTTGGAGCGGGATCCGGTGGACTGGGCAGCACTGCCTCAGGCCAAAACCTTGGCGGAATGGATGGGCGGCGTTGACCAACCGGGGTTCCTGCAGAGCATGCAGGAGGAAGTCACGCGCGGCTTGGCGGTCTCCTATGTGGATCTCGGCAACATCTTGAAAGGGCTCGAAAGCCCCGAATGCTTCGACACCTACCTGTCTGCTCTGAGGCTCTTCGAAGAGTTGGGGGACACCCACAGCATCGCGAGTACGAACCAGCTGCTCGGAGCCGCAGCCATGCACGTACCGGGGCTCGTCGACCTGGATGCGGCGGAGGAATATACCTGCCGGAGTCTGCAGGTAAGAGTCGACGCTGGCTATCGCGGCAGCCCACTCGTCTACGGACAACTGGGCAACATTTATCACCGGCGGGCCATAGACAGGATGCAGGCCCACCAGAACGCAGATGATCTGCTGCAAAAGGCACTGGGTTACCACGAGCGGGCGCTCTCCTCCCTACCGGACTGCGATTCCAGGAACCGAGGCCCTGCGTACAACAACCTCGGATCCCTACTACTGACCATGGGGAATCTGGAGGAGGGACGCCGCCACCTCGTCCGCGCGATCGAAGCGTACGCGACGATCGGCGCTCTGGACGATGCTGCCTACTGCAGTCTGACCCTCGCCACCGTCCTCCTGCAGTTCCGGAGGTTCGACGAAGCACACGAGCACGCCGACAGCGCTCTGCAGCACTACCGGGAGACAAATGACGCGACCGGATTGGCGCACGCCGAAGAGGTCCTCAGGGTGTTACGACAGATCGAGTAGACGTTTACCGCCACGGCCTGGCCCTACATCGCCTTCGCATCATCTGCGCCAAAGGCGGCGTACTGGATCGTCGGAGCCGAAGGCGCGCTGCTGGGCTGCGGCGATGCGTTGTCCGAAAGTCGCTTCATAGTCGTCCGGCGCGGGAACATCATGTCCGGTCCCCCAGTGAGGAAGATCGGCCCACCCGAATGCCGGACGGGGTTGGGGATTGAGCCAGTAGTCAGACGTGATCACGCGGCATGAGCCGTCGTCTACGTCGAAATTCAGAGCCTGTGGGCAGTCCACATGGCTGTCACCCGCGCCGAGGATGATAGCCGGTGCATCAACGGCCGATGCAATGGCACGGAGTTTCCCCACCTCAGTGTCGTTCAGCTGGCGACCGTGGCGCTTGACCTCGGCCGGCACCAGACTGCCGTCGGCAAAGAGCAGTACGACGTCGGCTTCGCCGATCATCTCCTCGTCCCTGTAGAAGTTCACTCCCGTGTGGGCGCCGACCAGATAGTCAGGACGTGTGTTCAGAGCTGAGATCAGCCAACGCATGATGAGGGCGTGATAGACCGAGTCGTCGCCGATGGAACGGCGCAGAGGCTCGGACAGCCTGTATCGGAAAGTGACGGCGGACAGGTCAAACGGTGCCCTGATGGTCAGGCCACAACGAGGACAAGGGATCGGGGGCGCAGCTTGTGCCAACTCATTCAGCAGCTTGCAGCCACAGTGCTCGCACCGCAGTTGGACCAGGCGCTCTACAAGTTGCTGACGTTCAGCCCAGCTCAGCCACGCCCGCGCACCGCTATCTTTCGTAGCCAACGCCGTCTTCAACTGTCCGAAGGAGAAGGTTCCTGAGGTCTCGGCGTCATGCGAGACGTTCACTCCCTCGAGGATTTGCGAAAAGTGCACCATGGCGGCAGCTGGGTCATCCTGAACCTGCGCTACCTGCTCGGCGAGTTTCGTTGCGCGTTTCTTGAACCAACTCATGGAAGTACTTGCCGCGGTGTCGTACAGAAGCCTGAGTAGTCCTCGGTGGCACAACCACTGCAACTCAGATGGCCCACCCGCCAATCGGGTCAGAGACATGGCCTGCTGACCGTTGGGGGACTCCGCCACTCGCAGCCCGTGCTCATTTGCGACGGCTTCGAGCATGGTCCACGTCTGAGGCCAGATCACCTCACGGATATCGTCATCGGAGGCGCGGACGATCGAGCCTCCACCGCCGTATCTCAGCCAGTGGTCCTCACGGCTACGGAGCGCTGCGATTGTGGGGATAGGTTGACGTTCGAGGCACACTGTCATGCGCAGTGCCGCACGTCCGCGTGACAGGGCCGCCAGCCATTCCCGGTCTTCATCGGTCCGCGTAGCGATCAGCGCCCGCCCAGTTTCGAACGTTAGCGCGGTGGCCGCACTACGGGACGCAGGCCGCCCAGGCGTCAAGATGTCTCCTGGGGCTGCCACCTCAGGTTGAAAGCCGTTCGCGGAGGTGTAGGCGGAGGAAATCTCTGCCAACTCGTCTGGAGACAAACTCGCCGACGTCAGCACCGGCAAGGGCCCGTGGAGTCCCCAACGCTGATTCTTCTGCACCGAGTCCCGTACAAGCGTAACTGCTTGAACCACATCAATTGTTCCGTCGGCCCGCCGCGGACATGGCAGTCCGACGGGATGTCCGACAGGCCAACCTGCAACTGCCCGTAGGTTCCACAACAAGCAGGCATCAGCAACACTGTCAGGCTGGTACATGACGACAAGATCTCCACCGAGTTGTCGAGCCCATGCCTGAGGCTCCTCCAGCCAGCCGTCCAAAGCGAATTGGGTGTTACCCAACCGGCGAGAGGTGAGCGCGAGACGACTCAGTCCCACCGGCTGAGGCACGCTCCGTCGCTCTCGAAGATCCGCCAGGCCGGGTTCCGCCACCACTTCACGTCGGACATCAATCACCTCCTCGAACCGTAGGCCCTCCCGTGCGCCAGCTCGATCCAGAAGATCAGCGCTCGGATTCTCCGGAAGACGACCGAGCTCGACGAGATAGGCCAGATGCCAAGGACTCTCCTGCACCACGGTCACCGACGTGAGCGGCTTGAACCGCTCCCGGTCGCGGGCCGCAGCGATCAGCAGGACGGGGATCTCTTCTCTTCGTTGGCCCGACTCCAAGCGCACCAGCTTGGCAAGGTCCTCGATGGACTGCCGAGCAGCGTCAGAGTCGCACGCACGAGTCGGGACGACCAGACGGTCCAACTCACTACGCCGCAGCAGATCAACGTACGACTCTTCCACCGCCCCCTCACGAGACACTGGAACCAGCAAGTCGCTGGCTCCTCCCCATGTCTGACAGAGCCGTTCGACAACTTGAACAAAGTCATCGAAGTCACTATCGAAAACCAAACGGGCATGCCGCACCGGACGCAGGTGTCGCTGCGCAGGATACGTACCGGAGAGCGCGTCACGATCAAGAAAACCCTGCATGCCCATTCCCACTTCCCGCTACGCAAGTGACACCAGAAGCACGAGCGTTTCACAATCATGGCCACATGCAGTGCCAAAGGGAATTGAGAAGCACCGACAGTTCCCGCAAAGCGCCATCGTCCGAATCTAATGTTCCGACGTCAGCCCTGATGTTTCTCTGCAGCTTTTCCGTTACGCCCCGTCCGTACCAGAGCAACCAACTGCCTCGGCTTCTTCACGCCGATGTCCGGTTCCTTGCCCAGCGACTCAGCCGAGATGGGCCGTTGATGCCGCTCCCGATGTCGCGCGTCAAGAGTCCGGGCCCGCTTCAGGAGTGGATCACCGGGAAACTGCGGCTCTCCAGCTCTGCTGCCGTAGCCAACATCCCCCGTGCCGACGTGCTGTTCGGGATCACACTCATGAGTGACCGCGGCTTCCGTCCCCGTAGGTCGGGTCCACCGCGTCCGGGATCCGGCCGGTCCGCCGCCAACGGGCCAGCACGGCCCGCCCGTAGTTGTTCGTGCCCGCCACCCGATCCAACTCAGCACCGCTCGGCGCACGGCCAGCAGCCAGCTGTCGCCGAAAGTGCTCCCACATCACCTCCTCCGCCGTCGACCCAGCAGACCGAGACCGATCGCCCTGCAGCGGCAGAATCTGCTTCACCCCCTCGCCATCCCCTGCCGGCTCTCGACCGCTCTCGTTCACCGCTCGCTGTGCCGGACTTGTCTCGTCTCGACCCTCGATGCCTTCCTCTCGCGGGGCTTGCCCTGTCTCCTCTCGGTTCCGGGACAAGCCGCCGTCTCGCTTCTCAGGGCTGGATGACGTCGACGGGCCGCGATCGCTCTCGCCTCGGTCTCGACGTCCGGGACGGTGAGCGAGCAGTTCCACCGAGAGCAACAGAGCGACCGGCGGCCAGCCCGCCACCAACATCGGCTTCCACGCCAGCGCAGGTGCAGCAGCCGCATTCGCCGCCAGAGAGACCGCAATACCGAGGAGGAAAGCCAGCCACACCACAGCCCGCGCACGACGCCCCACGTCGCGTGCAGAGTTCAACAAGCCCACCGTCGCCAGCAGCAACAACCCGTCCACCGACAACGGCCACAACGTCGCGCTCACCGCATCCGCGCCGCCCTGCAGGGCAAACTCACGCTGATGCACATACGAGGCGTACCCGGCCACCGACGCCACCACCAACGCACAACCATGCCGGACCCACAGCTCAAACCCGGCATCACTGCCGACGGTCTCTGACGGCGCATCATGAACTTCCAGAGGCTCAGCGTGCGCCCCCGTGCCCCGGACGCTCACCGGGAACCACCCCTACGCCGACGGCGACGCTGCTGCGGCACGGCCACCGTCCCGGAAAGTAGCAGCTCACGACCTATCCGGGACCGTACAGATGCTGTCGGTGCCCCGCCGGGGGCGCCCTCTGCGTTTTCGCAGGTCAGATGGGCCGTATGGCCTAGTGATGGCACTCCCCGGTGGACACGCTGGGCGCTGCGCCTCAGGAAGCGCTATCTGCGAGAGTGACGGTCATCGCAGTAGGCCGACAGCCACGCAGCTCAGCGCCGACGGGTGGACTGCCGTGCCGCTGTCGCGAAGGACCAGCCGGCCATCGTGTCGCCGCAACAGGCACCGTTTGCCCTGGAGTTCGCGGCGAGTGCCGACTGACCGCCGACGCCGAACGCAGGCGGGACCGTACGCCCGCATGGCTACCGCCTGGAACGTCGCTGCTTGGCATGGCGGGGAATCCGCAGGGTGACGCAGGTTCCCTCGCCCGGCGCGGGACCGACGCTGAGGTGTCCGTTCAGCAGGTGGCCGCGTTCGCGCATGGCCGACAGTCCGGTGCCTGTGGAGATCACCGGGCGGAGCGCGGATCGGTTCACCGGTGCGGAAGGCTGCGGGTCCATCCCGCGGCCGTCGTCGCTGACCGCGACGGTGATCGTGTGGTCGTCGCTGTCGAGTTCCACGAGGAGGCGGCTCGCCTGAGCGTGCTTGACCGCGTTGTTCACCGCTTCCTGCACGATGCGGTAGACGTGGGCCTGGGCCTCCGGCGACAGTTCGTCCCCGAGCCCGCGCCACTCCGCTCCGACGCGCAGGTCGACGTTCAGCCCGAAGGTTTCCTCGGTGCGTCGGCACAGCGTCTCAAGAGCGGGTACGAGTCCGAGCTGATCGAGGGCGAAGGGGCGCATTTCCACGATCAGGTGCCGCAAGGATGTGATCTGGTTCGCGATCAAGCCCCGCGCCTGGTCGATGGCCTCGCTCATGGCGGCGGACTGGCCCGTGCCGGCGGCGGCCGACAGAACGATCTGAACAGCGACCAGTTCTTGAAGCGTCTCGTCGTGCAACTCACGGGCCCAGCGCCGACGTTCCCGTTCCTCCCCGTCGCTGCGAGCTTGAGCCCGCTCCCGGGCGAGACTGTGGCGGCGCGCCACCGCACTGCGGCCGAGCATGACGGCACAGCCGATCAGCAGGAGGGGCACGACGTTCAAGCCGTTGAAAAGCGGCTCCTTGGTCATGCGAACCAGCTGTGACACGGCGAGTATGAGTGCGAGCCCGCACAGGGCCGCCAGCCATGCCCTCCGGACGGCGTGGTTCAGTGCCGCCGCGACGATGAGGACGACGGCGGCGCCGAGGGAGAAGCGCATCACCCAGCGGGGCTGCTGCTGGAGGACCTCGACCGCGAAGGCGATGACCAGCAGCGTGGCACCGGCCGCCTCCATCAGCGGGCCGGCCTTGGCTCGCAGCGTGCTGGTCATCCCAGCAGCCCGCGCTCACGAGCGGCAGCGATGAGTTCGGCCCGTGTCTCGGTCCCGAGCTTGTCCCGAATCCTGGCGCGGTGGGTCTCCACTGTCCGAACGGAGACGTAGAGACGTCGCGCGACCTCCTGGTTGGTGTGGCCCAGGGCGAGCAGCGAGAGAACCCGAAGTTCGCGCACGGTCAGAGAGACATCTCCATCGGCACCGGAAGCGCCGGCGTCCGCCATGGCCAGTCGGGCACCCATGGCAGGTTGGAGGTACGTGGCTCCCCGCGCGACCTGGCGAGCCGCACCGACCAGTTCCTCCGCTGCCGCCTCCTTGAGCAGGTATCCGGCCGCTCCTATCCGCAGGGCCGCGCGGGCGAACGCGGGATCCTCCTGCATCGTGAGGATCAGAATGCGGGTATCGGGCGACGCCGCGAGCAGGTCGGGGATCGAGGGCAGGCTGGACTGGCCCGCCATAGTGAGGTCCAGGAACAGCACGGACGGTTGCTCTTCGGCCACGACCTGCACGGTCTCCGGGACGGTCGAGCTCTCGGCGACGATCTCGAAGGACTCGTCCCGGGACAACAGCGCGCGCATGCCCGCACGGACCACGGGGTGATCGTCGGCGATCACCACACTGAGACGTGACACAGCCTCCACCCCCTGCTCAGCGCAGTCGGCATTCATGGTCGGTATTCATGGTGGGCATTCATGGTGGGCATTCATGGTGGGCATTCATGGTCGGCTTCGATGGGAGCAAGGTACTTGGTGCGGCCGATCCGCCCTGGCCCCAGGGATGCGCGGATCCATCGGGTGAACCCTGAAGTGGCGGCAGCAGGAGCGGCGGATGCAGAAGCCGCGTGTGCAGAATCCGCGAATGCAGAAGCCGCATGTGCGGGAAACCCGAAGGCACGACTGCGGACGGACACTGACGCCTCAAGGGCGCCTGAGCGCCACGATGGCTGGTCAGAGACCCCGGTAGGGCGCGAAGCGCCCGGCCGGCCGACACGGACAGAACGGTTCCCAGATGATCGACAGGCGTACCTTCGGCAAGGTCATCGGCGTGGGCGCAGCGGGAACGGCTGCGGCATCGCTGATCGGTCTGAGCGGCCCCGCGGCAGCAGCGTCTTCGTCGTCCGGGCCCGGCGCCGCCGAAACGGGGACGCCGCCGCGGACACCGCACACGGGCGGCGGGTCCTTCCCGGAGCTGAAGCAAGTCAGGGCCGGCGAGCTCAACATCGGCTACGCCGAGGCCGGCCCGGCCGACGGACCCGTCGTCATCCTGCTGCACGGGTGGCCGTACGACATCCACAGCTACGTGGGTGTCGCGCCCCTGCTGGCGGCCCAGGGGCACCGAGTCATCGTTCCCTACCTGCGCGGACACGGCACCACGACCTTCCTCTCGTCGACCACCTTCCGCAACGCCCAACAGTCGGTGATCGCCTACGACATCATCGCCCTGATGGACGCCCTGAAGATCAAGAAGGCCGTGTTCGGAGGCTTCGACTGGGGGGCGCGGACCGCCGACATCATCGCCGCCCTCTGGCCGAAGCGGTGCAAGGCACTGGTCTCCGTGACCGGATACCTGATCACGAACCGGGAGAAGAACAAGCTGCCGCTGCCGCCCGCGGCCGAGTGGGCATGGTGGTACCAGTACTACTTCGCAACCGAACGCGGCGCGCTGGGCTTTGAGCAGTACCGGCACGATTTCGCGAAGCTCATCTGGCACAACGTCTCCCCGACGTGGAACTTCGACGACGCCACCTTCGACCGCACCGCCGCGGCCTTCAACAACGAGGACTACGTCCCCATCGTGATTCACAACTACCGCTGGCGGCTGGGCCTGGCCCAGGGCGATCCCCGCTACGACGGCATCGAGGCCCGCCTCGCGGCAGCGCCCGGCATCGCGGTGCCCACCATCACCCTCGACGGAGAACTGGACCCCTTCACCCCGGCCGGCGACGGCGCGGCATACCGGGACAAGTTCACGGGCCCGTATGACCACCGGGCGCTCAAGGGAATCGGCCACAACGTGCCGCAGGAAGCGCCCGAAGCATTCGCCCGAGCCGTTCTCGACGTCGACCGATTCTGATCGGTCGACCGATTCCGACCACCGACGTCGCTGAACGACCACCGATTTCGCTGAACGACCACCGACGTCGCTGAACCGAGGAGGACCAGATGACACCTGAAGAGACAAGCTTCTCGGATGCCGCCGACGCCGTTCGGCGTGCCCGGTTCGGAAAGTTGCCGGAGCGCATTCGCCCGGAGCAACTGGTCGAGCAACAGCCGGCCACAGTGCCCGATCCGGCCAGGGATACATACAGTTCCGACGACTGGCTCACCCGCACCTGTCTGTAGACGGGGATCCGGGCGGGCGGCCGGCCGGGCAGGGTTCAGCCGGCCGGCGGAGGAGAGACGTAGGGGAAGTAGTCGAGCAGCGGCCCCGGGGTCAGCCCCGAGGAGAAGTCCTCGTTCACGATCATCTTGATGACGTTGGACGCGATGTCCTCCCTCACGCCCCTGCCGCTACGCAGGTCGCACCACGGGTCCCAGTGGGCGACGGTGCCGGGTGTGAACGTGAGGACGTTCGGGAGCAGCATGTCTGCCGCCCACGCACCGTAGGCCCGTGCGGTCGGGAAGCGGTGGGGACCTTTCCCGTACGTTCCGCCGGCCTCGACGACCGCTGCGATGTCGTCCCGCACTTGCCCCCAGATTCCCGAGGCGGGATCGGTTGCGGGATGGGCGGGCCGGCCCACGAGGTCGTCCGTGGGGACGGTGGCGTTGTAGTCGACGTGCGCCGGGCCATGGGCGAAGTCGAAGAAGGTCGTCATGTTGGGCTCCGCGGCGCGCTGGAGCTGAGTCCAGGTGCCGTGCCCCGTGTCGAAGTACGCGGTGGTCGCCCAGAAGTGCACCCGGCCGCGGCCGGTGACCTCGACGGGTACCTCGAGCACGAAGGCTCTGACGCTGGTGTTCGCGAAATCGTCGTGGGCGGGACGCAGTGCGTCGAAGTCGGGGAAAGTACCGGTCGCCAGTGCCTTCGCCGTCGCGACGGGGAACGGAATGAAGTTGTAGAACGGGTCGCGGCGTTGCCCGGCGAAGAGCTTGATGCCGTGGCGGCATTCGACGACCTCGCCGACGGGCGCGTCGGCGGGCGTGATGATCGTGCCCGAGGCCTTTCGGTCGGTGGCTGCGGCGCCGGTGAGCTGCTCGACCTGCACGTGCTGCGTGCCGTCGGAGCCGATCGGGAAGGTGGCCCGATACGTGATGTCCTCGACGAGGTCGCCATCGGTGTCGATCTTGAGTTCGTAGTAGCCCGCGGGATTCCAGGGCTTGCCGTACGTCGGCGATGTGTTCATCCCGAACACCGTGCGGGGGCCATGACGGTCGCCGGCCCCGGCGAAGCAGTAGGCGTCGGTGATGTCCAGCGTCTCGTCTTCCGGGTAGTCGAAGTGGTGAGACATGGTGCTCCTAGCGGATCTGGACGTTGCGGGAGTACGGATTGCGGGAGTACGGATTGCGGGACAGCGGCTGTAGCGCGAGCGTGAAGAACCGCTTGTGGTACGGGGCCTCGTTCGTGGCGCCGAACTCGCCGTAGAACCACACGAAGGGCAGCTTGCGGGCGTCCCAGGTCACGCGGTCGGTTCTCCCGCTCGCGTGGCTGAGCTCGTACCAGCCCTCGGTGAAACCGCTCAGGATCGCGATACGGGTGGGAGCGCCGCGTTCGGGAAGGACCGACGCGTCGACCGGGGTGCCGTCGGTTGCCGTCATGTGCGGCCACGTGGACCGGGCCGACGCGAGGTGCGGACGGTGGTAGTAGTCCTGGACGGGTACGGCCTTGATGCCCGTCGGCAGCAACAGCCGGGTTCCCGTGGTCAGCAGCGGGGCGTGGTACCTCCGCTCCGCTCCACGCACCAGGTCGTCGACGGCCTTCGGGAGGTTGTCCGGCCGCGCCGCCGCGGCGGCCGGAGCAGAGCCGGCCGAACCGATGCCGCACAGGACGGGGAGGGCGGCGAGACCGCCGAGGACGCCGCGCCGACCCAGGGTTCCCCCGTCCGTCCCGCCGCCGCGCCCGGCTTCCGCACGCGCTCGTCTGCCTCTGATCATGTTCGTTCACGTTCCTCTCCTGCGCTGGTCACCAACCAGGCCAGGGGCTGCGCCCTGCGCCGTGCGAGCGATCTCCAGCGCCGCTCCTCATGAGGAATGACCGGATCACCGGCTCGACATGAACCTACGGTGCTGATCGGTGGCCACGTCAGCGGCAGATACGACACTGTTCATAGCGTTTCCGTCAGCAGCAGATGTCCTGGAAGACGACGGCAGCGAGCAGAGTCGGATGTCCTGCGCGGAGGTGCCGGGTCACCTGCTGCCGCGGAGGGCCGACGTGGTCTTCCCGGTGCGTTCGCGGAGAAGCACGCGCAGGGTGTTGGGATGTTCGTAGCCGACTTTCCTGGAGATGGTTTCCATGGACAGGCCGGTGGTGCGCAGCAGATGGGAGGCGCGTTCGATTCTCAGGTCCTGGACGAATCGGATGGGGGACGTCCCGACGGTGCGCTGCACGGCACGCTGAAGGGTCCGCTCACTGACGCCGATGGCGGCGGCCGCATCGGGGATTCTGATGGGTTCGGCCAGATGCTCACGGGTCCAGCGCTCGAAGGCCGCGACCGTGGGATCGCTCTGGGCCAGCGCACTGGGAATGGCGTACGCGGCCTGCGACGGGCGTTCGTCGACCACGAGATAGCGGGCGACCAGGTCGGCGAGGGCGGGGCTGGCGGACCGGACGATCGCCAGGGCGAGATCGACATGGCCGAAAGCGGCGCCCGCGGTGGTGATGCCGTCGCAGCTGATGACCATCTGGCTGTGATCCAACTCGATCCCGGGATACCTGTCCCGGAACACCGGTGACAGCCACCAGGTCGTCGTGGCGCGCACCCCGTCCAGCACTCCCGCCTCGGCCAGGAGGAACGTACCGGCGCACGCCGAGGCGATGGTCGCGCCGCGGACGCGAGTTCGCGCGATGAGGTCACGGACAGCAAGGGACGCATCGCCGCCGACGTGGTCGAGCAGTACCGAAGGGTCACTCCCCCCGAGTGCCGGTACGACCAACAGGTCCGCCGTGTCTGCCTGCTCAAGCGGCTCGGGCGCCACGAGGAGACCCGCCCCGGTCCGCACCTGTGGAGCGGGGCCGACCAGGGTCACGTTCCAGGTGGGCGGTTCGTGGATCTGCCCGCCCAGGGCGTTGGCGTTGTCCAGAACGTCGAGGATGGCTGCGAGCCCTGAGTCGAACACCCCGTCGTAGACGACGACCGCTATGCGCATGGCGGGAACACTATCAACCGTGTCGCTTCTGCCGCTGATGTGATCACCAGCCGCCGCCATAGGTTCGTTGCGCGCCGGGGAGTCCGGCGGTCCTCAGGCAAGGAGCGGTCACATGAAGGTCGGTCTGTTGGTACGCATCGAGGCCAAGCCGGAGTACGCCGACGAGGTGGCGGCGATGCTGCGCGGCGCGCAGGAGTTGGCCGAGCAGGAACAGGGCACGGTGACGTGGTTCGCGTTCCGTGAGAACGCCACCGTCTTCGGGGTGTTCGACACCTTCGAGGACGAGCAGGGACGCCAAGCACACCTGTCGGGCCGGATCGCCGCCGCCCTGGGGGAGGCCGCGCAGACGAAGCTGAGCGCGCCGCCGGTGATCGCCCCGGTCGACCTGCTGGGGACCAAGGTCTCCTGACCGGGGCCCCGAGGGCCCTCTCTCCACCCCTGAAGTCGGCACATCCGAACAGCAGTTGAACAGTCAAGGGAAGTGGTCGGAATCATGGACGCTGTCTACACCGCGGTCGTCACCGCCAACGGCCGGGACGGCCGCGCCACCAGCACCGACGGGCACCTCGATGTGCGCCTGGCATTCCCGCCGGCCCTCGGCGGCGACGGCCAGGGCACCAATCCCGAGCAGCTCTTCGCGGCCGGCTACGCGGCCTGCTTCACCAGCACGCTCGGCGTGGCGGGCCGAGAGGCCAAGGTTCCCACCGGTGACATCTCGGTGACCGCGGAGATCGGCCTCGCCAAGGACACCACCGACGGCGGCTTCGCCCTCACCGCGGTGCTGCGCGTGCAGCTCCCCGAGCACCTGCGGAACGAGACCGGCCGCAAGCTGGTCGAGCAGGCCCACGCGGGTTGCCCGTACTCCAAGGCCACCCGCGGAAACGTCCCGGTCGAACTCGTCGTTGACTAGCGGTACGACCGCGGAGCGCCGAGACGCCCGTCGAGGGCGGTGCCAAAGAGAGATGTCCGTCAACGGCTCACCCGACAGGTGGCCGGACGGTTGTGCGATGTGACGGCGGCGCCATGCCGTCGCCCTGTAGAGGAGACCGATTTGACCAGCGTACGAGCGTCGTCGACCGACCCGGCGGAGGCTCAGGACTATGAGCGCATGATGGGCATGGTGACGGGCTTCTGGGTCACTCAGACGGTTCGGGCCGCCGCGTTGTACAACTTCGCGGACCATCTCGCGGCGGGAACCGACACCGCCGAAGCGATCGCCGAAGCGGAGTCCACCGACCCCGACGCGACCCGCCGACTGCTCCGCACCTGCGCCTCCCTGGGGCTGATGACCTCCGACGACGGACGTCACTTCACCGGCACGTCCCTGCTGAGCACGCTGCAACAGGACGACCCCCACTCGCTACGGCACTTCGCCATCTCCCAGTCGGCACCGGGCCACTGGCTGCCGTGGGGCAGATTCCCCGAGGCTGTCAGGACGGGCCGGCACCAGGTCACCGCAGCGCACGGCGAGGCGAACATCTTCGACTACTTCGCCCAGCACCTCGACGAGGCATCCTCGTTCACCGAGTCCATGAGCAACCTGTCACGGGACGCCGCCCTCGACATCGCCGCCGTCCTGGACACCAAGGGAGTCACCCTCGCCCTGGACATCGGCGGAGCCGGCGGTGATGTCGTCCGGGCCATGATGAGGGCCAACCCCGAACTTCACGGCGGGGTGTTCGACCTGCCCCACATCGCCCCCGCCGCCGCCGAGGCGGCCAAGGCCGAGGGGCTCGACGGGCGTTTCACCTCCGTCGGCGGGGACTTCTTCGAGTCGGTTCCGCCGGCAGACCTCTACGTACTCAAGTACATCCTGCACGACTGGGACGACGCCAGTTGCGTGCGCATCCTTCAGAACTGCCGGGCACACCTGACGAAGGGCGGGCGCATCACCGTCATCGATCTTCTCGTCGGAGAGGTGGGCCGTCCCGGGCTCGCCCCGCTGATGGACATGAACATGCTTGACATGACAGGCGGCAGGGAACGCCAGATCGCCGAATTCGACGCCCTGTTCACCGCAGCCGGCCTGCACCGCGTCAACACGACTTCCGCAGGAGCCTTCGCCGTCATGGAGACACAACCCACCACCTGACCCCGCGTGCCGCGGCATTGATGACGCGCGGGAGCGAGAACACCCCTGCGGCCCACGGCCGCAGGGGTGTTCTGAGTGGATGCGCGCGTCAGCCGTCGACTTGGTCGACCCCCATCCCATCAGCGACGGAAACGAAATCTTTGATGGCGTTTCCGACACTGGTACCGTGCGCGGTATGGAGATCGCGGTTCTTGTTCACGACGGTGTCTTCGACTCCGGACTCGCCTCGATCCTGGATGTGCTGGACCAGGCCAATGCGATGGCGGGAGAACTCGGCGACGGCTTGTCCTGGCATGTGCGCAAGGTCGGCTTCCACAGCGAGATCCCGACGGGGGCCGGACACCTGGTCGCCGTCGAGCCCGTCGAGTGCGCGCAGGAGACGGATCTGTTGATCGTGCCCGCCCGGGCGGGCCGCGGGCCCGAGGAGGTGCTGGCCTATGTCGCCGGCCCCGAGTCGCTGCCGGTACGGAATCTGATCGCCGAGGCCCATGAACGCGGCACCAGGATCGCGTCCGCGTGCGCCGGCACCTTCCTGCTGGCCGAGTCCGGGATCCTGGACGGGCTGCGTGCCACCACGACCTGGTGGCTGTCTCCGGCATTCCGCGCCCGCTACCCCGACGTGCACCTCGACGAGAGCCGCATGGTGGTCCCGTCCGAGGGCGTTGTGACGGCAGGAGCGGCTTTCGGACACGTCGACCTGACGCTGGCGATCATCCGGGAGAGCAGCCCCGCGCTGGCCGACCTGGTCGCCCGCTACCTGATCCTGGACGAGCGCCCTTCGCAGTCCGCCTACACGATCCCCAGCGCGCTGGCGCAGAGCGACCCGACGGTCAGCGCGTTCGAGCGCTGGGTCCGCGAGCGCATGGCCGAGCCCATCAGCATTCCCGAGGCCGCCCGGGCCATCGGCGTCACCGAGAGGACGCTGCAGCGTTCGGTACAGCGCACCTTGGGGACGTCACCGATCCGCTTCGTCCAGGACCTGCGGATCGAGCAGGCGTCCCATCTGCTGCGCACCACCGAACTGTCCCTGGAGAGCATCGCGCGCAAGGTCGGTTACGAGCATCCCAACACACTGCGCGTGCTGCTGCGGGAGCGAACCGGCAAGACCACCGGCGCACTTCGCGGGAACGGCCTGTCCACGAAGGCCGCGCCCGCACAGATCTGACGGCGCCCCGGCGCCTGGCGGGCGGGATGTCGGCCTGCGGTCAGGGTGCGTCTGGCTGGTCGAAGATCGGGCCGACTGTGCGGGTCCGCTTGATTTCGTAGAAGCCCGGGGTGGAGGCGACGGCGAGCGTGCCGTCCCACAGGCGGGCGGCCTGTTCTCCGGTGGGAGTGGGGGTGACGACGGGACCGAAGAAGGCGATCCTTTCGCCGCCGTCGGGACCGGGGACGGCGATGATGGGGCTGCCGACCTCCTGGCCGACCAGGGTGATGCCCTCCTGGTGGGTGCGGCGCAACGCCACGTCGTAGGTGTCGGTTTCGCCGGCCTCGGCGAGGTCCTCGGGCAGTCCGACCTCCCGCAGGGCGGCCTCGATGGTGGCGCGGGTCTTGGGCAGTTGCTGAGGGTGGTAGCGGGTCCCGAGTGCGGTGTAGAGGGGTTCGAGGACGCCGGAACCGAAGGCCTCCTGTGCGGCGGTCAGTACCCGGACAGGCGCCCAGGCCCGGCCCATCAGTTCGCGGTTGTGCGGCGGGAGCTGGTCCAGACGTGCTTCGTTGAGGACGGCCAGGCTCATGACGTGCCAGGTGACCTGGACGGGACGGGTCTTCTGAACCTCGAGCATCCAGCGGGAGGTCAGCCAGGTCCACGGGCAGACGGGGTCGAACCAGAAGTCGACGGTGGTACGGGAGTTGGTCATCGCGGGTGTCCAAACGACGGCCGCGGCCTTGGCGCGCGGCGGGTGGGTCACGTGCCGGCGGGGCGGCTGATCGTGGCGGGCGGGACGTCGGTGGGCGTCATCGGCGTCCCGCCCTGAACGGTGGCGCTGTCTTTCAGCGCGTCTGGCGCAGGAAGTCGACGACCAGATCGGTTGTCGCCTGCGGCTGTTCCTCTGTGATCCAGTGCCCGCAGTCCGGGATGACCGCGTCTTCGACGTCGTCGGCGACACACCGCAGCACCTCGCCGATCCCGGGGCCGAAGGTCGCTTCGCCGCCGAAGGCCAGGACCGGCATCTGAAGTTTGCCCTGGGCGAGGAACTTCGTGTTGTCGGCCGCGTCCTGGGTGAACGCCAGGAACTGGGCAAAGCTGGCCCGCATGGCGCCGGGTTGCGCGTACAGCGCCGCGTAGTGCTCGCGCTTGGCTTCGTCGAACCGCTCCGGGACCACGGAGAGTTCGTTCCAGAAGCGGTCGAGATAGATGCGCTCGCGACCGGCGACCAGGCGCTCCATGTCGTGACCGCCGAAGCCGAAGTGCCACATGGTCGGGTCCTGTGTGATCTGGTCCCAGGGGCCGATGCCGGGCAGGGGCGCGTCGATCGCCACCCATCGGCTGACGCGCTCGGGGTGGGTGGCGGCAACCGCGTAACCGACCATGATGCCGATGTCGTGTGTCACCAGTTCGATCGAGCGCACGTCCAGGGCGTCCAGGACGCCCCAGATGTCCGCCGCCTGGTTCTTCTTGTCGTAGCCGCCCTCAGGCTTCGAGGAGAGGCCCAGTCCGCGCAGGTCGGGCGCGATGACCGTGCGGTCCTCGACGAGTGAGCCCGCGAGGTGACCCCACATGTCGCCCGTGGTGCCGAAGCCGTGCAGCAGGACGACCGCCGGTCCCTCACCGCCGACGCGTACGTGGATCGTGGCGCCGTTGGTTTCGATCTCCCGCGACTGCATACCGGCCGGGAAGGGGTGGATGCCGTCCTGACGTCCGTTGTCGTTCATCGCTGTACTCCAGGTTTGAAGGGAACAGGGCTCCCACGGCGAGGACGGCCGGGCGGAGGGAGTCGCGTCCAGGCGTGGAAACCCCGCCTCGACGGCACGACATGCCGGCTGTACGCACTCATGGCGCGTCCTCTTGAGGAACTGGATCAGGAGCGGTCGCACATCCACTCCGCATCACCGAAGTTAGCCGACCGGTCATCTAAGTTCCATCGCACGCCGGACGTCGCTCCCACGGAGGCAAGGCGCTGACCTGCGATGGAAGGAAGGGGCTATCAACAGAGAGGAAGCTGGTCAGTCGTCACCGGGATCAACGTCGTGCGCAACCCCGAGAAGCCGGCGCGCGTGGCGCGGGAAACCGTCGTGAGCCGGTGAGTTGGCGTTGACGTAGGGTCGGGTCCCCCGGCCATGGAGAGGAGCCGCCGTGCGGCTGCGCTGTGCTGTGCTCGACGACTTTCAGCGGGCGGCGACGGACGTCGCCGACTGGTCACCGCTCGCGGACGATGTCGAGGTCGTCAGCTTCGACTCCCACTTCCCGGACGAGGACGCCCTCGCCGAAGCCCTCGCCGACTTCGACATCGCGGTCACCCTGCGCGAACGCGTACCGTTCCCGGCCTCGCTGCTCGCCCGGCTCCCCCGGCTGAAGCTGATCGTCGCGTCCGGCATGCGCAACACGGTCATCGACTACGCGGCCGCCGAGGCGAACGGCGTCACCGTGTGCGGCACCGCCAGCTCCTCCACCCCGCCCGTAGAACTGACCTGGGCCCTGCTGCTCGGCCTCGCCCGCGGCATCGTGCCGGAGGCCAACGCCCTGCGCTCCGGCGGCCCCTGGCAGTCCACGGTCGGCGCCGACCTGCACGGCCGCCGCCTCGGGCTCCTCGGCCTCGGCAAGATCGGCAGCCGTGTGGCACAGATCGGCCTCGCCTTCGGCATGCACGTCAGCGCCTGGAGCCAGAACCTCACCAAGGACCGCGCCGACGAGTACGGCGTCCACCTGGCCGCCAAGGAGGAGCTGCTCGCCGACAGCGACTTCGTCTCCGTCCACCTCGCCCTGAGCGACCGCACCCGCGGCCTGATCGGCCCCGCCGAACTCGCCCTGCTCAAGCCGACGGCGTATCTGATCAACACCTCACGCGCGGCGATCGTCGACCAGGACGCCCTGCTCACCGCCCTGCACGAGGGCCGCATCGCCGGCGCCGGAGTCGATGTCTTCGACACCGAGCCACTCCCCGCCGACCACCCGATGCGCACGGCCCCCCGCCTCCTCGCCACCCCCCACCTGGGCTATGTCTCGCAGGCCAACTACGCGACGTACTACGGCCAGGCGGTCGAGAACATCCAGGCGTATCTGGCGGGTTCACCGCTACGACAGCTGCCCTGACGTCGGCGGTCAGGCGATGTCGGCGGCCTCGGCATGCCCGGCCGGCCGCCGGTAGACCCCTTCGCTCCGGTACAGATGGTGCAGGTCCACCAGATGGCGCCGGAGCGTCACATGGTCGATGTCGTCGCTGTCCTGACACCAGGCGCGCAGCTTCTCGTTGACGGCTCGTTCCGGGTACTCGACGCCCGGCTCGAAAGTCCGCTCGGCGATGTGCCGCAGCACCAGCTTCTTGCGGGTCCACTGCGCGGGCAGCCGGACCAGCCGCCCGTCCCGGACGAAGGTCCGCAGGATCATGTCGGCCCGCTCGTCCCCGGAGGCAGGGCTTTCGACGGCCTCGGAGTCCCGCCGCGCCGCCGCCCGCGTGTACTCCTTGAACAGGCCGTACGCGACGCCCAGTTCCCCGTCGTCCCCCGCCGTCACCACGCCCTGCTCCCGCAGTCGCCGCAGCGCCACGGCCGTCTCCCTCGGGGACAGCTCCGCCGCCCGGGCGACCTGCTCGGCGTTCCCCGCGCCCAGTGCCACGGCGGCGAAGGCGCGCACGCGGCTCTCCTCGGCGAACAGTCGGACCAGTTGTTCCGTCGGATCGGTTGCCATGCCCGGAGGCTAGTGGACGTCGTTCGCGGGGCCGAACGATTTTCGCTAGGCGTACCGGTAGACCCCGGACATGTCCTCCAACTCGTCCGGAGTCACGTCCCACGGCGGCAGCCTCTGATGCCGGGCGACGATCCGGCCGTACTGGGCGCTGCCCGGGCCGGGCGGCTGCGCCGGCAGATAGCGGTGCCCGCGGTAGCGCCGCTGCCAGCGCTGCCACTGGAGGTCGACGAAGGCGTGGACCAGCCAGAAGACGGGGTCGTTGACGGACGCGCCGGTGAGCATGGCACCCCCGACCCACCGGTGCACCCGGTTGTGGTTGCGCCATGAGCCGTTGCTGCCGCCCCATCCCTCCAGGTTGTTGCGGAAGCCCTGGGTGACCGTCGAGTCCCACGGCGGGACGTCGTAGACGGGGTCGTCGAGCGCCCGGTTCAGATCGTCCCGGGTGGGCAGATCGATCGGACTCCGCGAGCGGCCCAGGTCCCTGGTGAGGAAATCGCCGTCGGTGATACCCGCCCTGATGGTCCATCTGCCCGCCGCACGGGCGAACGGCCCGGTCATCACCTGCCGGTCGCCGGGCCGCCCGTTGCCGCCGAGCAGTTCGTCGGTCCACGGCACCGAGGTCGTCGTACGGTCCCGGGTCCAGTCCCAGTACGGCACCGTCACCGAGGAGTCGACGCGACGCAGGGCCTGCTCCAGGTCCAGCAGGAACCGGCGGTGCCAGGGCAGGAAGGAGGGCGTCATATGGGCGGCGCGCAGACCACGGTCGCCGTCCCCGACGAAGTGCGCGATGTGCAGCCGTACGAACTCGTCGTACTCACCGCTCCGTTTGACCTCGAGCAACGCCTCGACGAACCGCCGCCGCTCGATGCGCGTCAGCTTGCTCGCGTCCTTACGCACGTACGTCATGCTCTGCCCCCTTGTGCGGGTGTCCGCCGCCGAACGGGCCGGGCGCGAGGTTGCGCAGCCGTCGGCGGGGCCCCAGTTCGTCGACGGCCGCGCGCGTCGCCTCCAACGGGTTCAGGTAGCAGCTGTAGTGGTCGAGCATGCTCAGCCAGGTGCCGTCGGCACGGCGCATCAGATGCAGCGGATGGCCGTCCACGGTGACGTGCCATTCGACGTCGACGGCGCCGAGACCCCCGGGAGGAACCAGAGCGCCCTGAATACGGCGACCGTGGTAGGTCTCGTCGAACGCGGTATCGCTGTCGGTGTCGTTGTCCGCCGGTTCGTCCGCGGGCCGCAAGGGCCGTGAGGCCGCGACGACCGGGGTCAGCGCCACGGCGGCGGAGGCGGCGAGCAGCCCCCGCGTAACCTCCCTCCGACTCCGCTTCCCCGGCCCCTGTTCCGCATCCTCCGATACCCCACCGGCGCTGACCGTCATCGCTCACTCCTCGCACGGTTCGGCTGTCTGTACGAGCAACCGAGCAGGGCGCCCCACGGTCACCACCGAAGCGGCCATACGGCGGTGTCGCCCCGGTAGACGCGGACGTAGTCGACGCCGAAGGTGATCGGAACGGGGGCGGCGGGGGCCGGGTGGTACCGGCCGGCGCTCAGCGACAGGTTCAGGATCAGGTACGCCGACCAGTCGGGGCCGACGCCGGTGCCGTCGCAGCAGACCCGGTTGCCGTTGACGTACCACTCGACGGATTGCGCGCCGCAGCGGGTGCCGACGGTCACCCACTTCTTCGGGGCCACCGCGTCGACGTCCGAGTGGTACGTCGACGCGCAGTTGACGTGGTTGGACAGCTCCAGCAGGTTCGGGTTGTCCGGGTGGTATTCGAAGACGTCGATCTCGTTCTCGCCGTCCTTCCAGGTCCACAGCGCCGGCCAGGCTCCGGTCCCGGTGGGCAGTTGCACGCGGGTCTCGATGTAGTCGCCGGTCCTCACCTGGAAGCCCTCGCCGGAGTACTCGGTGGTGAGGAGGCCGGTGTGCCAGGCCTGTCGGCCGTTCTCCAGGACGTGGCCGGCCGGTGTGGCGGTGAAGGTGGCCATGCCGTCCGAGACGAGCACGCAGTCGGGGGTGAGCCAGTCGAGCTTGTTGTCGTCCGGGTTGTGATCGCCGTAGCGGTAGGCGCTCGTTCTGTCGCCGACCCATTTGGAGCCCCAGGCGATCGGGGCGTTGAACTCTTCCGACCAGATGAGCGACGTGCCGGTGATCATGAGGCGAGGGTAGGTGAATTCTGCTTTCGGATCGTCTGCACAGTCGAACCGCGTCGGATCGAGTCGAACCGAGTCGGACGCACAATACGATCAATTGATTCGCCGACCAAATGCCAATCAATTCGCAGCGCTCTGCGCATTGCATTCTTTCACTCCTGTGGCATTCATGCGTATGGAGTAACGCGTCGCTTTTGCGGAGCTCATGGACTGCTATGTTCTCCAACCGTCGGATCAGAGGTAACTTTCACGCGAGGTGAATCATGAAGAAGGCAGTTTTCACCACTGCGGCGTTGGCCATCGGTGCGGGTCTTGTGGGTGGCTCCGCCGCCGCGGCGTCGGCCGCCGGGGGAACGGGGATCAACACGAGCCCGCTCGGTCTCATGTCCCCGACCAAGGTGACTCCGGCGGTCGTGCCCGCGGCCGACGCCGTGACGCGGCTG
Organism: Streptomyces sp. NPDC051963; assembly: GCF_044593495.1. Classification (NCBI taxonomy): domain Bacteria; kingdom Bacillati; phylum Actinomycetota; class Actinomycetes; order Kitasatosporales; family Streptomycetaceae; genus Streptomyces; species Streptomyces sp. NPDC051963. The sequence goes on along the minus strand of NZ_JBIUCC010000002.1, from coordinate 23,434 downwards.
GCCCGCGAGGGGCAGATCGGAAAGGGCAGCGCGTTCGACCAGAACGCCTCGGGGGGAATGTCCGGCATTTACCTGGACGGAATGGACCCGAGCGCTGACAAGAAGCCCACTATTCCGGTGAAGAACCCGGCCGGAAAGGGCTCCGTCCAGGTCCACCCGCTGCAGGCCCCGACCGCCGCCGGGCTCGGCACCTTGCTCGCCAAGTGACGACCCGGCAACCGGGCCCGGAATTCTGAGACTCTGATCCGGTTCTCGGCAGCCGGAGACCGACCAGACCCAGACGCCGGCTCCGGACCTGCGGCTCCACCTCCGCACACTGCGGGTCCGCAAGCCCACCGGCCCCGCGAACCATCCGTCCGGCCCACCGGCCCTCACCCTGCCGGTGGGCCGGACGCACGTCGACATCCGCACGGCACAACGAACCAGGTATTTCCCCGGAACACCGCGCGGATTCCAATTCACATCCCCCGCGGTCACGTCGCGTTGCGCCATTCGATGGAATCTGCCCGTGTTTGAATGATCTCACCGTGACTTATGCGCGCTTATAGGGGTTTCCTGGTACGTAAGCGTGCGCAACCGTGAATTCAGGAAGGAAATCGAGTTGTCCAAGAAGTTCGCGGTCATCACGGCCCTCGCCCTCAGCACCGTCGTCGGCACCGCCGGCACTGCCCTGGCCGACGGCGGCAGCATCAGCGGCGGCGGTGGCGGCAACAGCACCACCGTCAAGGGCGGTGACGGCTTCTCGTCGTCCCCGGTCGTCGTGAACGCCCCCCAGCAGGGCGTTCTGGTCGTCAACGGCACCCTCGTCGACGGTCGCTGCCTGGCCCCGTGGTCCAACGGATCCGTTCTCGGCGGCGTCGTCGCAACGAACTCGCACTACGCCAGCTGCAACACGAACAAGATCGATCAGTCGCAGAACGCTGCCTACAAGGGCGGCCTGCTGTTCTGATCTCCGCTCCAAGCAGTACGGAGCAGATGAACCCCCAAACGCAGCCCGGAAAGGCGCAATTCATGCGTAAGAAGGTTACGGCCATTTCCGCCCTCGCGGCAGGCATCGCGCTCGCGGCAGGCGGCACCGCCGCGGCCTGCGACTGCACGGACGTCACAGGCGGTGGCGGCTTCTCGTCGTCCCCCGTCGTCGTGAACGCCCCTCAGCAAGGCGTAGCCGTCGTCAACGGCACGGTCGTCGACCTCCGCTGTGCCGTGCCGTGGTCCAACGGTGCCGTCCTCGGCGGCGTCGCCGCACCGAACTCGCACTACGCCTCCTGCAACACGGCCCAGATCGACCAGTCGCAGGACGCCGAATACAAGGGCGGCCTGCTGTTCTGACTCCTGCCCCGAGCAATTCGGAGCAGGTAAACCCCCAAACGCAGCCCGGAAAGGCTCAACTCATGCGTAACAAGGTTACGGCCATTTCCGCCATCGCCGCAGGCATCGTCCTGGCGACCGGCGGCACCGCGGCGGCCGACGGCGACACCACCACCGTCAAGGGCGGTAGCGGTTTCTCGGCGTCCCCGGTCGTCGTGAACGAACCCCAGCAGGGTATTGCCGTCGTCAACGGCGCCGTGCTCGACGCTCGCTGCCTCGCCCCGTGGTCCAACGGAGCTGTCCTCGCCGGTGTCGTCGCGCCGAACTCGCACTACGCCAGCTGCAACACCAACAAGATCGACCAGTCGCAGAACGCCCCCTACATCGGCGGCCTGCTGTTCTGAGCAGTGCTTCACCCGATGGCGGTCCGCCGGAAACCCGGTGGACCGCCATTGGCTTTTCCACACTGTGGTGAGTTCCGTGGAAAGCCCGTGGGCCCTGGCTGCGTCTTAGCGCGGCCAGGGCCCACAGTCACGAGAGAGCGCCAACAAGGAGGAAAGAGCGCCCATTCAGTATGGACAACGGAGCTGTGCGGGCGATGGTCACCCTGATTCCTTCGTTTGGCCCAGCGGGGGCACAGGGCAATTGCATTCCCTGCATGCCGAAGGGCCGGCTCCGAGGTGCGGAGCCGACCCGGTCGGAGCGGCGAGGAGGAAAGTGCCTGCTCGACCGCCTACTTGCCGACCGGAAGTCCGCCGAGCAGCTGCCCGTCGACGGGGTTCGGCAGCGCGGCGCCGAAGACAGGGGTCTTCACGATTCCCTGGCCCTTCACACGGTCCTTCATGTCGTCCGCCGTGCGCTTCACGTTGTTGCCCACGAAGCCCGTCGGCACCTTGGCGGCTGCGGGGAGGCTGCGCGCGACCGTCTTTCCGTCCTCGACGAGGCCCTGCGACGGCATGTCCACCGCGGCGGCGGGCACAGTGCCGCCGGCGATGGCAAGGGAGCCGACGACCATGGCAGCGGCCTTCAAGTTCTTCATCGTGCGCCTTTCTTGGCAAATCATCTTCCGTAACTCGCGGCCGGCAGAGGGGGTTTCATTTCTTCGGGCATCGCGAGTGACTCGGTCTCAGTTCTCCCGGGCTAACGAGAGTGGCCCTTCCTGGAAACTCTGCCGCCGCCAAGTTCCAGGAACTCATACGAAAAGACCCGTTGTGCCGCCCGGCATCAGAGGGGCGGCAGGCCTGGCAGGTACGCGGTGGGCATGCCGCGCTCGGCCCTGCCGCGCGTCCCGCACCGGGAACACCCCGCACGGCGACTCCGAATGGGTGGTCCGGCGCGAGAAACAACTCGGAAAACGTCGCCCTTCCAACACGAATGACCGATTAGGCGATAAATATGGCTATGCGCCTGGTGCTGCTCAACCCCTCAACCCAATGAAGCCTGTTGAACCACAGAACCGAACCCTCTCGAACAGGTGCGGGATTTCAAATCGCGAACGCGAGTCGCACACCCGTTGCCGGTTCGGACGATTCACCTCGGAAGGGCAGCCTCGGTCATGGATATTTCCCCGGGTCCCGCCCCGCACATTCTGCATGTCGCTCAGCCCGTCGAGGGCGGTGTCGCGCGGGTCGTGACGGACCTGGTGGCGGCACAGCTCGCCGCGGGACTGCGGGTGACCGTGGCCTGTCCGGAGGGCGGCACGCTGACGGACGCCCTGCGCGCGCTGGGCTGCACGGTGCTCCGCTGGGACGCGACCCGCTCACCGGGACACCGGCTCCCGGGCGAGGTACGGCGGTTGGGGCGGCTCCTGGACGAGGTGCGGCCGGACCTGGTGCACGCGCACAGCGCGAAGGCGGGGCTCGTGGCCCGGCTCGCGGTGCACGGCCGCCTTCCGACCGTCTTCCAGGCGCACGCCTGGTCCTTCGAGGCCGCGGACGGAGTCGTCGCGCGGCTGGCGCTGGGCTGGGAGCGGTTCGGGGCGCGGTGGGCGGCGCGTGTGGTGTGCGTGAGCGAGGCGGAACGGCGTACCGGGGAGCGCTGCGGAATCACCGCCCACTGGCGCGTGGTCCCCAACGGTGTCGACACGCAGAGATTCCGGCCGGAGGGAGACAGCGCGCGGTCCGGGGCCGGTCCGCTCGTCGTGTGCGTGGGCCGGCTGTGCCGGCAGAAGGGGCAGGACGTGCTCCTTCAGGCCTGGCCCGAGGTGGTGCGGCGGGTGGCCGGCGCGCGACTGGTGCTGGTCGGCGACGGCCCGGACGCGGACCGGCTGCGTGCCGGTGCGCCCGCGTCGGTGGAGTTCGCCGGCGCGCAGTCCGACATCGCCGCCTGGTACCGGGCCGCCGACCTCGTGGTCCTGCCGTCCCGCTGGGAGGGCATGGCGCTGGCCCCGCTGGAGGCCATGGCGTGCGCCCGGCCCGTCGTCGTCACCGATGTGGACGGGGCACGCGAGAGCCTGCCGCCCGGTCATCTGCCGTACTGCCTGGTACCGCCGGAGGACCCCGGCGCGCTGGCACGGGCGCTGACGACGCTGCTGCGGGACGAGCCGCTGCGTACCGCGCTGGCCGCACAGGGCCGCGCGCATGTGCTCGCCGCCCACGACCTGCGGGACGCCACGGAGGCAGTGACCGGCGTGTACCGCGAACTGCTCGGCGTCGCCAGGACGCCGGTCGTATCCACCGAGGCCAGGAAGTGCATCGCCACATGACCGCGGACAGCACCGTTACCCCGCCCGCGGGGCGGCAGCGGGCGGCAGAGGGCGCCGTCTCCGTTCTCTCCCCGCGCGGCTTCGCCGCCGGCCGCCGGTCGCCCGCCGGGCAGGGACCCCGTCGTCCGCGGCGGATCTCCCCGGCGCCCTTGTGGCTCGTCGACGGCGCCGCCGCCCTGCTGGGCGCCCTCGTCGTGCCCGCGGCCCACGGATACCCGTTGGTCATCGCATTGCTGGCCCTCGGAGTGATCGGTCTGAACCGACGGGCCTCGCTGTACGACACCTCGGTCGCCCCCCGCGTACTCGACGAACTCCCCGCCGTCTGCGCACGGATCACCGTCGGCTGGGCCGCTGTCGCGGCGCTCTCACCGCTGCGGTCGGTGGAGTTGACCGTGCTGGTCGCCGCTGTCGCCGTGCACTGCGTGGCGGCGTGCGTGGGCCGTGCGGCGGTGCACGGGCGCCGGCGCCGGGCACTGCGGCGCAGGCCCAGTCCCGCTCTGGTGGTCGGTCCGGTCGCGGCGGCCCGACGGGTCACGGCCGCGTTGCTGCGCCAACCGGGCTGCGGGGTACGGCCGGTGGGGCTCGTCGCCGACAGCCTGGAAGTCCTCGGCGACGCCGACGACGAGTCGGGGCTGCCGGTGCTGACCACGGGTCAGGACGCGCGCCGGGCGATCGTCCAGAACGGTGTGGAGACGGTGCTCGTCGTGGGGGCCGGGACTCGGGTGGAGAAAGCGGCTGTGCTGCGGGGTCTTGCCGCGTACGGATGCGTGCTGTGGGAGCTGGACGCGGACCCTCCGTCGTACGGCCCCGCCGGTTGGCACGAGGGGACGGAACAGCTGGCGGGTTTCTCGCGCAGGTTGCTGTGTCCCGTGGGCGTACGACGGCCCGGCAGCGTGGGCAAGCGGGTGCTCGACGTGGTGCTCTCGGGCCTGCTGCTGGTGCTGGCCGGCCCGGTACTGCTGATCTGCGCGCTCGTGCTGCGGGTCATGGACGGGCCCGGCGTGGTGTTCCGGCAGGAGCGGATCGGCAAGGACGGGCGGCCGTTCACGATGCTGAAGTTCCGCACGCACCGGCCCGCCAGCGCGCACGAGTCCGCGACCCGCTGGAGCGTGGCCGACGAGCAGGCGATGAGCCGCTTCTGCCAGTTCCTGCGCCGCACCTCGCTGGACGAACTGCTTCAGCTGTGGAACGTCTTCCGCGGCGACATGAGCCTGGTCGGGCCCAGACCCGAACGGCCTTACTTCGTCGCCAAGTTCAGCCAGGCCCATCCGGGCTACCCGGCGCGCCACCGGATGCGGACCGGGATCACCGGACTCGCCCAGATCCACGGGCTGCGCGGCGACACCTCGATCGAGGACCGGTGCCGCTACGACAACGCCTACATCGACAACTGGTCGCTGTGGCAGGACGTCTGCATCCTGGTGCGCACGGCGGCACAGTTCGTACGGCCGACGGGGAGCTGAGCACCGGTGAGCACTCCGTCTGCGGTCTCGCCCCCGTTTGTGCTGTCCCTGCCGGCGCTGCGCCGGGCGCTGCCCGTCCTGCCGGTGGTGGCGGTCGTCGCCCTGCTGGGGCTGCCGGTCGCACCGGACAGCGCCGCCACCCCCGCCGACGCGGCCTCGGGGCTGCTCGTGCTGTGGGCGGCCGTCCACACCGCACGCCGGGCGCGGCGCCCGCTGACGCAGACGGCGGCGGTCGTGCTCGGGCTGCCCGCCGTGGGCATCGCGGTGGCGGCGGCCGGGGCGTTGACGCCCGGTGACGCGATCACCGGACTGGCCCGCTACTTGCAGGTGTTCGTGCTCGTCCCGGTCGCGGTGGTGCTGCTGGTGCGGGACCGTCGCGATGCCCGGCTGGTGCTGTGGTCGCTGGTCGGCCTCGCGCTGTGGCAGGGGGCGATCGGGGTGCACCAGTACCTCACCGGGACCGGGGCCTCGTACGACGGGGCCGAGATCCGTGCGGTGGGTACGTTCGGGCCGTCCGACGTGATGGGGATGGCGACCGTCGTCGCGTACGGCGTGGTGGCGGCGACCGGTCTTGCCCTGGGGACGAAGGCGCGGCGGCAGCAGGTCGTGGCGGTCGGATGTGCGGTGGCGCTGCTCGTGCCGCTCGCGCTGTCCTTCAGCCGGGGAGCCTGGATCGCCACGGTCCTGGCCTGCGGGGCGCAGTTGCTACTGGCCGGGGTGCGGCGGGCGGTGGCGGTGTTCGCGGCGGCGGTCGCGGCCTCGGTGGTGCTGGTGGGCGGGCTCGGTGTGGGCGTTTCGGTGCTGGAGGAGCGGCTGACCAGCATCACCCAGGTCGCCGACGCGCCGGACCAGTCGGTCGTCGACCGGTACACCCTGTGGGCGGCGGCCACCGACATGTGGCGCGAACACCCGGTGACGGGGGTGGGGTTGAAGGCCTTTCCCGCGCACCGGGACGGCCATGCCTCGCTCGCGCTGTCGTCCGGCAGCGACACGGGAGGCGCGGGCGAGACATACCGGCGCCAGCCCCTGCTCTCCCCGCACAACATGTATCTCCTGGTCCTCAGCGAGCAGGGCCTGCTTGGCCTGCTCACGGTGGCGGGCAGCTGGCTGGCCCTGCTGGTCTGCGCACTGCGCCGGCTGCGGCGGGGCGGACGCGCCCAGAACTACGCGCTCGCCACCTGCGGGCTCCTGTTGTGGACCCTCATCGACTTCCTCTACGCCGACATCGGCGGCCCCTCCACCGTCCTGACGGCCATCTGTCTGGGCCTGGCCGCCTGGTCGGCACCGGCCGACGACGCTACGGCTCCCCCGGCCGCGGAATCGAGCGCACGATGACGCCCGGGCGCACGACCGACATGGTCAGCCGGTCCCCGGGCGACAGCGGCACCCTCACGACGGACGCCGCGCGGGAGGGCGCTGCCTCGCGGCGGTTTCTTGCGCGGGCGACGTTGTTGTCCGCCGTGTTGTCCATGGCCGGGGCGCTGTTCGGGCTCGGGCGGGATAGGGCGCTTGCGGAGCTTTTCGGGGCAGGGGCGGATACCGATGCGTTTCTGGTGGCCTGGACTCTGCCGGAGATGGCGTCGACGCTGCTGATCGAGGACGGCATGGCGTTCGTGCTCGTGCCGGCGTTCAGTGTGGCTCTGGCGCGGCGGGCGGCCGGGGCCGGTACCCCCGACCCGGTGCACGCCCTGGTCGCCGCCTCGCTGCCGCGGCTGTGCCTCGCGCTCGCCGGCGTCGGCGCCGCGCTCGTGGCCGGGGCTCCGCTGCTGGTCTCCGTTCTGGCGCCCGGTCTGCCCGATCCGTCCCTCGCCGTGTCCTGCACCCGGCTGACGGCGACGTGCGTCCTGAGTTTCGGGCTGGCCGGGTACTGCAGTGCGGCGCTGCGGGCCCACCGCAGTTATCTCGCCCCGGGCGCGATCTACATCGCGTACAACATCACGATCATCGCCACGATGCTCGTGCTCAGTGAGCGCTGGGGCGTGCGGTCCGCCGCTCTCGGTGTCGCGCTCGGCGGGTGCCTCATGGTCGCCGTCCAGGCCCCGTCCCTGTGGCGGCGGATCGCCGGGCGGCCCGACGGGCCCGGCTCCGCGTACGACGGGGGCGGCGGCGACGGCGACACAGGCAGGCTGCTCTCGCGTGGCCTCGTCTGCGCGGTCCTGCTCTTCACGCTCGGCCGGCAGTCGCAGGTCCTCATCGAGCGCTACTTCGCCTCCGGGCTGCCGGCCGGCGCGATCTCGCACCTCAACTACGCCCAGAAGGTCGCCCAGTTGCCGATGTCGCTGGCCATGATGGTGTGTGTCGTCACCTTCCCGGTGGTGGCGCAGGCCGTCGCCCGGGGCGACACCCGGCGGGCCCGCGACCGGGTCGAACGGGACCTGGTGCTGGTGGCCTCCATCGCGCTGCTGGGCGCCGCCGCGATCGTGGCCGCGGCGCCGCAGATCGTCCAGCTCCTGTTCCAGCGCGGTGCGTTCACCGCCGGGGACACCGCCGCGACCGCCGCCGTCATGCGGGTGTACGCGGTCGGACTGCTCGGTCACACGCTGGTGGGGGCGCTCGTACGGTCGTACTTCTCGGCCGGCCGGACCACCTGGTACCCCCTGGGCGCGATGGGTGTGGGCGTGCTCGCCAACGTCGTCATCGGCGCCTGGGCCGTGGAGCAGTGGGGCGCCCGCGGCATCGCCGCCGCCAACGCGGTCGGCATCACCCTGACCGCGCTGCTCCTGCTGCACGGGCTGGGGCCGCGCAGCGTGCCCGTGCGGGTCCGTCGGATCGTCGCCCGACTCGCCGGACCGGTGTGCGCGGCCGTGTGCGCCACCGGAGCCGGGCTGGTCTGCGCGGGGCTGTTCGCCTCGCCCGCGGCGTCCGTCGCCGCCTGCTGCATGTGCGTGACCGCCGTCTTCCTGCTGCTGGCCTGGATCTTCGACGTGGCGGACACGCGGTCCCTCCTGCTTTCCGTCGTGCACTCCGTCCGTCGCTCCGTCAAACGAAGGCTTCGCCATGGTCGCTGACACCTCCGCCGCGCCGAACACGGCCGCACCCGATCCCGCACCACCCGCGGGAGGACGCCCGGCGCGGCGTTCCGCCCCCTGGGTGGCCATGTACCACTCCGTCTCGGACTGTCCGGACGACCCGTACAACGTCACCGTCACCCCCGCGCGCCTCGACCGGCAGCTCGCCTGGCTGTCCGGCCGCGGTCTGCGCGGGGTGAGCGTCCGGGAGCTGCTCGCGGCGCGTGCCCGTGGCGCGGCGCGCGGCCTGGTGGGGCTCACCTTCGACGACGGATACGACGACTTCGTCACCCACGCGCTGCCGGTACTGCACCGCTGGGACTTCACGGCGACCGTGTTCGTGCTGCCCGGCCGGCTCGGCGGCGAGAACGCCTGGGAGGCGACCGGCCCGCGCAAGCCGCTGCTCGACCTGGACGGCATCCGCCGTGCCGCGGCCGCGGGCATGGAGATCGCCTCGCACGGGCTGGTCCACGTCGATCTGACCAAGGCCACGGACGAGGAACTGCACGCCGAGACCAATGACAGCCGGCACCGGCTAGCCGGGATCACCGGCGGCGACATCGAGGGCTTCTGCTACCCGTACGGATATCTCGACGAGCGTGCCGTCGCCGCCGTACGCCGGGCCGGCTACCGCTACGCCTGCTCGATCACCCCCGGCCCGGCCGGCTCCGGCGACTTCGCGCTCCCCCGCATCCACATCGGACAGGCGGACACCTCGCTGCGGCTGGAGCTGAAGCGACGCCTGGCCCGGATCCACGGCCGCGCCCTGGAGTCCGCGTGAGGGCTCTGCACGTCATCACCGGCCTCGGCGTCGGCGGAGCGGAACAGCAGCTGCGGCTGCTGCTGCGCCATCTGCCCGCCGAGTGCGACGTGGTGGCGCTGACCAACCCCGGCCCGGTCGCCGCGGGCCTGACCGCCGACGGGGTCCGCGTCACCCACCTCGGGATGCGCGGCAACCGCGACCTCGGGGCGCTTCCCCGGCTCGCCCGGCTGATCCGCGCCGGCGGCTACGACCTCGTGCACACCCACCTCTACCGGGCCTGCGTCTACGGCCGGATCGCCGCGCGGCTCGCGGGAGTTCGGGCCGTCGTGGCCACCGAGCACTCGATCGGCGCCACCCGGCTGGAGGGCCGGCCGCTGACCGCGGGCATCCGCGCGCTGTACCTGGCCGGCGAGCGCCTCGGCCACGCCACGGTCGCCGTCTCGCCGACGGTGGCCGAGCGGCTGCGCCACTGGGGCGTGCCCGGGCCGCGCATCCATGTCATCCCGAACGGCATCGACGCACCCCGGTTCCGCTTCGACGAGGTGCGCCGCAAGGAGGCGCGGGCATATCTCGGGCTGCCCGAGGACGCGTACGTCATCGGCGGTGTGGGGCGCCTCGCCCCGGGCAAACGTTTCGACCTGCTGGTCCGCGCACTGACCCAACTTCCGGGTGACGTACGGCTGTTGCTGGTCGGCGGCGGGTCCGAGGCGTGGCCGCTGCGGCGTATCGCCCTGGGACTGGGGGTCGGGGACAGGGTGGTGCTGACCGGCGAGCGGCCGTCCCTGCCGGAGCCCGGCGACGACGCACCCGACCTGGCCGCCCTGCTGTCCGCGATGGACGTGCTCGCCTCGCCGTCCACGGAGGAGTCCTTCGGCCTGGCCGTGGTGGAGGCGCTGGCCGCCGGGCTCCCCGTGCTCTACACGAGCTGCCCCGCCGTCGAGGACCTGCCGCCGGACGCAGCTCCCGGTGCCCGGCGCGTCATCGGCGACGAGGGGGCGTACGCGCGGGAACTGCTGCGACTGCGGGCGGCCGGACCGGGGATGCGAACCGCTCCGGCCGCCGTGGACCGCTACGACATCGCGTGCAGCGCCCGGCAGTTGATGAATGTGTACACGGCCGCTCTGTCCGGCTCGACCCTGGAAGTGAGTTCCCCATGACCGACAACCCCGATCGCAGTGCACGGCGGTTCCGCCGGACACGCGTGAAGCGGCTGCCCTCGTGGTGGCTGCTGCCCGCCGGCGCAGTGCTCGGTGCCGTGGCCGGTGGCGCGTACGGCCAGTTGAAGCCGCCGCAGTACACGGCGACCAGCTCCGTCGTGGCCGTGGCGTCCGGCCGGTCCGACGTCGACTGCACCGACGCGCTCGGCTTCGCGCAGGCGTACGGCCGGGTGGCCCCGCAGCTCGCGGTCCTCGGGGACGCGCAGATGTGGGCCGGCGTACCGGCCGCGACGATGCGCGAGAGCGTGCAGGTCGCCACCTCGCCGGACGCGCCGATGGTCTCGGTCTCGGCGACCTCGTCGAAGCCGGGCCAGGCCGTCGACATCGCCAACGCCGTATCCCGTGCGCTGATCACAGAGGCCGGTCACACCAAGAAGCAGACCGGCATCCGACTTGAGCGCCTCTCCCGTGCCGTGAAGCCCACCGAGCCGTCGTCGGCGTCGTCGGAACTGACCACGCTGGTGGGCGGTTGCGCCGGCGCTCTGCTGGGTGGCCTCGCGCTGCTGGCCCGGCCGCGGCGGGCGGAGGACGACGAGGCGGGTCGGGCACCGGTGCCGGGGCCTGCCCACGCCGCCGACGCCCGCGGGACGCTCGAATGATCTCGGCCGGACGCGCGCTGTCGGTGGAGGTGTGCACCGACGAGCGCGCGTTCGGGGAGCTGGCCGGGGAGTGGGAACGCCTCTTCCGGGCCTGTCCGTCGGCGACACCGTTCCAGAGTCATGCCTGGTTGCACTCGTGGTGGCTGTCGTACGGCAGTCCGGGGCGGCTGCGGCTGGTGCTGGTGCGCAGAGGCGGTGAACTGGTCGCGGTGGCACCGCTGATGCGGAAGTACCGGCCGCTGCCGGCGCTGGTGGCGATCGGGGGGACCATCACCGACTTCTGCGATGTGCTCCTCGATGAAGCGGCGGCGGGCGAGTGCACCTCAGCGCTGGCTGACGCCCTGGGTGAGCTGGCCCGCACCGCTTTGATCGACTTCCGTGAGGTGCGGCCGGGCAGCGCGCTGGAGCGGGTCTACCGCTGCTGGCGCGGACCGCGGCACCGGATGCGCGACTCCCTGTGCCTGGAGTTGCCCGCCGTGCCCATGGACGAGCTGGTCGGGCGGCTGCCTACCTCGCGGGCCCGGCGCATCCGCAACAAGGTGAACCAGCTCGCCAGGCTCGGCGTCGAGTGGCGCGTCGTGCGGCACGACGAGACGGAGGCCGCGCTCGGTCGGCTCCTCGAACTGCACCGGCTGCAATGGCAGGACAGGAAGGTGTCGCCGGAGCACATGCGGCCGCGGTTCCTGGAGCACCTGGTCCGGTCGGCGGTCTCCATGGCCCGGTCCGGCGAGGCCGCGGTGACGGAGTTCGTGCTGGAGGGCTCGGTCGTGGCGGTCAAGCTGAATCTGCTGTCAGGGGGACTGGCGGGCCTGTACATGTACGGCTTCCACCCGCAGTTGCGGGAGCGCAAGGTGGATGTGGCGACGATGCTGCTGTGCGCGTCCGCCGACCTTGCGTCCGACGGTGGGCATCGGGTGTTCAGCCTGCTGCGCGGCGACGAACCGTACAAGTACCGCTGGTGTCCCGAGACGGTCGTCAACGAGCGTCTGCTGCTGGCCCGGCGCCGCACCGCACCGCTGCTGGCGGCCGCCGTCGGTGAGGCGGCCGCCCGGCGCCGCGCCAAGAAGGTTCTGCGCGGGAAGTCCGGTCCGCCGGATCAGGAGTAGCGCTCCGCCCACTGAAGGCAGACGGTGAGCTTGCCGCCGATCTGCTGCTCCAGCCAGCCGGAGAGGTCCAGCGGCGTGCAGTGCGGGAGCTTGGAGGGCATGGGTGGGAGTGGAGGCGTGGGCGTGGGCGTGGGCGTGGGGGTGGGGGTGAGTGGGGGTGTGGGGTTCGGTTTTGTGGGGTCCGTCGGGGCTGGGATCGGGGTTGGTTTCGGCTCGGGCGGGTTGGACAGCACCGCGCGGTACAGGGCGGAGGCACGAGGGTTGGCGGAGCACAGCCATACGCCGTGCGGGCAGTAGTCGGTGATCGTGTTGTAGAACGGCTTGTGCTCGTCCATCCACGCGAGCATGCGCAGCATGTACGTGACGTTGTCGCCGTTGCGGAACAGACCCCATTCCGGATACGAGATCGGCTTGTCGTGCTCCCGCGCGAAGTCCACGTGGTACTTCAGGCCGTAGGGCTCGGTGACCTGCTCGTCGAACGTCATGTCGTGCGGCTGGTCGTACGAGTCCATGCCGACGATGTCGACGTAGTCGTCGCCGGGATAGCACTTCGGCCAGGGAATCGCGTCGGTGCCGCGGCTCGGGGCGAAGTCGAACTTGAACTTCTGGCCGGGGACCGAGCGCATGACGGTGACGATGCGCCTCCAGTACCGCTTCCATCGCTCCGGATCGGGGTCGCAGCGATGGGTGTACGTGATGCCGTTCATCTCCCAGCCGAGCACGAGGACCGTGTCCGGCACCCCCAGCTCGACCAGCCGCTCGGCCAGCACCCGGAAGTGGTCGTCGAACTCGCCGGCCGCGGCGCGGCGCAGCAGTTGTCCGACCTCCCGGTCGGGGACGTTCTCCTCGTTGCGTTCCATCAGCGGCACGTTGAGCACGAACAGCCGGTCGTCCTGCGCGCGCCGCCACTCGGCCCAGCTGTTGAGGAAGCCGTGCGCGCCCTCGATGTTGTTCCACAGGTCCCCCGGCAGATACGTGTGCCCCACGCGCACTTCGTGACCGCCCAGCCAGCGGGTGAGCTGCTTCATGCGCTTGAGCCCTGGGGGGCCGTAGTGGAGGTACGCGCCGAACGCGGGCTGGTGCGCTGCGATTCCCGGCGGGGCGTGGCCTGCGTCCGGGGGTGGCGGGGATGGGGATAGGGCTGGGGATGGGGGCGGGCTCTGCGTCATGGGTGTGGAGCGCTGTGGGTCTGGGCGGGATGCGGGGTCGGCCGGGAAAGGGAAGGCCAGGCCTGGAGCTACGGCCGCCGCCGCGACCAGTGCGGCGGTGATGAACGTCAGTCGAGTTAGCGCGGACCGGCGGCGTTCAGGGGCCATGCGTCCTCCTTTGGTGCAGCTCCTCTCGCACGGTGACACATGGTTATATATACGCCTATTACGCCAAGTCAGGGGGGAAGCTCGGCGTGGGTCGCCCGCATGGGTGATCGCTGAAGGGGCATCAGGTTCGGTGCGCGCCTCGATCAGGTTCGGTACAGCCTCTCGATTTCGGACGCGTACGTTGTCATGGCTGCGTGCCGTTTTACCTTCAGGGACGGGGTCAGCAAGCCGTTGTCCTCGTTGAACTCGCCCTCCAGGAGGACGAAGGCCCGGATCGACTCTGCGCGGGAGACCGCCTCGTTGGCGTAGTCCACCGCCTTCTGGACGTCGGCGCGCAGCCGCGGGTCCCGGACCAGGTCGGACAGCGGGGTGTCGGCGGGCAGCTTGCGGACCGACAGCCAGTGGGTGACCGCGTCGGGGTCGAGGGTGATCAGCGCGGCGATGAAGGGGCGGTTGTCGCCCACGACGATGCACTGGCCGACCGGCGGGCGGCTGCGCAGGCGGTCCTCCAGGACGGCCGGGGAGACGTTCTTGCCGCCGGAGGTGACGAGGATGTCCTTCTTGCGGCCCGTGATGGTGAGATAGCCGTCCTCGTCCAGGGCGCCCAGGTCGCCGGTGGCGAACCAGTCGTCGGTGAGTACGGCGGTGGTTGCGGCCTGGTTGTTCCAGTACGTGGCGAAGACCGTGCCGCCCTTGATGAGGACCTCGCCGTCGTCCGCGATGCGGACCGTGGTGCCGGGGACCGGGAGGCCCACCGTGCCGGGGCGGGGCTTCAGCGGCGGGACGATGGTGGCGGCCGCTGTGGTCTCGGTCAGGCCGTAGCCCTCGTAGACGATGATTCCGGCGGCGTAGAAGAACAGGTTGAGGTTACGGTCCAGTGGGGAGCCGCCGCTGATCGCGTAGCGCATGCGGCCGCCCAGTTCCTTGCGGATGCGGCGGTAGACGATGAGGTCGTACAGGGCCCATGCCGCGTAGAGGGTGGGGCTTGGGCCCTTGCCTGTGGCCAGGAACTTGTTCAGGTATGCCTCGCCGAAGCGGACGGCTGTGCGGTCCGCGCGGTCGAAGGAGGCTCCTCTGCCGATCTTCTCCGCTGTGGCCCGGCCCGTGTCGTGGATCTTCTCGAAGAGGTACGGGACGCCCACGAGGAAGGTCGGGCGGAACTCCTTCAGCGCCGGGCGGAGTTCGTCGGGCTTGATGCTCGGGCAGTGGCCGATCTCTATGCGGGCCATCAGACAGGCGATCTGGAGCGTGCGGCCGAGGATGTGGGCGAGGGGGAGGAAGAGGAGGGTCGACGCGGTCTGGCGGGTGACCTCCTTGAACAAGGGGTGCAGCAGCTCGACCGTGTTGGCCGCCTCGGCGTGGAGGTTGGCGTGGGTGAGGACGCAGCCCTTCGGTTTTCCCGTGGTGCCCGACGTGTAGCAGACCGTGGCGGTGGTTTCGGGGGTCAGTGTCGTGCGGCGCTTGGTGACCTCCTCGTCGGGGATGTCCCGGCCCAGGGCGGTGAGTTCGGTGAGGGCGTTTGCGTCCAGTTGCCAGGTGCGGGGGGATGTGGGGTGGTGGGTCGTGGCTGTTGTGAGGCTTTTGGTGTTCTCTTGCGTCTCCGTGATGGCGAAGCGGGTGCCTGAGTCTCGGATGATCCACTCGATCTGTTCTGCGGAGGACGTGGCGTAGATCGGGACGGTCTGGCCGGCGGCCGCCCAGATCGCGAAGTCCAGGACCGTCCACTCGTAGCGGGTGCGGGACATCAGGGCTACCCGGTCGCCTGGTTCGAGGCCTGCGGCGATCAAGCCCTTGGCTACGGCGGTGACTTCGGCGGCGAAGGCGGCTGCCGTGACGGGGTGCCAGGTGCCGTTCTGTTTGCGGCGCAGGACTACGGCTTGGGGAGTCTCGGCCGCGTTGGTGAAGGGGATATCTGCGGTGCTGCCGGTGGTGGCTCGTGCTGCCAGGGGTGGGGTGCGGGCCTCTCGGACTGTGCCGTCGGTGTCCTTGACGATCTCGACCCTTGTGCGGGTCAGCAGGTCGGTGCGCTTGGCCCGTTTCAGATCCTTGCGTACGCCCATGTCGGCTCCCTGTTTCTTACCCGTGAGTCAACTTACTCGTGCGTAACGGGGGGTCAATGCCTGCGGCGGCCTGTTGCGGTTTGTGGGGTGCGCGCGTTGCGCCTGCGGGTGGGGGTGGGTCGGGGACGTGGGGGGGGGGGGGGGGCGCGGCCGGGGGGGGGGGGGGGGTGGGGGTGAAGGGGGCGGGGGGGGGCGCGCACCCCCCGGCGGGGGCGCCCCCCCCCCCACGCCCCGCCGCCGGAGGCGG
>NZ_JBIUCC010000002.1:0-7634 GCF_044593495.1 Streptomyces sp. NPDC051963 | reverse complement strand
GCCTTGGGGGGGGGGGGGGTGGGGGGGTTGGGGGGGGGGGGGGGGGGCGCGGGGGGGGGGGGGGGGGGGGGGGACGTGGCGGGGGTGTCCGTCCTCGGAACGGCGCGGAATCGGTCTCTTGGAAAGGTGCCCTTGTTGACGCGCCAACCGCTGCGGGCGGACACCCCCGCCACGTCCCCTTGCCGCCGTACGCGGGTGCGGCGGACGGGGGGTGCGCGCTCAGTTGTTGCGCAGGCCGGCGGCCTGGGCGATTGCTTCGGCCAGGTCTTGTGCTTCTTTGCTTTCTGTTCGTTCTGCCAGGTCTGCGGCGTAGTCGGCCAGTCCGGAGAGGGGCGGGGCGGCGGGGAGGTTGTCTTTGCCGATTAGGGCGTCGGCGAAGTAGGCGGCTGTTGCTGCTAGTTGGAGGCCGGGGGCGGACTCGGTCAGGGAGTCGTGGAGGGAGGTGGCCTCCAGTTGGCCGGACTCCTCGTGCGGGGCTCGGTTGTCGGGGTCGAGCCAGCGGACGCTTGCGGTGGCCAGGTGGCCTTCGGCGCCGGGCCTGGTGCGGACGGCGTAGAGGGCGGTGACGGTGTGACCGGGGCCTACTTCGCCGCCGTCCACGCGGTCGTCGCGGAAGTCCTCGTCGGCGACCTGGCGGTTGTCGTAGCCAATCAGTCGGTGCTCGGCGACCGTCTCGGGGTCGAAGGCGACCTGGGCCTTGGCGTCGCGGGCGGTGAGGTCGACGTGCTGCGGGAGTTGCTGCACGAAGACCTTGCGGGCGTCCTCCTGGTCCGAGACGTAGACCGTGTGGCCGTCGCCCTTGTCGGCGAGCTGTTCCATCAGGGCGTCGCCGTAGTCGCTGCCCACGCCGACGCCGAAGAGGGTGATGCCGTGCTCGCGGCGTTCGCTCGATATGCGTTCGAGGATGGTGTCCGCGTCGGTGTCGCCTGTGTTGGCGAGGGCGTCGGAGATGAGGACGACTCGGTTGGTGGCGCCTTCTCGCAGGCCTTCCTCGGCGGTTTCGTAGCCGGTTTCGATGCCTGCGCCCAGGTTGGTCGACTCGGTGGGTTCCAGGCCGTCGATGGCGTCGTGGACCTCGTCGCGGTTACCGTCCAGGCGGGTCATGGGCAGGACTTTTTCGGCCTCGTCGCTGAAGGTGACGATCGCGACCGAGTCGTCGTCGCGCAGTTGGTCCGTCATCACGCCGAGGGAGTCCTTGGCGAGGTCCAGACGTCCGGGCTCGGCCATGGAGCCGGAGATGTCGATGACGAAGGTGAGGGCGGCGGGCCTGCGTTCGTCGGCCTCCTCGGCGGTCCTGGTGGCCAGGCCTACGCGGACCAGGGACCAGTCATCCATGGTGGTGCGGGCTCCGTCGACGGTGACGGAGAAGCCGTCGCCGTCGGGGCGGTCGTAGTCCTGGCGGAAGCTGTTGACGAACTCCTCGGGGCGGACCGTCGACGGGTCGGGCAGCCGGCCCTCGGCCAGGGTGCGGCGGGCGTAGCCGTAGGAGGCCGTGTCGACGTCCAGGGCGAAGGTGGAGAGGTAGTCGGGTGAGGGGGCGAACTCACGTGACTCGTCTGTGCCCTTCTGGTCGTCCGTCCCCTGGTCCGGGTTGGGTTGCGCGGGGGCCGGGAAGCCCGTCGCCCCACGGTCGCTGCTGCTGCCCGTGTCGGTTCCGCCGCAGGCCGTGAGCAGCAGGGCGCTTGCCGCGGTGAGCGTGAGCAGCCGTCGTATGCCGTGCTTCAACATCCGTGCCCCCATCGTCGGTTGACGTCGCTGTCTGTGACTGTGACGGCGAAGGGGGGCGGAGCGTGCGCTACGGGGCGTTGCGGATGTGTCTCGAAGAGGGCACGGGGAAGGGCGGGCAGGCCCAAGACCGGTGGGTGATCCTCCGTTGACCTACGACACGATGTCCTTGCGCGCGAAACCGCGGAAGGCCAACGCGAACAGCACGAGCGCGTACGTTACGGAAATCGCCGAGCCCTGGATCATGCTGGACCACTCGGGGTTCGGCTGGACGGCGTCGGCCCAGGCGTAGTTCCAGTGCGCTGGTAGGAAGTCGCGCCAGTCGCCTAGGGCTGTCACCTGGTCGAGGACGTTGCCGACGATGGTCAGGCCCACCGCGCCCCCCACTGCCCCGAGCGGGGCGTCCGTTTTGGTGGACAGCCAGAACGCCAGTCCCGCGGTGACCAGTTGGGAGACGAAGATGAACGCCACTACGACGACGAGGCGCTGTGCCGCCGTGCCCGCGTCCACCGCTCCGCCGGTCGGCAGTTGCAGGGGGCCCCAGCCGTAGGCCGCTATGCCCACCGCCAGCGCTACCAGCGGCAGCAGGATCATCGCGGCCAGGCTGAGGCCGAGGCCCACGACCAGCTTCGACCAGAGGAGGCGGGCGCGGGGCACGGGAGCGGCGAGCAGATAGCGCAGGGAGGACCAGCCGGCCTCCGAGGCCACCGTGTCTCCGCAGAACAGGGCGACCGGGACGACCAGGAGGAAGCCTGCCGACACGAACAGGTTCACCGCGGCGAAGTTGGCGGCGGATCCGGTGGCCGTGTCCAGCAGCGTGATCCTGTCGCCGCCGCCGTCCGGCTCGCCGCCGATCGCGAAGGCGACGACGAGCACGAACGGCAGGGCGGCGAGGATCGCGAACATGACCAGCGTGCGGCGCCGTTTGAGCTGGCGGAGCAGTTCGACGCGCAGCGGCAGGGTGCGGCCCGCGCGGTAGCCGGACGCCGTTTCGGCGAGCTCGGGGCGGCCCGTGTCCTCGGTGAGCGTGCTCATGCGGAGCCTCCGATCAGGGTGAGGAAGGCGTCTTCGAGGCGGCGGTGCGGGCCGACCGAATGGACCGGCACATCGAGGCGGACGAGTTCGGCGATCAGGTGGTTGGGTGTGCCGTCGGCGTCTAGCCGGATCAGGAGGCCGTCGTCGGTGGACACGGCCGAGGCGACGCCCGGCAGTGCCGCGATCTTGTCCACTACGGGTCCCTCCAGGGGTGTTCCCGTGCCGACGAGCAGCGTGTCGCCCGAGCCGACGATCTCCCCCACCGGGCCCGCCTGTACGAGTCTGCCCCGGTCCATCACGACGAGGTGGGTGCAGGACTGCTCCACCTCGGCCAGCAGGTGGCTGGAGACGATCACCGTGCGGCCGGCGGCCGCGTACCGGATCATCACCTCGCGCATCTCGCGGATCTGGGGCGGGTCCAGGCCGTTGGTCGGTTCGTCGAGGATCAGGAGGTCGGGGAGGCCGAGCATGGCCTGGGCGATGGCCAGGCGCTGGCGCATGCCCTGCGAGTAGGTGCGCACCGCGCGGGCGAGGGCGTCGCCGAGGCCCGCGATCTCCAGGGCCTCCTCGATGTGCGCGTCCTCGGCGGGACGGCCGGTCGCGGCCCAGTACAGCTCCAGGTTCTCCCGGCCGGACAGATGCGGCAGGAAGCCCGCGCCCTCGACGAAGGCGCCGACCCGGGAGAGCACCGGGGAGCCCGGCCGGACGGCGTGGCCGAAGACTCGGATCTCGCCGCCGTCCGGGGTGATCAGGCCCATCAGCATGCGCAGGGTCGTGGTCTTGCCCGCTCCGTTGGGGCCGAGGAGGCCGAGTACCTGGCCCTTCTCGACTCGGAAGGACAGGTCCCTGACCGCGTATCGGTCGGACGACTTCGAGTACCGCTTGCTCAAGTCCGTGATCTGGAGCGGTACTTCGGTGAGCTCGGGGTCGGCGGGCACGGTCGCGGTGCGGCGGCGGGCCGTCAGCAGCAGGGCCAGGGCGATGACTGCGCCCGCGAGCGGCAGCCACCACACCCAGGACGGCAGCGCGGCGGCCGCGGTGGTCACGCCGGACGCCGTCGGCACCGACAGGTCGCTCTTGAGGGAGACGGTGTACTTCGCCGGGGCCGCCGGTGAGGCGTAGCCGAGGTCCGTGGAGGAGAGGACCAGGCGCAGGCTGTGGCCCTTGTCGACGTTGTGGTCGATGGCGGGCAGTGTGATCTTGACGTCCTTGCCGGTTTTCGCGTCCTCGATTCTGAGGGGCGTCACCAGCTGGGACGGGAGTACCTGTTGGGTGCCGTCGGGGCCGACGTCGTACACCTTGCCGAAGAGGACGGCGTCGTCGCCGGTCGACTTGACGTGCACGGTGACCGTCGGGGATCCGGTGATGCGGAGGTCGTCGCCGACGGGGGCCGACTCGAAGCTTGCGTACTGGCCGGGGAAGTCCAGCGAGATGCCCACGCCGAGGGAGGAGAGCTGGGCGAGGCCGCCACCGCCGAGGCCGGGCAGGGCGGAGATGGCGGGCGGGTTGGCGCCGGCCGGGTTGTCGAAGGTCTGCTCGCGCCCGGTCAGGGCGATGGACCTCTGGCCGCTCTCCAGGCCCGGGTAGGTGTCGCCGCTCGCGCCGCGCAGCATGGCCTCGCCGTCGGTGGAGTCGACGCCGCCGGTGCGGGTGATCCGGAAGGCGGGGCCGGTGTCGGCGCTCTTGTCGTCCTTGAGGTAGCGGTCGAACCAGGAGTCCACGCGCGCGTGGAGCCGGCTCTCCTCCATGTCGCCGCCGTCATGGCCGCCCGCGATCCA
The DNA here is from genome assembly GCF_044593495.1 of Streptomyces sp. NPDC051963. NCBI lineage: Bacteria > Bacillati > Actinomycetota > Actinomycetes > Kitasatosporales > Streptomycetaceae > Streptomyces > Streptomyces sp. NPDC051963. The sequence goes on along the minus strand of NZ_JBIUCC010000002.1, from coordinate 3,096 downwards.
GTCCACGTCGACGGGGGCGCCGTTGGCGCGGATCGCCTTGGCGGCGGCGTCGGCCTGGCCCAGCGGGAAGAGGGAGTCGGTCTGGCCCTGCATCAGCAGCGTGGGCACCTTGATGCGGTCACCGACGGCTGACGGCGAGCGCTCCTCAAGGAGTTGTCGCGCCTCGGCGTCCGGGGTGCCTGACTCGGCGACCCGGTCGTACATCTCGCAGAGCTGGGCCTCGAACTTGTCGCAGCCGCCCGCCGTGTTGAAGAAGACGCCCGCCCACAGCTTCTTGAAGACGCCGTTCGGGAACAGGGCGTCCGCGAGGTTCCAGTAGGTGATCGCCGGGGCGATGGCGTCCACCCGGTCGTCGTACCCGGCGGCGAGAAGGGAGATCGCGCCGCCGTAGGAGGCGCCCGACATGCCCACGCGCGGGTCGCCGGTCTTGTCGAGCTGGACCTGGGGCTGCTTCGCCAGCCAGTCGATGAGTTTCGAAACGTCGGCGACCTCGGCCTTCGGGTCGTTCAGGCCGACCTTGCCGGTCGACCTGCCGAAGCCGCGGGCCGACCAGGTCAGCACCGCGTATCCGTCGGCGGCCAGGTCCTCGGCCTGCGCGCGTACGTCGTCCTTGCTGCCGCCGAAGCCGTGCGCCAGCAGGACGGCGGGGCGGCGGCCGTCCGAGCCGGAGGTGAAGTACGAGGTGTCGATGCGCACCCCGTCGCCCACGGCCATCACCCGGTCGGCGCGGTGCACCGCGGGCGCGTCGTCCGAGGCGACAGCCGTCCACGTACCGGCAGCGGCGAGGACGACAACGGCGGCCGCGGCGGTCAGAAGCCGCCGCGGCCGACCCAGCCCCCGCCATCCGGGCAATCGAAGATCCATGCTTCAACAGTACGGCGCCAACCTGTCGGCCCCCGACAGCTTCTGGGCTGAACCCCCTCACCTCCCAGGGGCGTACGCGAGGCCTCCTCCATACCGCGATCGCGGTACGAGCACCGCTGTTCGAAGGGCCACTCGATCAATTGAAAGATCACGAAACTGGGGCTTTCACCTGCCGTCCCGGCAGATCCTTGAAGGTCTGCCCCCTTCGCGAACGGAGACGCCCTGTGCGCATCACTGACATCCAGCGCTGCGAGGTCCGGCCCGGACGACTCGTCGAGTGGACGCTCAGTCCGGCGACCGTCGAGACGGCGGCGGGCCTGCCGGAGGACTCCCGGCCACCGGCGTACATCCAGGAGTCGCACATCAGGACGGCTCGAATCGTGCGCGAAGACGGCCTGTTCGTGCCGACGTGGCTCGGCTCGGCCTTCGACATCCCGGGCCGGGTCGACCTCGACGCGCTCCAGGACGCGCTGCGCGGCTGGACCCTCCGGCACGAGACGCTGCGCAGCGGCTTCCGGCCGGCCGGCGACGAACTGCGGCGCTTCACCCTCGACCCGGGGGCCGTGTCCCTGCACCGCGAGGTCGTCGGCGACTTCCCCGACGTGCCCGAACTGGTCCAGTGCCTCCAGGACCGCTTCGACGCCACGGCGGACGCGCTGCGCTGGCCGAACTTCCTCTACGCGGCGGTCGTACGGGACGACTCCACCAGCGTGTACATGGCCTTCGACCACAGCAACGTCGACTCCTACTCGATCCAGCGCATCCCCGCCGAGATCCACGAGCTCTACGCGGCGTGCGTCGAGGGCCGTACGGTCCGGCAGGAACCGGTCAGCAGTTATGTCGACTTCTGCGAGATCGAGCGGGCGGACGCGGACCGGATCGACGGAACCCACGAGATCGTCGCCCGCTGGCGGGAGTTCATCGGCCGCTGCGAGGGCCGGCTGCCGAACTTCCCCGTCGACCTCGGCCTGGACCCCGACGCCGGGCTGCCCACCCAGAAGCTCATGAACGAGATGCTCGTGGACGCGGACGCCGCCGCCGCCTTCGAGGCGTACTGCCGGCCCTACGGCGGAAGCCTGGTCGGCGTCCTCGCCGCCACCAGCCTCATCCTCCGGGAGATCGGCGGACAGCCCGTCTACCGCACGGTGGTGCCGTTCCACACCCGGGTGAAGTCCCAGTGGTCGGACACCGTGGGCTGGTTCGTGGGCGGCGCCCCGATCGAGGTTCCCCTGGAGCCGGGACTCGACTTCCCCGGCGCCCTGAAGGCCGTACGCGCCGAGATGCACGCCAACCGGTCCATGGCCCGCATGCCCATCGCCCGGGTGCTGCGCCTGCTCGGCTCGGACTTCCGCCCGACCTCGCCCGACCTGTACTCGATCGTCTCGTTCGTCGACGCCCGGGGCCTGCCCCGCTCCGAGGACTGGTCCGAGCTGGCGGCGTACGGACTGGTGCGGGTGTCGTACGGCGACCAGGTGTGCGTGTGGCTCAACCGGCTCCACGAGGGCCTGTGGTTCGCGAGCCGTTACCCGGACACCGACATCGCGTACAAGAACATGCGGCTGTACGTCGAGCGCCTACGGGACTTGATCACTTCGGTGGCGCGGTGACGCTCACTCTGCTCTGCGCGCACCGCGCTCAGCTCCGGCCGCCTTCGTCCGGTGGTGCCCCGCCTCCCTTCAAGGCGACGGGGCACGTGCGGCCTCAGTGGTTGCGGGGGAAGCCGAGGTCGACGCCGGAGGGGGCGTCGGCGGGGTCGGGCCAGCGGGTGGTGGTGACCTTGCCGCGGGTGTAGAAGTGCGTGCCGTCGTTGCCGTAGATGTGGTGGTCGCCGAAGAGGGAGTCCTTCCAGCCGCCGAAGCTGTGGTAGCCGACGGGGACCGGGATCGGGACGTTCACGCCGACCATGCCGGCCTCGATCTCCAGCTGGAAACGGCGGGCCGCGCCGCCGTCCCGGGTGAAGATCGCGGTGCCGTTGCCGTACGGCGAGGCGTTGATCAGCGCCACGCCCTCGTCGTAGGTCTCGACGCGCAGCACGCACAGGACCGGGCCGAAGATCTCGTCCTGGTAGGCCTTCGCCGAGGTGGGCACCTTGTCCAGGAGCGAGATGCCGATCCAGTGGCCGTCCTCGAAGCCCTCGACGGTGTGGCCGGTGCCGTCCAGGACGACCTCGCAGCCCTCGGCGGCGGCGCCGGTGACGTATGAGGCGACCTTGTCGCGGTGCACGGCCGTGAT
>NZ_JBIUCC010000001.1:1428671-1514934 GCF_044593495.1 Streptomyces sp. NPDC051963 | reverse complement strand
AAACGCCCGGTTACATTTCGAACCCGGAAGCTAAGCCTTACAGCGCCGATGGTACTGCAGGGGGGACCCTGTGGGAGAGTAGGACACCGCCGAACTCCTTTTAGAGCTCTGGCTCTTGGGCATCATGCCCGAGGGCCAGAGCTTTTTTGCGTTGAGGTAAGGTCAGGGAGCATCGTTGGCTCGTTTCGCACAGGAGGCTCCCGGGTGGAGGTCCAGGAGACCCGCGTCCAGACAGACCGGGTCCTCACCATCCCCAACATCCTGAGCATGGCTCGTCTTGTCGGCGTGCCTGTGTTCCTGTGGTTGATCCTCAGGCCCGAGTTCGGAGGGCCCAAGAGTGACGGCTGGGCGCTCCTCGTGCTGATGCTCAGCGGGGTGAGTGACTACCTCGACGGCAAGCTGGCGCGTCGCTGGAACCAGATCAGCAGCCTCGGCCGGCTCCTCGATCCCGCTGCTGACCGGCTCTATATTCTCTCGACCCTGGTCGGCCTCACGTGGCGGGAGATTCTGCCCATCTGGTTGACCGCTGCACTTCTCGCGCGAGAACTGGTTCTGCTGGTGATGGTGGGCATCCTCAGGCGGCATGGCTATCCACCCCCGCAGGTGAACTTCCTGGGCAAGGCAGCCACGTTCAACCTGATGTATGCCTTCCCTCTGCTGTTGCTCAGTGACGGAAGTGGATGGCTCTCGTCACTTGGTGCTATTTTCGGCTGGGCGTTCGCCGGATGGGGTACAACGCTGTACTGGTGGGCAGGAGTCCTCTACGTGGTACAAGTCCGCCGTCTGGTGCGTGCGGACGCAGCCATGGCCGATTGAACTCGCGGATTGAGGCGGACCCAGTGCCGCGATGGCCCGCGACGGAAAAGTGCGGGACAATCTGGACGGGTGAAGTCGGCTAGACCGTCGTCTCTTCGAGGAGGACGCTTCCGACATGAAGGCCGTCGTGATGGCCGGAGGTGAAGGCACTCGCCTTCGCCCCATGACCTCAAGCATGCCCAAGCCGCTCCTGCCTGTGGCCAACCGCCCGATCATGGAGCATGTTCTGCGGCTGCTCAAAAGGCATGGGCTCAACGAGACCGTCGTCACCGTCCAGTTCCTGGCCTCACTGGTCAAGAACTACTTCGGTGACGGTGAGGAGCTCGGAATGGAGCTCACCTATGCCAATGAGGAGAAGCCACTCGGTACTGCCGGAAGCGTCAAGAACGCCGAAGAGGCGTTGAAGGACGATGCCTTCCTCGTCATCTCCGGCGACGCGCTGACCGACTTCGACCTCACTGAACTGATCAATTTCCACAAGGAGAAGGGTGCGCTGGTCACGGTCTGTCTGACGCGCGTGCCCAATCCGCTGGAATTCGGTATCACCATCGTCGATGAACAGGGTCGGGTGGAGCGTTTCCTTGAGAAGCCGACCTGGGGGCAGGTTTTCTCGGACACCGTGAATACGGGTATCTATGTCATGGAGCCCGAGGTCTTCGACTATGTCGAGCCCGATGTGCCCGTCGACTGGTCGGGCGATGTCTTCCCGCAGTTGATGAAGGAGGGCAAGCCGGTCTTTGGCTATATCGCCGAGGGATACTGGGAGGACGTCGGCACGCACGAGAGCTATGTGAAGGCGCAGGCCGACGTCCTGGAGGGCAAGGTCGACGTCGAGCTCGACGGCTTCGAGATCTCCCCGGGCGTGTGGGTGGCGGAGGGTGCCGAGGTGCATCCCGATGCTGTGCTCCGCGGGCCTCTGTATATCGGCGACTATGCCAAAGTCGAGGCTGGCGCGGAAATTCGCGAGCACACGGTCGTCGGCTCGAACGTGGTCGTCAAGAGCGGGGCCTTTCTGCACAAGGCCGTTGTGCACGACAACGTGTACGTGGGCCAGCACAGCAATCTGCGTGGCTGTGTCGTCGGAAAGAACACCGACATCATGCGCGCGGCCCGGATCGAGGACGGCGCCGTGATCGGCGACGAGTGCCTGATCGGTGAAGAATCGATCGTTCAGGGCAACGTTCGGGTCTACCCCTTCAAGACCATCGAGGCAGGTGCTTTCGTCAACACCTCGGTGATCTGGGAGTCGAGGGGGCAGGCGCATCTGTTCGGTGCTCGTGGGGTCTCCGGAATCCTGAACGTGGAGATCACACCCGAACTCGCGGTGCGTCTCGCCGGCGCCTATGCGACGACCCTCAAGAAGGGTTCCACGGTCACCACGGCTCGCGACCACTCACGTGGTGCCCGTGCGCTGAAGCGGGCGGTCATCTCGGCGCTGCAGGCCAGCGCCATCGACGTACGAGATCTGGAGAACGTACCGCTTCCTGTGGCCCGGCAGCAGACCGCGCGGGGCAGTGCCGGCGGAATCATGATCCGTACCACTCCCGGGGTTCCGGACTCCGTGGACATCATGTTCTTCGACGGGCAGGGAGCGGACCTTTCGCAGGGCAGCCAGCGGAAGTTGGACCGCGTGTTCGCGCGGCAGGAGTACCGGCGTGCGTTCCCCGGCGAGATCGGTGATCTGCACTTCCCGGCCAGCGTCTTCGACTCGTACACCGGGTCGCTGTTGCGGAATGTGGACACGACCGGGATCACCGAGTCCGGGCTCAAGGTCGTCGTGGACGCCTCGAACGGCAGTGCCGGGCTCGTCCTGCCGAGTCTGCTGGGCAAGTTGGGTGTGGACGCGCTGACCATCAATCCCGGTCTGGATGAGTCCAGGCCCACGGAGACGGCGGATGCGCGTCGGTCTGGGCTGGTGCGGCTGGGAGAGATCGTGGCGTCCGCTCGGGCAGCGTTCGGGGTGAGGTTCGACCCTGTCGGCGAGCGGCTGTCGCTGGTCGACGAGAAGGGGCGGATCGTCGAGGACGACCGGGCCCTGCTCGTCATGCTCGACCTGGTGGCCGCGGAACGGCGCAGTGGGCGCGTGGCGCTGCCGGTGACGACGACGAGGATCGCCGAGCAGGTGGCGGCGTACCACGGGACCCAGGTCGAGTGGACGACCACCTCGCCCGACGATCTGACCCGGGTCGGACGTGACGATTCGACGATCTTCGGCGGGGACGGCCGGGGTGGGTTCATCGTCCCGGAGTTCAGCGGTGTCTTCGACGGCGCGGCGGCCTTTGTACGGCTGATCGGGCTGGTCGCGCGGACGCAGCTCACGCTCAGCCAGATCGACGCGCGGATTCCGAGGGCCCACGTCATCAAGCGGGACCTGGCGACTCCCTGGGCTGTCAAGGGTCTTGTGATGCGGCGGGTCGTCGAGGAGGCCGGTGACCGCTTCGTGGACACCACGGACGGTGTGCGGGTGGTGGAGACGGACGGGCGCTGGGTGATGGTGCTGCCCGACCCTGCCGAGGCGGTCACACATCTGTGGGCGGAAGGCCCCGACGACGCCTCCGCGCAGGCCCTGCTCGACGAGTGGTCGGCGGTCGTGGACAGCGCCGGTCGCTGAAAGACGCAGCACGCGCGCGTGCCGGACAGGCATCCCCAAAGGGGCCTGTCCGGCACGCCGGTAGGGCCATTCGGAGGTAGCGGTCGCGACGTGCGACGATGTGCGGCATGCCGCAGCAGCCCCCCGTTCGGAGCACACCTACGCGTCCTTCGCGTCCGGATGCTTCCATGTCGCTGCTCACCAATGTGATGGACCACAGCCTCGACGACGGCTACGCCGAAGCGGCAGCCCGGAAAGAGGCCGATGGCGGCATGCCCAAGACCCTCAGGGCGAAGCTGGGGCTCGCCGTAGGTCTGGTGCTGGCTGCTCTGGTCGTGACCGTCGGAGCGGCACAGGCGCGGGTCGCCGCCCCTGTCGTGGCGAAGGAGCGCGAGGAGCTGATCGACCGCATCGACCGCGAGACCGCGGCCGCCGACAAGCTCGAGGGCACCGTCGACGAGTTGCGCGCCGAGGTGAGTGCGCGGCAGCGCGAGGCTCTCAAGCAGAGCGGCGGCAGTGATCAGGCGGAGCTGGTGGGCCTTCTGTCGGGCGCCACGGACGTGCGCGGGCCCGGGGTGAAGCTGGTCGTGGACGATGCCGAGGAGGCGTCCACCGGCGGAGACGGCGACGCGCGTGAGACGTCCGGGTTCTCCGACACGGGACGGGTGCGCGACCGCGACATGCAGCGCGTGGTGAACGGGCTGTGGGAGTCGGGCGCCGAGGCCGTTTCCATCAACGGGCAGCGGCTGACGGCGCTGTCGGCGATCAGGGCCGCGGGGGACGCGATACTGGTCGACAACAAGCCGCTGGTGCCGCCGTACACGGTGCTCGCGGTGGGGGACGGGCAGCGGTTGAGCACCAGGTTCCAGGACAGCGCCGACGGGCTGTATCTGGATGCCCTGCGGGAGAACTACGGCATCCGGACCTCGATCTCCGTGCAGGAGGACCTCCGGCTGCCTGCCGCACCGAGTGTGACCGTACGAACAGCACAGCCGCAAACCGAGAAGGGCACATCGTGATCGCCGTACTGGGCCTCGTCGTGGGAGTCGTGGCCGGCCTGTTGGTCCGGCCGGAGGTTCCGGCGGTCGTCGAGCCTTATCTGCCGATCGCCGTCGTGGCGGCGCTCGACGCCGTCTTCGGAGGTCTGCGGGCCATGCTCGACGGCATTTTCGACGACAAGGTCTTCGTCGTGTCGTTCCTGTCCAACGTTGTCGTGGCCGCGTTGATCGTGTTCCTGGGCGACAAGTTGGGCGTCGGAGCCCAGCTGTCCACCGGTGTCGTCGTGGTCCTCGGTATCCGCATCTTCTCCAACGCCGCCGCGATCCGCCGGCACGTGTTCCGGGCGTGAGGCAGATGAGCAACGAGGACGAGACGGCGAAGAACAGGCTGCGCAAGGAGCTCCCTGAGGAGTTGCCCGCGACGGCTCCGCAGGCCGAGGAGAAGCCCGCCGAGGCAGGGCCCGCCGAGGAAAGCCCCGCCGCGGCCGAACCCGAGCTGACCGGCAGGCAACGGCTGGTGCAGGGGATCTGGCCGCTGCGCATCACCCGGGCCCAACTGATCGTCGCCCTGCTGCTGTTCGGGCTCGGTTTCGGCCTGGCCGTGCAGGTGGCCTCCAACAGCGACAGCGACAGTGCCCTGCGCGGTGCGCGTCAGGAAGATCTTGTCCGCATCCTCGATGAACTGGACGACCGCACACAACGTCTTGAAGACGAGAAGCAGGGACTCGAGAAGCAGCGCGACGAGCTGGAGAACAGCTCGGACCAGGCCGAGGAGGCCCGTAAGCAGACGCTCGAGAAGGAAAGGCAACTCGGCATTCTGGCGGGCACGGTGGCCGCTCAGGGGCCCGGTATCACGATCACCATCGACGACACGAAGGGGACGGTCGAGGCGGACATGCTGCTCGACGCGATCCAGGAGTTGCGGGCGGCGGGGGCGGAGGCGATCCAGGTGAACGGCGTGCGGGTCGTCGCCGGCACCTATCTGACGGACTCCGGAAACAGCGTGAGCGTCGACGGGAACAAGATCAACGCTCCCTATCGTTTCAAGGTCATCGGCAAGCCGCAGGACCTCGAGCCGGCGCTCAACATCCCAGGAGGCGTGGTGCAGACTCTCGAGAAGGAGCAGGCCACCGTGACCGTCGAGCGGTCGAGCAAGATCGTCGTGGACGCCTTGCGGGCGGCGAAGCGGCCTGACTACGCTCGGTCGTCCTCGTAGTGAACCGAGGGTGCATGGGGGACGTCCGGCGAGGGCAAGAGGTTGCGGGGGGTCGGCGCACCGAATGGGTGGTGCGTGGTGGAAACTGTCTGGTGGATAGGGACGTTGTGAGGATGTCCGGGTCGACCGGTGAGTGCAGTCAGGGTTCGTCCTGCCCCACGGGCGGGTCTGTTTCGGTCAAGGGGAATCGCCCGTGAAGTTGTTTGCGAAGTTGTTCGGCAAGAGCGCGCGAGAGGGCAATGAAAACGCCACTGCTCGCCATCGCGCACAGCCCGACGCGGAGGGCCAGCGCCCGCTGTTCCGGGACCAGGTCGCTGGTCCGGGAGGTGACATTTCGGGAGGTCAGGGCGCGCCGTCTGTTGACCCTGCGCAGTCCGGCGGCATAGGTTTCGGGCAACCGTCGACCTCAGGTGCGGGTGGAGGATATTCCGCCGACCCGTACGCGTCCAACGCCCCGGCGGGGCAGCCGCGGCAGGAGGATCCGTCCATGTCGGCCCTGGTTTGTACGAGGTGCGGTAACCGCAACGCGGAGAACAGCCGCTTCTGCTCCAACTGCGGCGCCCCCCTGCGGGCCGGGGCCGGGGCAGAGCGTCCGTCCGAGACGACCTCCACGATCTCCATCTCCGGTATCGAGGCCTACGACGCCGAGGTCACCGGCCAGACACAGATGCCGATGCTGTCCCCGGAGGCGCAGGCGGCCGTGGACGCGCTGCCGCTGGGCTCGGCGCTCCTGGTGGTGCGCCGTGGGCCGAACTCCGGCAGCCGCTTCCTCCTGGACGGCGATCTGACCACCGCCGGGCGGCACCCGCAGAGCGACATCTTCCTGGACGACGTGACGGTCTCCCGGCGGCATGTGGAGTTCCGGCGCGGCCCGGACGGCTCGTTCACGGTGGCCGACGTGGGCAGTCTGAACGGTACGTATGTCAACCGCGAGCGCATCGACCAGGTCGCTCTGTCGAACGGTGACGAGGTGCAGATCGGCAAGTACCGGCTGGTCTTCTACGCGAGCCAGCGGGGCTACTGACTCTCTCCCGGGCTCTGCCCGGGGGGACCCCAGGGAAGGTCCATGCTTCAAACACCGAGCGGCGGTGCCGGGCACGGTACCGCCGCCACGGACAGTGGGCTGATGAGCATCGGCACGGTGCTGAACGTGCTGCGCGACGAGTTCCCTGAAGTGACCCTCTCCAAGATCCGTTTCCTGGAGTCGGAGGGGCTGATCGAGCCGCAGCGGACCCCCTCGGGGTATCGCCAGTTCAGCGCGGACGACGTCGAGCGCCTCGGCCACGTACTGAGGATGCAGCGGGACCACTATCTGCCGCTCAAGGTGATCCGCGAGCACCTGGACGCCATGGAGCGCGGGGAGGCCGTACAGCTGCCTGTCGTGGGTCGTCAGCGTGACGGTGAAGCCGCGGTGGAGGTCTCCGAGGCACCCGCCGCGGCCCGGATCGGCCGGGCCGAGCTGCTCGCGGCTGCGGAGATCTGCGAGCGGGACCTGGAGGAGTGGGAGGCGTACGGCCTCATCGCTCCACTGCCGGACGGGGCGTACGACGCTGAGGCCGTGACTGTCGCGTCACTCGTCTCCGAACTGGGGCAGTTCGGGATCGAGCCGCGCCATCTGCGCGTCATGAAGGCCGCCGCGGACCGCGAGGCGGGCCTTGTGGACCAGGTCGTGGCCCCGCTGAAGCGGCATCGCAATCCGCAGACCAGGGCACACGCCGAGGAGCGTACGAAAGAGCTGGCGGTGCTCACGGTGCGGCTGCATGCCGCGCTGGTGAAGACCGCGCTCGGAGTGCGGTTGCCTTGAGGCGGGCCGGCCCCGGGAGCCCCGATACCCCACCCGTTTTCGGCCCGACTACCCAAACGTCCCGGGCACGGCCTAGGGTTGCTGTGTGAACGAGCTCGATGTCGTAGGTGTCCGGGTCGAAATGCCCTCCAACCAACCGATCGTGCTCCTGCGCGAAGTGGGAGGCGACCGTTACCTCCCCATCTGGATCGGGCCGGGGGAGGCGACGGCGATCGCCTTCGCCCAGCAGGGCATGGCCCCCGCTCGACCGCTGACCCACGACCTGTTCAAGGACGTGCTGGAGGCCGTCGGCCAGGAGCTCACCGAAGTGCGCATCACGGATCTGCGTGAGGGCGTCTTCTACGCCGAGCTGGTCTTCGCCAGCGGTGTCGAGGTGAGCGCTCGCCCGTCCGACGCCATAGCGCTGGCCCTGCGCACCGGAACGCCGATCTACGGCAGCGACGGCGTGCTCGACGACGCGGGTATCGCGATCCCGGACGAGCAGGAGGACGAGGTGGAGAAGTTCCGCGAGTTCCTCGACCAGATCTCGCCCGAGGACTTCGGCACCAGCAGCCAGTGACGCGTGGCGGCCTTGTCCGACCCCATACCGGTCGGGTGGGCCGATGCCCGGTCGCGGTAAATGCCGGCAAGTGCCATTGGCGAGTGAGAGCGTCATGCGCCCCCTCTCAGCGCATTCGGCTAGCCTTTCCCCGCGGTGGGGTTCGGGAAACCACTCCTAGGGTGATTATCACTCGGCGTGCCGAGTGTGGCGATCGTTGACGCACCCCTGGTGACTGCCTACCGTCGAGAAGGCAGGTCAAGGACGGAGGTCGGCGTGAGAAGCAGCGGCGACGGTACGGCTGGGGGTGCTCCCGGACGAGGTCCGGGGGCGGTTGGCCCGTACCCGCTTCATGGCAGCGCGGCCGATCACGCTCCGCAGCGACCGGCGGCCGTGCCGACCAGCGGAGGGGCGACGTCCATGGCGTCCGAGCAGATCGGCTATCGCGGTCCTACGGCCTGCGCGGCCGCGGGCATCACCTACCGGCAACTCGACTACTGGGCGCGCACCGGGCTCGTCGAGCCGAGCGTGCGGCCCGCTCTGGGGTCCGGGACGCAGCGTCTGTACAGCTTCCGGGACGTCGTCGTCCTGAAGATCGTCAAGCGGTTCCTCGACACCGGGGTGTCGCTCCAGAACATCCGCAGCGCCGTCCAGCACCTCAGGGAACGCGGTTTCCGCGACCTGGAGCGCATGACGCTGATGAGCGACGGTGCCACGGTCTACGAGTGCACCTCGCCCGACGAGGTCCACGCGCTCCTCCAGGGTGGCCAGGGCATCTTCGGGATCGCCGTGGGCGTGGTGTGGCGGGACGTCGAGAGCGCGCTCTCGCAGCTGCACGGGGAGCGGATCGACACCGGTGAGACGCTCGTCGGGCACAATCCCGCCGACGAACTGGCGCGACGGCGGAACCGGGCGGTCTGAGCCCCCGTTCGCCGGTGGTTCAGGGGCATTGTCAGTGGCGTAGGGCAGCATCGGACATGTGAGAAGCGCGCCCACGATCCTGCATCTCGACATGGATGCCTTCTTCGCCTCGGCGGAGCAGGCGTCCAAGCCGAGCCTGCGCGGGAAAGCGGTCATCGTGGGCGGGCTCGGACCTCGTGGCGTGGTGGCGACGTGTTCGTACGAGGCACGCGTCTTCGGGGTCCATTCGGCGATGCCCATGGCGCAGGCCCGCCGGCTCGCACCGAACGCCGCGTATCTCGTGCCGCGCTTCGGTTTCTACCGGTCGATCAGTGAGCAGGTGATGGCGTTGCTGGGGGAGCTGTCGCCGCTGGTGGAGCCGCTGAGCCTGGATGAGGCGTTCGTCGATCTGGAGGCCGGCGGGGCGGCCTGGGACAAGGCGTCGGCGCGGCTGGCCGGAGTGCAGCTGCGGGCCGACATACGGGCCGGCACCGGGCTCACCGGGTCGGTCGGACTCGCCGCCTCCAAGATGCTCGCGAAGATCGCCTCGGAGCAGGCCAAGCCCGACGGTCTGGTGCTGATCGAGCCGGGCACCGAGCGGACGCTGCTCGGGCCCATGTCGGTGCGGACCCTGCCGGGGGTCGGACCGGCGACCGGCGATCATCTGCGACGGGCCGGGATCACCACGGTCGACGAGATCGCCGAGGCGGGCGAGGACGAGCTCGTACGGCTGCTGGGCAAGGCCCATGGGCATGCGTTGTACGCCATGGCGCTGGCGCACGACGACCGGCCCGTGGTGTCCGAGCGGGAGACCAAGTCGGTGTCGGTCGAGGACACGTACGACGTGGACATCCACGACCGGGTCCGGGTGGGCCTCGAGGTGCAGCGGCTCGCCGACCGGTGTGTGGGGCGGCTGCGCGGGGCCGGGCTGTCCGGGCGGACCATCGTGCTCAAGGTGCGGCGGTACGACTTCTCCACCCTGACGCGGTCGGAGACGCTGCGCGGGCCCACGGACGACCCTGGGGTGGTGCGGGAGGCGGCGGCCCGGCTGCTGGATTCGGTGGACACCACCGGCGGTGTACGGCTGCTGGGCGTGGGCGTCAGCGGGCTTGCCGACTACACGCAGGAGGACCTGTTCGCGCAGGCGGCGGGGGTGCAGGTGGAGAGTGAGGTGGAGGAGCCTTCGCCCGGCGAACCGGCCGAGGAGCCGTCGGCGCCCGTGGAGCGGCGTTGGTCTGCGGGGTACGACGTACGGCATGCCGCATACGGGCACGGATGGGTGCAGGGCAGCGGCCTCGGGCGGGTCACCGTGCGGTTTGAGACGCCCGACTCCGAGCCAGGGAGGGTGCGGACCTTCCGGGTCGACGATCCCGATCTGGAGCCGGCGGATCCATTGCCGCTCGTGCCGCGAAGACCCGACGAGCCCGACGAGCCCGACGGGCAGGGCGAGCGGGTCGAGCCCGGGATGCCGTCGGTTCAGGCGTCGTCCGTGCCGGCCAGTTTGCCGAAGTCGCGGTCCGGGAGCGAGGGAGGTGGGGCGACGTCGAGACCGTAGTGGTGGTAGAGCTGGAGTTCCTGCTCCGGCGAGAGGTGGCGGCCCACCCCGAAGTCGGGGGCGTCCTTGATCAGGGCGCGTTCGAAGGGGATGTGCAGGGCCCCCTCCATCAGCTCGCTGGGCTCCAGTGGGACGAAGGCGTCCCTGCTGAACAGGCCGGTGCGTATGGCCGCCCACTCCGGTACTCCGGTGGCGTCGTCGAGGTAGACCTCGTCTATGGTGCCGATCTTGGTGCCATTGCGGTCGAACGCCTTGCGGCCGATCAGGTTGCGCGGATCGATGTCGGTCTGCACGGTCCCTCCAATTGGTCGCAACTCATCCGTAAGCACTACAAAAGAGCACATTCACCGAGGTGGCCACTCGAAGGTTCCGGCGTCGGCCTCGCTGGTACTCTGACAGCGGCTGCTGACCCCGTGCGGGAGAGTCCTCCGGACACCATCGGAGGCGCCGAAGGAGCAAATCCTCCCCGGAATCTCTCAGGCTCACGTACCGCACGGACGAGGTCACTCTGGAAAGCAGGGCGGGTGCCAATAGGCTTCCGCTCTCACCGACGGTGAAAGCCGGCAGCCCTCGGGCGGCCGGTGAAGCTCTCAGGTTGAGATGACAGAGGGGGAGGCCGTCCGGGGACCCGCGCCGTGGTGCCCCTCGAAGGTCGTGTCTGACCAGGAGGCCTCCGCAATGACCGCCCATCGCATTCCGCTCTCCGAGCTCGAACAGGGAATCCCCTTCGAGCAGCGCCACATCGGGCCCGACCAGGAGGCGCGGGCCAAGATGCTCGCGCAGGTCGGCTACGGCTCGCTCGACGAGCTGACCGCCGCCGCGGTGCCGGATGTGATCAAGAACGCCGACGACCTGGAGCTGCCCGGTGCACGCACCGAGGCCGAGGTGCTGGCCGAGCTGCGCACGCTCGCCGACCGCAACCAGGTGCTCGGCTCCATGATCGGGCTCGGGTACTACGGGACGTTCACGCCGCCCGTGATCCTGCGGAACGTCATGGAGAACCCGGCCTGGTACACGGCCTACACGCCGTACCAGCCGGAGATCTCTCAAGGGCGGCTCGAGGCGCTGCTGAATTTCCAGACGATGGTCGCGGAGCTGACCGGACTGCCGACCTCCGGTGCCTCGCTGCTGGACGAGGGGACGGCCGCCGCCGAGGCGATGGCCCTGTCCCGGCGGATGGGCAAGAACAAGAAGGGCCTCTTCCTGGTCGACGCGGACGCGCTGCCGCAGACCGTCGCCGTGATCGAGACGCGGGCCGAGCCGACCGGCGTCGAGGTCGTCGTCGCCGACCTCAGTGAGGGCATCCCGGCCGAGCTCGCCGAGCGTGAGATCAACGGCGTGCTGATCCAGTACCCGGGCGCCTCCGGTGCCGTACGCGACATCAAGCCGGTCATCGACCGGGCGCACGAACTCGGCGCGCTCGTCACCGTCGCCGCCGATCTGCTCGCACTCACGCTGGTGAAGTCGCCGGGTGAGCTGGGTGCCGACATCGCGGTCGGGACGACGCAGCGGTTCGGTGTGCCGATGGGCTTCGGCGGGCCGCACGCCGGATACATGGCGGTGCACGAGAAGTTCGCGCGCAGCCTGCCCGGACGGCTCGTGGGCGTCTCCGTCGACGCCGACGGGCACAAGGCCTACCGGCTCGCCCTTCAGACGCGTGAGCAGCACATCCGTCGCGAGAAGGCGACCAGCAACATCTGCACCGCCCAGGTGCTGCTCGCCGTGATGGCCGGGATGTACGCCGTCTACCACGGGCCCGAGGGGCTGAAGGCCATCGCCCGCCGGACCCATCGGTACGCGACGCTCCTCGCCGAGGGGCTCAGCAGCGGTGGTGTCGAGGTCGTCCAGGGGGCCTACTTCGACACCGTCACCGTGCGGGTTCCGGGGCGGGCCGCCGAGGTCGTCGCCGGTGCGCGCGAGCACGGCGTCAATCTGCGGCTCGTGGACGCCGACCGCGTGTCGATCGCCTGCGACGAGACCACGAACCGGGCCCAACTGGGCGCCGTATGGACCGCATTCGGGGTCGAGGCGGACATCGAGGCGCTGGACTCCGCCACGGCGGATTCGCTGCCGGACGCACTGCTGCGCACCGACGACTACCTGACCCACCCCGTCTTCCACCAGTACCGCTCCGAGACCGCGATGCTCCGCTACCTGCGCAGGCTCGCGGACCGGGACTACGCGCTCGACCGCGGCATGATCCCGCTGGGCTCCTGCACCATGAAGCTCAACGCCACGACCGAGATGGAGCCGGTCACCTGGCCCGAGTTCGGGCAGCTGCACCCCTTCGCGCCCGCAGAGCAGGCGCAGGGCTATCTCACGCTGATCCGTGAGCTGGAGGAGCGGCTCGCCGAGGTCACCGGGTACGACAAGGTGTCGCTCCAGCCCAACGCCGGTTCGCAGGGCGAGTTCGCCGGGCTGCTCGCCGTACGCGGATATCACCGGGCCAACGGCGACGAGCAGCGGACCGTGTGTCTGATTCCGTCCTCCGCGCACGGGACCAACGCCGCCAGTGCCGTCATGGCCGGGATGAAGGTCGTCGTCGTGAAGACCGCCGAGGACGGCGAGATCGACGTGGCGGACCTGCGGGCGAAGATCGAGCAGTACCGCGACGAGCTGTCGGTGCTGATGATCACGTACCCGTCGACGCACGGCGTCTTCGAGGAGCATGTCGCCGACATCTGTGCGCAGGTGCACGAGGCCGGCGGGCAGGTGTACGTCGACGGGGCCAACCTCAACGCCCTGGTGGGGCTGGCCAAGCCGGGGCACTTCGGCGGGGACGTCTCGCATCTGAATCTGCACAAGACCTTCTGCATCCCGCACGGCGGTGGCGGTCCGGGTGTCGGGCCGGTCGGTGTGCGTGCGCACCTGGCGCCGTATCTGCCGAACCACCCGCTGCAGCCCGCGGCCGGTCCGGAGAGTGGTGTCGGACCGATCTCGGCCGCGCCGTGGGGGTCCGCCGGGATCCTGCCGATCTCGTGGGCGTACGTCAGGCTCATGGGCGGGGAGGGGCTGAAGCGGGCCACGCAGGTGGCGGTGCTCAGTGCCAACTACATCGCCAAGCGGCTCGAGCCGCACTACCCGGTGCTCTACACCGGGCCGGGCGGGCTGGTCGCGCACGAGTGCATCATCGATCTGCGGCCGCTGACCAAGGCGACCGGGGTGAGTGTCGACGATGTCGCCAAGCGGCTGATCGACTACGGGTTCCACGCGCCGACGATGTCGTTCCCGGTGGCCGGGACGCTGATGATCGAGCCGACCGAGTCCGAGGATCTGACCGAACTGGATCGGTTCTGCGAGGCGATGATCGCCATTCGTGCGGAGATCGAGAAGGTCGGCTCCGGTGAGTGGGCCGCGGACGACAACCCGCTGCGGAACGCGCCGCACACCGCGGGCGCGCTCGGCGGGGAGTGGGAGCACGCGTACACGCGCGAGGAGGCCGTCTTCCCGGAGGGCGTCTCGGTGGCCGACAAGTACTGGCCGCCGGTGCGGCGGATCGACCAGGCCTTCGGTGACCGGAACCTGGTGTGCTCGTGCCCGCCGCTGGATGCGTACGAGGACTGAGGCAGGCCTGACCGGGGGCTCCGCCGCGCGTCGCCGTGCGGTGGAGCCCCCGGTGCGTCATGCGGTCGCGTGTGTCATGTGGTCGCCAGTGAGACCTCGGTCGACTTGATCAGTGCGATCACGGCAGTGCCCGGCGCCAGGGCCAGGTCCGTGGCGGCGTCCTGGGTGATCGCGGCGGTCAGTTCGCCGCCCTCGACGCCGATCTTGACGGAGGCCATGGCGTTGCCGGTGGCGATGCCGTTGACCGTGCCGGGGAGCTGGTTGCGGATGGAGAGGCCCTCGACCGGGGTGGTGGCCAGGGCCACCTCCGTGGACTTCACGAGGACGCGTACGGCGGAACCCGACGCGAGGCCGAGTTCCTCGGCCGCTTCCCGGGTGATTGCCGCGGTGAAGTCCTGACCGCCGGCCAAGTGGATCTTCACCGTTGCCATGACCTCGCCGGGGGTGACGGAGGTGACCGTGCCGGGGAGTTGGTTGCGGATGCTCAGGCTCATGGGGAACGCCTCGCAGAACGTGGGGGATTGGTGAGGTCGGGGAAGTGCGTGGGTTGGTGTGCCTTGCGTGCTTTGCGCCCTTTGGGGTCCCCACCGTAGTCGTGGGAGTGGCCCCGGCTCGGTATGCGTGGGGCTGCGTCGCCTTGGGTGGGTGGGCAGTGGTGGACATGGGGCGGGTCGTTGGGTGTAACGCGATATAGCGTGAGTGCGGGACGGACGGCGGACGCGCTGCGTGCCTATCGGACCGTACGGCGTGCGCTTCATGACGAGTTGGGCGTGGAGCTGGTGGGGGAGTTGCGCTACGGCCGGGTCGTGGCGCGGGCACCGCGCCGCCGGTGGTTCAGGAAATCCCCGACGCCCTGAGTACCGCCTGCGCGGTCTCGTCGTCGATCCGGTGACGCAGTCTGCGTAGGTCGTCCGGGTCCTGCGGCAGCGTGCCGCGTTCAAGGGAGCGGCGGACGCCTGTGTCGAGTTCGTGCCAGATCAGTGGGTTGGCGATCAGGACCCGGGGGTCGAGTTCCAGGCGTTGGCCGTGGGCGTCGCGCAGGATGAGGTGCGAGGAGATGTCGCCGTAGTGTCGTACGGCGATCAGGGCGTCCGTATGGACGGTGTGCCTTCCGAGCGGGCCGCGGACGGTCAGCCAGCCGGGGCCGGCGGTGACCCGCTGGGGGAGGAGCACCGCGAAGGCCGCGGCGGTGAGGGCCAGCCACAACAGGGCGCGGGGCGGTGTGAGGGTGTGGGCGTCCCAGTCGACCAACAGGGTCATCGTGCCGAAGACCAGAGCACAGGCCGCCGCGAACCGGACGCTGCCGCGCCAGTGGCGGTCGCCGGCCGGGCTCTGCGGTTCGCTCGGTCGCATGGGGCCGACGGTAGGTCGCCGGTCATACGGCTGCGGTGTCGTTGACGGGGTCCTGGCGCTGTACGGCCGCATTTTGACGCGATCCCAGCGCCTGCACCCTGACCTTCGCGCCTGGGCTCCGGGGCCGGCGTTCGCCGTGTGGTCCGGGTGCCGGTCGCGTTCCGATCCGGGCTCTTGTCGCGTGGTCCGGTGTCCGCGTGCTGATGGGAGCGTTCGCGGCGTGATGTGGGTGCCTGCACTTCGATCGTTTCCGAGCCCGCGTTCTGATCCCCGGGCTGGCTACGCGATCCGGTGTGCACGCTGATGGGAGCGCCGGCGCGTGATGTGGGTGCCCGTGCCTCGATCGCTTGCGCACTCGCATTCCGACCCCCGCACCTGCCACGCGATCCAGACGTCCGGGCCCGATCGATCCGTCGCCCACCCCCGCAATCGCGGGGTGTCCACCCCCAATGCCGGGGCGCCTGCCCCTCAATTTCGGCGCCCTGCCCTCAATCCCCGCGCCCGCGACATGATCGCGGCGCCCGCGCTCAACCCGTGTGGACGCGAGGTCGGCGGGTGCGGTTTGGTTCTGCTTCTCGTAGGACCTCGCGGGTGGTGGGGGCTACCTCGCCCTGGCCGAAGAGGAAGAAGCGGAGGAAGTTGGTGAAGGGGTTGCCTTCGGTCCACTCGAAGTAGATGTGGGGGATGCAGCCGGTGGTGTCGCGGACGTTGAGGAGGAGGGCGGCGAGGGCGTTGGAGACGGAGGAGGACTCCAGGGTGAGGACGCGGTAGCGGTTGTGCATGACCTCGCCGCGGACGGTGAGGCCGGATTCGAATTCGGACGGGTCGGTGACCGTGACCTCGACGAAGACGAAGTCGTCCTGTTCGGAGAGGTCGTTGTCCTCTCGGATCTGCTCGATCTTGTCCCGGTACTCGGCCTTGTCGCGGGCGTCGGGCTCGTTGGCGATGAACCGGATCTTGCGGCTGGCGACATCCCGGATGAATCGTTCCGCCATGTCGTCCATCGTCACGCTGGTCACGCGGAGCTCGAAGGCGCGGGCCAGTCGGGAGGCCAGGGAGAGGATGATGATGCCCGCGATGAAGCAGGCGCCGATCTTCACGCCGTCCGGGCGCTCGATGACGTTGACGATCGTCGTGTAGAGGAACACCGCCGAGATCACGGCGAAGCCGATGGTCCAGTTGCGCTGGCCCGCCTTGCGGGCGGCGATCGTCACGGCGATCGCCGCGGAGCTGATCAGCACCAGGACACCGGTGGCGTAGGCGCCGCCCTGCGCGTCGACGTCGGCGTCGAAGATCCAGGTCACCAGGAAGGCGATCAGGGTGAAGACGATCACCATCGGGCGGACCGCGCGGGCCCAGTGCGGGGCCATGCCGTAGCGGGGCAGGTAGCGCGGCATGAGGTTGAGCAGGCCGGCCATCGCGGAGGCGCCGGCGAACCACAGGATGGCGATGGTCGAGACGTCGTAGACCGTGCCGAAGCCGCCGCCGAGGTACTCGTGCGCCAGGAAGGCGAGGGCGCGGCCGTTGGCCTGGCCGCCCTCCTCGAACTCCTTCTCGGGGATCAGGAGGGTGGTGATGAAGCTGGTGGCGATCAGGAAGCAGCTCATGATCAGGGCGGCGGTGGTGAGGAGCTTCTTCGTGCCCCGGATCCGGCCCTTCGGGTCTTCCTCGGTGTCGCCCGAGTCGCCCTTGACGTGCGGCATCACGGCGACGCCGGTCTCGAAGCCGGAGAGGCCGAGGGCGAGCTTCGGGAAGACGATCAGGGACATGCCGATCATGACGAAGACGTTGCCGTGCTCGGCGGTCAGGGCGCTCGACCAGTCGGTGACGACGTGTCCCTCGGTGGCGACGTGCCACAGGCCGACGATCACGACGACGACATTCAGCGCCAGGTAGAGCCCGACGAGGGCGACGGCGACACCGATCGCCTCCAGGAAGCCCTTGAGGAACACCGCGCCGAGCAGCGCGACGAGCACAAGCGTGATCAGCATCTGCTGGTCGTGCAGGGCGCTGTTCAGATGGGGGTTCTCCACCAGGTGGGTGGAGGCGTCCGCGGCCGAGAGCGTGATGGTGATCAGGAAGTCGGTGGCGGCGAAGCCGAGCAGGGTCAGGACGAACAGCTTGCCCTTCCAGAAGGTGAGCAGCCGCTCCAGCATCGCGATCGAGCCCTGTCCGTGCGGGCTCTCCTCGGCCACCCTGCGGTAGACGGGCAAGGCGCCCGCCAGGGTGACGATCACGAGGATGATGGTCGCGACGGGCGACAGCAGGCCGGCCGCGAGCGCCGCGATGCCCGGCTGATAGCCGAGGGTCGAGAAGTAGTCGACGCCGGTCAGGCACATCACGCGGTACCAGTGCTGGCCCTCGTCCGCCTTCGGTTCGGCGCTCGGTGCGTGCTGCGCGCCGGCCTTGCCCATGTCGGACAGGCCCTCCAGCATCCAGGCGCGCAGGCGACTGGGCGGGGGGTGTTCCGTGGTGGCCATCGGCGTGCTCCTGATGTGCGGCTGGGAGTCCCCCACGCCCTCAAGGCAGCGGGGGAGTGTGGATCCGGCCATCACGCGGACGGCGGCACCAGCGTAAGCGGAGAGTGACGCCCGGGCCCACGGATGACGGGGCCGGAGGCGTCAAGCTTGCGTTAAGACTGGCCGTGTTGCCGTGGGTTGCACATCAGGAAGTGAACTCCAGCAGCCCATTTGCCGCCGCTGCGCTGTATGGGGGAGGTCCGGTCCCGGTGATCGGGGGCGGGCACCCAGCGTCATGTCGTACGCCGTCACCTGCCCGCCCTGAAGGTGAGCCGGTCGCGGGAGACAGGGCTGCCGACCGCGTAGTGCACATACTCGCGGACCAGTCGGAAGCCGGCGGTCCAGGCGAGCAGGCGGCCGGCACGGTTGAGAACGGAGCAGTTCCAGCTGGGGGTGCGGTTGCGGGCGGAGATGTCCTCGCAGAGGGCGTTGACGCAGGCCAGGGCGAGGCGGTGGCGGCGGTGATCCGGAGCGGTGAAGACCGCGACGTCCTCGTGACTGCTGCCTCGGAAGTAGGTGCAGGCGACGGCCAGGATGCGACCCTTGCGGCTCAGCGTCGCCCAGCCGTGTCCGGAGGCGGCGAGGCCGAGCGGGCCGCCCCAGCTGGCCGAGAGCCATGAGGCGTCCGGGCCGAGGTCTTCCAGCGCGTCGGTGTCGGCCGGTTCCAGTCGGCGCAGGGTGATCCCGAAGGGGACTGCGGCGGGCTGTGGTTCGGTCTGCCGGGTCCAGATCATGCGCTCCCAGGGGGTGAGCCGTTCGAAGGCGGCGCCGAGTGCGGGCAGGAAGCGCTCGGGGGCGTCGATGCGACTGCCGGCGAGGGGGGCGAGGTCCTCCGGTGCGAGGACGTCGGGGGTGCCGCGCAGGACGACGTAACCGGCGCACGACGTGGCGACGACCCGTGGTCGGACGGGCCGGTCCGCCCACCAGCGGCCGACGCCGGTGGCGAGCACGTGCTCGCCGATGGCGGCGGGGCCGGGTGTGCCTGCGGGGAACCAGCGGGTGAGGGCGGGGAGGTGATCGGGAGAGAGTTCGAGCATGGACGCCTCGCGGATGGGTGACGGGAGAGGGCGGGCGAGCGGGAGCGTGTGCTCCGCATCGCCCGCCCCTGGATGACGGCCCGGACTAACGCTGACCGGCCTTGCTGCCGTGGTTCGCCTTCTTCTTGCGGCGGGCCCTCTTCTTGCGGGCGCGCTTTGACATGTACGTCAACTCCCTTGCTGTGATGTGAAGTTCAAGTGGTGCTGCGGCCCACGAGCAGGTCGGCGAGCTTGTTGAGGCGCTTGACCGTGCGGTCCTCCCTGGCGGCCGGGGCCGGGTCGACGCGCTCGGCGCGGTCGTAGTAGGCGCCGTTGACGATCTCGACGGCCGGGTCGCACAGGCGGACCACGTGGGCGGCGCCCTGGGCGGGGGTGACGCCTTCATGGGCGTAGAGCGGGAGCAGTGCGGTGTCGCAGACGCCCGGGTGCACGGAGACGGCGGTGACGCGCGGGTCGGCCGCGAACACCGTCAGGGCCAGCTGGGACTGGGCGTAGGCGGCGAGCCGGGAGTAGCGGCGGGCGCGGTTGGGGTCGGCCCACGAGATGTTGGCCGTGCGGTGCAGCGACGAGGACACGTTGACCACGCGGCCGCCCGGGTCGGTCATGAGCGCCGGTTCCAGCAGGCACGTCAGCAGGTAGTGGGCCAGGAAGTTGACCTGGAACGCGATCTCGTTGCCGTCGGCGGTGATGGTGTGCCGCTCGGGGGCCGCCATGCCCGCGTTGTTCACGAGGACGTCCAGGTGCGGGTGTTCGGCGACCACCTTGCGGGCGAGGGTCTCGACCTCGTCGAGGCGGGTGAAGTCGGCCGCGTACGTGCACAGTTGTGCGGGGTCGATGCCCGCCGTGGCGACCAGGGCGTCGGCGGCCGCACGGGCCTCCTCGGCGGTGCGGCCGTGCAGCAGCACGGTGGCGCCGCGCTCGGCGAGCTGTCGGGCGGTCTCGTGGCCGATGCCGGAGGTGGCGCCGGTGATGAGCACGGTGCGGCCAGAGAGGGAAGCAAGGTCGGAGTCAGACATGGTCCATCCGGAGGTACGGGCACGCGACGCGGCCCCCTTCAAGGGGCGGCGGACGTGCGGGTGGGAAAGGGGCGAGGGGCGCCGGACCGAATCACGGCGCCCCTCGGGTCACGGAACGAGCGTCAGCAGGACGCGATCGTCTCCGGGCAGCGCGGCGCACGACGGAGCGGCCGAGTGGGACTCGGCGGCCGGTCGAAGAGAAGCCAGGCGCTGTTCACAGGTTCCATGGAAGCCGTCCCGCACGCCCCGGACAAGCTCGACGACGGTTCCCTGACGCCCTTCTGACGTGCGCATACGTGTCCTTGACGACCGGCACGCGCAAGTCGTCAGCCGAGACCCGGCACCCCTGAGATCAGCACGTCGATCAGTTTGATGCCCACGAAGGGCAGCACCAGACCGCCGAGCCCGTACACCAGCAGGTTGCGGCGCAGCAGGTCGTGCGCCGACGAGGGTGTGTACCGCACGCCCCGCAGAGCCAGCGGGATGAGCGCCACGATGATCAGCGCGTTGAAGATGATCGCCGAGGTGATCGCGGAGGTCGGGCTGTGCAGGCCCATGATGTTCAGCGCCTCCAGGCCCGGGTAGGCGCCCGCGAACATCGCCGGGATGATGGCGAAGTACTTGGCGACGTCGTTGGTGATGGAGAACGTGGTCAGCGCACCCCGGGTGATCAGCAGTTGCTTGCCGATCTCGACGATCTCGATGAGCTTCGTCGGGTTCGAGTCGAGGTCGACCATGTTGCCGGCCTCCTTCGCGGCCGACGTACCCGTGTTCATGGCCACCCCGACGTCGGCCTGGGCCAGCGCGGGGGCGTCGTTCGTACCGTCGCCGGTCATCGCGACCAACTTGCCGCCCGACTGCTCGCGCTGGATCAGCGCGAGCTTGTCCTCGGGGGTCGCCTCGGCCAGGTAGTCGTCGACGCCCGCTTCTTGCGCGATGGCGCGGGCGGTGAGCGGGTTGTCGCCGGTGATCATGACCGTGCGGATGCCCATGCGGCGCAGTTCGGCGAAGCGTTCGCGGATGCCGTCCTTGACGACGTCCTTGAGGTGGATCAGGCCGAGGACACGCGGCCCGTCCCAGTCGTGCACGGCCACCAGCAGCGGCGTACCCCCGGACGCGGCGACCGAGTCGGCGAAGTGCCGTGCCTCGGACGGGACGTGACCGCCGTACATCTGGACCCAGTCGATCACCTGCTGGGCGGCGCCCTTGCGGATGGCGCAGACGGCGCCGTTGTCCCAGCGCAGGTCCACGCCGCTCATACGGGTCTGGGCGGTGAAGGCGACCCAGCGGGCGTTCGCCAACTCGCCCTCGGCTGGCTCCCGCAGGCCGTACTGCCGCTTGGCGAGTACGACGACGGAGCGGCCCTCGGGCGTCTCGTCGGCGAGGGAGGAGAGCTGGGCGGCGTCCGCGAGCTGCCGTTCGTCGGTTCCGGGGAGCGGGACGAAGGCGGCGGCCTCGCGGTTGCCGAGGGTGATGGTGCCGGTCTTGTCGAGGAGGAGGGTGTTCACGTCGCCGGCGGCCTCGACCGCACGCCCGGACATCGCGAGCACGTTGCGCTGCACCAGGCGGTCCATGCCCGCGATGCCGATCGCGGAGAGCAGCGCGCCGATCGTCGTCGGGATGAGTGTCACGAGCAGAGCGACCAGCACGGTCGTCGACTGGGCCGCCTTCGCGTACGCGGCCATCGGCTGGAGCGTGACCACGACCAGGACGAAGACGATCGTGAGGGCGGCCAGCAGGATGTTGAGGGCGATCTCGTTCGGCGTCTTCTGCCGGGAGGCGCCCTCGACCAGGGCGATCATGCGGTCCAGGAAGCTGTGGCCGGGGCGGGCGCTGACCCGCACGACGACCCGGTCGGACAGGACGGTCGTACCGCCCGTGACGCCGCTGCGGTCGCCGCCGGATTCGCGGATGACGGGCGCGGACTCGCCGGTGACCGCCGATTCGTCGACCGCCGCGATCCCGTCGACGACATCGCCGTCGGCCGGGATCATCTCGCCCGCCTCGACGAGCACGACGTCCAGCGGTTTGAGGTCGGTGGCGGCGACGGCCTCGGTGCGGGCCGTTCGCACGTTCGTGCCGTAGCGCCAGTCGAGCAGGCGCAGGGCGACCGTGTCCGTACGGGCCCTGCGCAGCGACTCGGCCTGGGCCTTGCCGCGGCCCTCGGCGACGGCCTCGGCGAGGTTGGCGAAGATCACCGTCAGCCAGAGCCAGACGCTGATGACCCAGGTGAAGACGGCCGGGTGGAGCAGAGCCGACAGCGTGGTCAGAACCGCGCCGACAGAGACCACGAACAGCACCGGATTGCGGACCAGGACCCTCGGGTGCAGCTTGCGCAGCGCCTCGGGGAAGGACCGGACCAGCTGGGCGGGTTCGAACAGTCCGCTCTGGGCGCGGCGTCTCGCTCCTGACGTCGATCCGGGCCGGGGGACGCGCTGGGGGCGGGACGGCGGGGCCTGCTCGGGAGCAGCGGGAAACATGGGGACCTTCGTGCCTCGGTGGGGGAACGGGGCGCCGCGTACCGGGGCACGCCGGCGGACCCTTCCGGCTGACAGGGACGTTGGCCGCGGGGACCGTGCGGTGCCGGGGCCCCGGCACCGCACGGCAGCGCACGGTCGTCGGCGATGGGACGACGAGAGGCCGTGCGCCGGTGCCCGCCTCGGACAGGGCACAGGGCCGCCTTCGAGCAGATTCGGATGAGGTTTCCGGAGCCGTGAGGCCACTGACGCCCGCGGCCTCAGCGGCGGCCGTCAGGGAATCTAGTCGTCCGCGTCGCACGAACGGCCCTGCTCAGCAAGGAATTTGCGGGTTCCTGACGCGGCGGGCGGTCCCGCCGTCAAGGCCACGTCAAACGCGGCTGAGGATACGTCAGGAGCGCGTCAATGCTGGTGTTGCCGCCCTGCCCGCCGAGCTATGCGTCGGCCAGGCGGGCATCCTCCAGATCGAGGGAGCGCTGCATGCGGCGGCGGGTGGTGTCGCTGATGGCGTGCTCGTCGTAGAGGCGCTGGAGTTCTACCGATTCCACCGCTATGAGGTCGCGCCGCAGCTGGCGGTAGACCAGGTCGGCGGACTCCGCGGTGGCCACCTGCCCGTTGTGGTCCGAGAGACGGTCCCGCGCGTCGTCCAGGCGGGCGGTCAGTCCGCGGCGGAGCCGGTCGAGGACGACGTCGGGCACGGCCTCCAGCTCCGAGAGTTCGTCCAGGCGGCGCAGGCCTGCTTCGGCGATGGAGCAACGGGCCGCCGTCTCCTCCCGTTCCGTGTGGTCGGGCTCCAGGGCGATGCCGGAGGCGCGGACGACGGGGGCGAGTGTGAAGCCCTGGACGACGAGGGTGACGACCACGACCGACGTGGTGAGGACGAGGACCAGCGGACGCTCGGCGAGGTCGGCGCCCGACTCCGTGGCCACCGGAATCGACAGGGCCGCCGCCAGCGGCACCACGCCCCGGGTGCCCGCCCAGGTCAGCACCACCGGGATCCGCCAGTTCATCCGGCTGATCCCGCCCTTGCGCTGCACCACCGCCGAGAGCGGCGCCAGCCACAGCAGTCGTACGGCGATGAGTGTGCCGGCCACCGCCAGCGCGTACAGCGGCCAGGCCCGGTCGTCGTCGGACAGCGCCCGCACCTGCTCGGGCAGCGCCAGGCCGATGAGCGAGAACACCACGCTCTCCAGCAGGAACACCACGGTGCCGTACACGGCGTGCAGTTGGAGTCTTATGCGTGCGCTGGTGAGTCTGTCGCCGGTGCTGCCCAGGACGACGCCCGCGACCACCACCGAGGTGACACCGGACGTGTGCGCCGCCTCCGCCAGGACATAGGCCGCGTACGGCGTGACCAGGGAGATCACCGTCTCCAGGACGGGATCCTCGGTGCGCCGGCGGATCAGTGCGACCACGCCCGCGACCGCGGCGCCGATCAGCGTGCCGCCGCCCGCGAGCACCAGGAACTCGGAGCCCGCCGTGCCCCAGTCGGCCGCCGCGGACGCCACGGCGACACCCACCGCGACCCGGAACAGGACGAGCGAGGTCGCGTCGTTGAAGAGACTCTCCGCCTGGACCAGCACCTGGACCTTCGGCGGCAGCGCGAGCCGTCGGCCCAGTGCCGTGACCGCGACGGGGTCGGTGCTGGCCAGGACCGCGCCGAGCACCAGCGCCATCTGCCAGGACAGCGGCGTCACCGCCGAGGCCACCGCGGCGACCGTCGCCGCCGACGCGAGGACAAGCCCGACCGAGAGAATCCCGACCGGCTTCCACACCAGCCGGAGCTCCCGCCAGGGCAATTCCTCGGCGCTGGCGTACAGCAGCGGCGGCAGCACGACCAGGCTGATGATCTCGGGGCTGATCTCGATCCGGGGGGTGCCGGGCAACAGCGCCACGGAGAGTCCGGCGACCACGAGCAGGGAAGGGGCGGGGATGCGCCATCGGCGGGCGAAGGTCGCTACGACCGTGGCGAGCACCACGAGTGCGAGAACCGTGCCGACGCTGCGCATGCCGTCCCCCTGGGGCGTTGTTCACGGAGCCACGTCGGCTCCACGCCGACCAGGCTTCCCGGCACACCGCTGTCACTCTATCGACACGGGCTGTGTCAAGGCAGTGTCAAGGTCCACGTGAGCCGCGCCAAGGATCCGCTAACGGCCGTGCCGACCGGCCCGGAAAGGGGCTTCGGTGAGAGCAGACACCGGTCTCCTCAGAGGAGTTGAGCCAGTGAGCGGAGCGCTACGGCTGCGATGAATGACGTAAGGCCCGGACGACTGAAGGTCTACCTCGGGGCCGCTCCCGGCGTCGGCAAGACCTACCGGATGCTCGACGAGGGGCGGCGCCGGGCCGCCCGCGGGGCGGATGTGGTGGTGGGGTTCGTGGAGTGCCACGGGCGCCCGCGCACCGAGCGGATGCTGGACGGGCTCGACGTGCTGGCCCGGGCCCGGTGCGAGTACCGCGGCGGGGTGTTCCCGGAGATGGACGTGGACGCCGTACTTCAGCGGCGGCCCGCGGTCGCGCTGGTCGACGAACTGGCGCACACCAACGTCCCCGGCGGCGGACGCAATCCGAAGCGCTGGCAGGACGTCGAACGGCTGCTGGCCGCCGGGATCGACGTCATCACGGCTGTCAACATCCAGCACCTGGAGTCCCTCAAGGACGTGGTCGAGAAGATCACCGGGGTGCCGCAGCACGAGACGGTGCCCGACGAGGTCGTCCGGCGTGCCCATCAGATCGAGCTCGTCGACATACCGCCCGAAGGGCTGCGCCGCCGTATGGCGCACGGGAACATCTACGCGCCCGAGAAGATCGACGCGGCCCTCGCCAACTACTTCCGGCAGGGCAATCTGACGGCGCTCAGGCAGCTGGCGCTGCTGTGGGTCGCCGACCGGGTGGATGAGGCGCTCCAGCTCTACCGGGCCGAGCATGCGATCGGCGGGGTGTGGGAGACCCGGGAGCGGGTCGTGGTCGCGCTGACCGGCGGGCCGGAGGGCGACACGCTCATCCGGCGGGCCGCCCGGATCGCCGACCGGTCGGCGGGCGGCGACCTGCTCGCCGTGCACGTCGCCCGCAGTGACGGCCTGGCCGCCGGGGTGTCCCATGCGTCACTGGCCCGGCAGCGACGGCTCGTCGAGGACCTCGGCGGCAGCTACCACTCGGTCGTCGGCGACGAAGTCGCCACCACACTCGTGGAGTTCGCCCGCGCCGAGAACGCCACCCAGCTCGTCCTCGGCTCCAGCAGGCGTGGGCGGCTGGAGCGGTTTCTGACCGGGCTCGGCACGGGTGAGACCGTCGTGGCGCTCTCCGGCGACATCGACGTCCACCGGGTCACGCACGAGCGCGCGGGACGCGGCACCCTCCTGCCGTCGCGCCGCCGCACGCTGTCGACCGCCCGGCTGATCGCGGGGCCGGTCGCCGGACTCGTGCTGCCGGTGCTGCTCACCATCTGTCTGGCGCAGGTGCGCGACACCGTGAACCTCACGAGTGACGCTCTGCTGTTCCTGCTCGCGGTGGTGGGTGTGGCCTGCATAGGCGGTGTGGTCTCCGCGGTCATCGCCTCCGTCACGGCGTCCCTGCTGCTCAACTACTGGTTCATCCCGCCCATCGGCCACTTCACGCTGGACGATCCGAACGCGCTGGTGGCGGTGGCCGTCTTCGCGGTGGTGGCCGCTGTGGTCGCCGCCGTCGTGGACCGCTCCCTGCGCCTGTCGCGCCGTTCGGCCCGCGCCACCGCCGAGGCGGAGACCATGTCCTCGCTCGCGGGCAGCATCGTGCGCGGCGGCCAGACGATCCCGGCGCTGCTGGAGCGGACCAGGGAGACCTTCGGCATGTCGTCGGCCGAACTCGTCGACCAGCCGCCCGATGCCGACGGGGTCACCGCCGTCCCGGCGGGCCCCGGTGCCTGGCTGGTGCTGCGCGGCCGGACGCTTTCGTCGTCCGAACGGCGGGTCCTCGCCGCCTTCGCCGCGCACGTCGGATCCGCGGTCGAGCGGGCGCGGCTCGCCGAGGCCGCCGCCGAGATCGAGCCGGTCAAGGCCGCCGACCGGATGCGTACGGCGCTGCTGCGGGCCGTCGGCCACGACCTGCGCACGCCGCTGGCCGCGGGCTGGGCCGCGGTCGCCTCGCTGCGCAGCCGGGACGTCGAGTTCTCCGCCGAGGACCGTGACGAACTCCTCGCCACCGCCGACGAGTCCATGGCCAAGCTGAACCGTCTGGTGGAGAACCTGCTCGACCTGAGCCGCCTGGAGGCGGGCGTGCTCAAGCTGAACCTCCGGGCCACCGCCCTGGAAGAGGTCCTTCCGGCGGCGCTGGGCGACACCCCCGACGCTGAGATCGAGACCGGGGACATGGAGGGGATTCCAGCGGTGCTGGCCGACCCGCCACTGCTGGAGCGGGTGATCGCCAACCTGGTCGCCAACGCCGCCCGCCACAACCCGCCCGACCGCAGGGTCCTGATGACCGCCAGCGTGCTGGCGGGCCGGGTCGAACTGCGGGTCGTGGACCGCGGCCCCGGGCTGCCGCAGACGGGCCGGGAGCGGCTCTTCGAACCCTTCCAGCGGCTCGGCGACAACGACAACACCACAGGACTCGGCCTGGGCCTCGCCCTCGCCCGCGGGCTCACCGAGGCGATGAACGGCACGATCGCGCCCGAGGACACGCCGGGCGGTGGGCTGACCATGGTCGTGTCCCTCCCACTGGCCGAGACGCAGGCGTCGGTTCAGCGGTCTGCGCCGGCCACGTGATTCGTGGGGGTGTGCCGGTCGGGTTGTTGGTCGGTTGGCTGCGGGTTCGTTGTGGCTGGTCGCGCAGTTCCCCGCGCCCCTTTGGGGCGCTGCGAACCCGGCGTCGGGGGGAGTGGGCAGGGGCTAGTCCAGGCCCGAGGCCTTGAACACCGTCTGGGCTGTCTCTCGGTCGATGCGGTCCGCCACCCGGCGTAGCGCCGTCGCCCCGCACAGCAGGGTGCCGGCGGCCACGGAACGCTGGGTGTCCTCGTCGAGCCGGTGCCAGAGGTCGGGGTTGTTCACGAGGACCCGGGGGTCGATCTCGACCCGGGAGCCCGACTTGTCCCGCAGCACCAGCCGCTGGGCGACGCCGTCGAGGCAGCGGACCGACACGAGCAGGTCGGTCCGGACCCGCCGGGTGCGCAGCAGGCGGCGGGATTCGAGCAGGCCCTCGCTCGCGGTGATCCGGGCCGGGCACAGGACGACGAAGAGCAGGGCGGCGAGGGCGAGCCAGAGGGCGCCGCGTCGCGGGGTGAAGGTGTCGGCGCCGAAGTCGACCAGGAGCAGCAGCCCGAGCAGTACGGCCGAGCAGCGGAGCGAGCTGTACAGCTCCGGCTTCCACTGGCGGTCGTACACCTGCGGACCTGGCGGCCGCATGGGGGTGCTGAAGACGTCGGGTCGCGCGTCGTCGCGGTGTGCCATGGTGCCGACGCTAGAGACCGCCCGGGTTCGGACAACCCGCCTTGATACGACTCTGACGGGTCGTCGGCAGTTCTTGACGGCCCCACAGCGCGCCGCCTGGGTCACACCCCCGTCAAGGTGCCGTCAAGGTCAGCCGGTTCCGCGCGAAGAACGCGCAAGGAGCGGCCGGCGGCCATGTGATCCGGACAGAACCTGGGTGCACCGCGCGCGGCGTCCCACGCGCGGTCGTTCCACCCCGTACGAAGGAGCACGCATCCATGTCCGTTCTGACCGCCGAACCGGACGCCGTCCCCGCAGGTGAGGAACCACCGGATACCGGTGAGCGCCATCGCCTCACCGCTGTCACCGGCCTGGCCGCGCTGTCCCTGGACGCGATGGCGTCGGTGGCGTACGGGCCCGAGGCGATCGTGCTCGTCCTGGCCGCCGCGGGCGCCCACGGACTCGGCTTCACCCTGCCGGTCACGCTGGCCATCGCGGGCCTGCTGGCGGTGCTGGTCGCCTCGTACCGGCAGGTGATCGCGGCCTTCCCGGACGGCGGCGGTTCGTACGCCGTCGCCAGGACGCACCTGGGCGCACGTACGAGTCTGGTCGCCGCGGCCTCGCTCGTCCTGGACTACGTCCTGAACGTCGCTGTCGCCGTCACGGCGGGTGTGGCCGCGCTGACCTCAGCGTTCCCGGAGTTCTACGACGAGCGGCTGTGGCTGTGCCTGGTGGTGCTGGTGCTGATCACCGGCGTGAACCTGCGGGGCATCGTGGAGTCGGCGAAGGTGTTCATCGTGCCGACCGTGATATTCGTCGGCTCGATCCTGATACTGATCGCCGTCGGCCTCTTCCGCTCCGAACCCGTGAGTACCGCGACCGCCCAGGGACACGCCTCCGTGCTCGCCGACAACGCCACGACCGTCGGTGCCCTGCTCCTGCTGAAAGCCTTTGCCTCCGGGTGCAGCGCCCTCACCGGCGTCGAGGCCATCGCCAACGCCGTCCCCTCCTTCCGCGTCCCGCGCGCCAAACGGGCCCAGCGCGCGGAGGTCGCCCTCGGCGCCGTGCTCGGCCTGATGCTGATCGGCCTCTCGGTGCTGATCTCCCGCTTCCACCTCCAGCCGGTCGAGGGCGTCACCGTCCTCGCCCAGCTCGCGGACGCCTCCCTCGGCCACAACTGGGCTTTCTACGTCATCCAGTTCGCGACGATGATCCTGCTGGCCCTCTCCGCGAACACCTCCTTCGGCGGCCTCCCCGTCCTGCTGAAGCTGCTCGCCCGGGACAACTACCTGCCGCACGTCTTCGCCCTCAAGGCCGACCGCCAGGTCCACCGCCACGGCGTGCTCACCCTGGCCCTGGTCTCCGCCGCCCTGCTGGTGTTCTCCGGCGGCGACACCAACACCCTCGTGCCGCTCTTCGCCATCGGCGTCTTCGTCGGCTTCACCATCGCCCAGGTGGGCATGGTCCGGCACTGGCGCCTCGAGCGCCGGCCCGGCTGGCAGGGCAAGGCGCTGCTCAACGGCTTCGGCGCTCTCCTCACCGGTGTCGCCGCGGTCGTCGTCACGGCGACCAAGTTCGAGGAGGGCGCCTGGCTGATCGTGATCGCTCTGCCGCTGCTGGTGGCGGCCTTCGAGACCGTGCACCGCGCCTACACCCGGATCGGTGAGCGCCTCGGTCTCGGCCGCATCCCGCAGACCCCGCACCGCGACCGCTCGGTCGTGATCGTGCCCGTCTCCTCCCTGTCCCGCCTGACGTCCGAGGCCCTGACCGCCGCCGCGTCACTCGGCGACGAGGTCCGTGCGGTGACCGTGTGCTACCCGGATCCCGAGGACCGGGCCGCGCTCCATGCCCTCGAGGCCGCGTGGGCCGAGTGGGACCCAGGGGTGCCCCTGGTCCGGCTGAACTGCGAACGCCGCTCCCTGGGGCGTCCCATCGCCGCCTACGTCCGTGAGGTCACCGCAACGGAACCAGCCACCCGGGTCACCGTGCTGATCCCGGAGACGGAGCCGGAGCGGCTGTGGCAGCGGCTGCTCCAGAACCAGCGGGGCGCGGTCGTCGCGCACGCCGTACGTCGAGACACGGATGCAGTCATTTGTCGGCTGCGGTTCCGGCTGTCCTGAGCGTCCCATTGCGCTGTACGGCTGCGCGGGCATGCGGGTCACCGCAGGTGCCGTAAGAGTCGCGTCAAAGACGTGTGCGCCGCCGTAAGGGACCCGTCAACGACGGCCGAATCCGGCCAGAAAGACGGTTTCCTCTAACCGTCCTAGTCCAATCCGAACCTCATTCCAGGAGCTCACGATGGCCGATCTGGCCTTCGTCGTCATCACGGTCGCGGCCTTCGCGCTGGTGGCCCTTGCCGCCAAGGGGGTGACGAAGCTGTGACTGCCGAGAACATCGTCGGCCTTGTCGTGGCCGTTGCCCTGCTGGGCTATCTCGTCCTCGCCCTGATCTTCCCGGAGAGGTTCTGAGACACGATATGGGTCCCGTACTCGCCGGCATCCTCCAGCTGCTCGCTCTCATAGCGGCACTGGCGCTCGCTTACATCCCCCTCGGCAACTACATGGCCAAGGTCTACTCCTCCGACAAGCACTGGCGCGTCGAGAAGTGGATCTACAAGGGCATCGGCGCCAACCCCAACACCGAGATGCGCTGGCCCGCGTACCTGCGCGGTGTGCTGGCCTTCTCCGCGGTCGGCGTCCTCTTCCTCTACGCGCTACAGCGGCTCCAGGGCGTGCTGCCCGGCTCGCTCGGCTTCTCCTCGATCGACCCGGACCAGGCGTTCAACACCGCCGTGTCCTTCGTGACCAACACCAACTGGCAGTCGTACTACGGCGAGCAGGCCATGGGCCACGTCGTGCAGACCGCCGGGCTGGCCGTGCAGAACTTCGTGTCGGCCGCGGTCGGTATCGCCGTCGCCGTCGCGCTGGTCCGCGGCTTCGCCCGCTCCCGCACCGGTGAGCTGGGCAACTTCTGGTCCGACATGGTGCGCGGTGTCGTCCGCATCCTGCTGCCGGGCGCCGCGATCGCCGCGATCGTGCTGGTCGCCTGCGGTGCCATCCAGAACTTCTCCGGTATCCACGAGGTCGGCCAGTTCATGGGCGGCCAGCAGCAGTGGAACGGCGGTGCGGTCGCCTCGCAGGAGGCCATCAAGGAACTGGGCACCAACGGCGGTGGCTACTTCAACGCCAACAGCGCCCACCCGTTCGAGAACCCCACCCCGTTCTCCAACCTCTTCGAGATCTTCCTGCTCCTGGTCATCCCGTTCGCGCTGACCCGCACGTTCGGCGTCATGGTCGGTTCGATCAAGCAGGGCTACGCGATCCTCGCGACCATGGGCACCATCTGGCTCGGCTTCATCGGGCTGATGATGTGGACCGAGTTCGCCCACCACGGCCCCGCGTTCGACATCGCCGGCGGGGCGATGGAGGGCAAGGAGACCCGCATCGGTGTCGGTGCCTCGTCGATCTTCGCGGTGTCGACCACCCTGACCTCGACCGGAGCGGTGGACTCCTTCCACTCCTCGTTCACCGGTCTCGGCGGCGGCATCACCATCCTCGGCATGCAGCTCGGTGAGATCGCGCCCGGTGGTACCGGCTCCGGCCTCTACGGCATGCTGATCATGGCGATCATCGCGGTGTTCATCGCCGGTCTGATGGTCGGCCGTACCCCCGAGTACCTGGGCAAGAAGATCGGCACCCGCGAGATCAAGTTCGCGGCCTGCTACATCCTCATCACCCCGGCGCTGGTCCTCATCTTCACCGCCGCGGCCATGGCCCTGCCCACCCCGGGCAACTCGATGACGAACTCGGGCGCGCACGGCTTCTCCGAGATCCTGTACGCCTACAGCTCGGCCGCGAACAACAACGGTTCGGCCTTCGCCGGACTGAACGCGGACACGCAGTGGTTCAACACCACCCTGGGCCTGGCCATGATGTTCGGCCGCTTCCTGCCGATGGTGTTCGTGCTGGCGCTGGCCGGCTCGCTCGCCGAGCAGAAGCCGATCCCGGCCACCGCGGGCACCCTGCGCACCGAGAAGCCGCTGTTCACCGGCCTGCTGGTGGGCGCGATCCTGATCATCACCGGTCTGACCTACTTCCCGGCCCTCGCGCTGGGTCCGCTGGCCGAGGGGCTGGCGTCATGACCACCCGCATAGAGAAGCAAGAGGACTCCATGTCCACAGCCACCCCGACCAGGGCGCCGCACAGCGACGTACCCACCGGGCACAAGGACGAAGGGCGCGTCGGCGCGGGGCTCTTCGACGCCAGGCAACTGCTGAAGTCGCTGCCCGACGCGTGCCGCAAACTCGACCCGCGGGTGATGATCAAGTCCCCCGTGATGTTCGTGGTCCTCGTCGGCTCGGTGCTGACGACGATCTTCTCCTTCAAGGACCCGAGCGACTGGTTCGGCTGGACGATCAGCGCCTGGCTCTGGCTGACGGTGATCTTCGCGAACCTCGCGGAGGCCGTCGCCGAGGGCCGCGGCAAGGCGCAGGCGGACACCCTGCGCAAGGCCAAGACCGACACGGTGGCCCGGCGGCTCAACGGCTCCGTCGAGGAGCAGGTGCCCGGTACCGAGCTGAAGGTCGGCGACCTGGTCGTCTGCGAGGCGGGCGACATCATCCCCGGCGACGGTGACGTCGTCGAGGGCGTGGCCAGCGTCGACGAGTCGGCCATCACCGGTGAGTCGGCTCCGGTCATCCGTGAGTCCGGCGGCGACCGCTCGGCCGTCACCGGCGGTACGAAGGTCCTCTCCGACCGCATCGTCATCAAGATCACGACGAAGCCGGGCGAGACCTTCATCGACCGGATGATCGCGCTGGTCGAGGGCGCCGCGCGCCAGAAGACCCCCAACGAGATCGCGCTGAACATCCTCCTCGCGTCTCTGACGATCGTCTTCCTGCTGGCGGTGGCCACCCTGCCGCCGCTGGCCGACTACGCGGGCACCAACCTGACCATGGTCGTCCTGGTGGCCCTCCTGGTCTGCCTCATCCCGACCACCATCGGCGCCCTGCTCTCCGCGATCGGCATCGCGGGCATGGACCGGCTGGTGCAGCGCAACGTACTCGCCATGTCGGGCAGGGCAGTCGAGGCCGCTGGCGACGTCTCGACACTGCTGCTCGACAAGACCGGCACCATCACGCTCGGCAACCGGCAGGCCGCCGAGTTCGTGCCGGTGCACGGCACCACGGAGGCCGAACTCGCGGACGCCGCCCAGCTGTCGTCGCTGGCCGACGAGACGCCCGAGGGCCGCTCCATCGTCGTACTCGCGAAGGAGAAGTACGGGCTGCGCGAGCGTCACCAGGGCGAGCTGGCGGGCGCCGAGTGGATCGCCTTCACCGCCCAGACCCGTATGTCGGGTGTGGACGTCGACGGCCGCAAGATCCGCAAGGGCGCCGCCGGTTCGGTCATCACCTGGGTCCGGGAGCGGGGCGGCGAGGTCTCCGACGACGCCGACACCCTCTCCAACCGGATCTCCGAGGCCGGCGGCACCCCGCTGCTGGTCGCCATCGAGGACTCCGAGGGCGCCCGTGTGCTGGGTGTCATCCACCTCAAGGACGTCGTCAAGGACGGCATGCGCGAGCGGTTCCACGAGCTGCGCCGCATGGGCATCAAGACGGTCATGATCACGGGTGACAACCCGCTGACCGCCAAGGCGATCGCCGAGGAGGCGGGCGTCGACGACTTCCTCGCGGAGGCGACTCCCGAGGACAAGATGGCGCTCATCAAGCGGGAGCAGGCCGGCGGCAAGCTGGTCGCGATGACCGGTGACGGTACGAACGACGCGCCGGCGCTGGCCCAGGCCGACGTGGGTGTGGCCATGAACACCGGTACCTCGGCCGCCAAGGAGGCCGGGAACATGGTGGACCTGGACTCCAACCCCACCAAGCTCATCGAGATCGTCGAGATCGGCAAGCAACTGCTGATCACCCGGGGCGCGTTGACGACGTTCTCCATCGCCAACGACGTCGCGAAGTACTTCGCGATCATCCCGGCGCTGTTCGCGGCCGTCTACCCGGGCCTGGACAAGCTCAACATCATGGACCTGTCCTCGCCCGACTCCGCGATCCTGTCCGCGGTCATCTTCAACGCGCTGATCATCATCGCGCTGGTCCCGCTCGCCCTGCGAGGTGTGCAGTACCGGCCCGTCAGCGCCGACAAGATGCTCCGCCGCAACCTCGGGATCTACGGCCTCGGCGGGCTGATCGCCCCCTTCATCGGCATCAAGATCATCGACCTGCTCATCTCCCTCATCCCTGGAATCGGCTGATCGCCATGAACAACTCGGTTACGAACACCGCCCGGTTGCTCGGGGCGGGCCTGCGTGCCCTCCTCGTGCTGACCCTGGTGACCGGCGTCATCTATCCGCTGGTGATCACCGGCGTCGCGCAGGGTCTGTTCAACGGCAAGGCGAACGGCTCTGAGATCAAGGCGGAGGGCAAGGTCGTCGGCTCGTCCCTGATCGGGCAGTCGTACAACCTGCCGCTGAAGAAGGGCGAGGAGACCCCGGCGCCCGATCTGAAGTGGTTCCAGGGACGTCCGCAGAACGGCCTCGGCACCAACAGCGTCAACACCCAGTACAAGCTCATCCTGTCCGGCGCGACCAACCGGTCCGGTGACAACGAAGAACTCATCCAGTGGGTGAAGGACGCCAAGGCCGCGGTCATCAAGGACAACTCGACCGCCGACTACAAGGTCAAGGCCTCCGAGGTGCCCGCCGACGCGGTGACCTCCTCCGGCTCCGGCCTGGACCCGGACATCTCCCCGCAGTACGCGGACATCCAGGTCCACCGGATCGCCGAGCAGAACGGTCTGTCGGTCAACCAGGTCCAGAAGCTCGTCGACGAGAACAGCACGGGCCGCACCCTCGGCTTCATCGGCGAGCCCCGCGTGAACGTCCTCGAACTCAACATCGCCCTCAAGGAACTTGTGGCGAAGAGCTGATGGCGTTACCCGACCAGCGCGGGAGCCGGCGGCCCGGAACATGTCCCGGTTCCGCCGGCTCCCGCCGTCCTGAAGCCCACAAGCCCCCGTACGACCGGAAAGGCGTCCACCGATGACCCGCGTGCTGGTGGTGGAGGACGACCCTCAGCTCGTCCGGGCCCTGGTGATCAACATGCAGGCACGCCAGTACGGAGTGGACGCGGCGCCCGACGGTGCCACGGCACTGCGGCTGGCCGCGGCACGCCAGCCCGACGTCGTGATGCTCGACCTCGGACTGCCCGACATGGACGGCGTCGACGTGATCAAGGCGCTGCGCGGCTGGACACGCGTGCCGATACTCGTGCTGTCCGCCCGCCAGGCGTCCGACGAGAAGGTCGCCGCGCTGGACGCGGGAGCCGACGACTACGTCACCAAGCCGTTCAGCATGGACGAGTTGATGGCCCGGCTGCGGGCGGCGGTCCGCCGCACCGAGGACGGCCCGGCCACGTCCGAGCCGACGCTGGTGGAGACGGACGGGTTCACCATCGACCTGCTCGCCAAGAAGGCCGTCCGCGGCGGGCGCGACGTGCGCCTGACACCGACCGAATGGCATCTGCTGGAGATCCTGGTCACCAACCCCGGCCGGCTCATCACGCAGAAGTACCTGCTCCAGGAGGTCTGGGGGGTGTCCCAGCGCAACAAGACCAACTACCTGCGCGTCTACATGGCCCAGTTGCGCCGGAAATTGGAAGCGGACCCCGCGCACCCCCGTTACCTCATCACCGAACCCGGCATGGGTTACCGCTTCGAAGGATGAACATGGCACGCGGCAAGCTGCGGATATATCTCGGTGCGGCACCGGGCGTGGGCAAGACGTACGCGATGCTGTCCGAGGCGCATCGGCGTGTGGAGCGGGGCACGGACTGTGTGGTGGCCTTCGTCGAGCACCACAAGCGGCCGCGTACCGAGGTGATGCTGCACGGTCTGGAGGAGATCCCGCGCAAGGAACTGGAGTACCGCGGCACCGTCTTCACGGAGATGGACGTGGACGCGGTGCTGGCCCGGCATCCGCAAGTGGTACTTGTGGACGAACTGGCCCACACCAACATCCCCGGGTCGCGCAACACGAAGCGCTGGCAGGACGTGGAGGAGTTGCTGGCGGCCGGGATCGATGTGATCTCGACGGTGAACATCCAGCACCTGGAGTCGCTGGGTGATGTCGTGGAGTCGATCACGGGGGTCCGGCAGCGGGAGACGGTGCCGGACGAGGTGGTGCGGCGTGCGGATCAGATCGAGTTGGTGGACATGTCGCCGCAGGCGCTGCGGCGGCGGATGGCGCACGGCAACATTTACAAGTCGGACAAGGTCGACGCGGCGCTGTCGAACTACTTCCGGCCCGGGAATCTGACCGCGCTGCGCGAACTGGCGCTGCTGTGGGTCGCGGACCGGGTCGACGAATATCTCCAGCAGTACCGCAGTGAGCACCGGGTGTCGGCGATCTGGGGTTCGCGGGAGCGCATCGTGGTCGGGCTGACCGGCGGCCCGGAGGGGCGGACGCTGATCCGGCGGGCCGCCCGTCTTGCCGAGAAGGGCGCCGGCGGTGAGGTGCTGGCGGTCTACATCGCCCGCAGCGACGGCCTGACCTCCGCCTCACCCAAGGAACTCGCGGTCCAGCGCACGCTGGTGGAAGACCTGGGCGGCACCTTCCATCAGGTCGTCGGTGAGGACGTCCCGGTGGCGTTGCTGGACTTCGCCCGTGGTGTGAACGCCACCCAGATCGTCCTCGGCGTCTCGCGGCGCAGGAGCTGGCAGTACGTGTTCGGGCCGGGTGTCGGTGCGACGGTCGCCCGGGAGTCGGGTCCCGACCTCGACGTCCACCTGATCACGCACGACGAGGCGGGCAAGGGACGGGGACTGCCCGACGCCCGGGGCGCGCGGCTCGGACGGCTGCGGATTCTGTGGGGCTGGGCAGTCGGTGTGCTCGGCCCCGCGCTCCTCACCGTCCTGCTCACCGGCGTCGCGCCCGAAGTCGGCCTGGCCAACGACATGTTGCTGTATCTGACGCTGACGGTGGCCGCCGCCCTGCTCGGCGGACTGCTGCCCGCGCTGGCCTCGGCGGTGGTGGGCTCGCTGCTGCTGAACTGGTTCTTCACCCCGCCGGTCCACACCTTCACGATCGCCGACCCGAAGAACATCGTCGCCATCGCGATCTTCGTGGGTGTGGCGGTGTCGGTGGCGTCGGTGGTGGATCTGGCGGCCCGGCGTACGCAGCAGGCGGCCCGGTTGCGGGCCGAGTCGGAGATCCTGTCGTTTCTGGCGGGCAATGTGCTGCGCGGTGAGACGAGCCTGGAGGAGCTGCTGGAGCGGGTGCGGGAGACCTTCGGTATGGAGTCGGCCGCGTTGTTGGAGCGGCAGAGCGACGTGGAGCCGTGGACGTGCGCGGGCAGTGTGGGGCCCCGGCCGTGTGTGAATCCGGACGACGCGGATGTGGATGTGCCGGTGGGCGACCATATGGCGCTGGCGTTGACGGGGCGGGTGCTGCCGGCGGAGGACCGGCGGGTGCTGGCCGCGTTCGCCGCGCAGGCGGCGGTGGTGTTGGACCGTCGGCGCCTGCGGGAGGAGGCCGACCAGGCGCGGGCGCTGGCCGAGGGCAATCGGATCCGGACCGCGTTGCTGGCGGCGGTGAGCCACGACCTGCGCACTCCGTTGGCGGGGATCAAGGCGGCGGTGTCCAGTCTGCGTTCCGAAGACGTGGCGTGGTCCGAGGAGGACCAGGCGGAGCTGCTGGAGGGCATAGAGGAGGGTGCCGACCGCCTCGACGGCCTGGTGGGCAACCTGCTCGACATGTCGCGGCTCCAGACCGGCACGGTGACTCCGATCATCCGGGAGATCGACCTGGACGAGGTGGTGCCGATGGCGCTGGGCGGGGTGCCCGAGGACAGCGTGGAGCTGGACATCCCGGAAACCCTGCCGATGGTCGACGTGGACAAGGGGTTGCTGGAGCGCTGCGTGGCCAACCTGGTCGAGAACGCCGTCAAGTACAGTCCCACGGACATGCCGGTGCTGGTCTCGGCGAGCGCCATCGCCGACCGGGTGGAGGTGCGGGTGGTCGACCGCGGGCCCGGCGTCCCCGACGAGGCCAAGGAACGTATCTTCGAGCCCTTCCAGCGCTACGGCGAC
Source organism: Streptomyces sp. NPDC051963 (assembly GCF_044593495.1). Taxonomy (NCBI): domain Bacteria; kingdom Bacillati; phylum Actinomycetota; class Actinomycetes; order Kitasatosporales; family Streptomycetaceae; genus Streptomyces; species Streptomyces sp. NPDC051963. Next base: position 1,477,052 of record NZ_JBIUCC010000001.1, on the reverse strand, counting down.
GTCCCGCGCGGTGCGGGCGTCGGCCTCGGCCTGGCGGTCGCCCGCGGTTTCGCCGAGGCGATGGACGGCACGCTGGACGCCGAGGACACCCCCGGCGGCGGCCTCACGATGGTGCTCAGCCTGCCGACGGCACGACGACGCCGTCCGGAGCAGCCGGATGTCCCGGCCACCGCCGTCTCCTGACCGACCGGGTTCCGACCGGGCGATCAAGGGCCTGAAGGTCGACGTCGGCCGGCATGACCCGGCCGGCTGCCATGTCACCCCGTCCGGAGCCGCCGGTTGAGTTCGCGCGTGTCCAGTCGCAGTCGCCAGGCGTTGCGACGGTGCATGGCGGCCAGTTCGGACTCAAGCGGGGACGGCGGCACCGCCAGGACCGGACAGCCCGCGTGGGCGAGGCAGTAACGGCTCGCCGAACGCGAGCAGGCGCGGTGCCAGGCGCTACGCCGCCCCGCACCGACGACCAACAGGTCGCTCTCGCGGTCCGCGATCTCCACCAGCGCCAGGCCCGGGGTGCCGCGAGCCACCAGAGCGTGCAGCCCCACGCCGGGCCCGGCGTCGCCGAAGACGTCATCGAGCGCTGTGAGCAGCCGTTCCCGCGCCAGGCGCTGCCACTCGTCGACGAGCACGCTCGGCGCCGGGTTGCGCCGGGCGGCGACGTCTCCGCCGGGCGGCTCCCAGGCCAGCACCGGCCACAGTTGGGCCTGCCGACGCCGCGCCTCCTCGGCGGCCCGGCTCAGGGCGGTGAGGCTTCCCAGGGAGCCGCTCACTCCCACTACGACGCGGGCGGCAGCGAGGCCGTCGGAAGCAACCATGACTCCACCGTTCTTCGTACCCGCCCGCGAGTCGTGCGCCCGCGGGCAGTTCATCGGGACTGCACTTCATCTCACCTCCGGTACCGGGCTCGTGACCACCCCGTACGGCGCTTCTTGGCACTCTTCTGACGGCTTTCCGCCCAGCCGGTCCGCCGCGGCGTCAGCATCCCGTAAGCGTCCCTGCGATCGCCGTCAGCATCTCGTCATGAGGTGTCCGGCCACCCTGGCCGACGGGCATAGCGTCAGCAGCGAGCCCCGGTCCGCCTCCCCGCGTCCGGGGCCCTCAGCCACCCGCCCGAACGAACCCGAACCACCTCGGATCCTCCAGGAGGCATCCCATGGCAGACATCCTGTGCGGCGAAGATCCGGAACCTTCTGATCGGTTCCCGGCCGGACCGCTGTACGTTCCCGTCCGGCCGGGACCAGCACGGTGTGCGCCCCGGCTCTTCCGCACTCCCCTCGGCCGCCGTACGGCCGTCGGCTTCACCTCCGTACGCAGGCTGACCGAGACCCTCGGTGCCGAGCAGGCGTGGATCCGCCTCGCCGAGCCCGCGCTGCGTGCCCTCACCGCACCGCTCGGCGTCACCATCGTCACCGTGGACCCGCAGTTCTCCGCGCCGGCGCCCGCTCCGGTCACGCCCGTCGCCCTCGCCCCGGCACTGCGGATCGGATCAGGGAGCGCGCGATGACCACTCTTCACGAACCCGCCGTCACCACCGCCGACGAGCTCTCGGTGTGGCCCGCGTCCACCACTGAGCCCCGCGCGGGCGACCTCGCCGTGGGCGGCGTACCGCTCGCCGAGATCGCGGACCGCTTCGGCACCCCCGTCTACGTCCTCGACGAGGGCGAGGTGCGCGATCGCTGCCGTACCTACCGGCATGCCTTCCCCGACGCCGAAGTCCTGTACGCCGCCAAGGCGTTCCTGTGCCGTGCGATGGTCCACTGGATGGACGAGGAGGGCCTCGGCCTCGACGTCTGCTCCGCCGGCGAGCTGGAGCTCGCGATCACCACGGGGTTCCCGCCCGAGCGGATCGTGCTGCACGGCAACGCCAAGTCGCCCCGCGACCTGCAGACCGCGCTGCGTCTGGGTGTCGGCCGCATCGTCATCGACAGCCCGTCGGAGATCGCCCGTCTCGCGGCGGCCGTCGGACCGGACGGCCACCAGAAGGTCATGGTCCGGGTGGTGCCCGGGATCAGCGCGGGCGGTCACGAGAAGATCCGGACCGGCACCGACGACCAGAAGTTCGGTCTGTCCATCTCCGACGGATACGCCCAGCACGCCATCGCCCGCATACTCGACCAGCCGCAGCTCGAACTGACCGGCCTGCACTGCCATCTGGGCTCGCAGATCACCAGCGTCAAGCCGTACATCGCCGCTGTTCGCCGGATGGTCGGCCTGATGGCCCGGCTGCACGAGCAGCACGGCCTCGTCCTGCCCGAACTCGACCTCGGCGGCGGCCACGGCATCGCCTACCGTCCGGGTGAGCCCGCACTGGACCTCACCACGCTGGCCCGCAAGGTCCGCGCCGAGCTGACCGAGGCCTGCGCGTCGGCAGGGCTGACCGTGCCGCGCCTGATCATCGAACCGGGCCGGGCCGTCGCGGGCCCCGCGGGCATCGCTCTCTACCACGTCCTGGCCGTCAAGCGGACCGGCACGCGCACGTTCATCGCCGTCGACGGCGGTATGAGCGACAACCCGCGTCCGGCTCTGTACGGGGTGCGGTACGCGCCCCGCCTGGTCGGCCGGCACAGCACCGCCGCCCCGGCCGCGGCGACCGTCGTGGGTCGGCACTGCGAGGCGGGCGACGTGCTGGCGACCGACGTCGAACTCCCCTCGGACGTGCACCCCGGCGACCTGCTCGCCGTCCCCGTGGCCGGCGCATACCACCTGTCCATGGCGTCCGACTACAACCTGGTCGGCCGCCCTCCGGTGGCCGCCGTGCACGCCGGCCAGGCCCGGCTCCTCGTGCGCCGCGAGTCCCTGGCCGACATCCAGAGCCGCGACGTGGGCCTGTAGTCCCACGCCTCCCCGCTGTCCTCCTCCGGTTCCCCCGATCCACCTCCGGGCGAGCCCGGCCCGGCCTCGCCCGGAGGTGTCCCAATGATCCGTATATCCAATGCTTTCCCGGCGAATATGTGAGGTCCTTGTGTCTGCCGAGAACGTCGTCGGGCTGATCGTCGCGATCGCCCTGTTGGCCTACCTGGTGGTGGCCCTGATCAAGCCGGAGCGCTTCTGATGACCGCGCCCGCGCCTGTGAGAGAGAAACCCGCCGAGGTCAAGCGGCCGCCCGACTCGCGCCCGGCCCGGAGGATCGGTGCCGGGCTCCTCGACCCTCGGCAGCTGTGGCTTGCCCTGCCCGCCGCGCTGCGCAAGCTCAACCCCGTGACGATGGCCCGCAACCCGGTCATGTTCGTCACCGAGATCGGGGCGGCCCTGACCACGGGCATCGCCATCGCCGACCCGTCCCTCTTCGGCTGGCTGATCACCGCCTGGCTGTGGCTGACGGTCGTCTTCGCGAACCTCGCCGAGGCCGTCGCCGAGAGCCGCGGCCGGGCCCAGGCCGACACCTTGCGCGGCATGCGACGGCAGACCGTCGCACGGCGGCTGACCGGCTGGGAGCCGGGGGCGGCCGAGGGCGCGTACGTCGAAGAGAACGCCGGCGCCGGGGAGTTGCGCCGCGGCGACATCGTGCTCGTCGAGGCCGGCGAGCTGGTCCCCGGAGACGGCGACGTCATCGAGGGTGTCGCCAGCATCGACGAGTCGGCGATCACCGGCGAGTCCGCGCCCGTGATCCGGGAGTCGGGCGGTGACCGCTCGGCCGTCACCGGCGGCACCCGCGTCCTGTCGGACCGGATCGTCGTACGGATCACCCAGGAGCCCGGCGCGTCCTTCCTGGACCGCATGATCACCCTGGTCGAGGGCGCGGGCCGGCAGAAGACACCGAACGAACTCGCGCTCAACCTGCTCCTCGTCATGATGACGTTCGTCTTCCTGGTCGCCGTCCTCACGCTCCAGCCGATGGCGATCTTCTCCAAGGACGTCATGGCGGCCGCCCCGGACACCGAGGCGCTCACCGCCGACGGCGTGACGGGGATCGTTCTGGTCTCGCTCCTGGTCTGTCTGATCCCGACGACCATCGGCGGCCTGCTCTCCGCGATCGGCATCGCCGGCATGGACCGGCTGGTGCAGCGCAACGTCCTCGCCATGTCGGGGCGCGCGGTGGAGGCGGCCGGTGACGTCAACACCCTGCTGCTCGACAAGACCGGCACCATCACCTACGGCAACCGGCGGGCGAGCGAGCTGCTCCCGCTCGGCTCGGTGACGGGTCGCCGACTCGCGGACGCGGCCCTGCTGTCCAGCCTGGCCGACGAGACGCCCGAGGGCCGCTCGATCGTCGACTACGTGCACGTGCAGTTCGCCCTGGAACCGGTCACACCCGAGAACGCCGAGTGGGTGCCCTTCAGCGCCATGACCCGGATGTCCGGGGTGGACCTGCCGGGCGGCCGACGGCTGCGCAAGGGCGCGGCGACCGCGGTCGCCGGCTGGGTGCGGGACAACGGCGGAACGGTGCCGGTCGCCCTCGACACCAGCGTCGAGCAGGTCTCGGCCTCCGGCGGCACCCCCCTCGCGGTCGCCGAGTGCACCGAGGAGGGCACCGCCAGGCTGCTGGGCGTCGTCCACCTCAAGGACGTCGTCAAGCCGGGCCTGCGCGAACGCTTCGCCGAACTGCGCCGGATGGGGATCCGCACCGTCATGGTCACCGGCGACAACCCGGTGACCGCCAAGGCCATCGCGGACGAGGCGGGCGTCGACGACTTCCTCGCCGAGGCCACCCCCGAGGACAAGCTCGCGCTCATCAAGAAGGAGCAGGCGGGCGGCCACCTCATCGCCATGACCGGCGACGGCACCAACGACGCGCCCGCCCTCGCGCAGGCCGACGTGGGTGTCGCCATGAACACCGGTACGTCGGCCGCCAAGGAGGCCGGCAACATGGTCGACCTCGACTCCGACCCCACGAAGATCATCGACATCGTCGAGATCGGCAAGCAACTCCTCATCACCCGCGGCGCGTTGACCGCCTTCTCCATCGCCAACGACATCGCCAAGTACTTCGCGATCCTCCCGGCGATGTTCGGCGGTGTCTACCCGGCGCTCGACGCGGTGAACGTCATGCACCTGCACTCGCCGACGTCCGCGATCCTGTCGGCCGTCGTCTTCAACGCTGTGATCATCGTCGCGCTGATCCCGCTGGCCCTGCGCGGGGTGCGCTACCGGCCCAGCAGCGCGGACTCCCTGCTCACCCGCAATCTGTGGATCTACGGCATGGGCGGACTGATCCTGCCCTTCCTCGCGATCAAGTTCATCGACGTCGCCGTAGTCCAGTTCATCCCCGGGATCTGAGGACCATTCCATGAACTTCCTCTCCAGGATGCCCGCCTGGGTCGGTCACCAGGTGGCGGCGATCCGGGTGGTCATCGTGCTCACCGTGCTCGTCGGCCTCGCCTATCCGCTGGGCATGACCGCGCTCGCCCAGGTCCCGGGTCTGCGCCACAGCGCGCAGGGCTCCCAGCTCACCGGCGCCGACGGCAGGAACGCCGGCAGCGAGCTGATCGGCCAGTCCTTCCTCGACAAGGACGGCAACCCGATCCCGTACTACTTCCAGACCCGGCCCTCCAACGCCGGTGAGGGCTACGACGCCGCGGCCTCCGCGGCCGGAAACCTCGGCCCCGAGTCCACCGTCGACGTCCTCGGCCCCGACGGCAAGCAGAGCCTGCTCACCCAGGTCTGTGCGCGCAGCAAGGCGGTCGGAGATCTGGAGCACGTCGACGGCTCCCGCCCGTACTGCACGTCCGACGGCGTCGGCGCCGTGCTCGGCGTCTTCCGTAAGGACGGCACCACCGGTACGGCGACCCGCGTGGTCAGCCTCGACCAGGCCTGCCCGGCGAGGCCGTTCCGCTCCTCCTACGAGGGCGTGACCGTCGTCTGCGCCAAGCCGGGGGAGGACTACGGCAGGGCCGTGGTCACCCCGATCCGCGGCGACGCGCCCGCCGACCCCAAGGTCCCGGCCGACGCGGTCACCGCGAGCGCCAGCGGCCTCGACCCGCAGATCAGCGAGGCGTACGCCGACCTCCAGGCACCCCGCGTCGCCCGCGAACGCGGCATCAGTGAGGCCGACGTACACCGGCTGATCGACCGGTACACCAGTGGCCGCGCCCTCGGCATCCTCGGCGAACCCGCCGTGAACGCCGTGCAGTTGAACGCCGCGCTGGACCGCACCCATCCCGTGAAGGGGGCCTGAACATGTACGGCTGGCTCCAGGCCACCCTCGTCGTCGCAGTCGTCGTAGGACTGCACGTGCCGCTCGGCGACTACATGGCCAAGGCCCTCGACGGCGGTCCGCACAGACGCGCCGAAAGAGCCCTCTACAAGGTCTGCGGCGTCGACCCGGACCGCGAACAGGACTGGCGGCACTACCTGTTCGCGCTGCTCGCCTTCAGCCTGGCGGGCATCGCCGCGCTCTTCGCGCTCTTCACCCTCCAGGGCAGGCTGCCCTGGTCGACCGGTCACGAGGGCATGCCCTGGCGGCTCGCCCTGCACACCGCGATCAGTTTCACCACCAACACCAGCTGGCAGAACTACGCGGGCGAGTCCACCACCGGCCATCTCGCGGTCATGGCGGGCCTCGGCGTCCAGGCGTTCGCCTCGGCGGCCGTGGGCATGTGCGTCGCGCTCGTCCTCATCCGGGGCCTGGTGCGCCGGGACACCGACCGACTCGGCAACTTCTGGGTCGACCTGATCCGCACCGTCTTCCGGATCATCCTCCCGCTGTCGATCGTCTTCGGCGTCGTCCTGATCGCGCTCGGCGTCCCGCAGAACCTCGGCGGCGGGCACACGGTCACCACGGTCGCGGGCGGGCAGCAGACGCTGCTCGGCGGGCCGGTCGGCTCCTGGGAGCCGCTCAAGCTGATGTCCGGCGACGGCGGCGGCGTCTTCAACGCCAACAGCGCGCACCCCTTCGAGAACCCGACGGCGTTCAGCAACGCCCTCGAAATCGTGCTCATGCTGCTGATCCCGACGGCGTTCGTGCGCACATACGGCCGCATGATCGGCTCCCTGCGCCAGGGCTGGACCCTGCTCGCGGTCGTCGGCATCCTCTTCGGCCTGCTGCTCGCGGCCGGCAACCTCGCGCAGAGCGCCCACAACGGCACCGTGACGGAGGCCGTCGGCGGACAGTACGAGGGCACCGAGACCCGCTTCGGCATCCCCGGTTCGACGCTGTTCGGCGTCGCGGCCACGGGCTCGGCGGACGGCGCGGCGAACGCGTCGTACGACAGCTTCTCCAGCCTGGGCGGCGGGGTGCTGCTGTCGGCCATGATGCTCGGAGAGATCGCCCCCGGCGGCGTCGGCAGCGGTCTGTACGGCCTGATCATGGCCGTGATGGTGGCCGTGTTCATCGGCGGCCTGATGGTCGGCCGCACACCCGAGTACCTGCGCAAGCGCCTGGGGTTCCCGGAGATGCGGTACGTCGTGCTGTACGCCCTGGTCGCCCCGACGGCGATCCTGGGCTGCGCGGCGCTGGCGGTCGCGCTGGGAGAGGGCCAGTCGTCCATGGGCAACTCCGGGCCGCACGGCCTGACCGAACTCGTCTACGCCTACACCTCCAACGTCAACAGCAACGGCAGCGCGATGGCGGGCTTCAACGGCGCCACGGACTTCCACAATCTGCTGATGAGTGCGGCGATGCTGATCGGGCGGTACGTCCCGATGGTGTTCCTGCTCGCCCTCTCCGGACGGCTGGCCCGCCAGCAGCCCGGCGTGGTCACCGTCGGCACCCTCCAGGCCCGCGGCGTCAACTTCGTCGCCCTGGCCACCGGAGCCGCCCTCATCCTGGCGCTCCTCAACTTCCTGCCGGCCCTGTCCCTCGGGCCGCTGGCGGAGGGACTGCTCTAGCCCCCGCCCGGCGCCCTTGTCCCGACCAACGGTCCCTTTGCAGTGTCGCTCCGTAATGTTCGTCAACAAGGGCGAATGTTTCGCTCGGCCTGACGGTCTTACGAACCAGAGCCGAGGTGGGACGATTTCGTCGCCACGAGATTCGCTGTGCACGAGGGGTTGCCACCCTTTGGCAGCTGTCTCTAGGGTGCGGCAGCAACGAAGCTTTCTGGAATTGGTTCGAAAGTTTCGATCCCGTACCCAAGGAGCGGATCATGGGCGACCGGGCACTGTCCCGCCGCGGCTTCCTGGCGGCCTCCGCCGCGGCAGGTCTGGGCATGACGGCACTGAGCGGCTGCGGCGGCGACTCGGACGGAGGGGCGTCGGGGACGACCACCATCGAGTGGTGGAACATCTCCACCACCCAGCCGACGAAAGACGTCTGGGCCGGCCTGGCAAAGAAGTTCGAGGCCCAGAACCCCAAGGTCAAGATAAAGATCGTCCAGTTGGAGAACGACGCCTACAAGTCGAAGATGACGGCGCTGACCGCCTCCGGAAAGCTGCCGGACATCTTCCACACCTGGGGCGGCGGCGTCCTGAAGCAGCAGGTCGACGCCGGGCTCGTCGAGGACCTCACCGACCGGACGAAGCCCTGGGCCGACGGACTGCTGCCGGTCACGAAGGAGCCGTATCTGCTCGACGACCGGGTGTACGGCATCCCGTTCGACATGGGGATGATCGGCTTCTGGTACAACAAGGCGCTGTTCGAGCAGGCCGGCATCAGCACGCCGCCCACCACCTGGAGCGCCTTCCTCGACGCCGTCCGCAAGCTGAAGTCCGCGGGCATCACCCCCCTCGCCCTCGCGGGCAAGGAGACGTGGACCGGCATGTACTACTGGGCGTACCTGGCGATGCGCACCGCGGGTGCCGACGCGTTGGAGAAGGCGGGCGAGGACAAGGACTTCACCGGCGCCGAGTTCGTCCGGGCCGGCGAGCACCTCAAGGAACTCGTCGATCTCCAGCCGTTCCAGAAGGGGTTCCTCGGCGCCGCCTACTCCAGCCCCACCGGCCAGGCCGCCGCCGTCGGCAACGGCAAGTCGGCGATGGAACTCATGGGCCAGTGGGCGCCGGTCGTGCAGGCGGACGCCGGCAAGGGCCTCGGTGACGACCTCGGATTCTTCCCGTTCCCCGCGGTCGAGGGCGGCAAGGGCGCCATCACCGAGGTGTTCGGCGGGGGCGGCGGACACGCCCTGCGGCAGGGCGCTCCGCAGGCCGCCGTCGACTTCCTGAAGTTCTTCGCCTCCGAGGCCACGGACCTGGAACTGGTCAAGAAGACCGGCGTCCTTCCAGTGGTGCCCGGAGCCGAGAGCGCCATCACGGACCCCAACATCAAGGCCGTACAAGCGCAGTTGAAGGGGTCCACCGGCTTCCAGCTCTACCTCGACCAGGCGTACGCACCCGCCCTCGGCCAGGAGGTCAACGACAGTGTGGGCGCGCTGATCGCCGGGTCCAAGTCGCCCGAGCAGGTCACCGAGTCGATCACACAGACCGCGAAGGAAGAGCAGTAGGCCCTCGATGACCTCCACGTTCCTTCCGGACAAGCGGACCGGCCCCGACGTCGGCCTCCCGCCCCCGGCCGCAGGTGCGGGCCGGGGGCGGACCCGGCGGCGGGTCGTCAACTGGCTCACCGCGGTCGGGTTCCAGCTGCCCGCGCTGGTGCTCTTCCTCGTGCTGGTCCTGCTGCCGATCCTGTTCGCCCTGTACGCGGCCTTCTTCCGCTGGGGCGGCTTCGGCATGCCCTCCGACTACATCGGCGCCGACAACTTCACCCGGCTCTTCGACGACCCGGTCTTCCTGGGCGACCTGTGGCGCTGTCTCGTCCTGGTCGTGCTGTCGCTCGCGCTGCAACTGCCGTTCGCGCTCGCCATGGCCGTCCTGCTCAACCAGCGGATCCGCGGCCGTGCCGTGTACCGGATGCTGTTCTTCGCGCCGTACGTGCTGTCGGAGGCGATCACCGGTGTGCTGTTCGCCATGATCTTCGCCCCGGACGACGGTCTCGCCGACCATGTCCTCGGCAGCGTGGGCCTGGAGGGTCTCGGCGGAACGTGGTTCGCGGATCCCTCCACCGTCATGGCGACGCTCTTCCTCGTCATGACCTGGAAGTACTTCGGCTTCCACATGATGCTCCACCTGGCCGGACTCCAGTCCATCCCGGCCGAGTTGACGGAGGCGGCACTCATCGACGGCGCGAGCCCCTGGCAGCGCTTCCGCAACGTCACCCTGCCGCTGCTCGCGCCCACCCTGCGGATCAGTGTCTTCCTGTCGGTCATCGGGTCGATCCAGCTCTTCGACCTGGTGTGGGTGACCACCGTCGGTGGCCCCGACCATCACTCCGAGACCATGGCCGTGACCATGTTCCAGTACGGCTTCAAGCGCTATCAGGTCGGCTATGCCAGCGCGATCAGCGTGGTCATGTTCGGCATCAGCCTCGTCTTCGCCCTCGCCTACCAGCGGTTCGTGCTCCGCCGCGACCTCGAAGGGGCGACCACGACCATGCGGGGAGGCCAGAAGTGAAGGCACGCGCAGGGAAACTCCCGGTCCACGTCGTCCTCATCGCCGTCGGCGCGGTGATGGCCGTACCGCTGCTCTTCGCGGTCGTGTCCGGCTTCAAGTCCACGGACGAGCTGTCCCGGAACCCGATCGGGCTGCCCGACTCATGGGTGACCTCCAACTACACCGACATCCTCGGCTCGGGCGTCTTCTGGCGGATGGTCGGCAGCAGCACCTTCATCGCGATCGGCACGACCGTTCTCGTCGTCGCGGTGTCCGCGCTCGCCGCCTTCTCCTTCGCCCGGTTCGCCTTCCGCGGGCGGGAGTTGCTGTTCACCCTGTTCACGATGGGGCTGATGTTCCCCTTCGCGGTGGCGGCGCTGCCGCTGTTCCTGCTGCTGCGCTACCTGGGCCTGCTGGACAACCCGCTGGGCGTGATCCTGCCGCAGGCCGCCTTCGGACTGCCGATGACCATCATCATTCTGCGCGGCTTCTTCCGGCAGATCCCCGGCGAGTTGGAGGAGGCGGCCACCCTCGACGGTTGCAGCCCCCTCGGGTTCTTCTGGCGGGTGCTGCTGCCGATGGCGCGGCCCGCGCTGGGCACCGTCTCCGTCCTCGCCGTCGTCACCAGCTGGAACAACTTCTTCCTGCCGCTGCTGGTGTTCACCGACTCCACCTGGTGGACGATCCCGATCGGTGTCCAGCAGTTCCAGGGCCAGTACTCCGCGGAGTACGCCAGGGTCTTCGCCTACCTGGTGCTGGCCATGGTCCCCGCGCTCGCCTTCTACTCGGTCGCCGAGCGTCAGCTCGTCGGCGGCCTCACCGCCGGCGCCACCAAGGGATGACCCGCGCCGCGCGGACGTACGGCTCACCCACACATCCGACCGTGAGGAGTCGCACCATGCGCAAGACCACCACCCGGCTCAGACTCGCCGGGGCCCTCGCCGCTCTCCTGTTGTCCGCCGGCGCCCCCGTGGCCCAGGCCGACGAGCAGGAACCGCCCACGCTCGCCGAACTCGCCCAGCGCCACGGCCGCTACTTCGGCAGCGCCACCGACAACCCCGAACTCACCGACGAGCCCTACAAAGCAGTCCTCGGCACCGAGTTCGACATGATCACCCCCGGCAACGGCATGAAGTGGTACGCCACCGAGCCCCAGCAGGGCGTCTTCGACTTCTCCAAGGGCGACGAGATCGTGAACCTCGCCCGCGCCAACCACCAGCGGGTACGCGGCCACACCCTGGTCTGGCACAGCCAGCTGCCCGGCTGGCTCACCTCACGCGCGTGGACGGCCGACGAGCTGAGGGCCGTACTGAAGAAGCACATCCAGACGGAAGTACGCCACTACAAGGGCAGGATCTACGCCTGGGACGTCGTCAACGAGGCGTTCAACGAGGACGGCACCTACCGGGAGACGATCTTCTACAAGACGCTCGGCCCGGGCTACATCGCCGACGCCCTGCGCTGGGCCCACCAGGCCGACCCGAAGGCCGCGCTCTATCTCAACGACTACAACGTCGAGGGCATCGGCCCGAAGAGCGACGCCTACTACCAGCTGGTCAAGGAGCTGAAGGCGCAGGGCGTCCCGATCGACGGCTTCGGTCTTCAGGCCCATCTCGCGCTCCAGTACGGCTATCCGAGCACCCTGGAGGACAACCTCCGCCGCTTCTCCCGGCTCGGCCTCGACACCGCACTCACCGAGGTCGATGTGCGCATGTACGTGCCGGCGGACGACGCGAAGCTGGCCACGCAGGCGCAGTGGTACCGCGACATGACCGAGGCGTGTCTCGCGGTGCGGCGGTGCGTGGGGATCACGCTGTGGGACTACACCGACAAATACTCCTGGATCCCGGCGTTCTTCGAGGGTGAGGGCGCCGCGCTGCCGTGGGACGAACAACTGGAGCCCAAGCCCGCGTACTTCGCGATCAGGGAGGCGCTGAAGTAACTCAGGGGCGCGACGGTGGTGCGGTGCTCGACCGCACCACCAACTCCGTGCCCAGCTCCACCCGCGGTGAGTCCGGCTGCTCGTCGCGCGCCAGCCTGAGCACCGTTCGGACGGCCAACTTGCCCATGTCGGCGAGTGGTTGGCGCACGGTGGTCAGCGGCGGAGCCGACCAGCGGACTTCCGGAAGGTCGTCGAAACCGACCACGCTCATGTCCTCCGGCACTCTGAGGCCCCTTCGGCGCAGCGCCTCGATCGCGCCCAGCGCCATCTGGTCGCTGGCCGCGAACACGGCGGTCGGCGGTTCGGCCAGGTCCAGGAGTGTGTTGCAGCCGCTGAAGCCGGACTCGGGGTGGAAGTCGCCCGGCACGACGAGGGATTCGTCCATCGAGAGGTCGGCGCCCTCGAGCGCGGCGCGATAACCGTCGAAACGGGCCCGGGAGCAGAGCAGTCTGGGCGGGCCCGATATCAGACCGATCCTGCGGTGGCCGAGGGAGAGAAGGTGCTCGGTGGCCGCCATGCCGCCCGACCAGTTGGCGGCGCCGATCGTGGGGACGTCCAGGGCGGGGGAGCCCGCCGGGTCGACGACCACCAGCGGGACGCCGAACGCACGCAACTCCTCGTGCAGGACCGGTTCCAGGGCCGAGGTGACGAGGATGACGCCGTCGGAGGCGCGGGCCCGCAGATTCCGCAGCCACTCGCGGGCGTCGCCCGAGCGGCCGTGGATCGCCGACACCACGGTGCCGACCCCGGCCGTGTGCGCGACCTCCTCGACGCCCCGGATGATCTCCACCGCCCAGGGGCTGTCGAGGTCGTTGAAGACCAGGTCGAGCAGGGCGGCGCGGGTGCCCGAGGCGGGGGTGCGCTTGCGGTAGCCGTGCCGGAGCAGCAGGTCCTCGACCCGGGCCCGGGTGCGGGGCGAGACGTCGGACCTGCCGTTGACGACGCGGGACACGGTCGGCACCGAGACCCCGGCCTGCCGGGCGATCTCCGTGATCGTGACCTTGCCGCGGGTCTCGGGCGCCTGCTCGGCGCCGACCTCGTCTGCTGTCAATTCCCCCACCCCCGCCGACGCGTGCCGCGAAACTTCCAGAATTCTTCCGGAAAATGGTCGGACATGGGAAGGGAAGGGGCGGCGTCGACCGGATCACGCACGGGGGACTACAGGGAGTGACGGCTGCCGAACATGCGTCGGGGCCGGTTCGCAGCGTGTGCCTGCGGCCGGCCCCTCATATCTCCGGGCGGGTTGTCGGTCCGCCCGGTACTGCTCAGGCGGCGGTCATCACCAGTGTGCGGTGCGGGGCGATGATCTGGCCGTCCGGCAGGAGCTCACCGGTGTCCTCGAAGAGCAGAACGCCGTTGCACAGCAGGCTCCATCCCTGCTCCGGGTGGTGCGCCACGAGTCGGGCGGATTCCCGGTCGGCTGATTCGGCTTTCGGACATGGTGGCTGGTGCTGGCACATGGGTGGGATCTTTCGCTGTGTCGTGTCGAGTGAGTGGGTTGTCGTGTCTGTCCTGCGGCGTGAAGCCTCGTTCATGGCCGCCCCCGTTGTGATAAGTCGGTCGAACCCAGTGTTGCCCCACGGGCGTCAATCCGCAGGGATTTAGCTGCACCGCTTCTCACAGGTTGAGGACGCATCACCCGCGCGGACGGTTCATTCCAACTGCACTGCCACTTCGGGTGGTTCAGGGGGGTCGGATGGGGCTAGTCAGTATGGGTCGGAGACCCGTTCTGGCTCGTTCGAGCGCGGTATTGCTCGTGCGAGCGCAATGGAACGTGGGTGTGGTTTTGAGGCGCCCACGAGTGTTTCTGTAGCGCGCGCGAGCGTATGGGTTTTCCGCGGCGCATACGAGTCTTTCAGCTAGGTAAACAGCGCCGTACCCCGCTACCCGGAATTCCGGCGGCGGGGTACGGGGGTGTGTCGCGGGGCCCGGTCGGTCAGACGGGCTGGCTCAGCAGTGGGGCGGGTGTCACCCGGTCGGTGAGCACCGGCAGGAGTTCGGCGACCCGGTGCGGCCGGTGCGCCGCGATGCCGGGCGGCGCGGGCGCCAGCGGGATGAGTAGATCGGTGGCGGCGGGGTGGCCGGTGGCGCCGTCCGAGGAGCAGTCGCCGTGCAGCCACAGCGTGAGCATGTACAGGCCCGGCAGGGACAGCAGACGTGGCTGGTATGCCTGCGACACCGACTCGGCCTGGCGCAGGGCGCGCTCCGTGGAAGCGATGTACGGGCCCTCGAAGAAGTGCGAGAAGGCCCAGCCGTCAGGGGTCAGCCTGGTCTCGGCCGCGGCCACCGCGCGGTCGCCGCAGCGGATCAGGAAACGCCACCCGGCCAGTCGCGTCGCGGACACGCCCTCGGAGGTGATGCGGTCGAGTACGTGCACGGGCAGCGGGAGTTCGGGTGTGGCGGTGCCCTGCGCGGTACGCAGGGAAGGGGTCCGGGCCTCGCGGACTGCGGTGGGGGAACCGAGTGCGGTGAGGACGGAGCGAAGGGCGGGCGCTGGAGCCGGGGGGACATGCAGCGGCATGGTGGGTCGCCTCTCATTCGACAGGCACGGTGGCGCGAGGGCGTGGCGGGGGCGGACGGCGCTGTCAGCTCGCAGGGTCAGAGAGGCGGGGGCCAGGTCTGGGGTGCGTGGTGTGAATGAGGCCTGCCGTCCGTCACCTGACGACAGGAACCCAGAACCGTGGGCGCCAACCCTCTGCCTTGTTCGCGGAGTTTATACGACACGTGTTCAGACTGTGTTTCATCTAGCCGTTTCCGGGGACTCCGGCAAGGGTCCATTCGGCCGGTGATAAGCGGGAATCCTCCCGATTCCGAACCGGTCGCCCAGCGATGACCTCGGACAATGCCCAGGAAGGGGTCGGCCAATACTCGTCGGTGTTTTTCACGAGTTGCCAACGTGCCGGAAACTGCACGATGTGCCATGCCCGGTGAATGTGCCGCCGGTCACGTCCGCCAGCGTACCGCGCACACGCTCCGGCCGTGACGTTATCGATCGCTTCGGCTGGGCATCATCCCACCTGACCCGGACACCGGCGGACGGATCCGATCTTCGGTCCGCCCATGCGAGGAGGGACGCTCCGATGGGGGAGAAGGTCGTGGCAGGCGGGTTCGACCTGTCCGATCGGCAGCGGTACCGCGACAAGCTCCGGCAGTGTCTGACGGGCCTGGAGCGGCTCCTGGCGGAGCAGCGGTTCGATCGCCCGAAGAACCTCATGGGGCTGGAGATCGAATTGAATCTCACCGGTGCCGACGGCATGCCGAAAATGCTGAATGCGCAAGTACTTGAGCGGATCGCAAGCCGAGATTTCCAAACAGAACTCGCCATGTTCAATCTGGAAGTCAACATCGCCCCACATCGATTGGCCGGGCGGGTTTTCGACCGGCTGGCCGAGGAGTTGCGCACCTCGCTGGCATATGCCGACCGGAAAGCGGGCGAGGTGGACGCGGGAATCGTGATGATCGGCATTCTGCCGACGCTCGACCGGGACGACCTGGTCTCCACGAACCTCTCCGACGTCGATCGCTACACGCTCCTCAACGACCAGATAGTCGCCGCCCGGGGCGAGGACTTCCTGCTCGACATCGCGGGCGTGGAGCACCTGCGTTGCAGCTCCAAGTCCATCGCGCCGGAAGCCGCCTGCACCTCCGTCCAGTTGCACCTCCAGGTGACACCGGGCCGCTTCGCCGACGTGTGGAACGCCGCGCAGGCCGTCGCCGCCGCCCAGATCGCCGTCGGCGCCAACTCGCCCTTCCTGTTCGGCCGTGAGCTGTGGTGCGAGTCCCGGCCGCCGCTGTTCCAGCAGTCCACCGACACCCGCCCGCCCGAACTCCAGGCCCAGGGCGTCCGGCCGCGCACCTGGTTCGGCGAGCGATGGATCGACTCGGCGTACGACCTCTTCGAGGAGAACCTGCGCTACTACCCGGCCCTGCTGCCCATCTGCGACGACGAGGACCCGCTCGAGGTCCTCGACGCGGGCGGCACACCGAAACTCGCCGAACTCGTCCTGCACAACGGCACCGTGTACCGCTGGAACCGGCCCGTGTACGGCATCGCCGACGGCGTCCCGCATCTGCGCGTCGAGAACCGCGTCCTGCCCGCCGGCCCGACCGTCACGGACGTCCTCGCCAACGCCGCCTTCTTCTACGGCGTGGTCCGCGCCCTCGCCGAGGAGTCCCGGCCGGTGTGGTCCCGGCTGCCGTTCGAGGCGGCCGCGGCCAACTTCGACTCCGCGTGCCGGCACGGCATCGACGCCCGTCTGACCTGGACCCGGCGCGGACGCTACGGCGGTACGACCGAGGTCGACGCGGTGAGTCTCGTACGCGACGAACTGCTGCCGCTGGCCGAAGCCGGTCTCAACGCATGGGGTGTCGATCCCGCCGACCGGGATCTGTATCTGGGCGTGATCGAGGAGCGCTGCCGACGCAGGGTCAACGGGGCGGCATGGCAGTCGGCGAGCTTCCACCGGGCCCTGGAGGCGGGGCTGTCCCGGGATGCCGCGCTGGCGGCCACCACCAGGCGATACCGAGAGCTCATGCATCAGGGGGAGCCGGTGCACACGTGGCCGGTGGGGCTGCCGGAGACGGTGCCGCTGGGGTGAGGACGAAGGAACCCGGTCGGCCGGGGAGGGCAGCTCTTCACTCCTCTCCTGTCTTACCCCCCTCCTTCGCGCCCGCCGCGACGATCGCCTGAAGGATCACCGAGTGGATCTGCGCCGGGTCGCTGACCTCGTGGCCCGAGCCGCCCGTCGCCTTGGCGATCAGCTCGGCCTCCTCGCGGTCGGCATCCGGTCCGACGGCGATCATGATGAGGGGGACCGGGCGCTCGGGGTTGGTGAGCTGCTTCAGCTGATCGACGAGGTCGGCGCGGGAGATGCTGCCGGGGTCCTGGTTCACACCGTCGGTGAGGATGACCAGCGCGTTGAACTTGCCCTCGCCGTAGGAGGTCGTCGCCGCCCGGTATGCGGCGAGCGTCGTGTCGTACAGCCCGGTCGCTCCGTTCGGCACCGGCGCCAGCGCGCTGAACGCCGCCGACAGCCGGTCCCGCTGAGTGCCGTCGCCCGCCCGGTCGCCGAGCCGTTCGGTCGGCGCGAGGACGCGGTAGTCCTTGGCGCCGTCCAGCTTCGTGGAGAAGTCCCAGAGCCCGATCTCGTCCTCGGGCGTGAAGGTGGCCAGGGCCTGGAGCAACGATGCCTTGGTGACGTCCATGCGGGTCTGTCCGGTGTTCCCCACCGGTTCGGACATGGACGAGGAGGCGTCGACGACCGTGGTGATCCGGGCGCTCTGCACCGTGATCGTCCAGGTGCCGAGGGCCTCCTGGAGGGCGATCTCGTCGGCGGGCCGTGCGGCGGACTGCGTGTACGGCTGCGGACGACCGCCCCCTGCCTTGGTCACCAGCGCCTCCGACACATCGTCGTCGGAGGTCCGGAAGCCGTACTTCTCCAGCAGTCGGCGCTGCTCCGGCTGCCGCAGATAGGTCATGAACCTGATCGCGGCACGGTTCTCGTCCGTGGAGAGCCGGGCCTGGTCGACCAGGGTGTAGGGGTAGTCGAGCCGGGGCGAGCCGTCGGTCGGATAGAACATGTCCAGGCTGCCCGCGCCCGCGTCCGCGGAGTTGTACGCGAACGCCGCCTGCTCGGTGAGGATCAGCGCCTGATTGCGCTTGGGGTTGCCCTGCTCGGTGCCCGAGGAGTCACGCGGCAGGGTGTCCAGGACCTGGGTGTCGCTGTCGGAGGTGCGCTGGGACAGCGTCTTCATCAGGGCCGCCGCCTGCGTGTCCCCGCCCTTGATCTTCGGGGCGGCCGTGCCGAGCTGGGTGAGCGCGAGCAACCCGGTCGCACTGCGCGCCGGGTCGGCCGCGCCGAGCCTGACGCCGTCCTCCTGAAGGGCGGCGCCGGCCAGCTCGATCCAGCTGTACGTCCGCTTCGGCCATCCCAGCGACTTCGCCGCCGCCGGCACCATCGCCACCCCGACCGGAGTGGACGCCACCCTGCCGGCCGGGGTCACCTGGGTCGCACTGCTGTCGGCCGTGGCCCGCTGCACCCATACGTCCGAGTCCGGCACCCAGACCTGGATGTCCGCCTTCCGGCCTGTGGCGAGTGTGTCCGCGACCTTGTACGCGTCGCGCGAGGTCACCGAGACCGCGACGCACCGCCCGTCCGAGGTGACGTCGTCCTCGCGTGCCCGTTTCGCCGCCTCGCGCAGCGCGGGGGCCATGTCCGGGGCGGCGGCGAGCTTCAGCCGTACCGGGTCGTCCTGGCAGGAGGAGCCGAAGGAGAGCACCCCGCTCTGGACGGCGGCCGCGGTACCCCCGGCAATGGCGAGGACCAGTGCCGTCGCGACGACCACGGTGCGGCGGCGGGCGCGTGGACGGGGGTCGCTGCGGCCCGCCCCATACTGATCGGGCAAGCTGTGACGTCCCATGACGGTGGTGCCCCTCCCTGTCGACCCCGTGGCTGAATCGGCCACACGGCATGCAAAGGGGAGGTACGCCCCGTACGGCGTCCGCCCCCCAACGGCCTGTCGCGCACGATCTTCGTAACTTCATTCGAGACCCTAGCGGCGTGGCGATGGGGATGAGGCGGGATTACTCAACTGGAGGCATGTGTGCAGGCGGAGGCGGGCTAGTGGCCGATTCTTTTCCTTATGAGCGGCCCTCGCGACGAATTCTCCGTTCCGAGACCCTGCTCGTTCTGGGGCTTTCGCTCGGTGCGAGCGGTGTGTCCGCACTGATCAGCTTTGTCGGATCGGTCACCAAACCGGGAGGCCTCAAGGACCAGGCGGCCACCCTCAACGCCTCGGCCGCGCCGGGCCGTCCATGGCTGGATCTGGCCTGGCAGCTCTTCGGAATCGCCACGGCCCTCGTGCCCGTCCTGCTCGTTGCGCACTTCCTGCTGCGCGAGGGCGAGAGCCTGCGCACCCTCGGCTTCGACCGGACCAAGCCCTGGCTGGACCTCGGCCGCGGAGCGGCCATCGCGGCGGTCATCGGCTCCACCGGAATCGCCTTCTACCTGGCCGCCCGCGGACTCGGCTTCAACCTCACCGTGGTCCCCGAGGCCCTGCCCGACGTGTGGTGGAAGTACCCGGTTCTGATCATGTCGGCCATGCAGAACGCGATCCTCGAAGAGGTCATCGTCGTCGGCTATCTGCTGCGCCGCCTCGGCCAGTTGGGCTGGACCCCCGGCACCGCGCTGATGGCCAGTTCCGTACTGCGCGGCTCCTACCACCTCTACCAGGGCATCGGCGGCTTCCTCGGCAACATGGCGATGGGCGTGGTGTTCGTCTACCTCTACCGACGCTGGGGCCGGGTGGGTCCCCTCGTAGTGGCGCATTCACTGCTCGACATAGGGGCGTTCGTCGGCTACGCGCTGCTGGCCGGGAAGGTGGACTGGCTACCGACGGCGTGAGCGCTGATGAAGGGGCGTACGACAGGTTCGTACGCCCCTTTGGTATGTCGCGTACGTATCGCATGTCACGTACGCCGATAGAGCGCCGCTACGCGAGCAGCTCCCCGTCGATGACGGTGACCGCCCGTCCGATGAGCAGCGTACGGTCGCCGCGCAGTTCGGTGCGGACGCGGCCGGAGCGGGGTGAGGCCTGGAGGCCGGTGAGGTCGGGGCGGCCGAGGCGTCCGGACCAGAAGGGGGCAAGCGCCGTGTGAGCGCTGCCGGTGACCGGGTCCTCGTCGATGCCGACGTTCGGGAAGAAGCAGCGGGAGACGAAGTCGTAGCCCCGCGAGGGGTCCTCGGCGCGCGCCGTGGCGATGACGCCGCGTGCGGAGTGGGCGGCGAGGGCCTTGTGGTCCGGCTTCAGGGCATGGACGGTCTTCTCGTCGGCCAGCTCCAGGACCAGGTCCCCGATGGTCGGGCCGGTGTCGAAGGCGGCGCGCGGCTCGGCGCCCAGCGCGTCGGCGACCCCGTCCGGCACCTCGACCGCGGTGAGCGGTGCGGTCGGGAAGTCCAGGGTGATCGAGCCGTCCTCGCTCGACGTCGCCACCAGCACGCCGCTCAGGGTGGCGAAACGCACCGGGCCCTCATGGGCGCCGGTGGTGTGCAGGACGTGGGCCGTGGCGAGCGTGGCGTGGCCGCACATGGCGACCTCGGTGACGGGCGTGAACCAGCGCAGCGCCCAGTCGGCCGGACCGCCCTCGGGCAGGCGGTGGGCGAACGCCGTCTCGGCGTGGTTGACCTCCATGGTCACCTGCTGGAGCCAGGCGTCGTCCGGGAAGGCGTCCAGGAGCAGGACCCCCGCCGGGTTGCCGGCGAAGGGGCGGTCGGTGAAGGCATCGACGATTCGAATCCGCATGCCGCAGACGTTAGGCGCGGCGTGAAGCAGCAGGCCAAGGCCAATTCAGGGGTGCTGGACCGAATTCGGTGCCGGCCGTCTTCCGGGTGGGGCTTGCCGGCCGAGCTATTCCGATATATCGTTGAGGCATCGCGACTGATCAACGACTGAATGGAGTGATTGCGATGCGTTCCCATGGATACGAGCGTGGACACGGTGAGCACGGCCAGCGAGGCCGTGGTGGTTTCGAGGGCCTGCGTGGCGCCTTCGGTCCCTTCGGACCGGGTGGCCCCGGCTTCGGTGGACCCGGCTTCGGCGGACCTGGGCCCTGGGGGCCCCGAGGGCGCGGCGGACCGCGGGGGAGGGCACGGCGCGGCGATGTACGCGCGTCGATCCTCGCCCTGCTGAAGGACCGGCCGATGCACGGTTACGAGATGATCCAGGAGATCGCCGAGCGCAGCGGCGGGGCGTGGAAGCCCAGCCCCGGCTCGGTGTACCCGACCCTCCAACTGCTGGAGGACGAGGGCCTGATCACGAGTGAGTCCGAGGGCGGCAAGAAGCTGTTCTCGCTCACCGAGGCCGGCCGCACCGCGGCGGACGAGGGCCCCGAGGCGCCCTGGGAGGAAGCCTCCCGTGGCGTGGACTGGGAGGCTCTCGGTGAGATCCGCCAGGCCGGCTTCGGTCTGATGGAGGCCTTCGGCCAGGTCTGGAAGACCGGCAGCAAGGAGCAGCGCGAGAAGGCGCTGGCCGTCATCAACGAGTCCCGCAAGAAGCTGTACCTGATCCTCGCCGACGAGGACTGACGGTACGTCACGGCCTCCCCGCCGTGGAGAAGTGCGCCCCCGTGGAAGTCTCCGCGGGGGCGCCTTCGCGTGTCCGGGTGTCAGGTCACCAGACCCGCCAGCTTGCGCAGCGACTCGTTCAGCGCCGCCGTCGCCGAGTCCTTCAGGCGGCCGGCCATCAACGACACGGCGGCGCCCGTGAACGTCCCGTCGATGCGGACCGTGGTCGCGTCGCCGTCCGGCGTCAGCGTGTAGCGCGTGACGAGGTCGACCGCCATGGGGCCCTTGCCGTGGATGGCCAGCACCCGGGCCGGCTCCACTTCCTCGATGGTCCAGTCGACCTCGGCCGGGAAGCCCATCAGCTTCATGTTCTCCTGGAAGGTCCCGCCCACTTCGAGGGTCTCGGGACCGCCCTTGGGGAAGCCGGTGTGGGTCGCGTTCCACTCGGCGTACGCGGACCAGTCCGTGAGCTGGGCCCACACCTTCTCCGCGGGGGCTTCGATACGTGCCTCCGCGCTGACTTCGGCCATGCGACCACCTCTTCGTGTCGGGCTACGGTGTCGCGGAACGTAGCCGCAGGGCCCGGAACATTCAATACTGATGAACCGTCAGAAAATGTGGGTTTCTCGTGCGGGCCTGTCGTGTGCGGCGTGGGCTCAGCCGACGAGCCGTATCTCCGCCGCGTCGAAGAGGTCCCACGCGCGCGGGAAGGTGCTCTCGTCGTGGCAGTGCCAGGCGTCCCAGAACAGGTCGGCGAGCAGTGCGTCCTCCGGGGCGTAGACCCGGTACACGTACTGTCTGCCGTCCACGGCCGGAAGGGCCACCAGCCAACACCTGCTCCCCATCTCCGTATGGGACGTGCGACGGAGCGTCACGGTTGCGCGAGGGGCGCAGGGGTGGGGCGGTGTGCGCCGCCGACGGCCAATCGGCGTGATCTCATCCGTAAGGAGGAGATTCCTACTGCTCGGCTCCACTCTGTGTGGGACGCAAAGATGCTTCTCTCCGGGGATGTCCTGATCTGGAGGGACTGATGGGGTAGGGGTGTGCAACCCCGAATCCCCCGGCAGGCGGCCCAAGGCCAGGGCGGCCACCGCATGGACAACGATGCCGGGCTCAGTGACGAGCTGGCAGCGGTGGTTTCCGGTGCGCGTCGCCGGGCCGTGCGGGACGGGGACCGGCAGATCGACTCGGCCCATCTGCTGCACTCGCTCCTGGAGTCCGACCCCGAGGTGCGTGCCGTCTTCGAGCACGGCTCGCAGGTCGCCCGGCTGCTCGGCTATCTGGTGCAGCGCAGTATCGGCTACGGCCTGCGCTGGCAGGGCAGCGTCGAGGACTCCGGTGCCGTCCCCGTCGTGAACGGCGAGGCGGGCTTCTCGCCGCTGGCCGCGAGAGCGATGGAGTACGCCCGCGGGCGGGCCGCCGTGCGCGGTGACGAACCGGCCCTCGGGGTCGACCTGCTCGCCGCCATCGTCGTGGACCCGCAGGCACGGGCCGTCGAGGTGCTCGACCGTGCCGGGGTCGACGCGCACGCGCTCTTCGTGCGGATCGAGCTGCACTTGGAGAAGACCGGCTGACCGGCCGGAGGCCCGGGTTCCCGTCCAAGCGCTGAGACAGGTGTCATCGGGGATGACGCTCATGTCGTCGCCTGTCATCATGTGCCGGTGCATACGTCAGACAGCAGCAGCGGTGGAAAGGGCGTCGGGCTCGGACTCGCGCTCGTTTCCGCGCTGGCCTTCGGGGGATCCGGTGTCGCGGCCAAGCCGCTGATCGAGGCGGGGCTCGACCCGCTCCACGTGGTGTGGCTGCGGGTGGCGGGCGCGGCGCTGGTGATGCTGCCGCTCGCCGTGCGTCACCGTGCGCTGCTGCGCCGGCGGCCCGCGCTGCTCGCCGGGTTCGGTCTGCTCGGCGTGGCCGGTGTCCAGGCCTTCTACTTCGCCGCGATCTCCCGGATACCCGTCGGGGTCGCGCTGCTCGTCGAGTACCTCGCGCCCGCCCTCGTCCTGGGCTGGGTGCGGTTCGTGCAGCGGCGGCCGGTCACCCGCGCGGCCGCGCTCGGTGTGGTCCTCGCGGTCGGCGGGCTCGCCTGTGTCGTCGAGGTCTGGTCCGGCCTGAGCTTCGATTCCCTCGGCCTGCTCCTCGCGCTCGGTGCCGCCTGCTGCCAGGTCGGCTACTTCGTCCTGTCCGACCAGGGCAGCGCCTTGGGCGCCGAGGCCCCGGACCCGCTCGGCGTCATCGCCTACGGCCTCCTGGTCGGCGCCGCCGTACTGACCGTCATCGCCCACCCCTGGACGATGGAGTGGTCCGTACTCACGGACGCCGCGGACATGAACGGCACCCCCGTCGCCGCTGCTCTGCTGCTCGGCTGGATCGTGCTCATCGCCACGGTCGTCGCGTACGTGACCGGCGTGGTCTCCGTACGTCGGCTGTCTCCACAGGTCGCCGGCGTCGTGGCCTGCCTCGAAGCGGTCATCGCGACCGTGCTCGCCTGGTTCCTGCTCGGCGAGCATCTGTCGGCACCGCAGATCATCGGAGGCGCCATCGTGCTGGCCGGCGCCTTCATCGCCCAGTCCTCCGCACCGGCCAAGGGCTCCGTCGAGCCGGTTGCCACCGGCGGGACGGACACGCGGGTGTCGGCGCGGGGGGCCGCCGGCTGAAGCCTCGCCGGGGCCGGTGTGTCGTCTGCCGGTTCGTCGTGGCCGGCGGCGCGGTTCCCTGCGCCCCTAGGGGGCGCTCATGAGATGCGCCTGCGTTGCAGATGTTCCAGTGCCGCCGTGTCACGCGGCCCGGCCCGGTTCGCCAGTTGCTCCGCGATCCGGTCCTTGACCTCCTCCGTCTGTCTGCCCGCGTACTTGAACTTCGCGCGCACGCCGGTGACTTCGAGCCGCAGCCCTCGGATTCCCGGCAGCATCCGGCCGTACGGCACCTCTCCCACCGCGGCCCGCGCCGAGCCGCCCTCCGGCTGGAAGTGGCCGACCTGGTGGTTGAGCAGCTCGGCCTTCTCGGACGGGTCGTCCACGACATGTGCGTGGCAACGGAGTTGGACCGCTGCGTAGAAGCTCGTCGGTACGCCGTGTTCGGACGGGACGTCCGGCGCCGCTTGCCAGGGTCCGGATACGTACACGTAGTCGTCGACCACGCTCAGGACGACCTCGGGGTTCGCCAGCAGTGCGGGCCACAGGGGATTGGGGCGGGCCAGATGCGTGACGGCCTCGCCGCGCTCGGCGTCGTAGGCGAAGTGCAGGGGCTGGACGTGCGGCGGCTCGCCCGGCAGGCCGTTGACGGCGAGCTGGCCGAAGTCGTGGACGGCCAGCCACTGCTGCCACTCGGAGTCGTCGTGTGGCGCGTCCCAGGGGTGGATCAGCATCACAGGACTGCCAGGTAGTCGGGGAGTTCCGTGCCGGGGGACAGTTGGGGGTCCGCGACCGGGGTGGCGTAGCCCTTGTGGAGGGGGACGACGCCGGCCCAGTGGGGGAGGGACAGGTCCTCGGGCTCGTCGTTCACGCCGCCGGTGCGGAGCTTGGCGGAGACCTCGTCGAGGTCGAGGCGGATGACGGCGGTGGCGGCCAGCTCCTTCTTGTTGGCGGGCCGGGAGTCGGCGGCACGGCCGGGTACGACGTGGTCGACCAGGGCGTCGAGCGCGGTCCGCTTCTCCTCGGGGTCGGTCACGTCGTGGGCGATGCCGTGCACCACGACGGAGCGGTAGTTCATCGAGTGGTGGAAGGCCGAGCGGGCCAGGATCAGGGCGTCCACGTGCGTGACCGTCAGGCACACCGGCAGGCCGGGGTCGGTCCGGCCCGTCATCCGCAGCGGGCGCGAACCGGTCGAGCCGTGCACATAGAGCCGCTCGCCGACCCGGCCGTACAGCGTGGGCAGCACCACCGGCGCTCCGTCGCGGACGAAGCCGAGGTGGCAGACGTAGCCCTCGTCGAGTATCGAGTGCACCAGATCCCTGTCGTACGACGCCCGGTCGGGGGAGCGCGTGGGGACCGTGCGGTCGGTCGGCGTGTACGCGGTGGGCTGCGACGTCGGCTGTTGCCGGGTCCCCTGCATTTGTGGTCTCCATTGCTCTAGTGCATAATTGACTTTGTGCTAGAAGGATATCGGATCACCGGACGGCGCGCAGCCGAGATTGCGGCCAGTGTCGAGGCCGCCGTGGGGTCGGGAGAGCTGGAGCCCGGCCAACTGCTGCCGCCGATGCGGGAGTTGGCGGTCGAGCTGGGCGTGAATCCCAATACGATCGCGGCCGCGTACCGCACCCTGCGCGAACGTGGGGTCATCGAGACCTCGGGGCGCCGCGGTAGCCGGGTGCGGCCCAAGCCGGCCACCACGGGACGCGAGTACGTCCGGGTGGACGTGCCCGAGGGCGTGCGGGACGTGGCGAGCGGCAACCCGGACCCCGCGCTGCTGCCGTCGCTGGCCAAGGCGTTCGCGGCCGCCGCCGAGCAGGCCGACCGCGAACCCGTCCTCTACGGAGACGAGCCGCTGGAGCCGGAGTTGGCCCGTCTCGCCCGCGCCGACCTGGACGCGGGCGGAGTACCGGACGGGCCCCTCGCTGTAGCCTGCGGCTCCCTCGACGTCATCGAGCGGGTCCTCGCCGCCCACCTCAAGCCGGGGGACACGGTCGCCGTGGAGGACCCCGGCTGGGGCAGCCTGCTGGACCTCGTCCCGGCACTCGGGCTGCGAACCTCCCCCGTCGGACTCGACGACGAAGGGCCGCTCCCCGATGACGTACGCCGTGTCCTTGAGGCCGGGGCGCGCGCCCTGATCGTCACCGACCGGGCGCAGAACCCGACCGGCGCGGCGGTGAGCGCCGCACGCGCGCGTGCCCTGCGAGCCGTGCTCCGGGAGTACCCGAAGACCCTGCTGATCGACGACGACCACGGCCACGGCATCGTCGACCTGCCCCTGCATTCACTCGCCGGCGTCACCCACAGCTGGGCCTTCGTGCGCTCGGTCGCCAAGGCGTACGGCCCCGATCTGCGGCTCGCGGTACTCACCGGGGACGCCGTCACCGTGGACCGGGTGCGCGGGCGGCACCGGCTCGGGCCCGGCTGGGTCAGCCGGATCACCCAGCGGGCCGTGGTGCGGTTGTGGGCCGACGGCGCGGTGGACGCGCGCGTGGTGGGGGCGGCGTACGGACGGCGCCGGGACACGCTGATCGGCGCGCTCGCGGAGCGCGGGGTACCCGCGTACGGCCGTAGCGGGCTGAACGTCTGGATCCCCGTGCCGGACGAGACCGGAGCCGTGGCCCGTCTGCTGCACGCCGGCTGGGCCGTCGCCCCCGGCGCCCGCTTCCGGATGAGCGCACCGCCCGGCATCCGCGTCACCGTCTCGACACTCACGGAGGAGGAGACGGCACCGCTGGCGGATGCCATCGCCGCGGCCGTCGGCCCGGCGTCGATCCGGAGGCATGTCTAGGTCGGCTGATCCGGGTCCTGACCTGGATCAGCCCGATCCGGACTCGCTGCTGCGCATTCCGCCGGCGGTGCCCGAAGGGCGCGGAGGAGGCCGCACCGCTGGTGGTGGATGCCATTGCTGCCGCCGTCGGTCCGGCCCCCGATCCTCAGACATGACCAGGCCGGCGGATCGCGGGCCCGACTTGGATCAGCCCGATCCGGACCGGCGCTCCGCCGGTAGTGCTCCGAAGGCGGCGGGCGGGGAACTGGTGGCGGACCTCGCCCGACCCGCTCAGACCGGCTGGCGCTCCGTCGCGCTCACGGCATCCCGGGCGACGCGACCCCGGACCAGCCAACGGCCCCCCGCCTTCGGCCGTATCTGCGTCAGCGCCGCGCCCGCCAGCACGATCACCGCCCCCACCGGCGTCCACCAGCTCAGCGACTCCCCCAGGATCGCGACACCCGCGGCCGTGGCGATGACCGGGATGAAGTACGTGACCATCGTGGCCGTCGTGGGACCGACCTCGGCGACCAGGCCGTACTGGATGAGGAAGGCCAGACCGGTGCCGAGCGTGCCCAGGGCCACGATCGCCAGGAGTGGCCAGGCCTCGAAGCGCGTCGGCCAGGAGGTGAACAGAGGGGTGACGACCGCCAGTTGGACCGTGGCCAGGAGCAACTGGGCGCCCGAGAGCGACAGATGCGAGTAGCCGGACCCGGCCAGAGTGCGACGGACGTAGATCCAGCCGATCGGGTAGCTGAGTGAGGCCGCCAGGGCCATCGCCGTGCCCGCGGCGTCCAGGCCCTGGAAGCCCTGCCACGCGCCGAGCACCGTCAGGACGCCCAGGAAGCCGAGGCCGAGTCCCGCGACGCGGACCCGGGTGGGCCGGTCCTCGGAGAGGGCGACCAGGGACAGGGCCATGCCCCACAGTGGCGTGGTCGCGTTGCAGATGCCGGCCAGCGTGGACGGGATGGTCAGCTCGGCGTAGGCGAAGAGCGAGAACGGCAGTGCGTTGAGCAGGAACGCGGCGACCGTCAGATGCCCCCACGTCCGCGCGTCCCGCGGCAGCCCCTGCCGCTTCATCGCCATCGCCGCGGCGAGTACCGCCGTCCCGAACGCGAGTCGGCCGAGCGTGACCTGGAAGGGGGCGTAGCCCTCGGTGCCCACCTTGATGAGCAGGAAGCTGAAGCCCCAGACCAGGGCGAGGGCGCCGAAGCGCAGCCGCCAGTCGAGGGCGGCACGGACTTGGGTGGGGGTGCTCATGGCGACCACGATGGTGGACACGATCTCGTAGCACAAGCGAGATTTCGCGCACGGTATCTCGTAGTATTGCTTACATGTTGAACCTGGAGCGCCTGCGCACCCTCGACGCCCTCGCCCGGCACGGCTCGGTCAGTGGTGCCGCCGAGGGCCTGCACATCACCACCTCGGCCGTCTCCCAGCAGATGTCCAAGCTGGAGCGCGAGGTCGGACAGCAGCTCCTCGCCAAGAACGGCCGGGGTGTACGCCTCACGGACGCCGGCCGGCTCCTCGCCGAGCACGCGGCCCGCATCCTCTCCCAGGTGGAGCTCGCCCAGTCGGATCTGGAGGCGCAGCGCGGACAGGTCGTCGGCGAGCTGCGGCTGGCCGCGTTCCCCACCGCCCTGCGCGGGCTGTTCCCCCTGGCGCTCGCCGCCCTGCGCACCGACCACCCGGCGCTGCGCGTGCGGTCGAGGGAACTGGAGCCCGAGGACGGGGTCAACGCCGTGCTCCGCGGCGACGCCGACCTGGCCGTCGTCCTCGACTGGTACAACAAGCCGCTGCCCATGCCGCAGGGGCTCGCCAAGGCATCGATCCTGGAGGATCCCGTCGGCGTCGCCATGGCGGAGGGGCATCCCCTCGCCGGCCGGGACGAGGTCGACCTGGCGGACTTCGCGGGCGACGAATGGGTCGCCTGGCCCGAGGGCGAGTTCTGCCACGAGTGGCTGCTCTACACCCTGCGCGCCAAGGGCATCGAGCCCCGGATCGCCCATCGTGCCGAGGAGCACCACACCCAGCTCGCCCTGGTGGCCGCCGGCCTCGGTGTCTGCGTCGCGCCCCGGCTCGGCCGCGACCCGATGCCCGCGGGGGTGCGGGCCGTGCCGGTGCGGCACGGCGCCCACCGGTACATCTACGCCGTGTGGCGGGCCGACGCAGACCGCCGCCCGTCGATCCGGGCGGCGGTCGAGGCGCTGCGGGAGGCAGCCCTGAAGGTCGGCTGAGCTATGCGGAACCCAGCTTGCGGAAGTCCCAGGAGACGATCTTCTCCGGTGTCAGCCGCATCCACGCGTGCCGTCCGTCGTGCGGCATCTCCTCAAGGCCGAAGTTCTTGCGCGCGAACAGCGTCTCCGGGACGTCGAGTTCCGCACGCAGCTCACCGGTGCGCGGGCTCTCGCCCACGAAGTCGACGGTCCCGGACAGCTCGACGCCGCGCAGCTCGTCGTACTCCTCACCCGTGTCGACCACTATCGCGACCCGCGGATCCCGTCGCAGATCGGTCCATCGCTTGCTGCGCACCACGGAGTACAGCCACATCGAGTTGCCGTCCCAGGCGAACCAGAGGGTGCTCACATGCGGCGACCCGTCGGCCGACACGGTGGCGACCCGGCAGGTGCGCTGGCTGGTCAGGAACTCGTCCAGCTCACCCGGTGTCATCATGATCTTCCGGCCCCGGCGCTGAGTCACGGTCATGCGGCCCCCTCTTCTCTTCTCCCACGTCGTGTCAGAGGAGAGATCCTCTGACATCACGTCAGAAAAGGATGAGCGGTCTTCCGTCCTCGCGCAATGGTGGCTACTCTCGCCCGCCTCAACCGGTCGGCGACAAGGGGGCACCATGCCGTCGTACGAACAGCTCAGCGGACTCCTCGACCCCGTGACCACCGTATTGCTCACGGTGGAATGCCAGCAGGGCGTCGTCGGCCCGGACAGTGCCCTGCCGGAACTCGCGCAGGAGGCCCGCTCCTCCGGTGCCCTCGCGAACGTCGCCAGGCTGGTGACCGGGGCCCACGAGAGCGGCGTCCAGGTGGTCCACGCGATCGCCGAACGCCGCCCGGACGGCCGGGGCGGCAGCCGTAACGCCCGGTTGTTCCGCGCCGCCGAACGGCTCCCCGTCCAGCAGCTCTCCGGCTCCGCGGCGGTGCGGGTGGCCGCCCCGATCGAGGTCGCCGAGGAGGACATCGTCGTACGACGGCTGCACGGGCTGTCGCCCATCCAGGGCACCGAGGTCGACGCGCTCCTGCGCAACCTCGGCGCCCGCACCCTGATCGTCACAGGTGTCTCGGCCAACGTCGCCGTCCCCAATGCCGTCTTCGACGCGGTCAACCGCGGTTACACCGCCGTCGTGCCCACGGACGCCATCGCCGGGGTGCCCTCCGACTACACCCCGGCGATGATCCGCAACACCCTCGCATTGGTCGCCACGGTCGCGACCACGGACGAGGTGCTGGCCTGCTGGAAGGGGCCACGCGTCACGCGAGCGTGATCGAGTCCCCGGACACGGTGACCTGCTTGGCCTCCAGCGGCTTCGTGGCGGGGCCCTTCTGCACGCTGCCGTCGGCGATGGAGAAGCTGCTGCCGTGGCAGGCGCAGGAGATGACGTCCTCCTTGAGGTCCGTCATGGGGCAGCCCTGGTGCGTACAGATCGTCGAGAACGCCTTGTAGTCACCTGCCGCCGGCTGCGAGACCACGACCTTCTCGTCGCTGAAGACCTTTCCGCCGCCCTCCGGTATCTCGGAGGTCTTCGCGAGCGCGGCACCGCCGGCACCGCTGTCCGCTGCGGAGGAACTGGCGTCGGCGCCCTGTTCGGTGGACGAGCCGGACGCGTCGTCCTCCGACCCGCAGGCGGTCAGCGCGACGGCGAGCCCCGCCGCGCCGACCGCCGCCACGACGGTACGACGGCTCGGGCTCGACACCGGCTGAACTGTTTCGCTGGTCATGCTGACGTTCCTTCCGGGAGTTCGTGATCTGCCGAGAGGTACGGCCCTTGTGGACCGGCTGTTCAGACAATGTCGAGATCCTGACGCGTTCTCGCGAAGGGGTGGGTAAAGCGGACCTGTCGATTCCCTGTCAGGCGCTGTCGATTCGCTGTCGGCATCGGCGCAGCGCCGATGCCGACAGCGAATGCCGGGCCGATGCTCCGACGTCGTTCAGCCGGAGCCGCTCCGGCAAGCCAAATGTTGGTCGACCGTCCAAGACGCTGCGATACCCTGAGGGGGACGCACACTCCGCTCTTGAAGCAGAAAGCGAGCCAGATGTCTCGTATGGCAGCGAAGGACCGGCGCGAAGAGCTGATCGCGGCGGGGTTTCGGGTGATGATCCGCGACGGAGTCACGAAGGCGACCACGCGCGCGATCGTCAACGAGGCCAAAATGCCGCTGGGCGTCTTCCACTACTGCTTCACATCGCGCGAAGAACTGCTTCAGGAAGTCCTCACCCGCTTTACCGACAGCACGGTGGCCGCCGCGCGGAAGACGTTCGAAGCGGAGGGCGACCTCGAATCGCGTATCACCAAGAGCCTGAGCGCCTTCTGGGGCACGGTCGAGCTCAGCCCTGGAGAACACCAGGTCAGCTATGAACTGACGCACTACGCCTTGCGTCAGGCCGGGTTCGAGGATCTGGCCCGACGTCAGTACGAGCACTACCGGGAAGTCCACCAGGAACTGCTGGAGGAGGCCGCCAAGGCCGCGGACATCGAATGGGCCGTGCCCGTTCCGGTGCTGGCCCGCTATCTCAACGCGGTGCTCGATGGCGTCACCCTGAACTGGCTGGTCGACCGCGACAGCGAGCAGAGTCGGGAGGTCCTGCGTCTGACGGGCGACCACCTCCTGACGCTGGCCCGCGAGCGGACCCGGCCGACAGCGGAGCCGAGCCCGGCGTCAACAGAGCCGAGCCCGGCGTCGTAGTCGCCACTTGCAATGAGTCGCCTACTCGAACAGATCGGGCTCCTCCGCCGTGATCTGATCCCAGAGCGGACGGAACTGGAACCAGCCCGGCAGCGCACCGGAGATCTGGTCACGGACCATCCGCGCCGTCTCGGCGTCGATGAGATGCGGCTCTCCGGCGGCCATGGCCAGCAACTGGGCCTGGCAGGAACGCTCCATCGTGATGAAGTACCAGGCCGCTTCGGCGACGGACGCCCCGACCGTGAGCAGCCCGTGGTTCCGCAGGACGACGGCCTTGCCGTCGCCCAGGGCACGGCCGATGCGCCGGCCCTCCTCGGTGTCGTTGACCACGCCCCGGTAGTCGGCGTAGATGCCGTGGTCCTCGTAGAAGGCGCAGGCGTCCTGGGTGATCGGCTGCAGCGGGACGCCGAGGCTGGAGAAGGCCTTGCCGTGCACGGAGTGGGTGTGTGCCGCCGCGACCACGTCCGGCCTGGCCCGGTGCACCTCGGAATGGATGCAGAACGCGGCGTTGTTCACCGGGCGCCTGCCTTCCAGGAGCGTGCCGTCGTGGTCGACGAGGATCAGGTCGGAGACGCTGATCCGGCTGAACGACATGCCGAAGGGGTTGACCCAGAAGGCCGACGGGTTCTCGGGGTCACGGGCCGTGATGTGTCCGGCCACGCCCTCGGAGAAACCGAAGCGGGCGAACAGCCGGAAGGCGGCGGCGAGTTCCTGCTTGCGCACCTCGCGCTCCTGCTCGAAGCTCAGGTTCTGCTGGGGCAGCGGCAGGAAGACGCCTTCGGGCAGGGGGGCGACGGAGTCGTGCGTGGGCGTCTCGGATGTCGTGGTCATGGTCTGGCCTCTCGAAGGTCCGGCAGATGTGTGAACTTCGGGTGCGTGAACAGCGGGGCGCGAAGCGCTACTTGGCACGGCCGCGCAGGCCGCCGTACATGACGTCCACCAGGCGGAGGATGAACCGGTAGGCCGAGGGCTCGTACGGGATCATGTGCATGTCGCGGCGCATCGGGAACCGGTTCGCGCTGATGGCCTGGACCCTCGTGTACTTGAGGAATCCCTCGGCCCCGTGGCGGACACCGAGGCCCGATTCCTTCCAGCCGCCCATCGGCAGACCGAGGGCCATGTAGTTGGTCTGGGCGTCGTTGATGGTGACGCAGCCGGCCTCGAACCGTTCGGCGAGGCGGCGGGCGCGCTTGAGGTCCGATCCGATGATCGAGGCCTGAAGCCCGTACTTACTGTCGTTGACCAGCCGGAGCGCTTCCTCGGCGTCGGCGACCTTCATCACGGGCAGCGTGGGGCCGAACGTCTCCTCGCGCATGCACTTCATGCCGTGGTCGACATCGACGAGCAGCGTGGGTGCGAAGAACCGGCCGGGTCCTTCGGAGGCCTGCCCTCCGACGAGTACGCGGGCGCCCTTGCGCACGGCGTCGCCGACATGGTCCTCGATGACCGCCAGTTGGGGAGGGAAGGTGACGGCGCCCACGTCGACACTGCCGAGCCCGGCCGGCCTGCCCGAGGTGACCTGCTGGAACCGTTCACGAAGCAGGGCGATGTACGCGTCGTACACCGGCTCCTCGACGTAGACCCGCTCCACCGAGGTGCACATCTGACCGCCGTTGGAGAGGGCCCCCTGGATGGTGACGCTGACGGCCCGCTCCAGGGAGGCGTCGGCGAGGACGACCAGCGCGTCCTTGCCGCCGAGCTCCAGCGAGCAGGGGATGAGACGCTCGCCCGCGCGGGCCGCGACCAGGCGGCCGGTCCTCGTCGATCCGGTGAACATCACGAAGTCCACGGTGTCCACGACCGCCGCGCCGGTGGCCCCCGCGCCCGTGACGACCTGGAAGACGTCCTCGGGCCAGCCGCACTCACGGACCATCCGCTCCATGAGCAGCGCGGTCAGTGGCGTCTGCTCGGAAGGCTTCAGGACGACCGCGTTCCCCGCGGCGAGGGCGGGGATGGCGTCGCCGAAGGAGTTGAGCAACGGGTTGTTCCACGGGCCGATGACTCCGACGACACCACGCGGCACCCGGCGCGTGTACATGCTGCGGCCGAGGACGAACGGCGAGAGGGAGCGGATCTTCGTGGTGGCGAGCAGGCCGCGGGCCTGCTTCGCCCAGTGGGCGAAGGCGCTCGCACAGTAGACGATCTCGACGATCGCGTCCTCCTGCGCCTTGCCGTTCTCCTCGACGATGCAGTCGGTGATCTCTTCGCGGTGCGTCAGGAGCCAGCGGCGGCCCCGCGCGAAGAACTCGGCGCGGGCACGGGTGTCCAGTTCGGCCCAGCCCTTCTGTGCCCGCCGGGCGCGCTCCACCGCCTGCGCCACCTCTTCCGCGGACGTCTCGGTCACCTCGCCGACCACCGCTTCGGTGGCGGGGTTGTCCACCTCGATACGTGCGCCCGTCGGGGGGCCGCCTGTCATGAGCGCTTGATTCTGAGTCACGGAAACTCCCCACCGGAACGTTGACTTCTCTTCACTCAGAATGAGACGGTCAGTCGTACAAGTCAAGCGTCTTGTACAAGCGTCCAAGTAGACGTGAAGGAGCGGTCGGATGAACCGTCGGACGAAGAGGGCGGCGTCGGTCGCGCTGACCGGCCTGGGCGTTCCCGAGTCCCTGCGCTGGCATCAGGGAGCCCTGTGGTTCTCGGATCTCGCGCACGGCAGGGTGCACCGATGGGACGGCGCCGCGGAGCCGGAGACGGTGATCGAGGTCCCCGGCCGGGCCGGCGGGCTCGGCTGGCTTCCCGACGGCCGCCTGCTCGTCGTCTCCATGGACGGCGGCTGCGTGTACCGCCTGGAGGCGGGGGGCGAACTGGTCGTACACGCCGATCTGCGCCACATCGTCGGCGGCCCGGTCAACGACATGCTCGTGGACCCCGAAGGGCGCGCCTACGTCGGCAACTTCGGCTTCGACTACCACGCCCACTCCCGTGAGCACCCGAACTCCCTGCTCTACGCGCCGCCCGGACCTCCGAGAGCCCCGATCGCCTGCCTGGCGCCGGACGGAAGCCTGCTCGGGCTGACGGATCCCCTGCTTTTCCCGAACGGGACCCTGCTCAGCGCCGACGGCGAGAACGTGATCGTGGCCGAGACCCTGGCCATGCGGCTCACCGTCTTCTCCAGGAACCCCGACGGCTCCCTGACCCGCCCGGAACCGTGGGCACCCCTGATCTCACCGCTCCTGTGGCGCCTGGTGAACCACCCGGGGACGGCCGGCCGCATCACCCGCAGGATCTCGGCACTCCTGGACCACCCGGGCGTATCGAAGCGCTCCTCGTCCCCGATCGCACCGGACGGCATCGCGTGGGACGCCGACGGCACGTCCGTCTGGGTCGCGAACGCCCTCCGAGGTGAATGCGTGCGCGTCGCCCGCGGTGGCCGCGTCCTCGACCGGGTCGCCACCAGCCAGAACACCCTGAGCTGCCTGATGGCCGGACGCGACGGACGCACCCTCTTCGCCGCCACCGTCCCTACGGACGATCCCGTCCGCGCCGCCGAACTCAACGGTGGCCGCATAGAGATGGTGCGGCTGTAAGCCCCTGTCCCTGTTCCTGCCTCGGCCCCATTTCCTGCCCCTGCCCCTGGGTAACAATTCAGGAGAATTCCACTTGAACAATTGACTTGGACGGTTGACCAAGAGAGGCTGAAGCCATGTCCCAACCATCCGAACCATCCGCAAAGAGCAAGGTCATTCTCGTGACCGGCGCGGGCGGCGGCATCGGGGCCGCCATCGCGGAACTGGCGATAGCGCGGGGCCATCGCGTCCTGCTGACCGACGTGGACGAGGACGCCGTCCTGGCCCGGGCCCACGCCCTGGGCGAGCGAGCCGCCGCACACGCCCTGGACATTCGCAGTCCCGCGGACTGGAGCAGGGCATTCGACGCGGCTCAGGCCCGATTCGGGATCGTAGACGTGCTGGTCAACAACGCCGGCATCACCCACACCGGACTCGCCCGCGATCTCCGTCACCAGCAGCACCGCGACATCGTCGAGATCAACCTGCTCGGCTCCATCACGGGGGTCTGCACGGCGCTGGAGCGCATGACCGCACAGGGCCACGGTCACATCATCACCGTCTGCAGCATGACGTCGTTCCTGCCGCTGCCCGGATACGCCACCTACGGCGCCACGAAGCACGGCCTTCGGGCCTTCCACCACAGCGTCGCCATCGAGGAACGCGACGGACCGCTGGACTTCACGATCGTCCATCCGCCGTCCACCCGGACCGGCATGCTCGACCAGGAAATGGCCGACCCCTCCGCCGCCATCGCCTTCGCGGAGAAGTCCTACGCCCCGGAGCGGATCGCCAAGGCCGTCGTCGACGCCATGACCGCCAAGCCGGTCGAAGTGGTGTTCCCGCCGCTCGCCGGCCGCTTCCAGCGGATCGTCGGAGTCTTCCCCCGGCTGATGCGCCGCGTCATCCCCATCGTCGAGGCCAAGGGCCGACGGCAGCGGGAGCGGCTGCACTCCGCTCAGGGGATCCCGGCATCCGGAAAATGACGAACCTCCAAGAAAGGGTGCGGATGTGAGTACGCACATGGCGTCCCGACCGGACGTGACAAGGCCGGACGCGAAAAGGGCCGTATCCGAGGCCACCGGGCCGAACGAGGCCCGGATGATCCAGCTGAACAGGGCGACCGAGCACCTGGACGCGCCGTTCGCCGTGGTGGACCTGGACGCCTTCGACGCCAACGCCGCGGAACTGGCACACCGGGCGGCGGGCCGGGCGACCATTCGGCTGGCCAGCAAGTCGGTCCGCAGCCGCGAGCTGATCGCGCGTGCCGCCCGGTGTGACGGGTATCGGGGAATCCTCGCTTTCACCCTGCCCGAGGCCCTGTGGCTGGCCGAGGACCATGAGGACGTGGTGATCGGCTATCCGACGACGGACCGTACCGCGCTGAAGCGGCTCGCCTCGGACGAGCGCGCGGCCTCCCGCGTCACCCTCATGATCGACTCGATCGGTCAGTTGGACTTCGTCGACGAGGTGGTGGGCACCTCCCGCCCCGACATCCGCGTCTGCATCGATCTGGACGCCTCGCTGGAACTGGCGGGAGGCCGCATCCACCTGGGCCCGTACCGATCGCCGGTGCACTCCCCCCGGCAGGCGGCCGCACTCGCCCGCGTCATCCAGGACCGACCCGGATTCCGTCTGGCCGGCCTCATGTCCTACGAAGGCCAGATCGCCGGGCTGGGCGACAACCAGCCGGGCTCGCTGCTCAGACGGGCCGCGATCCGCGCCATGCAGCGCCTCTCCGCCGCCGAACTGGCCGACCGGCGCGCTGCGGTCATAGCCGCCGTGGAGGCCGTGGCGCCGCTGGAATTCGTCAACGGCGGCGGCACGGGCTCCATCGAGCAGACCTCCGCCGAACACGTCATCACCGAGATCGGTGCCGGATCGGGGCTCTACGGGCCCGGACTCTTCGACTTCTACCGGCGCTTCCGCCCCCGGCCCGCGGCCTTCTTCGTGATGTCCGTCGTACGCCGCCCAAGCCCCAGGATCGCCACCGTGCTCGGCGGCGGCTGGATCGCCTCCGGCGCGACCGGCCCCGACCGCCAGCCCACCCTGGCCTGGCCGCACGGGCTGCGTACGAACCCACGGGAAGGGGCCGGCGAAGTCCAGACACCGGTCCTGGGCGCCGCCGCGCAGGGGATGCGGCTCGGCGACCACATGTGGTTCCGGCACGCCAAGGCCGGCGAACTGTGCGAACGCGTCAACACACTCCACCTGGTGTCCGGCACGGAGATCGTCGGCGAGGCCGCGACCTACCGGGGCGAGGGACACGCGTTCCTGTGAGCCCGTCCTGAACAGGCCCGTTTCCGTTCCCGGGAGGCCGAATGTCCACCGAGTTCCACCCTCAGGCCCCGGTGCCGGCGACCGCCGTCGCGACCGATGCCGGCCATGCGCCGACCGAGCCCGTCACCCGTGGCTGGATCACCCTGTTCGGCGTGGTCTGGTTCGGGTTCTGGATGGCGAGTCTCGTACCCCTTCAGCTGCTGCTGCCCCAGCAGCTGGAGATCATCGATCCGGCGTCCAAGGTCCACAGTTTCGCCGTCGTCAACGCCCTCGCCGGACTGGTCTCGCTGCTTGCCCTCCCGGTGTGCGGGGCGCTGTGCGACCGCTCCCGCAGCCGCTTCGGACGCAGAAGGCTCTGGCTCGCGGGCGGCGCGCTGTGGTTCGCGGCGGGGCTGGCGATCACCGGGGAGCAGACGACGGTGACCGGCATGACCCTCGCGTGGTCGGCGAGCATGCTCGGCCTCAGTGCCGCCACGGCCGGGCTGACCGCCATGATCGCCGACCGCGTCCCCGTCGGCCAGCGCGGTCTGGTGTCCAGCGCGATCTACGGCCCCCAGTCCCTCGGTGTGGTGACCGGCATCGCCCTTGTCTCCGTGTTCGCGCTGGCCCCCGCGAGCGGTTACCTCGTCATCGCGGCCCTGCTGATCGTCTGTACCGTGCCGTTCCTCGCCCGCTTCCGTGACACCTCGTACGCCGCCGAGCCCGCGCTGAGTCTGCGCACGCTGCTCACCTCCATGGGCCGCTCGCTCAGGAACCGCGACTTCGCCTGGGCGTTCGGCGGACGGCTCCTGGTCAACCTGGCCAACTCCCTGGGCGTCTGCTACACCCTCTACTTCCTGACCGACGACCTGTTGGTCCCCGATCCGGCCGGCAGCCTTCTCGCCTGTACAGCCCTCTACCTCGTGGCCGGCGTCCTGGCCAGCTCCGTCGCCGGAGTGCTGTCCGACCGCCTCGGCAGACGACGGATCTTCGTCGCGCTGGCGGCGCTGCTCCAGGCGGCCTCGGGTTTCCTCCTGGCGAGCTTTCCCAACCTCGGCATCACGCTGGTGGCGTCAGCCGTCATGGGTGCGGGTTTCGGTGCGTACATGGCCGTCGACCAGGCGCTGATCACCCAGGTCCTGCCCGACGCCGAGAGCCGGGCCCAGGACCTCGGCATCATGAACATCGCCGCGGTCGTCCCGCCCTCGCTGGCCCCTTTGATCGCCAGCTTCATCATCACCTCCGACCGCGGCTATCCACTGCTGTTCTCCTGCGTGGGCGTGGCCGCGACCGTGGGGGTTCTGCTCGTGTACCGCGTTCGGTCCGTCAGATAGCGACGCTGAGCCGGCCCTCACCCGCCCTCCGCCCCGAGAAGAAAGGAAAGCCGTGGACACGCTCCCCTCCAACGCGCCCCGGCACAGAGCGAATCCGACCCGGAAGCCGGTCCCGAAGCCGGACACCTGGCGGAACTGGTCCGGGAACGTCACCGCTCGCCCGGCCCGAGTCGTCTCCCCCTCCTCGGTGGAGGAACTGCGCGCCGTCGTTCGCCGGGCGGCCGAGGTCGGCCTGCCCGTGAAAGCCGTGGGCAGCGGCCACTCCTTCACCACCGCCGCCGCAACGGACGGCGTACTGATTCGCCCCGACCGACTCAGCGGCATCCGTGCGATCGACCCGAAGGCCGGCACCGTCACCGTCGAGGCGGGTACGCGGCTCAAGACTATGAACACGGCTCTGGCCCAACACGGCCTGTCGCTCACGAACATGGGCGACATCATGGAACAGACCGCGGCCGGCGCCACCAGTACAGGCACCCACGGAACGGGGCGCGCATCGGGTGGGATCGCGGCGCAGATCCGGGGCCTGGAGCTGGTGACGGCGGACGGTTCGCTGCTGAGGTGCTCCGCGACCCAGAACCCGGAGGTGTTCGCCGCGGCGCGCGTCGGACTCGGCGCCCTGGGCGTCGTCAGCGCCCTCACCTTCGCCGTCGAGCCACTCTTCCTCCTCGCCTCCCATGAGGAGCCGATGACGTTCGACACGGTCACCGCGGCCTTCGACGAACTCCACGCGCACAACGACCACTTCGAGTTCTACTGGTTCCCGCACACGGACAACTGCAACACCCTGCGCAACAACCGGACCGTCGGCCCCCACTCCCCGCTCGGTCGGCTCAAGGCATGGTTCGAGGACGAGTTCCTCTCCAACAACGTCTTCCAGGCACTCAATTCCGTATGCCGAACCATCCCCGCCACCGTCCCGGCCATCGCGCGGATCACCAGCCGGGGCCTCTCGGCCAGGAGCTACACGGACATTCCGTACAAGGTCTTCACCAGCCCGCGCCGCGTCCGGATGATCGAGATGGAGTACGCCGTCCCGCGCGAGGCCGTCCTCGACGTCCTCCGCGAACTCAAGACCATGATCGAGCGCTCCGATCTGCGCATCAGCTTCCCGGTCGAGGTCCGCACCACGCCCGCCGACGACATCACCCTCTCCACGGCATCCGGACGCGACAGCGCCTACATCGCCGTCCACGTCTACCGGGGCATGCCGTACCGGCGGTACTTCGCGGAAGCGGAGCGCATCTTCGTCGCGCACGAGGGTCGCCCGCACTGGGGCAAGCTCCACACCCGGGATGCCGCCTACCTCGCGGAGGCCTACCCCCGCTTCGACGAGTTCACGGCACTGCGCGACCGGCTCGACCCCGACCGACGCTTCACCAACGCCTACCTCCGCAGGGTGCTCGGAGACTGACCCACCGGTGCGCCGGCGGGGAACACCTGCACCTGGAAGCCCGCGTGATCACCCTCGGTTACTATGCTCACTTCATGCCGGAGGACGGAAGCAAGGGGCGCACCGCTCGGCGGGTGATTGCCGCCGCTCCGACCCTCCAAGCCGACCGTGGATTGCAAGGCTGAAGAGACGGATGGCCTGAGAAGTGCTGAAAGTTGTCACC
This sequence comes from Streptomyces sp. NPDC051963, assembly GCF_044593495.1. NCBI lineage: Bacteria > Bacillati > Actinomycetota > Actinomycetes > Kitasatosporales > Streptomycetaceae > Streptomyces > Streptomyces sp. NPDC051963. Next base: position 1,436,721 of record NZ_JBIUCC010000001.1, on the reverse strand, counting down.
GCCACCCGCTACATCACGCCCCTACGGGAGGGCGGCTCGCTGCCGGGGCTCGTCGAGGCCGACGACTTCGGGACGTACGTCATGAAGTTCACCGGCGCCGGACAGGGCCGCAAGACGCTCGTCGCCGAGGTCGTCTGCGGCGAACTCGCCCGCCGGCTGGGGTTCCGGGTCCCCGGGCTCATGACGATCGACCTCGATCCGGTCCTCGGGCTCGGCGAACCCGACCAGCAGGTACAGGAGTTGCTCAAGTCCAGCGGCGGCACCAATCTCGGCATGGACTTCCTGTCCGGAGCGCTCGGCTTCGACCCGCTCGCCTTCGAGGTGTCCGCCGAGGAGGCCGGGCGGATCGTCTGGTTCGACGCGCTCGTGGGCAACGTCGACCGGTCCTGGCGCAACCCCAACCTGCTGATGTGGCAGGGCGACCTGTGGCTCATCGACCACGGCGCCACCATGATCTGGCACCACAACTGGCCCGGCGCCGAGACCTCCGCGGCCCGCCCGTACGACGCCTCGGACCACGCGCTGGTCTCCTTCGCGCCGGACGTCAGGGCGGCCGCCGCCGAACTGGCGCCCCTGGTGACCGCCGACCTGGTCGCCGAGGTGACCGCCTCGATCCCCGAGGTGTGGCTCACGGACGAGCCCGGGTTCGAGTCGCCGGACGCGCTCCGACGGGCCTACGCGCAGCCGTTGGTCGCTCGGGCCGCCGTCATCCACGAACGCATCGAGGGGATCAAGTGAGCGAGCGCACCCTGGGCACCCGTGCCCGCGGGAAGGACGTCTTCGAGTACGCGCTGCTGCGGGTGGTGCCGCGCGTCGAGCGCGGGGAGTGCTTCAACGCCGGCGTGCTGGTGTACTGCCGCGCCCGGTCCTTCGTGGCCGCCCGCACCCACCTGGACGAGGCCAAGCTGCTGGCGCTGGACCCGGCGGCGGACGTGGCGGGCGTACGGGCCGCGCTGCGTGCGGTCGAGGGCGTGTGCACCGGGGGAGAGGCGGCCGGACAGGCCGCGCGCGACGACGCCGGACGCCGCTTCCGCTGGCTCGTCGCACCGCGCTCGACGGTCCTCCAGCCCGGGCCGGTGCACACCGGGCTCACCGCCGATCCGGCCGTGGAGCCGGAGCGGTTGCTGGATCTGCTGGTGAGGTAATGGATCACACCCGCGTCGTGTGGCGTTGACACCGGGTGCCAGGGCTTCTAGCGTCACGTCTGCTGAAGGTACTAAGCGGTCGCTCACCAGATGGGCGTACGTTCTCAAGGGCGAGGAGAAGCAGCAATGTCCACCACTGAGCAGCGGGTAGCCGTGGTCACCGGTGCCGCGCGCGGTATCGGTGCCGCCACCGCCGTACGACTGGCCGCCGAGGGCCGCGCGGTCGCCGTGATCGACCTCGACGAGGCCGCATGCAAGGACACCGTGGAGCAGATCACCGCGGCGGGCGGCAAGGCGATCGCGGTCGGCTGCGACGTCTCGGACGAGGCGCAGGTCGAGGCGGCCGTCGCCCGGATCGCCGACGAGCTCGGCGCGCCGACGATCCTCGTCAACAACGCGGGCGTGCTCCGCGACAACCTGCTGTTCAAGATGAGCGTCAGCGACTGGGACACCGTCATGAACGTCCACCTGCGCGGCGCGTTCCTGATGTCGAAGGCCTGCCAGAAGCACATGGTGGACGCCAAGTTCGGCCGGATCGTCAACCTCTCCTCGTCCTCGGCGCTCGGCAACCGCGGCCAGGTCAACTACTCCGCCGCCAAGGCCGGCATGCAGGGCTTCACCAAGACCCTCGCCATCGAGCTGGGCAAGTTCGGCGTCACCGCCAACGCGGTCGCCCCCGGCTTCATCGCCACCGAGATGACCAAGGCCACCGCCGACCGCGTCGGCATGGGCTTCGAGGACTTCAAGGCCGCGGCCGCCACCCAGATCCCCGTGCAGCGCGTCGGCTACCCGGACGACATCGCGGGCGCCATCGCCTTCTTCACCGGCGAGGACGCCGGATTCGTCTCCGGCCAGGTGCTGTACGTGGCCGGCGGACCGCTCGACTAGGGGCAGGGACATGACTTCGCAACTCCCCGAGCCTTCGGGCAAGGTCGCGCTCGTCACGGGCGCCAGCCGCGGCATCGGCTACGGCGTCGCCGAGGCGCTCGTCGCCCGCGGTGACCGCGTGTGCATCACCGGCCGCAACGAGGACGCCCTCAAGGAGGCCGTCGAGGCACTCGGCGCCGACCGAGTCATCGGCGTCGCCGGCAAGGCGCACGACGAGGCCCACCAGGCCGTCGCCGTCGAGCGCACCGTGGAGGCCTTCGGCCGGGTCGACTTCCTGGTCAACAACGCCGGTACGAACCCGGTGTTCGGCCCGCTCGCCGACCTCGACCTGAACGTGGCGCGCAAGGTGTACGAGACCAATGTGATCTCGGCGCTCGGCTTCGCGCAGAAGACCTGGCACGCCTGGCAGAAGGACAACGGCGGCGCGATCGTCAACATCGCCTCCGTCGCGGGCATCGCGCCCTCGCCCTTCATCGCCGCGTACGGCGTGAGCAAGGCCGCCCTGATCAACCTCACCGCGCAGCTCGCCCACGAGTTCGCGCCCAAGGTGCGGGTCAACGCGATCGCCCCGGCCGTCGTGAAGACCAAGTTCGCCCAGGCGCTGTACGAGGGACGGGAGGCGGAGGCCGCCGCGTCCTACCCGCTGGGCCGGCTCGGCGTGCCCTCCGACATCGGCGGCGCCGCCGCGTTCCTCACCTCGGCGCAGTCCGACTGGATCACCGGCCAGACCCTCGTCATCGACGGCGGCATCTTCCTGAACGCCGGCGTCGGCTGATCCACCCGGCTTCTTCGACGCGGGCGCCCGTTGACGGAAACGGCGCCCGTGTCGACGTTTCCGGGGCACATCGACCGATGACAACGTCGTCAAAGATCCGCTGATCAAGTGCCTTGTGCATGAATGGTTCCGCCGTCCTACGGCTGCGATATGGTCTGCCGACCCTTGGTACGGCAGATCGAGGAGCATGCGCGTGTTCAACCGGAACCGAGGCCTGCGGAACGTGGCGGCCATCGCGTCCATATCGTCCCTGGTGGCCGGGTGCGGGGTGCTGTCGTCGGACTCTTCCGGCGATGAGGAGCCGATCGTCGTCGGGACGACCAGCGCCCCCAGCACCCTGGACCCCGCCGCGTCCTGGGACAGCTCATGGGAGTTGTTCCGCAACATCTACCAGACGCTGCTCAGCTATCCCTTCGGCGCTTCGGCCCCGCAGCCCGACGCCGCCGAGAGCTGCGACTTCACCGACGCGACGAACACGGAGTACCGCTGTGAGCTGCGCTCGGGTCTGAAGTTCTCCGACGGCAGCGTGCTCGACGCGAAGGCCGTCAAGTACTCGATCGACCGGATCAGGGAGATCAACGTCAACGGCGGCCCCGCCGGTCTGCTCGGCAGCCTCGACCGGGTCCAGGCCCTCGGCGACCGTGAGATCGTCTTCCATCTGAACAAGCCGGACGCCACCTTCCCGTTCGTGCTCGCCACACCCGCCATGTCGATCGTCGCCCCCGACGCCTACCCGGCCGACGCGCTGCGCAAGGACGACGGGGTCGTCGGATCGGGGCCGTACGCCCTCAAGTCGTACGACGACGGCAAGCAGGCCGAGCTCGTCGGAAACGACTCGTACAAGGGATTCGCGGACCGCAGAAACGATGCGGTGACCATCCGTTACTTCCAGGACTCGCCCACCCTGACCGGCGCGCTCAAGGACAAGGAACTCGACGTCGCCTTCCGCGGCCTCGCCGCCGACGACATCGTCGACCTCCAGGACAAGGACTCCAAGGGCGAACTCCAGCTCATCGAGGGCTCCGGCACCGAGATCAACTACCTGGTGTTCAACCCGAAGGACCCCTGGGCCGCGAAGCCCGCCGTCCGCAAGGCCGTCGCCCAGGTCGTCGACCGTGCGGCGATCGCGCACCACGTCTACAAGGACACCGTCGAGCCGCTGTACTCGATGGTCCCGAAGGGACTGACCGGCCACACCACCGGCTTCTTCGACGACTTCGGCGACCCCAGCACCTCCAAGGCCCGCGAGATGCTCTCCGACGCGGGCATCACCGACCCCGTTCCGCTCACGCTCTGGTACACCAGCGACCGCTACGGCTCCGCGACCAAGGCGGAGTTCGAGGAGCTCAAGCGCCAGCTCGACGAGTCGGGTCTCTTCCGGGTCACCCTGAAGAGCCGGCCCTGGAAGACCTATGTGGCGGGCTACCAGAAGGGCGAGTACCCGGTGTTCGGGCGCGGCTGGTTCGCCGACTTCCCGGACGCCGACAACTTCATCGCCCCGTTCGTCGGCGAGCAGAACGCGCTCGGTACGCCCTACCCGGCGCCCGAGATCACCGGCGAACTGCTGCCCCGCTCCCGCGAGGAGAGCGACCGCGCCAATGTGGTGCGGGAGTTCGAGGAGGCCCAGCAGATCCTGGTCGACGACGCACGGCTGATCCCGCTGTGGCAGGGCAGGCAGTACGTGGCCGCGAGCGACGAAGTCGCGGGTGCGGAGCGGGCGCTGGACCCGTCGACGATCATGATGATGTGGGAGCTGTACCGCAAGACGAGCTGGTAGTGCGCTCGGCCGCGTCGATTGTCAGTGGTCGCCGGTAGGTTCTGGGGCATCGAAGCGACCGCACATCGTAAGGAAGTCGACGTGACCGACATCTCCATGCTGCCCGAGTCCTGGCGCGGGGTCCTGGGCGACGAACTTCAGCAGCCCTACTTCAAGGAGCTGACGGAGTTCGTCGAGGAGGAGCGGGCGAAGGGTCCCGTCTACCCTCCGCGCGAGGAGGTCTTCGCCGCGCTGGCGGCGACGCCGTACGACCGGGTGAAGGTCCTGATCCTCGGTCAGGACCCGTACCACGGCGAGGGCCAGGGGCACGGCCTGTGCTTCTCGGTCCGTCCGGGAGTGAAGACCCCGCCCTCCCTGCGCAACATCTACAAGGAGATGCAGGCCGAGCTGGGCACGCCCGTCCCGGACAACGGCTATCTCATGCCGTGGGCCGAGCAGGGCGTCCTGCTGCTCAACGCGGTGCTCACGGTCCGGGCCGGCGAGGCCAACTCGCACAAGGGCAAGGGCTGGGAGAAGTTCACCGACGCGGTGATCCGGGCCGTGGCCGGCCGTCCCGACCCGGCGGTCTTCGTCCTGTGGGGCAACTACGCGCAGAAGAAGCTCCCGCTGATCGACGAGGAGCGCCACATCGTGGTGAAGGGCGCGCACCCTTCCCCGCTGTCGGCGAAGAAGTTCTTCGGCTCCCGGCCCTTCACACAGATCGACGAGGCCGTCGCGGGACAGGGCCATGAGCCGATCGACTGGCGTATCCCGAACCTGCGCTGACCTGGAGTGGGCCGTCCCCGTGGGTCGGCCCCGCCTCGCCGGGATTGTCAGTGGCTGCCGTTAGCGTCGTCAGGGAGCGACGTCTGCGAGTGCTGGGAGGGTGCGGTGGCGGAGCGACCGGAGCAGGTGGCGGCGGATGCGGTGATGACGCGGATCGGCCAGGTCGTGATCCTGCACCACGCGGGTGACCGCGAGGAGGCCCGCCACCGCTTCCTGGACCTGTGGGCGGAGATCGGCGAGACGGGGGATCCGCTGCACCGCTGCACGCTGGCGCACTACATGGCCGACGCGCAGGACGATCCCTCGGACGAACTCGCCTGGGATCTACGGGCGTTGACGGCAGCGGACGAGTTGACCGACGAGCGGCTCGCCCAACACGAAGGGGCGCCCGCCGCGCGCGCCCTGTATCCGTCGCTGCATCTGAATCTGGCCGCCGACTATGTGAAGTTGGGCCGCTCCGAGGCCGCGCGGGCGCATATCCGGCAGGCGCGAGGTGCGGTGGATGCGCTGGGGGACGACCCGTACGGGGACGGGGTGCGGGCGGCCATCAGCCGGTTGGAACAGCGGTTGGGGGAGGGGGGCTCTGCGGACGACGGGGGGTGGGGGCCGCCGCGGCAGCGATGACAGCTCCCTCGGCACCCTCAACGCCCGTACGCCTGCCGGCAGATCCTCGACTCCGGGCTTTCGGACTGCCACCCGCCGTATTTCCTGCCGAGGGCGCAGACGTCCCCGGCGTCCGTGGGGATCGGTTCGGTCACCTGGGGGACCTCGACGCGCGGTCGCTGCGGTTGCGCTGCTTTCGGGCTTCGGGGTGCCGGATTCGGCTGCCTCGGAGGTGACGTCGGCGACTGCGGCACGGGTGGCGGAGCCGAAGCCGCTGGAGGCTGCGTCGCCGGTGTCGGATTCCGCCGCGGCCCGACGAACTCCAGCGCCTCCCGTGCCGGCGCCTGCGCGATGTTCGGTTCTGCGCTGCCGTCCGGCCGGGCCGGTACCGTCCCGGAGGGTGGCGCCGGAGGAGCCGATGCCGGGCGCTGGACCGTCACACAGCCGCAGAGGGCCGAGACGGCCACGGTGACGAGGAGCGTTGCGTTGGTCGTCGTTCGATGCACCCGGGCAACTCTGCTGCGTCCGCCGCCCTTTGGGGCACCGGACGAGGTCAGGATGCCCCGCATGGGTGACCAGCGGCGTGTGCGGGGGCCGGACGTGGCGGCCGGCGTCAGTCGCCGACGGCGCCGTCGAGCCGCTCACGGATCAGGTCGGCGTGGCCGTTGTGACGCGCGTACTCCTCGATCATGTGCGTGTAGAGCCAGCGCAGGTTGTACCGCTCGCCGGTGCGACGGTGCTTGCCCTCGGTGATGTCGTCCAGGCCGAAGCGGGCCGCGTTGCGCCGGGCGGTCTCGATCTCGGCCTGCCAGGTGGCACGGGCCTCTTCCCAGGTGTCCGCCTCGGTGAGGTGGAACTCGCCGTCGAGGTCCTCCTCGCTGTAGTAGATCGGCCCCGCGTCCTCGTCCGCGAGCACCCTGCGGAACCAGCTCCGCTCCACGTCGGCCATGTGCCGCACCAGCCCCAGCAAGGACAACTCGGACGGTTCCACCGAAGCGGTCCTGAGCTGGGCGTCGCTCAGACCCTCGCACTTCACGGCGAGGGTCTGCCGGTGGTACTCCAACCAGCCTTCCAGCATCGTGCGTTCGTCAGCGGTGTGGGCGGGCAAGCGGCGCTCAGTCGTCATGCCCGCATCCTGACCGAACTCGGCGCGTCCCACCAGGCATTTTCCGCGGAGCTACGACTGGATCGCCGACCGGCGGCCACCGCGGTCGCCGTATGCTTCCGGGGAAACCCCGGCAAGGAACCGTCAAAGGAGCGCACCCCGTGAAAGTCGGCTGCATCGGACTCGGTGACATCGCGCAGAAGGCTTACTTGCCGGTGCTGGGAGCGCAGCCGGACATCGAGCTGCACCTCCAGACCCGTACGCCCGCGACGCTCGCCCGGGTAGCCGACGGCCTCCACCTGCCCGACGCCCGGCGCCACCGGGACCTGGACGCGCTGCTCGCCCAGGACCTCGACGCCGCGTTCGTGCACGCGCCCACCGTCGTGCACCCCGAGATCGTCGCCAGGCTGCTGGAGGCGGGCGTTCCGACGTATGTCGACAAGCCGCTGGCCTACGAACTCGCCGACTCCGAGCGGCTGGTGGCGCTGGCGGAGTCGCGGAATGTGAGTCTCGCCGTCGGGTTCAACCGGCGCCATGCCCCCGGCTATGTGCAGTGCGCCGATCATCCGCGCGAGCTGATCCTGATGCAGAAGAACCGGATCGGGCTGCCGGAGGAGCCGCGCACGATGATCCTCGACGACTTCATCCACGTCGTGGACACACTGCGCTTCCTGGTGCCCGGCCCGGTCGACGACGTGACCGTCCGCGCCCGCACCGAGGGCGGACTGCTGCACCACGTGGTGCTCCAGCTCGCCGGGGACGGCTTCACCGCGCTCGGTGTGATGAACCGGCTCAGCGGTTCGGCGGAGGAGATCCTGGAGGTGTCCGGGCAGGACACCAAGCGCCAGGTGGTCAACCTCGCCGAGGTGATCGACCACAAGGGTCAGCCGACGGTACGACGGCGCGGGGACTGGGTGCCGGTCGCCCGCCAGCGCGGCATCGAACAGGCCGCGGGCGCCTTCCTCGGCGCCGTGCGTGCGGGCAAGGTGCTC